>JAHYYN010000065.1:0-85488 GCA_019424945.1 Collinsella sp. | reverse complement strand
GCTCTCCTGCTAATCAAGATTATAACGATTCTTGATTAGCAGGAGAGCAAGATTATGCGTATCTTGATTAATGGATAAGCAAGTTTTCTATTAGTGGCCCCTCCCGGAGGATATCGAGCGGCCGAGGGGGGCAGGCATGAACGCCTCTAGCCGAAAACAAAGTAGCTAAAAAAGCCCCGTCCCAAATGAGCTACTTAACGCCAGGGGTCAGCTTCGAAGAGGGGCTCGCGCTCGGGGCGGCGATCGCTATAAGGATCGTAGCCGTCGTCATCCTCGTTCTCGGCACGGATGTAGGGGTCGCGCGGCTTGGGCGCCGGCTTGGACGTGGGCCTGGGCGCCGGCGCGCTTGTCTTGATCTCGTCTTTCATCTGCATAGCTCCTTACATCGCATCCGTTCGGCATCATCGATTGTCGCACGAAAAAGGGCGGCGGACCCAATGGATCCGCCGCCCTTGGCGTTTAGAGACGGCTGGTAGATTTTAAGGCATATCCCAAAAATCTACTCGGCGTCGGGGACCTCGTAGGTGGCCGCCGGCGTGTTGTCGCACACGACGGTAAAGCCGCCGTCCTTGTCGGCATCGACTGTCACCTGATCGCCCTCGCGCACCGTGCCGTCGATGATAGCGGCGGCGATGGCGTCCACGACCTCGCGCTGGACCAGGCGCTTGAGCGGACGGGCGCCAAAGACCGGGTCCAGGCCGCCCACGGCGAGCATCTGCTTGGCCGCCGGGGTGATGGCAAGCGTCATGCGCTCCTTGGCCAGACGCGCGCGGACGTCGGCGAGCTGGATGTCGACGATCTTCTCGATCTGCGCCATGCCGAGCGGATGGAACACCACGATATCGTCGATACGGTTGAGGAACTCGGGGCGGAAGGTTTGAGCCATGGCCCCGTCAACCTGATGGCGCATCTCCTCCTCGTCCTTGCCGGACAGATCGGCGATAGCCTTGGAGCCCACGTTGGACGTCATGATGATAATCGTGTTCTTGAAGGACACTTGGCGACCCTGACCGTCGGTCAAACGGCCGTCGTCGAGCACCTGCAGCAGCACGTTAAAGACATCCGGATGAGCCTTCTCCATCTCGTCGAGCAAGATCACGGAGTAGGGACGACGGCGCACGGCCTCGGTGAGCTGGCCGCCCTCGTCATAGCCCACGTATCCCGGGGGCGCACCGATCAGACGCTGGACGCTGAACTTCTCCATATACTCGGACATGTCGATACGCACGAGCGCGCGCTCGTCATCGAACAGGCACTCGGCCAGCGCCTTGGCGAGCTCGGTCTTGCCTACGCCGGTGGGGCCCAGGAAGAAGAAGCTGCCGATGGGCTTGTCTGGGTCGGAGAGACCCGCACGGCTGCGACGCACGGCCGCGGCTACAGCGGAGACGGCCTCGTCCTGACCGATAACGCGCTTATGCAGCTCGCCCTCCAAGCCCTTCAACTTGTCGAGCTCGCCCTGCATCATCTTGGACACGGGCACACCGGTCCAGGCGCTCACGACCTCGGCGATCTCGTCGGAGGTCACCTGTTCGTTGAGGCCCTCGCCGTCCTGCTGCTTTTGCGCCTCGAGCGCAGCCTCGGAATCCTGAATCTGCTGCTGCAGACCCGGGATCACAGAATAGCGAAGCTCGGACGCACGGCCCAGATCGCCGTTGCGCGTCGCGCGCTCCTCTTCGCTCTTGGCCGCGTCAAGCTGGCCCTTAAGCTCCTGCACGTGGTCGATGGCGTTCTTTTGGTTGAGCCAGCCGGCCTTTTGCACGTTGAGCTTTTCCTGGACTTCGGCAATCTCTTGGCGCAGAGCCTCCAAACGCTCCTTAGAGGCGTCGTCGGTCTCTTTCATGAGCGCCTGTTCCTCGATCTGCAGCTGGGTGAGCTGACGCGTGGTGGCGTCGATCTCGACCGGCATGCTGTCGAGTTCCATGCGCAGGCGGCTCGCGGCCTCATCGACCAGGTCGATAGCCTTGTCGGGCAGGAAGCGGTCGGCGATGTAGCGGTCGGAGAGGTCGGCGGCAGCCACGAGCGCGCTATCGGTGATGTGTACGCCGTGGAAGATCTCGTACTTCTCCTTCAGGCCACGCAGGATTGAAATGGTGTCCTCGACGGTAGGCTCGCTGACCATCACGGTCTGGAAACGACGGGCGAGCGCCGCGTCCTTCTCGATGTACTTGCGGTACTCGTCGAGCGTGGTCGCGCCGATCGCGTGCAGGTCGCCACGAGCGAGCGCCGGTTTGAGGATGTTGCCGGCGTCCATGGAGCCCTCGGTGGCACCCGCGCCCACGATGGTATGGAGCTCATCGATGAACAGGATGACCTTGCCTTCGGATTTTTGCACTTCCTTGAGCACGGCCTTCAAGCGGTCCTCGAACTCGCCGCGGTACTTGGCGCCGGCGACCAGCGCGCTCATGTCGAGCTCGATGAGGTCGCGGTCGCGCAGGGTGCTCGGTACGTCGCCGGCCACGATTCGCTGAGCAATGCCCTCGACGATGGCCGTCTTGCCGACGCCCGGCTCGCCGATAAGCACGGGGTTGTTCTTGGTGCGGCGGGACAGAACCTGAATAGTACGACGGATCTCGTCGGTACGGCCGATGACCGGGTCGAGCTTGCCGGCGCGAGCCAGATCGCAGATGTTGCGACCGTACTGCTCCAACGCCTCAAACTGCGTCTTGTCCTCGGCAGACGTCACGCGGTCATCGCCGCGCAGTTCCTCGTAGACTTGCTCGATGCGCTCCTTGGTCACGCCGGCGTCACGCAGCACGCGACCCGCCTCACCCTTGTCCTCGGCAAGTGCCATCAGCAGATGCTCGGTCACCACAAAGCTGTCGCCCATCTTGGTGGCCTTTTTCTCGGCCTTCTCGATCACGCGAACGAGCTCGTTGGACAGGCCCATCTGCTGACCCTCGCCCGACACCTTGGGCGCATGGTCGATGGCATCTTGTGTGGAGCGTGCGAGCTGGGCCGGGTCGGCACCGATGCGCTCGATGATCACGGAGATATTGCGCTCGCCGGCACCAAGCAGGGCAGACAGCAGGTGAATCGGCTCCACCGCGCCGGCCTGCGCGTCGGCAGCCGTGCTCATGGCGGTCTGCAGCGCCTCGCGCGACGTCATTGCTAGCTTATCGATTCTCATGGAATCACCTCTCTTGGGGCGGCCGCCCTACGGGGCGGCTTCACGTTGTTCGAGAAGTATTGTTGCCAGCTTTGTACGATCTTATACACAAATCTAAGTCTCTATATATAAGATTTTCTGAGTGATTGATGGATAGGGAGCAGGTGCGCTCACCCGCTACGGCCTCGTCCCCTTACTATCTCAATCTGTAACATCTAGCGGCTGTTTATGGCTCTAGATGTTACAGATCGAGATGAAATGACCAGCGCACCCGTTTATCTAAATCTGTAACATCTAGTCAGCAAATAGAGCTCTATCTGTTACAAATCGAGACGAACAGAAAACACCCGGATCAAAAATCTAAATCTGTAACACCAGGCCCACTTTTAGCGGCCAAGATGTTACAGATCGAGACAGACCGAAAACCACCACAAAGAGGACAGGCACCTTTGTGGTGGTCGCGGTTTCTACTCCTTCGCCGAACCCGTACTTCCCGATTCGACGGTCCAGGGCATCTCATCCTCGAACAGCCATGTACGGGCAGACCCACTATCGCGTGCAGTCTGCGGGTCAGGCAAGCAGGTCTGTTTATAGGCATCTTGGATACACTGACCCATAAAATCGTTGAGCTCGGTCTGGTCGCCCTCCATGACATAGGCGACATCGCCGTCCATGATGTAGATGCCCGGACCCTCATTGCCCTCGTAGCCCGGATCGTACGAGACATCACATAACTTTGCGCCGTTTGCAGTGTCCAGCTCGATGGAAGAGTGGCATCCGCCAACCATGTCGTTCGCTTTTGCCCGATAGGACGCATATCCGTACCAACGCTTAAATGTTTTGCCCTTGAGTAGCTCGGACGCCCTATCGATCAGGCTTGTATCCGTGGTATAGCGCATGGCCCCAAGCTGAATACGCGGATAATTGCTAATACCCAGCACAGCCGGCTGCTCATCAAAATCAACGGTAATGGTCTCGGGCTTGTCGTCGCCGGTCAGAAGTTCGACAGATTGAGTCACAGGCTTGACCACCGGCTCCGTCACCGCAGCAGGTAGAAATGCCATACCGACAGCGCCCGCGCCAACCACAGCGATCGCAAGCGCCACGACAATCAATCCAATACGGGCAGAACGGCTCACGGCAAAACACCCCACAACGCAAACCTTCGCTACCTGCACTAATGATATCGCCAGCCAGCATTATTACCAAAAGAAGCCGCGCGCTCCTCACCACCACAAAGGGGACAGGCACCTTTGTGGTGGTTTTCGACGCTAACGGTCGACCATCTCGCGCCATGAGATTAAACTTGAATTGTTCTCTGAACATATCCATTTCTGCCTATCCTCAACAGATCTTTGTCTCGAGGAGCGCATATGAAGCCGTCTCATTCCACCGGTCGCAACGTCATCGCCATTCTCGCCATACCCATCGTGATGCTCTTCCTTATCGTCGCCACGCCCTTTTCCCTTGGCATCGCCTCGCCCTTCGATTTATGCGGAATGGTCGACGCCGGCTCGCGTGCCACCTCGCTCTCCTTTATCTGTCGCGGCGTGTTCTACGAAGATGGAATTCCCACCGGAATTTGGCGGTCAATGTTACCGCTGCTCGGAACGATTGACGGATGCTTCCCCCATTTCAGCCTTGAACCTCAGACGATGAATTATTTGATCGACGACCAGCCACTCGACTCCATCACCCTCGCTTACGACTATGCTCCAAACACCGATGAGCGTCACATGAACCAAGTCCTCGACAAACTGCTTGAACAGTGCGGGCTCACCGATGAGGTCGGCCGAACCGTCGACAGCGACCAGAAATTAAAGCGAACAGAACTCCGCCGCATTGGAAAAATCAGAGAGCGAGGCGGAGCTGCCTACTGGCAGGCCTGGGCGATACGCGACAAGAGCGAATTTGGGCACAGCACCTATATAGTCACTGTCTACACCAAAGACGGAATTAAGGACAATGTTGACGATTTCGCGTCATCCAAACTCGGCATCCCCAAAACAACCAAGACTCCCGGCTTGGATGAAATCCTGTAGGGACGCCCATTAACATGCCGCTCAACGATCACAACAACATCGAGCTCGTCCCCACCCCCACAAAGGGGACAGGCACCTTTGTGGTGGTTTTCGACAAAAAGAGGCCGCCCCGATAACAGGGGCGGCATCAAGCAAGTCTATTTTTGGCGTCCCTCAAGACCCAACGAGAACGCAGAAATGTAGCCCGGGGCTTACCCTTTCCCGAACGCGACCCTCGCGAAGCGCGTGAGCGAGCGGGAAAGGGTAAGCCCCGGGCGGACAATTAAGTGCGTTACTCGGCAGCGGCCTTGAACTTGTTGTAGTTGATCAGGCAGCCGGCCTTGACGATGGCACGCTCCTCTGCCGTCATATCGGCAATGTAGAGCTCAATCTGCTCGACCGCACCATCGGCGTGCACCACGTAGGCGGCGATGTCCTTCAGGTCGCCATCGAGCGCGGCACGGATACCCGGCACAAAGACGTAATCGCCCACCTCAAAGTTGGGCTCGGCCTCCATCTGGAAGGGCACCATGCCCCAATTCATCACGTTGGAGCGATAGCGCTTGGTGGCGTACTCGTGGACGATGTTGGCCAGGCCGCCAATTACGCGCTGGCAGCTCGCGGCCTGCTCGCGGGCGCTGCCGTCACCAGGCTTCTTGGCGTAAATCATGGAACCGAACTCGGTCGCCTTGGCATCGGCCGCGACACCCGCGCCGGCCAGCGCCTCAAACACACCGGCAAGCTCGGCATCGAACGCCGCCAGGTCGCCCGCGGACTCGCCGGCAACGCGACGCTTCTCCACAGCGTCGACCTCCTTGGAGCGACCCACGTAGGCCGGGTCGCGGCGGCTCAGCGTAAACTCAGCCAGGCCCAGCGGGTTGGAGCGGAAGGAGCTCGTCTCGCCCGAGGGAATGAGCTCGTCGGTCGTGGTGACCGGGTCCATGATCTTGGAGCAAACCTTGAGCAGGATGTCGTCGCCGAGCGGCTCCATCGCGGGCCACGGCTTGATGTTGGGGCCTTCGACCAGCTCGTCGGCAGGCTCCGCCTTGCCAAAGCCCCAGTACACGCGCTTCTTGTACGGCGCGTCGTCAAAGGTGTACTCGCAGGCCTCGTCCCAAGTGTCCTCGGGCAGGTCGGTCGCCGGCGTCAGGACGCCGCCGTTGGCAGCCGTTGCCGCAATGGAGCGGGCGTCCATCAGGGCCACGGCGCTCAGCTGGCCATTACCCGGCTTGGAACCCTCGCGGTTGGGGAAGTTGCGCGTGGTGTGACGGATCGAAAGGCCGTTGTTGGCGGGCGTGTCGCCGGCGCCGAAGCACGGGCCGCAGAATGCCGTGCGCACGATTGCGCCGGCCTCCATGAGGTCGTAGATGTAGCCGCGGCGTGTAAGTTCGAGCGCCACGGGCTGGCTCGTGGGATAGACCGACAGCGAGAACTCGCCGCAGCCGGTATTGGCGCCCTTGAGCACGCGGGCAGCCTGGACCACGGAGTCATAGTTGCCGCCCGAGCAGCCGGCGATAACGCCCTGCTGCACGTGCAGCTTGCCGTCGACGATCTTGTCGAGCAGGCTAAAGTGCGTCTTGCCCTCGCCGATCTTGGCGGCCTCGAGCTCCACCTCGTGCAGGATGTCCTCGAGGTTCTCGTTGAGCTCGTCGATCTCAAAGCCGTTGGAAGGATGGAACGGCAGTGCGATCATGGGCTTGATGCTCGACAGGTCGACCTCGACGCAACCGTCGTAGTAGGCGACATCGGCGGGCTTGAGCTCGCGATAGTCGTCGCCGCGGCCGTGCATGGTCAAAAACGCGTGCGTGTCCTCGTCGGTGGCCCAGATGCTCGACAGGCAGGTGGTCTCGGTGGTCATGACGTCAACGCCGTTGCGGTAGTCGGTCGTCATGCTCGCGATGCCCGGGCCCACAAACTCCATGACATTGTTCTTGACGTAGCCCTTGGCAAAGACGGCGCGAATGATGGCGAGCGCCACGTCGTGCGGGCCGACGCCGGGGCGCGGGGCGCCCGTGAGGTAGATGGCCACGACGCCGGGATAGGCGACATCGTAGGTGTCGCGCAGCAGCTGCTTTGCCAACTCGCCGCCGCCCTCGCCCACGGCTATGGTACCCAGGGCACCATAGCGGGTGTGCGAGTCGGAACCCAGGATCATCTTGCCGCAACCGGCGAAGTTCTCGCGCATAAAGGAGTGGATGACGGCGATGTGCGGCGGAACGAAGATGCCGCCGTACTTCTTGGCTGCGGAAAGGCCAAAGACGTGGTCGTCCTCATTGATGGTGCCGCCCACGGCGCACAGCGAGTTATGGCAGTTGGTGAGCACGTAAGGCAGCGGGAACTGCTCCATGCCCGAAGCGCGCGCCGTCTGGATGATGCCGACAAAGGTGATGTCGTGGCTCGCCATGGCATCGAAGCGAATCTTGAGTGCCTCGGGGTCGCCCGACGTATTGTGTGCCTGGAGGATCGAATACGCGATGGTGCCGCGCTTGGCATCCTCGGGTGTCTGCGTAATACCGCGCTCGGCAGCCTCGGCCGCAGGCACAACCTCGCTGCCGCCGCGCAGGTAGATGCCGTCCTCGTACAGCTTGACCATACTGTCTCCCACTCTGCCCAAAAGATTTGGGCGCATAGCATACATTCGTTCAATATCGTGCCATAGAACGGTTGCGAGTGGGTTACGAATCTCTGCGTTCACTTTATCTCAGTAAAGCATAAGGCGAGCCGGGGGCGGGAAGACCGGTTTGGCGCAAGGAGTGTCCCCAAGTGCCGGCACAAAAGGAACGTCCCCAAGTGCCGAAATGACGAGAGTGGATAATCTCCCACTTTGAGCCTGCAAACAGGCCAAAAACGGGAGATTATCCACTCTCATTCTGCGGGCACTCATTTAAGTCTGTCCCCAATGAGTGCCCGGCAGCGTCGGCGGAGCTATAGGTCGCTACCCGTACCTAGCAGCTTGCGCATGACTTGCTCGGGGTTGACCGAGCCGTCGCGCGGGGCCAGGGCGGTGATCTTCTTTTGCATCTTGTACTCGTGCAGCTCGTCCTCGAGCTGGCGCACGCGAGCACGGAGCTTTTCATTCTCGCGCTCGCGCTCCTCGGCACGCTCCTTCATATCGAGGATGCGCACCACGCCGGCAAGGTTGATACCCTCGTCGGTCAGTTGGTTGATGAGCTCCAGGCGCTCGATATCGGCACGCGAATACAGGCGCGTGTTGCCGCCCGAGCGCTGGGGGTTCACCAGGCCCTTGGACTCGTAGACGCGCAGAGTCTGCGGATGCATGCCGGTCAGCTCGGCCGCCACGCTGATCATGTACAGCGGTTTGTTCCTATTGTCCTCGGCCATGCTACCTGACCCCTTTCCGTCTCGTTATCGTCCATCATAAGCCCGCGGGCGCGGGCGTGCGCCACGACCGCCCTAGTACGTCGCCTTGTAACGGTTGACCTTCTCGCGATAGTCGCGCGTGTCGGCCTCGCGCAGCTTGGTCATGGCATCGCGCTCATCGTCGGACAGGTTCGTGGGGACCTGCACCTTGATCTCGACGAGCAGCGCGCCCGTGCGGCCACGGTGCTTAACATCGGGCGCTCCCATCTCCTTAAAGCGGAACTTCTTGCCCGTCTGGGTACCCGCGGGCACTTTCAAACGGACCGTCGCACCGCCGGGCGTAGGCACGTCCACCGTGCAGCCGAGCGCCGCCTCGTAGACCGAGACCGGTACCTCCATGGTCACGTCGGCGCCTTTGCGCTTAAACAGCGGGTGCTCCTCCACATGCGTGGTCACGACCAGGTCGCCGCGCTCGCCACCCGCAACGCCATACTCGCCGCGACGCTTGTAGCGTAGCTTGCCGCCGTCGACCGCGCCCGCGGGCACCGAGACCGTGATCGTCTGCTGCTCGCCTGTCGAGGGAATGCGATAGGTGACCTTGTGCGTCACGCCGCGAAACGCGTCCTCGGCCGTCACATCGACGGTCAGCGATAGGTCGCCGCCCTTGCGAGCGCGGCTGCGACCCGCGCCGGCACCGGCAGCGCCCGCAGCCCCGGCAAAGCCCGAGCCCCAATCGCTGCCCCAGGCGCCGTTGCCGCTAAAGATGCTGTCGAAGATGTCGCCCCAGCCGCTGGCACCAGCGCCGGCACCGTAGCCGCCGCCATACGCGCCGCCCGCGCCCGGCATGCCGCCAAACATGAGCATCTGGTCGTACTCTTTGCGCTTCTTCTCGTCCGAAAGCGTCTCGTAGGCCTCGCTGATCTCCTTGAACTTGGCCTCGTCGCCGCCGGCATCGGGGTGATATTTTTGCGCGAGCTTGCGAAACGCGCTCTTGATCTCTTTGTCGGAGGCGCTCTTGGATACGCCCAGGATGTCATAGAAGGTTTTGCCTGCAGCCATCGTAGCTCCTCTCCTGTTTCATCCGCCGCACAGCGGGCGGCGGTTCATGCTTTCATATGGCACTAGGCCAGAAAGGGCCCCGGGTGTTGCCCCGGGGCCCTTCTCAATTACTCCTCGGTGCTCTCGGCCGTATCGGCCGCGGCATCCTCGGGCGCCGCTTCGGGCTCCGGTGCGGGGCGCTTCTCGCCACCGTAGGTCACCGTCACCATCGCGGAACGCAGGATGCGATCCGCCATGCGGTAGCCCTTCTGGTACACGTCGTTGACGGTCTCGTCGTACTGCGATGCGTCCTCGACGCGACCCACGGCCTGGTGCTCGAGCGGATCGAACGCCTCACCCTTGGGATCGATGGGCTCAACGCCCTCGTGCGCAAACACATCGAGCAGCTTGGCATGCACCGCGTCGACGCCATCGACGAACTGCTTAAAATCGTCGGAAAGCTCCTGGCTACGGGCATGGTCGATCGCGCGCTCGATATCGTCAACCACCGGCAACAGCGCGGTGACAAGCTTCTCGGTCGCGCGCTCGCGCTCGGCGATACGCTCGTTGGCAGTGCGGCGACGGAAGTTCTCCCAGTCGGCCTGCAGACGGGCGGTACGCTCGGTGGCGTCCTTTGCCTTGTCCTCGGCGGCCTTCTGGGCCTCTGCCGCAGCATCGAGCTCGCTGCGCACGTCGGCAAGCTCCTTTTGGGCCTGCTCGAACTTGAGCTTAAAGTCGTTGTCGGCGGCTTCCTCACCGGCGCGGATAGCGGCTTCCACCATCTCGTCCTCGGTCATCGTCGCCTCCTTGTTGGAATCCTCTACCTGGTTCTCGGCAGCCTCGGCGGCCTCGGCCTCGTTGGCCTCGGTATCGTCGACGGCCTCTACGGGAATCTTCACGTCCTTCTCCTCAGAGTCAACGGGGGCGGCGCCAGCGGCGGCCGCCTCCGTGCGAGCTTTACGGGCGGACATGATTACTTGTCCTCGTCGTCCACAACCTCGTAGTCGGCGTCGACCACGTCATCGTCGGCAGGCTGGGCGCCGGCGGCACCGTCGGTCTGCTGCTGAGCGTCGGCGTAGACAACCTGGGCCAGCTCGTAGGCCACGGACTGCAGGGACTCGCCAGCGGCCTTGATGGCCTCGACGTCAGAGCCCTCGAGCGCCTTCTTGGCATCGGCGATAGCGGCCTCGGCCTTGGACTTCACGTCGACGGAAACCTTGTCGCCCAGCTCGTTGAGGGTCTGCTCGGTGGAGTAGCACAGGCTATCGGTCTGGTTGCGGACCTCGACCTCTTCCTTCTGCTTCTTGTCCTCCTCGGCATGAGCCTCGGCGTCCTTGACCATACGATCGACTTCGTCGTCGGACAGAGCGGTGGAGCCGGAAATGGTAATCTGCTGCTCCTTGCCGGTGCCCTTGTCCTTAGCGGAGACCTTGACGATGCCGTTGGCGTCGATGTCGAAGGTGACCTCGATCTGCGGCACGCCGCGGCGGGCAGCCGGGATGCCGGTCAGCTGGAACTTACCGAGCGACTTGTTATCGCGGGCAAGCTCGCGCTCGCCCTGGAGCACGTTGATCTCGACGCTGGTCTGGTTGTCGGCAGCGGTGGAGTAGACCTCGGTCTTGGAGGTCGGGATCGTGGTGTTGCGGTCGATCATCTTGGTCATGATGCCGCCCATGGTCTCGACGCCCAGCGACAGCGGGGTAACGTCGAGCAGCAGGATGCCCTCGACGTCGCCGGTGAGCACGCCGCCCTGGACGGCAGCGCCGTCGGCAACGACCTCGTCGGGGTTCACGGACATGTTGGGCTGCTTGCCGGTCATGGTCTTGACGAGCTCCTGGACGGCGGGCATACGGGTGGAGCCGCCGACGAGGATGACCTCGGTCAGATCGGAGAGCTTGAGCTTAGCGTCGCGCAGGGCGTTGGTGACAGGCTGCTTGCAGCGCTCGAGCAGGTCGCGGGTGATCTTCTCGAACTCGGCGCGGGTCAGCGTGTAGTTGAGGTGCAGCGGGCCAGACTGGTTCATGGTGATGAACGGCAGGTTGATGGTGGACTGCTGGGCTGCGGAGAGCTCCTTCTTGGCGTTCTCGGCGGCCTCCTTCAGACGCTGCAGGGCCATGGGGTCCTGACGCAGGTCGACACCGTTCTCCTGCTGGAACTTATCGGCCATCCAGTCGATGACGCGCTGATCCCAGTCGTCGCCGCCCAGGTGGTTGTCGCCCGAGGTGGACAGAACCTCAAACACGCCGTCGGCGAGGTCGAGGATGGAGACGTCGAAGGTGCCGCCGCCCAGGTCGAAGACCAGGATGCGCTGGTCGGTGCCCTGCTTGTCCAGGCCATAGGCAAGAGCAGCAGCGGTCGGCTCGTTGACGATACGCTTGACGTTGAGGCCGGCGATCTTACCGGCGTCCTTGGTGGCCTGACGCTGGGCGTCGTTGAAGTAGGCCGGGACGGTGATGACGGCGTCGGTGACGGTCTCGCCCAGATACTTCTCGGCGTCGGCCTTCATCTTTGCGAGCGTCATGGCGCTCACCTGCTCGGCGGTATAATCCTTGCCCTCGATATCGACGACGGCACGGCCACCCTGGCCCTCCTTGACCTCATACGGCACGGTCTTGATCTCGGAGGTGCACTCGGAGTACTTGCGGCCCATGAAGCGCTTGATGGAGAACACGGTGTTCTTGGGGTTGGTGACCGCCTGGTTCTTAGCGGCCTTACCCACGACGCGGTCGCCGTCAGCACGGAAGCCCACGACAGACGGGGTGGTGCGGTCGCCCTCGGCGTTCACGATAATGGTCGGAGAACCGCCCTCGAGGACGGCCATTGCGGAGTTAGTAGTACCAAGGTCGATACCAAGAATCTTACTCATTAGAAATTCCCTCTCTCTTTTGCGTTCGCGCCGCCTCGACGATCTGTCGCGCGGCGCTTCGGCTTGTCTTTCAGGATGTAGTGTATCCCCTTATGGGCCGGAATATACAAAATCTAAGTCAATTCATATAAGATTTCTTATTGTTGAGAGTTTAGGTTCTTAAATGCGCAGGTAGATGCGCTGAATGAGTTCTCGGCAAATCTATTGAGATCTATGTAGAGATGGCTGAGGTTTGCGTCCGGGGGTGCCTGGGGGCCGTCTTGCGGCAAGCTCATCCCGGTTTGAGCGTGGATTCCGGGTCGCAGTTTCCGCAACCAGAGCCTTCGGGAAAATACATCCCAATCTGAGCGAAAATTCCGGGATGCAGTTTCCGCCGGGCGGTCCATCCGGAAACTGCGCCCCGGTTTTCGGCCAAATAACGGGATGCCCTTTCCGCAGGCGCGCTCAATAGCTCAATATTTCAAGTCACCTTTAGCTAACATTTTCGCAGCTCAACGGCCCCACCTGCGCGTTTTTTAGTAAACCTTGGCATACTCGGCGAACGGTATGAAGATGCCGGCCAGAGGGTATTGCAAACGGTCGCTCCCGTGGTATGTTTTTGCCCGAATCAAACCGGCGCGCATCGCCTGTAGCGTCGGTCAACAGAGAGGAAACTACCATGGCTCATCCCGTAATTGATGCCGACGAGTGCATCGCTTGTGGCGTTTGCGTCGACTCCTGCCCCGCTGGCGTTCTGGAGCTCCAGGACGTCGCTACCGTCGCCGACGAGGACTCCTGCGTCGCCTGTGGCGCTTGCCAGGACGCTTGCCCCGCTGGCGCGATCACCGAGATCGTCGAGGAGTAACAACTCCCCCACTTGCACACTCAAAAGTACACCGTGCACAAAAAAGGAGGCTTCCGCATCGCCGCGGAGGCCTCCTTTTTTGTGCGGATAACCAATTAGGCACCGTCGCAGGTTGAGCTCACGTCAGCGAAAACGTCCCTAAGCGAGCAAGGTGACGTGAAAGAGGAGGGAAGCGTACTTTGGTACGCGACCGACGATTGAACGTCAGATTGCCGCTTAGGGACGTTTGCAGCATCGGCTACGACAGATCGTCCTCGTAAGGCATTAAATCGGCAAGGTAGCCCTTCTCCTTGAGTATGGCCTCGATCTCGTCGAGGGTCTGTTCGTCCTCCGCCGCGATGCGATGGAAGTGGTAGCCGCTCGTCACCGTTAGTAGTGGAAAGCTCTTGCCGCTCTCGATATCGTGCAGGTAGCGCTCAACATCGCGACGATTGCGGATGTCCAGGTCGGCCGTGATCTTGCCGTACACGCGGTGATTGACGATCACGTTGAGCACGGCGCCACCGGCGTCGACGATACTCGTGAGCTCATCGCCTGCCTGCTCCACGCTGTGGCGAACCTTGACCAAGCGCGTGGGCACGGCGGGGCTGCTGGGGGCCTCCTGTAGTACATAGCCGCGATTGGTGGCGACGATATCGTGCCCGTCAGCGCGCAGCAGGGCGATGTCCTGCACCACGACCTGACGGCTCACGCCCACCTCGCGGGCAAGCGCACTGCCCGAGACAGGATCTTTGGCCCCCTCGAGCACGGCCATGATGGCACGGCGACGCTCGCGGGCGTCCATTATTTACCGTCCAGCAGACGCAGGTGCTTGAGCGAGAGGTCGAGAATCGGCGCAGAGTGCGTCAACGCCCCCGAACTGATAAAGTCAACACCCAGGTCGGCCAGGGCACGAATGTTGTCGGCGTCTACGTTGCCCGAGCACTCGGTCTTAGCACGACCGGCGATAAGCTCAATCGCTGCAGCCATGTCGTCGTGGGTCATGTTGTCGAGCATGATGATATCGGCACCGGCCTCCACGGCCTCGCGTACCATGTCCAGGTTCTCGCACTCAATCTCGACCGTCGTGGTAAACGATGCGTGGGCGCGTGCCATCTCAATCGCACGCGTCACACCACCGGCGGCGTCAATATGGTTGTCCTTGAGCATGACGGCCGTCGACAGGTTGTAGCGATGGTTGCTGCCACCGCCGATCTCGACTGCTGCCTTCTCGAAGACGCGCATGCCCGGCGTGGTCTTGCGCGTGTCGACAAGCACGGTCTTGGTGCCCTCGAGCGCGGCCGCCATCCGATGCGTGTAAGTAGCGATGCCGCTCATGCGCTGCAGGTAGTTGAGCGCCACGCGCTCGCCCGAAAGCAATACGCGCGCATCGCCGCGCACCTGGCCCACGTGGTCACCGGCGTGCACCTCGTCACCGTCGGCAACATCAAACAGCACCGAGCTCTGCGAATCCAGCAGCTCAAAGGTGCGAGCGAACACATCCAGGCCGGCGATGATGCCATCGGCCTTGGCGATAAGCTCCACCGTGGCGGGACGCGCCGTGGGGCACACGCTCGCCGTGCTCACGTCCTCAAACGTAATGTCCTCGCGCAGAGCCTGCAGAATCAGATCATCGACGACGAGCTTCATGGTAATGGGATTCATGGTCTACTCCTCTACGGCCTGCGTGCCGGCGGCACGGGCCAAATCATCGATTGCAAGGGTATCGGAACTCAGGGCGCGGTGGCGTCCATCGAGCGCGGGCTCGCCCGCCTGCTCCACGGCCAGCGACTCGCCGGTACGCATGTACCACGCGGCGCGACGACCCCAGACCAGCGCCTCGAGCAGGCTGTTCGATGCAAGGCGGTTCTTGCCGTGCACGCCATTGCAAGCCGTCTCGCCGGCGGCGTAGAGCTCGGGCATCGAGGTGCGGCCGTCCTTGTCGACCCACACGCCGCCCATAAAGTAGTGCTGCGTAGGCGTAACGGGGATGGGCTCGTCCAAGATGTCGCGGCCGTCCTCCAAGCAGCGTGCGCGAATGTTGGCAAAGTGCCCGGTCACTACATCGCGCTCGACGGGGGCAAAGCTCAGCCACTCGTGCTCGGTACCGTCCCGCTTCATCTGCTCGCGAATAGCGGCAGCGACCACATCGCGCGGCTGAAGCTCGTCGGTAAAGCGCTCACCGGCGGCGTTGAGCAAAATCGCGCCCTCGCCGCGGCAGCTCTCGCTGATCAGGAAGGTGCGGCCTGGCTGCGGCGAGAACAGTCCCGTGGGGTGGATCTGCACGTAGTCCAGGTGCTCCATCTTAATGCCATGCTCCTGAGCGATGTAGCAGGCATCGCCCGTGAGCTGCGGATAGTTGGTCGAGTGGTCGTATATGCCGCCGATGCCGCCCGTCGCCCACAGCGTGTGGCGGGCATGGATCTTAAACGGCTCGCCGGCAT
Organism: Collinsella sp.; assembly: GCA_019424945.1. Taxonomy (GTDB): domain Bacteria; phylum Actinomycetota; class Coriobacteriia; order Coriobacteriales; family Coriobacteriaceae; genus Collinsella. Next base: position 69,869 of record JAHYYN010000065.1, on the reverse strand, counting down.
GCGCGCCCTCGGCGGCATTTATCAGCTCGTCGGCGGGGCGGACCGAGTTGTCCTCGTCCACGGGAACGGCGACGACACCGGCACACACCGTTGCGCCGTCACGCTCGCCCGTCAGGATGTCGGTCATGGCCACGTGCTCCAAAATCTGCACGTTATCCAGTTTGCGAACGGCCTGAAGCAGCTTGGTCGTGATCTCCTTGCCCGTAATGTCGGCATGGAAGGCAATGCGGGGGCGGCTGTGCGCACCCTCGCGGGTAAAGTCGAGGCTGCCGTCGGCCTTGCGCTCAAAGTCCACGCCCATCGCCAGCAGGTCGTTGATGACCGAGCGGCTCGAGCGAATCATGATGTCGACGCTCTCGCGGCGGTTCTCGTAGTGGCCGGCGTGCATGGTGTCCTCAAAGAAGGCATCGTAGTCAGAACCCTCGGGCAGCACGCAAATGCCGCCCTGCGCGAGCATCGAATCGCACTCGTCGACAGCGCCCTTGGAGAGCATGATCACGCGCATGCTCGTCGGCAGGTTGAGAGCCGCATACAGGCCCGCTACACCGCAGCCGGCAATAACGACGTCGCACTCCATATCGGGGTATTGCTTGGTTTCCACAGGAATCCTCTCCCTTGAATGTGACATAAGGGACCGTCCCTCATGCCGCATTGTTCTAGCGCGCTGCGTACTCGAGCATGCGGTCGAGCGTGAGCTTGGCCTGATCGGCGGCCTTGTCCGACACGCCAATCTGCACCTCGCCCTCGCCCGTCTCCAGGCAGCGCACGAGCTTTTCGAGCGTGATGAGATCCATGTTGACGCAGGTGGGCTGCACCGCGGGGAAGTAGAACTTCTTGCCGGTGCCCTGGCAGCGGCGCTCGAGCTCGTAGAGTACGCCGCGGACCGTCACGATAATGAACTCGCTCGCGTCGGACTCCTCGGCATACTTGATGATGCCGGCGGTGGAGCCGATGTAGTCGGCCTCGGCCAGGACGTCGGCCTTGCACTCAGGATGCGCCAGCACGAGCGCGTCGGGGTGGGCCTCCGTCGCGTCGACGATCTGCTCGACGGTGATGATGTGATGGCGCGGGCAGTAGCCGTTGTTGAGGATGACGTGCTTTTGCGGCACCTGCTCGGCTACGAAGCGGCCCAGGTTTTGGTCGGGAATGAACAGGATGTGCTGCTGCGGCAGCTCGGACACGATCTTGACGGCGTTGGAGCTGGTGACGCACACGTCGCTCCAGCTCTTGATCTCGACCGTGGAGTTGACGTAGCACACCACGGCAAGGTCGTCGCCGTACTCGGCGCGCACCGCATCGACCGTCTCGCGCTTGACCATGTGAGCCATGGGGCAGTCCGCGCCCGGCTCGGGCAGCAGCACGGTCTTGGTGGGGTTGAGCAGCTTGGCGCTCTCGCCCATAAACTCCACGCCGCACAGCACGATGGTCTGCTGCGGCAGGCTCTTGGCGAGCTTTGCCAGGTAAAAGCTGTCGCCGACGTAATCGGCAACGGCTTGGACCTCGGGCGCCACATAGTAGTGCGCCAGGATCACCGCGTCACGTTGGGTTTTTAGTTGCTGAATGGCCTCGACGAGCTCTGCGGGCACCAGTGCCGCGCGCTCCGTTGCCGTCGTTGCCGATGCTAGGCCGGCCGCGATATCGCGTGCAAGCTCCGATGCATCCATGTTCGCGCTCTGTGCCATCAAGGCCCCTCTCTTTTGGCGAATCTTGGGGCTTTAGTATGACACCTAGGTTTACAGCTGACAAGACAGCTGTAAACCTAGGTGTAAAGTTGAAATAAAGATTCAATCATGCGGCAGGTCCATTTTCGAACTGGCAAGCTGAGGACAGCCGAAAATGGACCCGCCCCATGATTCGGGCAGCCCGTTTTGTCCTGGACCAAGGGGCAGTGGTCAAAAAGGGCCAAATATGAGTACTGTCACCAAATTAGTAGCATCGATTTTCCGGTCCAGGGCTGCAATATCGCCTTGTTTGGAGCCCGATCGCGACTCTGAAGAACGAAAATCGATGCACTTTTGGCCTCTGGCACCGATTTTTGAGGCCATTTGGCTGCCACCAAACTGGTAACAGTACTCATATTTGGCCTTTTTTGACCACCGGGTTTCCGGCAAACCCCAAAAGCGGGTCCGGATCGCTCGATCCGGACCCGCTGGGGGTAGCGAGCACAATCGAGGTGTAAGAAGCAAGAGAGGGCCATCGCCTAGAATCGTCAGCGCCTAGATATTCAACGAGAGGAAAGACAGTGGTCCGCAGCGACATGCTACCCCAGCCGGACCGGGGGCTCGGCCTCGACCGGCCCCAGACCGAGGCATTTCACCGACGAGTTCAAGAGGAAGATAGTCGATCTCCACAACGCCGGAAAGCCCAGGCGCGAGGCCATGGACGAGTGCGACCTCGACAAGAGCACCGTGGAGAGGCGGGTCAAGTCGATAAACGAGACCGGCTCGCCGCGCGCCGCCGACAACCGCACGCCCGAGTAGAACCGGATCCTGGAGCCCGAGCGCGAGAACCGCAGGCTCCGGATGGAGGTCGACGTCTTAAGACGAGCGGCGCCAGCATACGCTCGGAAGTCAGGGCCATGGCGGCCAACGGGGGGGCCGCTGCCCCATATCGGCGCAGCGCTGGCATCGAGGCCTTCTGACCTGTGTCAAGATTTCGGACACGCAAGCTCGAGGAATCAAGCGGCCATAGGCATGGCCTCGGGCTTGGGCTCGGTTCTCTCGAAGAAGGCCGCCATGGCCTCGGCCGGCACCTTGTAGCCGATCGTCGAGCGGGGCCTTCGGCGGTTGTAGTACGCCTCGATGAACTCGACCACCGCGTGCTTGGCGGAATCCCTGGTCGGGAAGCTGCGCCTGTAGTACATCTCGTTCTTCAGCGTGGCGAGGAACGACTCGGCCACCGCGTTGTCGTGGCAGTTGCCGGTGCGGCTGCAGGACAGCCGCACGTCGTTGTCGCGCGCCCATTCGGCCAGAAGCCTGCTGGTGTACTGGGCGCCGCGGTCGGCGTGGAATATCGCGTTGCCGGCCACGTAGCCGCGCGATTTGGCCGACGCCAGCGCCGAAACCACGATGTCGGCGGTCATGCGCTCGGAGAGCGACCAGCCCACCACCATGCGGGTGTTGAGGTCGATGACCGTCGACAGGTACAGCCATCCCTCGCCGGTGCGCAGGTAGGTGATGTCGCCCACGAGCTTGTAGGTTGGAACGGGACTGGTGAAGTCGCGGCTCACCAGGTCGGGCCGGGGCCTGGCCTTCGGGTCGGGGATGGTGGTGCGCTTCCTGGCGTTGGGCGTGCAGCCGCGTATTCCCAGCTCGTGCATCAGCTTGCGCACCCTGTACAGGGTCAATCCGGAGAACTCGCCGGGCAGGAAGCATTTCACGAACCGGAAGCCGAACCTGCGGTCCGACTCCAGCCACACGCGCCGGACCGCCTCGCGCTCGGCCGACCAGTTTTCTCGCGGGCAGCCGTTGGAGAGCCACGAGTAGAAGCCCGATCGGCTCACGCCGAGCACGCGGGCCATCATTTTCACCGGGAATTCGGCCTTCTCCGCCAACATCATCCGGTAGCATGCGGCTACGCCTGGCTTTTGGCGAAGAAGGCCGCGGCTTTTTTCAAGAAGGCGTTCTCCATCTCGAGCTCGCGTATGCGCCTTTTCGCCTCGCGAAGCTCGCGGTCCTCGGCCTTGGGGTCGGGCCCGCCGGCAAGCTCGCGCCGGCGGTTCTGCACCCACTTGTTCACGGTCTTGGAATTCAGGCCCAGTTCTGCGCAGCATTCCGTTATCGGCCTGCCCGTCGAGATGATGTAGTCGGCGGTCTCGCGCCTGAACTCGTCGGTGTACTTGGCGGCTGGGTTGGACATAGCATACCGTCCTCTCGGTCGTCGATGAATGCATTCTAAAGGATTGGGCCTCTAGCATGCGTGTCCGAAAAGACGATACAGGTCAGACAACCCAATCAGACGTCGTCTCGAGCGCGTCCTCTGCACGGTCGAGCGTGCTTCTGGCCTTGGCACCCTGTTTGAACCACGTGCGCAGGTCCTCGAGCGTGCTGCCCGCTGCATACACCTTGATTTTTCGACCGCCCTTCGTAGTCACCGTGCAGCGGTCGCCGCTCTCGCTGTCCTCGTGCGCCGTGACCTTCTTGAGGTAATCGCGGCGGAACGCCACGACGCGGGCATTGCTGATCTCGATGAACCAATCGTCGTCGACAAGCGAAGTGCCCGTGGCACCTCGACTTGCCATCTCCTCGGCGAAGGAGAAACCGAGTTCGCGCTCCTGCCTGCCGATCTCGTAGATACCACGGGCGGGCATGCTGAGCATAAGCAGGGGCAGGAGTCCCCCTATGAACAGGAAGAGGAACGGAACGAGCAAGAGCAAGCGGGCTCCGGCATCGGTGAAAACAGCCATGAAGGCGATCACGAGCGAGAAGACGAGCGCCATGCCGTTGAAAACAATCGTCAACGGCTTGACGGCAGACCAACACAGGCCCGCCTTGGTCATGGGACCGTCGACGGCGTCCGAGACTTCGATGCCCTCTTCCTCCAGACGGGCGAGGAGGTTGAGCGAGCACACCCCCTCGAGGCTTATCGAGCAGAACTTTCGATCGCCCTCGAACAGGTCGATCCTCATCATCTGCGTGTGAAGCGTTGCATGGGTGATGTTGCCGAACGTCGTCTCCTTGCGGATGCCGAAGGCGTTACGCGAGAGAATTCGTTCACCGTCCACGTCGATGCGCGGGATGCTCAGCAGGGCCCAGATGGCCATGCCCGCAAGTGCCATGGCGTGGCCGAACCACACAAGCTCGTGGCCCCACTCGCCCAGCGAAACGCCCTGCCAGACGTAAACACCCAACATGAGCAGCTCGAACGCGACCGCGCAGCAGGCGATGATCGTGCGGATGGCAGCGGGCATGCGCGCCGTGAAGCGATCGAGGCTGTCCGTCGCCTCACTGCGCTCACGCGCGCCGCGACGGGCGACCCATGCAGTGAGCGGACCGACGATGAACACCACCATCGCCACGCGCAGGAACGATTCGAGTATGTCGCCCATATTAACCACCATCCCAATAGAAAACGTGAATTTGGGAGACTATAGCAGAGCGAAGCGATCTGCACGGCATCGTCCGGGTGTTTTCGGCATACGGTGGAAACCAGCGGCAGCGGACGTTGAGAACTCACCCAAAAGACGCGATTCGACCGAAGCGATTCTTCTTGACTTGGTCTCAATGTGATACGACATGCGCCACTACCTGCGCGGTCTAGCGGCCCTGATCGAAGAGGGTCACACCGATGAGGCACTCGAGCGCATCGACGCGCTCTGCGAGACCAACGACCGCACCGCCGTGCGCCGCTACTGCGCCAACGAAACGGTCAACATTGCGCTCTCGTCGCTTTCCGCGGACATCAACGCGCACGGCATCACCGCCGACCTGCACGCCGCCGTGCCCGAAACCGTCCACGTGGGCGATGTCGATCTATTCAGTGTGGTATCGAACGCCCTGGACAATGCCATCGCCGCGGCGAGCGCCGCCCCCGAAGGCAAGCGGTTTGTCGACCTGGACCTTCGCTACGAAGACGGTCAGCTTCTATTGCTGGTTTCCAACACGTTTGGCCGTGCGCCGCACATGGTCGACGGCATGCCCGTGACTCAGCACACTGGGCACGGCTTTGGCACCAAGAGCATTATGCTTGCCGTCGAGCGCATGAACGGCAACTGCCAGTTCCGCATTAACGGCGACCGGTTTGAGCTGCGCGCCGTGATGTAGGGGCTGCCGCCAACCTCGCTACAGCGGTGCAGCCGCCGGGGTCAGCTGCTTAATGTAGGCCCACATGCGCTGCTTGGCGGCCTTGTCGGTGAGCGCCGCCTCAAAACCGTCGAGCGCCAGCACGCGGCGCCCCTGCACATGGGCGACCAGGCCGGGCTTGAGCATGGCGGTGTCAAAGTCATCAATTGCCACAAGCATATCGGCATAGGTCTCGCGCATGACATCGGCCGCACTATTGTCCAGCAGCAGCACCGCCTCGGGGTCCAAGGTCTCCAGCGCCTCGCGGAACAGGTCGCACGTCAGGGCCTCGCCCGCCGCGACCGCTCCGTCACCCGCGCCGGCGACGCTTGCCAGCACGCAAAAGTCCTCGGGGGCATATCCGATGGCGCCGAGCGCCTTGCGCAACGCGGCGCCATCCGCGCCGGCAGCCAGCTCGCCGCCCGAGCACTCGGCTTCATCCAAATCGCCTTTGACCAGCACAATCGGCGAGCACGCGTTGCCCGCGATACGCACACCGCGACCTGCAAGCGACGCGAGCTCCTGCTCGGTCGCCTGAGCGATGGCTTCTTTTTTCTGGCTTTGTGACGTGGGCATGCGCTCTCCAATCGTTTGCGTGCCCACCATTATATAAAAGAGCCGCCCGCGAGTGGTTGCTTTGCGGGCCGCTGGGTATAAGCACGGTCGTACTGAGTTTTACGCGGCCGAGCCGCGTCGTATTATGGAGGTCACCATGGCTGACATTAAGCAGATTACCCCCGAGAACTTCGATTCCATCGTTAACGACAGCCTGCCCGTACTGGTTGATTTTTGGGCCCCGTGGTGCGGCCCCTGCCGCTCGCTCTCGCCCATCGTAGACGAGGTTGCCGACGAGCTGGCCGGCAAGTTGGCTGTGGCCAAGTGCAACGTCGACGACAACCAGGACCTGGCCATGAAGTTTGGCGTCATGAGCATCCCCACGCTGATCGTCTTTAAGAACGGCGAGGAGGTCGACCGCTCGGTCGGCGCCTTGCCCAAGGCAAGACTTCAGGCACTGCTGGAGAAACATCTGTAATACGCTTGTTACCCATCTGCCGTCCATGAGCGGTTTCGCACCGCTCGCCGGAGTGCCAAACGCAAGGTATGCGACCACGGATAGTATGGTAGATACAAACAGCCCCCAGTGAACGGGTGCGGGTCAGACGGACTCGCACCCGTTTTCTTATGCGGCGGCGCTCAAGGCGGGCGTAGTAGAATCTGAACCACCATATCGCCCCGTACAAAAGGAGACTCCCCATGCATGACGTCGGAATGAACATGAGCCAGCTTGCCATGAGCGTCAAGCAGGTCGACGACACCATTGAGCTCGCTCACGAGTGGAGCCATCAGCTGCTGCATGCGACCGAGAACTTTGACATGGAGCGCATTGGCGCCAAGCTCGAGGCCGCCATGGCGGCACTCCACGAGGCGCACGATGCGCTCGAGGGCTACGAGGAGGCCATCGAGGCCGACCACAACTCCGTCGGCTCTGTGAAACTGGTGTAACGTGGCCGAGCACGAGCACGCGCACAATCACGGTGCGGACGACGATGCAAGCTGCCGCTACAGCGGCTCCAGCTCCGAGCTGGTCCGCTTTTCGGTCACCGCGCCCGACGACCTGCTGCGCCGCTTTGACGAGCAGATCGCGCGCCGCGGTGACGTGGCTAACCGATCCGAGGCCGTACGCGATCTGATTCGCGCCTCGATCGCCAAGGAGCAGATGCGCACGCCCGACGAGCATGTTATCGGGTCGCTCACCATGATCTACGACCACCATACCGGCGACCTGACGCGCCGTCTGGACGAAGTGCAGCACGACTACACCGACGAGATCGTATCGACCATGCACGTGCATCTGGATCACCACAACTGCTTAGAGATTCTGGCGCTCAAGGGTCGCGGCGAGCGCGTCTACGAACTAGCCGACCGCCTGCTGGGCCTGCGCGGCGTTAAGCACGGTGAGCTCACGTGCGCCGCCACCAAGCAGAGCCTGGGGCTGTAGCGCACCTGTCCCTATTTGGTCGGTTTTGATGAGGGGTGTCGCATGCGACATGTGCATATTCATGTGACGGGCATTGTGCAGGGCGTTGGCATGCGGCCGTTTGTGTATCGCGAGGCCATGGCGCATGGCATTTGCGGATGGGTGCTCAACGCGGGCGACGGCGTGCATATCGAGGCGCACGCCCGTGCCGAGGCGGTTGACGGATTTGTCGCTGCTCTTTCTGAGCATGCGCCCGCGGCGGCTCGCGTTGAGCGAGTCGATATTGCGGATTTGAAGCCTAGCGGCTGGAGCGCTGCCGATGAGCAGGGCTTTCGTATTGTGGCATCGCAGGACCAGACCGCGCACACGACGCTCGTCTCGCCCGATATCGCCACCTGCGATGATTGTCTGCGCGAGTTGTTCGACCCCGCCGATCGGCGCTATCACTACCCTTTTATCAACTGTACCAACTGCGGACCGCGCTTTACCATCATCCGGTCGCTGCCTTATGACCGAGCGGCCACGTCGATGAATTGTTTTCCCATGTGTCCTGAGTGTGCCGCGGAGTATGCCGACCCACTCGACCGGCGTTTTCACGCGCAGCCCGATGCCTGCTTTGATTGCGGGCCGCATATCACGTGGCGCGAAGCGAGCGTGGGCGGTGAGCCGGGCGAAGCCGCCGCGTTGCCGGCCGTCGGCACCACACGCGAAGCCAGCGACGCTATCATCGAGCGCTGCATTGAGCTGCTGGCCGGCGGTGGCATCGTCGCCATCAAGGGCCTGGGCGGATTTCACTTGGCATGTGACGCCTCCAACGAGCAGGCGGTAGCCGAGCTTCGTCGTCGCAAACGCCGCAGCAACAAGCCGCTTGCCGTTATGGTGCGCGACCTTGCCGACGTTGAACGCCTGTGCCATGTCAACGACGTTGAGCGCGGCTTGCTGGCCGGCAGCATTCGCCCCATTGTGCTGCTGCGCCGACGTGCTGTTTGCGAGAGCGGCGGCTCCCCCGACGCCCTCGCGCTCGCGCCGTCCGTCGCGCACGACCTTCCCGAGCTCGGCGTTATGCTCCCCTACACCCCGCTTCAGCATCTGTTGCTTGCCGCGGCAGAAGCCCGCGGTGTGCACGCACTCGTCATGACCAGCGGAAACCTGAGCGAAGAGCCCATCGAGACCGATGACGACCTTGCCTGGGAGCGCCTCGTTGCCGCCGGCATTGCTGATGCGCTACTCGGCAACGACCGCGCGATCCTCTCGCGCTACGACGACTCCGTGGTGCGCGTGGTCAACGGCGCCATTATGCCCGTGCGCCGTGCCCGCGGATATGCACCCCAGCCGCTGCCGTTGCCGGCGCTCGACGGCGCTCCGTCCTGCGTGCTCGCCTGCGGGCCACAACAAAAGGCCACGATTGCGCTCACGCGCGAAGGGACGAACGGCGAGGCAACCTGTTTTGTGTCGCAGCATATCGGCGATGTTGAAAACGGCGGGACCTTCGATGCCTGGAACGCCGCGCGCACGCGCTTGGAAGATCTCTTTGACTTGGCGCCCGCCGCCTTGGCCTGCGATTTACACCCCAGCTATCTATCGGACCAGTGGGCGCGCGAGCAGGCGCGAAAATGCAATCTGCCGCTCGTCGAAGTGCAGCACCATCATGCGCATATCGCGAGCGTAATGGCCGAGGCCATCGCCGCGGGCCAGCTTACAACCGACACGCGTGTCCTTGGCATCGCCTTCGACGGCACCGGCGCCGGCACCGATGGGACCATTTGGGGCGGCGAGTTTCTTGTTGCCAGCCTTGACGGCTTTGAGCGCACCGCGCATTTGCTCACCTGGGCGCTCCCCGGCGGGGCGGCCTCCGTACGCGACGCTCGACGCAACGCCTTTGCCCTGCTCAGCGAACTCGGCCTACTCGAGCACCCAGGCGCCGCTCAGCTTTTGGACAGCCTCGACGAGCAAACGCGTAGCGTGACAGCCACCATGATCGAGCGCGGCATCAACAGCCCGCGTACCAGCAGCATGGGACGTCTCTTTGATGCCGCGGCAGCAATTCTGGGCATCTGCGACAAGGCAACCTACGAGGGCGAACCCGCCATAGAACTCGAAGCCGCCGCCTGGCGCGCGTTCAGCAGTGAAAGTGCCTGCCCCACCGGCAATATGGTCAGCTTTTCCGTAACCGAATCATCCCGTCCGGACGACTGCCATGTTCTGAACTCCAGACCGCTTTTTGAGGCGCTTTTGGAGGGAATCAGGACCGGCGTGCCCGCCGGCAAGCTCGCGCTCGACTTCCACGTCACCATCGCGCGCTCCTCGGCACGAATCGCACGCGAAATCTGCGCCCGTGAAGGCCTCGACACCGTCGCGCTCTCGGGCGGCGTGTTCATGAACCGACTTTTGCTTCAGCTCCTCACCCGCGAGCTCAAAAGCATGGGTCTCACTGTCTTGATTCCCCGCTCCGTGCCCGTCAACGACGGCTGTATCGCCTACGGTCAGGCCGTCATCGCTCGCGCTCGCCTCGCGCAGACAGCATCGCGATAGGCTGTTTTGCCAGCCTGCGCGCCGCCGTCTCACAGGTGTAACGCGTTTGCTCGTGACTCCTGCGAGCGCTACCATCAACTGATGGGTAATTAGGCGCCTATCCAGCGCAAAACGTATAAAAGGGGAACATTATGTGCCTTGCCGTTCCCGGTAAAGTGGTCAAACGCGACGACGACCTTAAGGCGACCGTCGACATGATGGGCATCGAGCGCCCCGTTTCGCTGCGCCTCGTGCCGACGGCGCAGGTTGGCGACTATATTCTCGTACACGCCGGCTTTGGCATTCAGATTGTCGACGAGCAGGAGGCGCAGGAGACGCTCGACCTGGTCAACACCATGACCGAACTGGTCGAAGAAGACCAGCTGGCCACCAACCCGGCCGAGGCTTACTAGTGGCGGCCGGACAGCCGGCTCGCTCCGGTATCGACTTCTCGGCATTCCGCGATCCCAAGCTGGCTCGCGAGCTCATCGAGCGCATCCGTGAACTCGTCGGCGACCGCACCATCAACCTTATGGAAGTCTGCGGCACGCACACCGTGAGCATCGGTCGCTATGGCTTTCGCTCCATTATGCCTGCCGGGCTCAAACTGCTGAGCGGTCCGGGTTGCCCCGTCTGTGTTACCGCCAACCGCGATATCGACCATGCAATCGCGCTCGCCAAGATGGACGGCGCCATCATCACCACCTTTGGCGACATGATGCGCGTGCCCGGGTCGTCTACCTCGCTCGCCGCGCAAAAGGCGGCGGGGCGCGATATTCGCATTGTGTACTCCCCGCTCGATGCACTCGATATCGCCGAACACAACCCCGATCGCCCGGTCATCTTTATGGGCGTCGGCTTTGAGACCACGACGCCCACCATCGCCGCCGCCATTTTGGAGGCCGATGCACGCGGACTCCAGAACTTCTCGGTCTATTGCGCCCACAAGACCACGCCGCCGGCGCTGCGCGCCATCGCCAACGATCCCGAGACCACTATCGACGGCTTTATCCTTCCGGGACACGTCGCCACCATCACGGGCTTAGCCCCCTTTGACTTTCTGGTCGATGAGTTCGAGACCCCAGGCGTAGTCACCGGATTTGAGCCGGTCGATATTCTGCAGGGCATCTGCATGCTGGTCCAGATGGTTGTTGAGGGGCAGCCCGCAATCGACAACGCCTACCGCCGTGGCGTCAACGCAGACGGCAACCCCGTGGCGCGCCAGCTGGTCGAGCAGGTGTTTGAGCCATGCGACACCACGTGGCGCGGGCTGGGGCCGATTGCCAACTCGGGCCTTTCCATCCGCCCCGAGTTCTCGCGCTTTGATGCCCGCACTCGCTTTGACGTGCCCGTTGAGACGACGGTCGAGCCGCGTGGGTGCCGCTGCGGCGACGTGCTGCGCGGGGCCATTACGCCGAGCGACTGCCCTCTGTTCGGCCGCGCTTGTACACCCGAGCATCCCATCGGCCCCTGCATGGTGAGTTCCGAGGGCAGCTGTGCAGCATATTTCCGCTACCGAGGCTAATGGGTTCCGCCGCTCTAACGAACGGCGGGCCGGTCGACGCTGCGCGCCATTCAGGCGAGCGATTTGCCTTTCAATCGTCGGCTGCGGGCAAAAGCCCAGCAGCCTCCTCTTTCAAGGCAACTCACTTCGCCTGAATGGCGCTCGCTGACTTTTACTTAACATCGATTCTGCCACACTCAGCTATTGCCGACCCCCCACGATTGGAGTTTTCGATATGTCCCGTACTGCCACCGATAGCACTGTCCTGTTGGGCCACGGCTCTGGCGGCCAGATGATGAAACGCATCATCGATGAGGTCTTTTTGGATGCCTTTGGGTCGCCCGAACTGCTCGAGGGCAACGATGCCGGCGTCGCTGCGCTGCCCGCGAGCGGGCGCATCGCCATGTCGACCGACAGCTTTGTAGTCTCGCCGCAGTTCTTCCCCGGCGGCAATATCGGCCGACTCGCCGTGTGCGGAACCGTCAACGACGTCGCGACCTCGGGCGCTAACGTGCGCTACCTCTCATGCGGCTTTATCCTCGAAGAGGGCTATCCCATGGACAAGCTGCGCCAGATTGTGCAGACCATGGCCGAAACGGCACATGAGGCAGGCGTGAAGATTATCACCGGCGACACCAAGGTGGTCGAGCGTGGCGGTGCCGACGGCGTCTACATCAATACCGCTGGCGTAGGCGAGGTGCCCGCAGGCGTGACGCTCAGCGGTGCCAACTGCCGGCCCGGCGACGTCATCCTGGTGTCGGGCACACTCGGCGACCACGGCATCGCCATCATGAGCCAACGCGAGGGCTTGGCGTTTTCGAGCGCCATCGAAAGCGATGCCGCGCCGCTCAACCACCTGATTGCCGATGTGCTTGCCGCAGCACCCGACACACGCTGCTTCCGCGACCCCACGCGCGGTGGCCTGGCCTCGACGCTTAACGAGTTTGCCCAGGCCAGCGGTGTTGCCATGGAGATCGACGAGGATGCCGTGCCCGTGCGCCCCGACGTGCAGGCCGCCTGCGAGATGCTCGGCTACGACGTTCTGCAGGTGGCAAACGAGGGCAAGATGGTTGCCGTGGTGCCGGCCGAGCGGGCCGATGCCGTGCTGGCCGCCATGCGCGCCGCGCGCTACGGCGAGAATGCCGCCATTATCGGTCGCGTGCTGCCGCTTGCCGAGGACGCCCGCCCCGCCGTGCGCGTACGTACCGGTTGGGGCTCGACCCGCATCCTCGACATGCTCGTAGGAGAGCAGCTGCCGAGAATTTGCTAACGACAGAGATGGTCGGGCAGCGCGGCCCGATACACGGCAGTCAAAGTTGTTCAGATTTCAAACATGCCCGACACGCCAGCCCGTTATCATGGGTGCGTCCTATAACCCAAACGGCGGGAGCACCCATGGCAGCAGCTTTTTCCCATGTGATTTTTGATTTAGACGGCACCATCCTCAACACGCTCGAGGACCTGGCAGCCGCCGGCAACCATACCTGCGAGATGCACGGCTGGCCCACGTTTGCCGTAGACGAGTACCGCTACAAGGTGGGAAACGGCATGCTCAAGCTGGTCGAGCGCTTTATGCCCGCCGAGTATGCGGGCGACGGCCGTATGTTTGAGCAGACGCTTGCCGAGTTTAGGGCTTACTACGGCGAGCACAAGGAGGACCACACCGCACCGTACGCCGGTACGATCGAGATGCTCGACCGCCTGCGCACCGCGGGTGTGCAGCTTGCCGTGCTCACTAACAAGGACCACGTCTCGGCGGTTCCGCTTATCGAGAAATACTTTGGTTCCGAGCGCTTTGCGCTGGTGCAGGGCCGTGTCGATGCGTTTCCGCCCAAGCCCGAAGCACCCGTCACGCTGCATGTGATGGAAGAGCTGGGTGCCGATCCGGCAACCACGCTCTATGTGGGCGATTCCAATGTCGATATCCTGACCGGCCACAACGCCGGCCTTAAGAGTGCGGGCGTCAGCTGGGGCTTCCGAGGCCGCGCAGAGCTCGAAGCAGCCGGTGCCGACTACGTGGTTGACACGCAGGAAGAGCTCGCGGCGCTGATCCTGGGCGAGTAACGCCAGCGCTGCCCAACCCAGCCGCCGCAATGCCGTTGCGCGGAAAGTAGTCGTTGGGGACGTTCTTAAACGACTGGTCAAACAATGGCAACGTCGCAGGTAGAGGACGGACAGCGAAAACGCCCCTAAGCGAGCAAGGTGACGTGAAATGAAAGGGCGCTGACCTTCTGGTCGCGCCCTTGAAATTGAACGTCAGATTGCCGCTTAGGGGCGTTTGCAGCGTCGAGCAGTTGCGGCGTTTGGTAAAACGCCGCAACGAACTACCGCGTAACTCCCCTAGTTCATCATTGCATTCATCATCTCGGTGGTTGCGGAATCGTCAGCATACCACTCGCCATCGTCATTGGCGGTGTACTTGAAGGTAACCTTGGTGTCCTTGGTCTTAGCGGCCTTGGTCACGTCGACCATGACCTGGCCGGCCATCTTGTACAGGTCGTCCTCGGAAGGCATCGTATCGAGCGCCGCGATCTTCTCCTGATACTGGGTGGCGAAATCTTCAACGATCTTGTTCATGGACTTGCAGGTAATGGTGACATCGGCAGTCGCGGTGCCCTTGTCCTCGTCGACCGTCACATCGCCGATCTTGTAGTCAAAACCCTCGAGATAGCTCTTGGCGTACTCCTTGGGATCGATGCCCAGCTGCTCGAACTCGTCGCCCGAGGCCTCTTCCAGGCCGGCGAGGAAGTCGTCGCCGCCGTTCTTGACCTCGTCAAACTGCGTCGTAAGATCCTCGGTGATGAGCTCCTCAACCGAAGGACCTCCGCAGCCGGAAAGCACAACCACGCACGCGACCAGAACAGCCATCAGGGGCGCAAGCAGCAGCTTCTTCTTCATGACATTCCTCCCAACAAGCGGCACCGCGCTTCCCGACGCGGTGCGCGTCGTAACAATAAGGCCATACTAGCCGATAACGAACACCCCCGGCAAAGCAAAGGCGCAGTCGGCTCGATTTAACGTCCGAACGGTTTACCGGTCCGCCCAACGCGCAATAAAACGTTCCGCCGCATTGCAATAAAAAAGGGCGGCCGGATAACCCGACCACCCCAAAACACCCTTATGTTGCCGCAGACTACTTGCGGACGACCTTGACGATGGCATCGCCAGCGGAGACAGCGGAGTCAGCCTCGACGGCGAGCTCGACGTCGGCGAACTCGGCGGTGTTGGACACAGCCACGACGACGCAGTCCTTGTAGCCGGCAGCGGCGATCTTGGCGCGGTCGATCTTGAGCATGGGCTGGCCAGCCTTAACGACATCGTCGGCCTTGACGAAGCCCTCGAAGCCGTCGCCGTTCATGTTGACGGTATCGACGCCAACGTGCACCAGAACCTCGATGCCGCTATCGGACTGCAGGCCCACGGCGTGACCCATGGTGACGGTCACCTTGCCGTCGCAGGGAGCGTAGACCAGATCGTCCTCGGGCCACACGGCGCAGCCCTTGCCCAGAACCTCGCCACCAAAGACGGGATCGGGCACGTCGGCCATCTTGATGACCTTGCCCTTGACGGGCGAGCACAGCACGTCGGCGCCGGCAGAAGCAGAGATGGAGGCCGGAGCAGCGGCAGCCGCGGGCTCAGCCTTCTTCTTGAACATGTCAAACAGACCCATACGTTTTCTCCTCTTGATTCAGCGCAACGTTATGCGCATGCCTATGGTGATTATAGTGCCAAATGGCCAAAATACTAAGGCGAGGGCTCGAATCGCAAGCCCTTTCAAGCCCTTCCCAAAACCTTTTCCCCAGTGGTTCTCATATTGTCGATTAACCCTCGATAAGCCGAGTATCGTCTGCGCACGGAACGGGCAGAAGCGGGCGCGCCAAACCCGACACTTCTTTTCGCGCCCACGGACCGCCGCCGCCCCGTCCCTGACACTTCCTGATACCGACCGAAACGTGCCAAAATAAACCCGTTCCTTTTTGCCAGGTTTGGCAAGTGTGGGAGTTCGCATGGATATCAAACGCAAGATTACCGAGGCGCAGGGCCTCACCCCCACCGAGCAACAACCCGGCATTGCGGCCCTTGCCATCGGCGAGGACATCCGCGGGCTTTCTATTAAGGAATTTGCCGCGCGCACCAACGTTTCCGTTGCGAGCGTGCACCGTTTTTGCAAAAAGCTCGGCCTCGAGGGCTTCAAGGATCTCAAGGTCGAGCTTATTCGCTTGACAACTGAGGCGGGAAACCGTCGCGACGTGGACATCGACTTTCCCTTCGATGCTACGTCCACCCCCGCGCAGGTCATGGAGCGTATGGAAGGACTCTACCAGACTACGCTGGCCGAGACGCAGGAGCTGCTCGACCCCGCACAGCTCGACTACGCCGCCAAGCTCATCGCGAACGCCCGACAGGTCGATATTTTCACGGGCTCGCACAACCTCTATCCAGCAGGAATGTTCCGCGATCGCCTACTCTCCGACGGTAAAAGTGCGACGTGCCACGACAATGCCGAAGCCCAGGTGCGCACGGCGCTTGCCTCGGGCCCCGACCATGTGGCAATCGCTATCTCCTACAGCGGCCTTGCCCCCAACCTCAAGGACATCTTGCCGATCATCAGCAGTCGGCATGTCCCGGCCATCGTCATCGGCACGCCTCATTGCGCGCGTATTCACCCCGGCTTTGCCGCCTACCTCACGGTGAGCGACCACGAGAGCATGACGCACCGCATCACACAGTTCGCGTGCCACATCGCCGTGCAATACGTGCTCGATTCGCTCTACAGCAGCTACTTTGCCAAAGACTACGCCCGCTGCTCCGAGTTCCTGGAGCAATCGTTTCCCTACACCCGCCTGCCCGGGCTCAAGTAGCGACGAGCGTGGATTTTTGGACGCTTAACTAACGAGCGTGGACAATCTCCCACTTTGAGGCCGTCACCGAGCCAAAACCGGGAGATTGTCCACGCTCATTTTGGGTCCCCTGGGAACGCATGAGGAGGGCGGATAGACAGCCGTTATTTGCGAGGCGTCAGCGACGTAAAGAGTCCGTGTTGGTTGCAGTAAAGAATTATTCTGCCGCGCCCGGTAATATGGAAGCGCGGCTGCACCGATTGCTCTGGATAGAGCTTCTTAAAGCAGATGCCGTCCATAGTCGCATATGCCACAAAGCTAATGTAGTGATCCTTGGTCATGGGATGATCGAGCGTGACGTACCAATCGTCCTCGATGCGCTCGATGGAAAAGGCATGGTCCGCGTCCGGCTCTTCGGCCTCCTGGGGAAACATCGTGGAGCCACAGCAGCTAAAGCTGCCTTCTCCGAGCGCGTGCACAACGTTTCCGCAGATAGGGCAAACGTAAAAGACGCCTTTGAGCATATTGCCTGCACGGTTGGCGTTAGCCCGAATGTCACCAGCCAAAAGCTCAGCCACGCTTATGCCGAGTCTCTGGGCCAAAGGCTCAACGAGGGAAATGTCAGGAAGGCCGCGGCCGGATTCCCACTTGCTGACGGCTTTATCGGTCACGCCAAGGCTTTCCGCCAGGGCGCGCTGGGTGAGGCCGCGCTCTTCGCGCAGCCGCTTGATGGCATGCGCTGCCAAAAAAGTATGGGAAGCATTGGTTTGCCGTGTCTGGTTCATGGGCTGTCCAATCAAGTTGAAGAAATGGAGTGAACCGGTTCGACAGTCAGTATCCATTTGAAGGCCAGGCTCGACAACCTACGCTGCGTAGACATGCGCCAATCGAACGAGCGCGGATTTTTGGACGCTCATCTCGAGCAGTCATTTAAGAACGTCCCCAATGACCACCGCATCCGGAGCAAGACAACGCCGCAAGTAGAGGACGGACAGCGAGCGACGTCCAGGGCGAACAAGTTGGCATGAAAAAGGCGAGGCATTGACCTTCTGGTCATGCCTCGCCTTTTGAATGATAAATTGTCGCCCTGGGCGGCGCGCAGCGTCAACTGGTTACGCGGTTTGGCAAAACCGCGTAACTAACGGGCTCCGTACTGCTCGTAGTAGGCGTCGATAGCGGCCTTGAGCTCGTCATCGATGACGACCTTGCCGTCGATCTCGTGGTTGTAGAGGGTCTCGACGACCTCGGCCATGGAGACGATGCTCGCGACGGGGAAACCGTACTTGGCCTCGATCTCCTTCTGCGCGGTGGTCACGCCACCCTTGCCGACCTCCATGCGGTTGAGGGAAACGATAAGGCCCTTGATCTCGACATCGGCAGCAGCCTTGACCTTGGGGTAGGTCTCGTCGATGGACTTGCCGGAGGTGGTGACATCCTCGACCATAATCACGCGGTCGCCGTCCTGGGGCTCATAGCCCAAAAGGTTGCCCTTGTCGGCACCGTGGTCCTTGGCCTCCTTGCGGTCACAGCAGTACTTGACCTCCTTGCCGTACAGCTCGTGGTAGGCAATGGCGGTCACGACGGCCAGCGGAATGCCCTTGTAGGCCGGTCCAAACAGCACGTCGAAGTCGTCGCCAAAGTTATCGTGAATGGCCTGGGCGTAATACTCGCCCAGCTTCTTGAGCTGATAGCCCGTCACGTAAGCGCCGGCGTTCATAAAGAACGGGGACTGACGGCCGCTCTTGAGCGTAAAGCTGCCGAACTTAAGAACATCGGACTCGACCATAAACTTGATGAACTCTTGCTTGTAAGCCTCCATGCGGGCTCCTCTCGTAATCGCGTACGTGTCTTCCAGTTTAGCGCAGGCAAGGCGCGTTGCGGGCGCGCTTTGGGGCCTCAGCATTCTGTAAAGGCTTTGTCAGGGGCAATGGTTTTCCAAACAAAGGGGTTGACACGGCAAACCCCCTCATCAAAAATACGGGCGGATTAAAACGGGTACGAGATACCCAAAGCGCGCCGCGCCCGGCCTTAAGGGGGTGTGCCATGGAAGGCAGCCATAGTCGAAAAACCTGCATGTCGCCCTCGGCACGCCGCGAGGATTCCGCGCACGCATAAGCGCCACTAACCGATCGTCAAAACCACCACAAAGGTGCCTGTCCCTTTGTGGTGGTTTGAAAGCATGACGTGAGCGACATCTAGGTTTTTTGAAGCAAATACGACACGTACGCTAACTCCCTTCAACAAGGAGGACCCTATGCTGATGCTCAAAACCGCCACGGTACTCGAAGCCATCTCCAAGCGCCGCCGCACGGCGCGCCCCGCCGCTCGCGCCGGCATGTCCAAGAACATCATATTCGCCGCCACCCATAGCGCCGAGGACGCCCTCGTGCTGCTCGACGCCACGGCCGACGGACTCACTGCCGAGCATGCCGCCGAGCGCCTGAACGCCGTCGGCCCCAACACCATCGAGGCGCCGACCAAGACGCTTGTGCGCCGCATCGCCGACGCATTCGTTGACCCCTTCGCCGGCATCCTCGCCGCGCTCGCGCTGGTCTCGCTCTACATCGACGTGCTCGCCGTGCCCGAGCCGCAGCGCGACCCCTCCACGGTCATCGTCATCGGCATCATGTTGCTGGTATCGGGCGGCATGAAGTTTATCCAGGAAGCCCGCAGCGGCAATGCGGCCGAGGCCCTCAAGGACCTGGTCTCTAACACCTGCTGCGCCCTGCGCGACGACGAGCGCCTCGAAATCCCCTTCGACGAGCTCGTCCCCGGCGATGTGATCCGTCTCTCTGCCGGCGATATGGTGCCGGCCGATGCCCGCATCATCACCGCGCGCGACCTGTTTGTGATCGAGTCCGCACTCACGGGCGAGAGCGAGGCCGTCGAAAAGACCGCTGCCATCACCGTCGCCGAGGGTGCCGACAGCTCCGCGCTGCCGCTGTCTGCCTGCAAGAACATCGTCTTTACCGGCACCTCCGTGCAAAACGGCACCGCCATGGCACTCGTCGTTGCCACCGGCTCGGACACATACCTGGGCGGCATCGCCAAGATGCTCAACGGGCGCGGCGAGAAGAGCGCGTTTGACCGCGGCGTCTCGAGCGTCTCCATGCTGCTCGTGCGCCTCATGCTCGTTATGGCGCCGGCGGTCTTTGCCATCAACGCCGCCACCAAGGGCAACGTCATCGATGCGCTGTTGTTCGCCACGAGCGTGGCCGTGGGCATCACGCCGCAGATGCTTCCCGTCATCGTGACCACGAGCCTGTCGCAGGGCGCCAAGGACCTCGCCCGTCGCCAGGTTATCGTCAAGGAACTGCCGGCGATCCAAAACCTCGGCGCGATGGACGTCCTGTGCTGCGACAAGACCGGCACCCTCACCGAAGACCGCATCGTGCTCGAGCGCTACCTCAACACCGACGGCAACGAGGACGCACGCGTGCTGCGCCATGCGTTTTTGAACAGCTTCTTCCAGACCGGCCTCAAAAACCTTATCGACCTGGCCGTCATCGACCGTGCCGATGTGACGCCCTCGACCGTCGTGCCCGATTCCATGCTGGGCCAGAGCCTGCGCGACCGCTATACCAAGGTCGACGAGGTGCCCTTCGATTTCTCGCGCCGTCGCCTGAGCGTAGTTGTCGCCGACGCCCAAGGCAAAACCCAGATGGTTACCAAGGGCGCTGCCGAGGAAATGCTCGAGATCTGCTCCTTTGTCGAGGTCGATGGCATCGCTCAGCCGCTCACCGACGAGAGGCTCGCCCAGATTCGAAAGCAGGTCGCCGGACTTAACGCCGAGGGCCTGCGCGTGATTGCCGTGGCGCAGAAGACCAATCCGCGCTGCGTGGGCGAGTTTGGCATCGCCGACGAGTGCGACATGGTGCTGATGGGCTTTTTGGCCTTCCTCGATCCGCCCAAGGCGAGTGCCGCGGGCGCCGTCGCCACCCTCGAGGCCAAGGGCGTGGCGGTCAAGGTCCTGACCGGCGACAACGATCGCGTCGCCGCCACCGTCTGCGAGCAGATCGGTATCGACGCGAGCAATGTCTTGCTGGGCTCCGAGATCGATGCGCTCGATGACGCCGAGCTTGCCGAGCGCGCCGAGCACACCCACCTCTTCGCCAAGCTCTCGCCGCTGCAGAAGGCGCGTCTGGTGCGCGTCATGCGCGAGCTGCTCGGCCACACCGTGGGCTTTATGGGCGACGGCATCAACGACGCCGCCGCCATGCGCGCGAGCGACTGCGGCATCTCGGTCGATTCGGCCGTCGACATCGGCAAGGAATCCGCCGATATCATCTTGCTTCAGAAGGACCTGGGTGTGCTCGAGCGCGGCATCATCGAAGGCCGCCGCACCTACGGCAACCTGCTCAAGTACCTCAAGACCACGGTGAGCTCCAACTTTGGCAACGTACTGTCCGTGACCGTCGCGAGCCTGTTCCTGCCGTTTTTGCCCATGAGCGCCCTGCAGCTGGTGTTGCTGTCGCTGGTCTACGAGATCGTGTGTATCGCGCTGCCGTGGGACACCGTCGATGACGCCTGGACCGCCCGTCCGCGCGCCTGGGACGCCGCGTCCATTAAGGGCTTTATGCTCGAGTTGGGTCCCGTGAGCTCGCTGTTTGACATCGTAACCTTCGCCGCGCTCTTCTTTGTGGTGTGCCCTGCCACCGTAGGCGCAAGCTGGTCCGAGCTCGCCGGGACGGGCAACGCCGCAGGCATGGCGGCCTTTGTGGCGCTCTTCCAGAGCGGCTGGTTTGTCGAGTCCATGTGGTCGCAGACGCTCGTGATCCACATGCTGCGCTCCCCGCGCCTGCCGAGCCCGCGCGACCACGCCGCGCCCGCGCTGTGCGTTCTCACCGTACTGGGCCTGGCGCTCGTCACCTGGCTGCCGGCAAGCCCCATCGCCGATGCGCTCGGCCTCTTGCCGCTGCCGGCGAGCTTCTTCGCGCTGCTCATCGGCATCGTCACCGCCTACATCGCGCTCACTCAGCTGGCAAAGCGCCGCTACATTGCCCGCCACGGCGAGCTGCTGTGACGCCCGAATCGTGGCGCGCGACCCATCAGGCGGTCAAAAAGTCCCGTCTCAAGTTAAACCACTCATTTAAGTACGTCCCCAATGAGTGCGGCGGAATGGCTCCCCTTGACAGCTTAAAGCCGTCATGCAGGAACCATTCCGTCGCAGCCTTATGAAAGGGACTGGGTTGTAAATGTTGGAGAAGAGCCGTTAGCGCTCGGGTGTCAGGATCACCAGAGCGTCGTGCTCAAAGGGATGCTGCGCCACGCGCACGGTGCCGTCACCGTTGTCACGGACGGGCAGTTTTGCGATGCGCTTGTCCTCCATGTCGAGGACCGTCGCCGTCCAGCCACGCGCGCCGTCGAGCTTAAACTTGAGCGCCGTGGTGCGCGGCAGGTACGTGACGACGCGATCGCCAACGCGCGCCACACGGATGGCCTCGCGCGCGTCATCGAGCAGCTCCTGCGCCGGAACCACGGCAAGCGCATCGTCACCGGCAGTAGCGCCTAGGCTGGCAAGCACATGCTCGATCGCGCCAAAGTCCCACACACCCGCAAACTGCAGGCACTCTTGCCAGCGGAAGGGCATGTCAAAGCCCTCGCCCAGGACCGAACCCTGGCTGCGCGATGTCTGCCAGTTCCAAACGCCGTGCGCGCCATAGGTCACGCCGGCACTGGCGCCGGCAAGAATCGACGACCATACGCTCGCGCGGCAATCCTGCGCGGTAAAACGCCAGTAGACGTTGCGCGACGCACCCATCTGCTCGTAGCAAGGCTCGGAGTTGACCATCGGCTTTTTGGGATAGTTGGCGATAAAGTCCTGCGGCAGACGCCATGCCTCGGGCTGGCCCTCGTAGTTGTGGCCGGGCTGGAACATGTAAAAGTCCAGACGGCCCAGATACTGCGCCGGAATGGTACGATTGCCGCGGTTGATATGCATGGTGCGCAGTGCCTCGGGCGCGCGCTTGACGACCTCGTCGAGCGCGTCCTCGTAATAGACGATCGCCTCGTCACCGGCAAAGTCGGTATCGCCCGTCACTACGTAGACGGGGTCGAACTCGCCCAGGTTCTCGACGACGCGGGCAACGTGGGCACGGACCTCCTCACGCGGCATAACCTCGGCGCCGCAACGCTCGGCGATCTTGGCACCCCAGGTACCGGGCACGTAGTTGCACCACATAAGCACGAGCGCCGGGCGAATGCCGTGCTCCACGGCCGCCTGGCACATGCGGCGGGCGCGGTCCCAGTATTCCTGGTTGGGCGCGCTCCAGTCAAAGTGCACGCCGTCCTCGCTCGCGTAGGGCCAGATGCCCAGGTCGGGCAGGCAGCGGTCCCACTGCGGCAGGGTATTGACCTGCAGCACGTTCATGCCCTGCTCGGCGCGGCGGGTCAGATAGTAGTCCCAGTCCGCCTCGGTGATACTCGTGAATGCGCTCCAGCACGTGTCGGCAAACCAAAAGAACGGCTTGCCGTCGCAGAGAAACCCGTCCTCACGACCGTTGACGGTCAGCTTTCCCAAACTCATCTGCGTGTCCTTTCGTTTGATAAAGGATTTGCGAACCGCCGGGGGCTTTCGCGATAACCCCGCGCGAAAGCCTCCGCCGCTTGGCAAACCCTCGCGGGCGAAGCTCACCCGCCCCATCAGTCTACCTTGCAAGAAGGGCCCCGCCGGGCTTACGCCTGACGGGGCCCTGTCGTGTAGGTGAGGTCATATGTGACCGAATGGCTTGGCCTTAGGCCTCCATCTCGGCGAGCTCCTCCTTGGAGAAGCCGGAGACAAAGACGACGGCAGCGGCGATGACAAAGGAGATTGCCATACCAACGATAGCCCAGACGGTGTTCATCTGGCCACCCTGCAGGTAGTTGGTGAAGACCAGGAAGTTGGAAGCACCGCCTGCGAGGTAGTAGGTGACGCCCATGAGGCCGGAGAACACAGCGCCGATGGCACCGCCGATGAACATGCCGAACATGGTACGACGGAAGCGCATGAGGATACCGAAGAGCGCGGGCTCGGTGACGCCGCCGGCGATAGCGGAGATGACGTAGCCGATGGCAAGGGACTTCTCGTCGGGGTTCTTCATCTTGAGGAAGGCACCGAAGGCGCAGCCCCAGACAGCGGCCATAGCGCAGTTGGTGGAAACGAAGACGAAGGGATCGTAGCCGGCAGCGATGATCTGAACCTGAGCGAGCAGGATGACGGGCTGTGCATGCCGCAGACCACGAAGAGCTGCCAGAAGGCGCCGAGGACGGCCATGACGATCAGGATACCGATGCCGCCAAGGTCAGCAAGGCCGAAGAGCGCGTTAGCGATCAGCGTACCGATCTCGTTGCCGATGGGGGCGAGGACGATGAAGGCGATGGGGATGGTAACGATCATGGTGCAGAACGGCGTGAAGACCGTGGAGAGCACGTCGGGCATGACCTTCTTAAAGAACTTCTCGACGAAGTAGAGGACAGGCACCGAAAGGATAATCGGCAGGACGGACTGCTGATAGTTGGCAGCGGCGATCTGGATGCCGTAGACGGAGATGATGCCGCCACCCTCCTGAGTCGCGACACTCACGACGGACGGGGCCATGAGAGCGCCGCCGAGGAGCATGCCCAGAACCGGAGAGGCGCCGAGCTTCTTAGCGGCGGCATAGCCCAGGTAGATGGGGATAAAGGTAAACGTTGCCTCGTACAGCGTGGTGTAGAGGAACGTATAGGTCGGGTCGTCGGCCGAGAGCACACCGAGCATGGTGGGGCCGAGGACGGCCGCGATGGTGCGGAACAGACCGCCAGCCATGAGCAGCGGGATGAGCTGGGTCATGGAGCCGGACAGATAGTCGAGGATGATGTTAGGCAGGTTCTTGAGCTCGAACTTCTCCTTGGGAGCATCGAGGTTCTCGTCAACGGCCTCACCCTGCTTGACGCCGGAAATGGCGACGAACTCGGCGAGTACCTTGGGCACGTTCTGGCCGATGATGACCTGGAGCTGGCTGCCGGCGAACTGGCAACCCAGAACACCCTTCACCTTCTTGATCTTCTCCACGTCGGCCTTGCTGTTATCCTTGAGCGTCAGACGCAGGCGCGTCATGCAGTTGGTGGCGACGGTAACGTTCTCCGCGCCGCCCACGAGCTCGAGGACATCGGTGGCAATCTGTTTGTTATCTACTGCCATGGGACCCCTCCCCATATCTTCGTGTGCCTACCCGCTTGGGCGTAGGCACGCCTTTGGCCCGGCGACTATAACCCCTTACGGTTACCGAACCCTTGGATACGCTTTTGTAAACAAGGTGTTTACTGAACGTTTACGGGCTTTAGTTTACACGGAGCGCCGAATTTATGGCAATTTTGCCGTCTACAGTCCGGTGAACGGTAGGAAATCGGGGGTGAGCGTATTTGAATGGCGGGAGATGGTCTCTTTGACCCTCTATTGATATATAGCCATTTACGTGGGATTTTATTTTGATGAACACCTCACTGATCTGTTAACTCATCAACAGAATCCCTGCTAGAAGCTAGTAAACATACGTTTAGTAGTTCACGACGTGTTCAATTTTGCCGTTTACCGAGTTCATCTGGTTATTCTTCAATTCTAGATTACACTAAACATGTTTAGTTTGTATTGCCGCAGATGCCAGGCATTCGCGGCGCAAGGGAGGCAGCTCATGGAACTCAAATTGTGTACCTACGCAACCGTCACCACCTTGGGCGACTTTGGCCCCTGGATCAGCAAGGTCGTACTCGACCTGCCCTGCACCGTGCGCGCCAACGACATCGACACGAACACCTTCCATATATATGTAGAGCGTCACGAGCGCTCGGGCGAGGTTCTGATGCGCAAGGAGCGCGGCGCCGACCATGCCGCGCCCTCCGTGGGTTACATCGACATTCTCGCCGCATATCCGTGCGACGAGAACGGACGTAAGCTCGCCGTGGGCACCCATGTGGCACTCGAGGTCGCCGAGCAGCGCCTGACCAAGACCATCGAAGGCGGCGTCATGGGCTCGCGCATGCTCGATGACCAGCTGCGCATCACGCAGCTCACAGCTCTTCCCGGCAACGACGGCGACGATCCCACCTGCGGCCTGGTCTTCGACACCTGCCGTGGCGATATCTGCCCCGCGCTCAAAGGCTGGAGCAACGCCACGCAAAAGACCGCCGTCGACGGTATCGCGCTCGAATACGGCTTCTTTGAGCCCAGCTTTAAGGCCGAGGACTCGGCATGCTTCAACCCCTTTGCGCCCGAGGCCACGGCCATGCCCCAAAAGGCACCGCTCGTGGTGTATCTGCACGGCGCCGGCGAGGGCAAGGGCGCCACGCAGGGCGAAGGCGCCACGCGCGCCTATATCGGCAACCGCGTGACGGCCATCAGCCAGGCGCAGATCCAGCGCTACTTTGGCGGCTTTGCCTGGGTGCTCGTGCCGCAGTCGCCCACGTTTTGGATGGACAACGGCGTCGAGCAGCTTGGTCACTCCAACCAGAGCATCTACTCCCCCGTGCTCAAGGCACTTATCGATGAGTTTGTCGCCGAGCATGCCGACCGCATCGACACCGACCGCATCGTGGTCGCCGGTCTTTCCAACGGCGGCTTTATGACCCTGCGCCTGTGCGCCGACTACCCCGATTTCTTCGCCGCGGGCCTTCCCTGCTGCGCCCCGTGGTACAACGCCACGGACGAGGACGTAGCCGCGCTCGCCAAGACGCCGCTGTGGTTTACGCACTCCAAGGGCGACGAGCTCGTGCACCCGCAACAGACCGTGCTGCCGCTGTTCGCGCGCCTGCGCGATGCCGGCGCCAACGTGCATCTCACCTACTTTAGCCATGTCGAGGACCTGACCGGCGTGTATCGCGAGGCCGACGGCTCGGCCAAGAAGACGTTCAACCACGGCGTGTGGATCCACCAATTCAACGACCTGTGTTATCAAGACTTCGACGGGGGCAACGTACTCATCGACGGCGAGCCGGTGGGCTGCTGGGAGTGGTCGGCCAGGGTCGACCGCTAAGCCCTCCCATCGCGGGGACCGGGGTTTAGTCTTGCAAACGTCCTCGGGCATGCATGGGCTGGCGCTTTGCGCTTCGCGCTGCGCCTGCCCATGCCCCCTGCGGAATGTTTGCAAGACTAAACCCCGGTCTCCGCTGCGTTGACGTTGCTGTGACCCTGGCCGGCCGCTTCTAGCGGGCCGCCGGGTCGGTGGCGATGGGGGTATGGGTCCCGTCTTGCCTTGCGCGTAACTGGCTGAATTGATTTTGATTGGAGCTGTTCCTATGTCCCAGAAGTTGACTCGGGTGATTGTTACCACTGATATGGAAGTCGATGATATGAACTCGCTTGTTCATTTGGCTCTGTATCTCAACTTGCTTGATGTTCAGGCTGTGGTGTATACGGCTTCGCAGTATCACTTTCTTGGGGATGGGGTTCATACGCTCGGCGAGGTGAATTCGCATTGGCGGACCAAAGGGCGGCGCTCTTATGAGTGGGCTGTTGTGCCTCATGAGCCCGATCCGCTAGCCGGCGAGCTTCGTGAGTATCGGCCGTTTCCCGAGCATTGGATTGAGAGTCTCTGGAGTAATGAATATGCCCAGGCTTGGCCGCAGTTGCAAGCAAATGCGGCCGCTGCCGGTGAGCCGCCGTTTCCCACGCCCGCCCAGATGATCGAGCGCACCTTTGTGGGAAATGTTGCCTTTGAAGGTGATGTGACTGAGGAAACTGAGGGGTCTCGCGTAATTGCGCAGGCGATTCTGGATGATGATCCGCGTACGTTATGGTTGCTCAGCTGGGGTGGTATGAATACGATCGTTCGCGCCCTCATGAGTATTGCCGAGCGCTATCGCGCCACGCCCGAGTGGCCCACCGTGCAGCAGCAGGTCTATCAGAAGGTGCGCGTGATGGGCGTTGCCGATGGCGTGGGACAGGACAACTCGTGGCTCGACCATGGGCGCGAGCTCTTTCCCGAGCTCATCTTTTGGCGTACGCCCTATATGTATGGCAACTATTTCGACGCCAAAACAGCTCAGCCCGATACGCTGCCGCTGTTTAAGGCTCCCTGGCCCGAGCAGAATCTCACGCAGGGCAACGGCCCCCTCATGGCACGCTATATGCTCTATGGCGATGGTAAGGTCTACGAAAACGAACCCGAGCGCTTTCAGTTTGGCAAGCATGCCCGCCTGGATTGGGGCCTGGAAGGCATGCCCGCGGTGCAGTTTGAGCGCGGCGACTTTATGGCCGAAGGCGACAGCATGACCTATATTCCACTGCTGCCGTTTGGCCTGCGCGGCATCGACGACCGCGACTTCGATACGCTGCTGGGCCGCATGTTTCTTGATGGACACCCCGATGCGAGCGCGCCCGCCGGTTTTGCCTCCATCGGCACGCCCGCAGACGACAATCTCAATCCCTATCTGCGTGCCTATCAGGAAAACTTTGCCGCCCGCGCGCAATGGTGCGCCCATGATCCGGCCATCTGCTCGCATCCGGCACATGTTGTCGAGGTCACGGCCGACCGTAGCGCCGCAGCCGGCGAGCGCGTCGCCCTTGCGGCAACCATCGTCGACCCCGACGACAAGGGCTTCGATGCACATTGGGATGTGGCCGTAGACCCATCGAGCTATGCAGGCGTCCAGGATCTGTCGATGTGGCAAGAATGCACGGTGGACACCGCTTTCATCGTGCCCGCCGACGCGCAGCCCGGTGACCGCTTCGTACTCACGCTTACCGTGCAGACGCGCGCCGAGCGCCCCTGCACCCGCTACGCCCAGATCGCCGTGACCGTGGCATAGCAAGAACGGCGCCCACATTCGGCAGCCGCCGCATTCGACAAAGAGTGTCCCCAATGAGTAGGAAAAATGAGCCATGTGTCCCAGTTGTGGAGACTCGTTGAGCCGTCTGGGTATCGTGAAAGGCTGCGCACTCCCCCATCATCAAAAGTGACACACGCTACCAGTTGATGGGAGGCAGCCATGGGCTTCTTTGACAAGATGTTCGAGAAGAAAGAGTGCGCGATTTGCGGTACCGAGCTGGGACTTCTAGGTAAGACAAAAATCACTGAAGGCTACCTGTGCAAAGAGTGCGCCGGCAAGCTCTCCCCCTACTTTCACGGCTATCGCTCCAGCACCGCGGACGATATCCGCGAGCAGCTCGCCTACCGCGAGGCCAATGCCGAGCGCCTGGCGTCGTTCAACCCCACGCGCACGCTTTCTGCCGGGCGCACCAACATCATGCTCGACGAGGACGCGGGCCTGCTGATCATTACCTCGCAGAGCCGCTGGCGCGACGCCAATCCCGACATCATCGAGTTCTCGCAGGTACTCGGCTGCGATATGGATATCGACGAGCATCGCACCGAAATCTATCGCGAGACCAAGGACGGCGAGCGCGAGAGCTACAACCCGCCGCGCTACGACCTGGATTACGACTTTAATCTGACCATCCACGTCAACACGCCGTACTTTACCGAGATCAACCTGCGCGTGAACGACTCCACCATCGATCAGCGCGGCTCCATC
This sequence comes from Collinsella sp., assembly GCA_019424945.1. Classification (GTDB taxonomy): domain Bacteria; phylum Actinomycetota; class Coriobacteriia; order Coriobacteriales; family Coriobacteriaceae; genus Collinsella. The sequence continues at coordinate 40,766 of JAHYYN010000065.1, read as the reverse complement.
GAATACCGCGAGGCCAAGCGCCAGGCAACCGAGGTCCGCGACGCGCTGGTGCAGCTGCGCCAGGAGACGCGCGACAGCGTCGCGGCCGCCAAGGCCCCCAAGACCGCGGTGACCTGCCCCTTCTGCGGAGCCACCACCATTCCCGATGCCAGTGGGCGCTGCGAATACTGCGGCGGCGCCATCGGCGCATAGCCTCCGGCACGGAAAGGACCGATCATGGCCTTCGAGAGCGTTAACTATCAGTGCCCTGCCTGCGGTGGTCCCCTGCATTTTGCCAGCGCCGAGCAAAAGCTTGTCTGCGACTACTGTGACTCACGCTTTGAAGTCGAAGAAGTCGAGGCCCTCTATCGCGAGCGCCAGGACAAGGCAGATGCCAAAGCCGATGCCGCAGCCGCAGCTCCCAAACCTGCTGCCGACGATGCCGTGCAGGAGCTCGCCCAAAACGCCGGCTACATCTGCTCGTCGTGCGGCGCCGAGCTCGTGTCCGACGGCACCGTCGCCGTCACCACCTGCCCGTACTGCGGCAACTCCGCCGTGGCGCCCGGCCAGCTCTCTGGCGACTTCTCGCCCGACCTGGTGATTCCGTTTAAGCTCGGGCGCGACGACGTCACGGCCGCACTCAAGGAACACTACAAGGGCAAGATCTTGCTGCCCAAGAGCTTTGTCACCGGCAACCACATCGACGAGGTCCAAGGTGTCTACGTGCCGTTTTGGCTCTACGGCGCCCGCGTGGACGGCGAAGTGTACTTTGACGCGACCAACGAGACCGTGACCGAGGAATCCGACCGCACCGTCACGACCACCGACCACTACGACGCCTATCGTAAGGGCAATATCTCGTTTGAGCGCGTGCCCGTCGACGGATCGTCCAAGATGCCCGACGGCCACATGGACGCCATCGAGCCGTTTGACTACGACGCGCTGCGTCCGTTCTCGGTCGCATATATGCCCGGCTACATCGCCAACCGTTACGACGAGGACTGCGAGACCTGCAAGGCGCGCGCCGAGCGCCGTATGGAAGAAAGCACGATCTCGGCCCTGCGCGAGACTGTCGTCGACGAATACGACGATGCCACGGTCGAAAGCAAGCAGCTCGACTACACCTGGGAAGACAGCGACTACGCCCTGTTCCCCGTCTGGATGCTCTCCACCTCGTGGAACGGCAAGAGCTACCTGTTTGCCATGAACGGCCAGACCGGCCGCTTGGTCGGCGAGCTCCCCTGCTCCAAGCCCAAGCTCGCTATTGCCTCGGTGCTGTTCTTTGTGATCGGATTTATCCTCTCCCAGATTCTCTTTATGGGTGAGAACGCCTTCGATCCGGATTACCTCGCCTTTGATATCGAGGGCATCCTCATCAACATCGTCGCGCCGCTGATCATCGTGATTATCGGAGACGTGCTACTGGTAGGCCAGCTCAAGACGGCCAACGAGGCCACCCACGCCGACGAGTACTGCGGCGAGCTCGACCTGACCGAGAAGCACGACACCTTCAGCCACACCGAGACCACCGTTGTCATGAAAGACGACAAGGACGACTAAGCAATCCGACCAATACCACCCGGCCTTTGACGAGAAAGGAAGATCACCATGGGACTCTTGAAAGCTGGATTGGGAGCTGCCGGCGGCGTCATGGCCGACCAGTGGAAGGAATTTATCTACTGCGAATCGATGCCTGCTGACGTCTTGGCCTGCAAGGGCAGCAAACGCACCGGTGGCCGCAGCTCCAACACGCGCGGCGAGGACAACGTCATCTCCAACGGCTCGGTCATCGCCGTCAACGACGGCCAGGGCATGCTCGTGGTGCAAAACGGCAAGATCATCGAGGTCGCGCTGGAGCCCGGTGAGTTCGTCTTCGATACCGGCAGCGAGCCGAGCGTCTTTAGCGGCAACCTGGGCGATTCCATCAAGGAGACCTTCGCCAATATCGGCAGCCGCTTTACCTTTGGCGGCGACGCGGGCAAGGACCAGCGTGTCTACTTCATCAACACCAAGGAGATCATCGGCAACAAGTACGGCACCGCCTCGCCTGTGCCCTTCCGCGTGGTCGATAACAACATTGGCCTGGACGTCGACATCTCCGTGCGTTGCAACGGCGAGTATTCGTACCGCATCACCAACCCGCTGCTGTTCTACACCAACGTATGCGGCAACGTGACCGATAGCTACACGCGCGACAAGATCGACAGCCAGCTTAAGTCCGAGCTTCTCACCGCCCTGCAGCCCGCCTTCGCCAAGATCTCGGAGATGGGCATCCGCTACAGCGCCATCCCCGGCCACACCACCGAGCTCGCTCGTGCGCTCAACGAGGTCCTCTCTGCCGACTGGCGCGACCTGCGTGGTGTCGAGATCGTGAGCTTTGGCGTCAACTCCATCGCAGCCTCGCAAGAAGACGAGCAGATGATCAAGGACCTGCAGAAGGCCGCCGTCATGCGCGATCCCACTATGGCGGCAGCCAACATTGCCAGCGCCCAGAGCGACGCAATGCGCGCGGCAGCCGCCAATCCCAACGGCGCGATGGCAGGCTTTATGGGCATGGGCATGGCAGGTGGCATGGGCGGCATGAACGCCAGCCAGCTGTTCGCCGCCGGCCAGGCACAGCAGCAGGCCGTCCCGCAGCCGGCTCCGGCACCCGCTCCCGCACCGGCTCCTGCCGCTGCTCCCGCGGCCGGCACATGGACCTGCAGCTGCGGCGCCACCAACACCGGCAAGTTCTGCTCCGAGTGTGGCAGTCCCGCACCCGCCCCGGCACCGGCCAAGTGGTTCTGCCCCAACTGCGGCAGCGAAAACGGCGGCAAGTTCTGCAGCAACTGCGGAACGCCCAGGCCCTAGCCCCTCTATCTGGTAATTGGCGGGGGATCCGCCACCCCCGCATTTGCTTCTATGGGTTTCGTTCGATAAAGGAGGACACCATGAAGACAACGTTCAAAAAGTCCGTACTCGCATTTCTGACATGCGTCCTTGCGCTCGCCTTTGCCCTGACGGGCTGCAGCGGCGGCGGCAAAGACCCCAAGGCCAACTTCGTCGGCAGCTGGGAACTCTCGGGTGGAACCATGGAGGGCGAAGAGCTGACCGATGAGTACATGAAGATGCTCGAGGATTGGGGTGTGCACTGCGTCCTGATTCTCGATGAGGACGGTACAGGTGCCCTCGACCTGTTCCTTGAAGTCGTCGACCTTAAATGGGAGGCAAAAGACGCCACCACCGTAACCATCACCGCCGAAGACGAGTCGCATGACATGAAGCTCAAGGACGGCAAGCTCATCCTCGAAGAGGATGACGGCAATCTTGTCTTTACCAAGTCCGACAAGGACCTGTCCGGCACGGTGAAGAAGGATCGCGAGGCGGCCGAGAAGGAAGAAGAGATCGACGAGGCCGTCGAAGACGACGACGTCCAGAAGATTGAAATCTCCCCCGCCGTCACCGTTGCCGATGACGACCTGTGCACCATTACCATCACCGAGAAGTTCAAGGACGAGTGGGGCGACATCGGTTTTGTCGTCAACATCACCAACAAGAGCGACAAGGACCTGACCTTCTACGCCCCCAGCGGCAAGACCAACGTCAACGGCACCATGAAGGAACCCTGGTTCTCGGCTCACCTGATGCCCGGCACCAACGCCACTGAGGAATTCACGTTCTCGAACGGCACGCTCGATAGCCTTGACGACCTGGTCAACACGACCATCGGCATCGACGCCTACCTGACCGATTCCTACGAGGACGTCGCCTCCTACAGCGCAACCATCGCGTAGCGGTAGACCACGACAGCCGCGGATTGGCGGACACATCCGCGCACACCAGACGGGGCCGCAGGAGATGATCCTGCGGCCCCGTCGCTTTTATGCCGATGCGCAACGAGCGCTAGCGCTCTATGTTGGGAACGATGCTGCCCTCGGTCACCGCATGTACGGCCAGACGCATGATGTTGTCGTAGCCGGTCTTGCTCAGGATCTCCGAGATGCGGCGCTTGATGGTGCCCTCGCTCATAAACAGCTCGGCCGCAATCTCGCGGCGGCTTTTACCCTCGCAGGCAAGGCGCAAGATCGACAGCTCGACATCGTCGAGGGCCGCCGTGCCCGAGAAGATGCTCTCGGGCGGCTTGGGAAACGTGCAGTAACCCGCCAGCGTGGAGCGCATCACGGCGAACAGCTCGTCGATACCGACGTTCTTGTACACAAAGCTATCGACGCCCGCCTCGCGGGCCTGATCGACAAAGGTGATCTCGGGCATGCCTGTCATGATAATGATGCGACACTCGGGCAGCTGCTCCTTGATGCGTGCCGCCGCCACGATGCCGTTTGAATCGTGCTCGGTGCACACGTCCATCAGTATCATGTCCGGGCGCTCCTTGAGCGCGACACCCAAGGCCTCGGAGGCATCGGCGATCGCGGCAACGACGGTCATATCGGGCTGGTCGCCAACGGAGCGCGCCAGGCTCTCGCGCAGGATGGCCTGATCTTCGACAATTAACACGCGGATCATGAGTTTCTCCTTTGGGACGTGTCGCTAGCGTTAAGCGGAATGGATACCGTAAGCGTAAAGGGCGGGGTGGCGTGGACCTCTAGGCTGCCACCCAGATCTTGCGCGACATGCCTCATACCTGGGATACCCGTTCCCTCGCGATACGATACGGGGGCCGGGGACCCGTCGTTAGAAATCGTCATGTGCGCGACGGCGTCAGCATCCGTCCTCTCCTGCCACAAGCGCACATGGACCCGATGCGCCTGCGCATGCTTGGTGGCGTTGGTCGAGGCCTCGCGGATAATCTGCAAAAAGGCAGCGGCGACACGCGCGTCCTCAGGCAGCGCACCCTCAACATCGATCTGCACGCTCACCAGGCCAAAAGCATGGACGATATCGCCCAGTTGCTCTGCCGGTTCGGTGTCGCCCCCGCTGCGCAGATCGGCAGCGATTGAGCGCAGCAGCGGGTCGATCTGCTCGAGCGACTCGTCGTCCAAGCGCCCCTCCTCCAAATAGCGATGAAGGATTGATAGGCGCTGGCCGATCACATCGTGAACGCGGGTGCGCATGCGCAGATAGGCCGCATTGTCGGCAACTTTTTTGACTTCTTCGATCTGGGCCTGGAGCTCTTGGCCCGCAAGCTCAAGCAGGTGATTGGCCTGCGCCAGGCGGTCATGCGCATGCGCATACTCTGTCACGTCCAGACCGATTATGCGCTCGAACGAACGGCCCGAGACCATAACGTCATCGCACACAAACAGGCGAATCTCGGCGGGAGAAACCTCGACCACCGCACGCGCCTCACCAAAGCGGTCCAGGTTGATCCGCACGCGGTTCTTACCGCCTTCGGGCATTTGCATGCTGAGCTTGCGCAGGTCGTTCCATGTACCGCTCATATCGCCTAGGTCGGTGGGCATATGAAGCTCCGCCAGGTTTTTGCGCATGCAGCGGTTCATGAGCAGTGGACGGCCCCTCGAGTCCAGATACAGGATGCCCACGGGAATCACGTTGATGGTTTCAATCGTCGAGAACGCGGTGATATCCTCTTGGCGGTTACGGACGTCCATCAAGAGCGCCGCGACGGAACGGAACAGGAAGAACGCTCCCTCTGCGATAAGGACAACGGCCCACACCGAGCCCATGGCAAAAACCACCGGCGGTGTCACGGCGCCAACAAGCAGCAGCTCGGCCAGCATGACAGGGCGACGATAGCGCACCATAAGGACCACGCCATAGGCAAAGATCGCGGCATTGAGCCACAGCACTCCGCCCATTGCCCTGGCGCAAACGTCAAGCGACGCCACCAGATACGAGCCAGACGACGCGAATAAGATGAGCGCCGAAATCATCAGGTGAAGCACCAGGCTCGTCTCGTAGGCGCAAATCACCTTACGGTTATAGGACGAGCGGCGCGATGCGATGAGCGGGACGTGGATCATCTGCAGACACGCAGCCAGGGCAAAGACAACATCGAGCGCAACGATTTGGGGAAGGATGAACGAAATCTGCATCGTCACTCACCCGCCCTCGGCATCAAGACGATCATGCGCAGCTGGCCGGGCTCGCCCTCAAGGCGGTATGCCACGTTGCGCCCTTGCAGAGCGCTTTCGAGCTCTTGCGCAGCGGGCGTCTGCGAAAGATCTTCATCATAGTTGGAAAAAAGCGTGGCGCGCAGCTCGACACTGCACCGGTCATGGTCGCCCAAGTGATACATAAGCGCCGGATGGTCGGTGGTGTAGGCAAAAAACGCAAAGTCATACACGCAGTCGTACAGGGCGCTTACCGTACTGGCGTGCATCGGGCGCCGTATGGCGATAATCGAGGCGCAATCGACATCGATGGTGCGTAGGTCACTTGCAAGCTCGTTGGCGATGAGCTGAATGCGGTCGCGGTCAAAACCGCTCTCCCCGTGCTGTGCCAACGTGAGCGACCCCTTGCGTTTGCAATAGGCGACGAGCATCTTGGCGCGCTGCAGCATGCGGTAACGCTCGTGCGAAGATGCCTCATCGGTCAACGGCGGCAGCGAGCTCAGCAGGTCGTACATCCCTTCGAGCGCACGGGCAAGCGCTTGGTCCACGTCTTGGACCAGTAAGGTCTCGGCCTCTTGGTCTGCCAAATGTGTCTTAAGGTCGTAGTCGGCGGCAAGCAGCTCATTTTGGCGTTGCAGCTCCATGCGACGATGCGCCAGTTCGCGATTGAGTTCGTTGAGCTCCGAGACGTCCTGGGCAAGGAGAGCCGATCCACCCAGCAGCGGAAAGGCGCGATACATTACATCGGGATCGGACGCCACGGCAAAGGCGTGAGCGTGCCCGTGCTCTTGGACCCGCAACTCCTCACGCACGCCTACCGGCATTGGCTTTGACACCGGCGTGACATAGACTTCCTGCAGGTCACGCGTTAGAACTTTGAGGTCAAGCGGCAAGGTGCCGAAAATACCGGCGATATCGTGGTACGACGGGATGACACCGCAATCGAGACAGATTTCCATCGCCACCACGCACAGGACGCAGTAGACAAGTGAAAAATTAAGCCTCCATGCCCAGGGCACACGCAGCGCATATGAAATGGCAAAGAACGCGCCGCCCAATAGGACAAGCGCGGCCGTGCCCGAGAAACGCTGAATACGAAAAGACGAGGACCGTCCTACCAAGATAAAAAAGGCAACGAAGTTAAAGGCTGTCCATACCAGAACGGTACCGTAGCCCCAACCATATGTGTAATCGTTGCTCCAGGTTCCACTCGATCGATCGAAATGGAAGACCTGCTGATGAACATCGTTAGTAAGCACAAAGCCGATAAGCAGGACAGCCATGACCCACAAAACGGTGCGGTACCGACGCCCCATACGATGCTGTTCCAAACCCGCGAGGCGCAGACCGCACAGCTGGTAGACCAGCGGAATGAGCGTCATGGGCACGTAGTACAGGTACCACAGCACGGTGGCATAGAACGGCGTGAACGACTTATATTTGAGGATGACCTCGATCATCCACAGGGCACAAATGGCGGCGATGGCAACAAGGCGGCGGCGCAAGACGTAGTCCAAGCAGCGTAGGTACGCCAACACACCCCAGATTGAAAATGCAATTGCGGCGACAAGCAGCGGGAGAGAGCTCGAGTGGACGAGCGCATCCACGACCTCTTCGGACACCTCGCTATAGGCGGGCACGGTGTTGGAAAGCTTGGGGTCGGAGACGAACAGTGCCGGCAAGACTGCCAAAAGCATAAGGAACAGCGCGGTAATGGCGCCGGCGATAACAAAGACGCGGTGGCGATACACGCCATGCGATATGCCAACAAGGAATCGCGGCATGGCGAAGAGCCTGCCGCCCCTGGGATCCGCCACGGGTGCGGATCGGGCGGCCGCGTGGCCGATATGTCGCTCGCAGGTACCCATAGTGCTTTTAGTGTACCGACAGGCGGGCCCAAAAAGCGGGCCACATGTCCCAAAATCCGCCGACGGCGAGGGACGTCGCCAGCGACTAGTCGTTTAAGAACGTCCCCAATGACTAAGACAAAACGAGCGAGGATTTTTGGACGCCCAAATGGCGAGAGTGGATAATCTCCCACTTTGAGCCCACAAACAGGCTAAAAACGGGAGATTATCCACTCTCATTCTGCGGGCGCTCATTTAAGTACGTCCCCAATGAGTGCTTTCACTTCTTTTAACAAAACGCCCGGCGGGCATTAACTGCTCGCCGGGCGTTTTGGTTAGGAGGCTATGGTTGTTGGGAAGCCTTAGGCCAGGTCCTCGCCGTTCGTCTCGATGACGTGTTTGTACCAGTCGAAGCTCTTCTTTTTGGAACGCTTGAGGGTGCCGTTGCCCGCATCATCGCGGTCGACATAGATAAAGCCGTAGCGCTTGGACATCTCGCCCGTGCCGGCAGACACCAGGTCGATTGGGCCCCAGGTGGTGTAGCCCAGCAGGTCAACGCCGTCCTCGGTCACCGCATCGCGCATCGCGGCGATATGCTGGCGCAGGTAGTCGATACGGTAGTCGTCGTTGATGGAGCCATCCTCCTCGACAACATCCTTGGCGCCCAGGCCGTTCTCGACCACAAACAGCGGCTTCTGATAACGGTCGTACAGGTCGTTGAGGGTGATGCGGAAGCCCAGCGGATCGATGGCCCAGCCCCACTGGCTCTCCTGCAGGTAGGGGTTCTTGGCGCCGGCGAAGGCGTTGCCCTGGGTGCGCTCGACATCGGGGTTATCGGCACCGGCGGAGCAACGGGTGCTGTAATAGCTAAAGCTGATGAAGTCGACGGTGTTGGCGGCCAGGATCTCGCGGTCCTCATCCGTCATGCCCACATCGATGCCCAAACGCTCGAGCTTCTTGACGGCATAGGCCGGGTAGTAGCCGCGGCTCTGAACGTCGACGAAGAAATAGTTGCTCTGGTTGTCAATCTGCGCTTGGCGCACATCGCCCGGACGGCAGCTGTAGGGGTAGTAGCTACCTGCGGCAAGCATGCAACCGATCTTGACCTCAGGGTCGATCTCGTGAGCGATCTTGGTTGCCCAAGCGCTGGCGACGAGCTCGTTGTGGGCGGCCAGGTACTCGACGGCCTCCTTGTTCTCGCCCTCCTCAAAGACCAGACCGGCACCCATAAACGGCAGGTGCAAGATCATATTGATCTCGTTGAAGGTAAGCCAGTACTTCACCAGACCCTTGTAGCGGGTGAAGATCGTGGTCGCGAGGTTCTTGTAGAAGTCGATGAGCTTGCGGTTGCGCCAGCCGCCGTACTCCTTGATGAGGTGAATCGGGCAGTCGAAGTGCGTGATGGTCACGAGCGGCTCAATGCCGTGCGCCTGACACTCGCGGAACACGTCCTCGTAGAAGGCCAAGCCGGCCTCGTTGGGCTCAGTCTCGTCACCGTTGGGGAAGATGCGGGTCCACGCCAGGCTCATGCGGAAGGTCTTAAAGCCCATCTCGGCAAAGAGGGCGATGTCCTCCTTGTAATGGTGATAGAAATCGATGCCAGTCTGCGCGGGGTAGTAATAGCCGTCCTCGAAGTCGAGCATCTTGCGCTGGCCGGAGACCACCGCATAGCGCTCGGGGCCGTGCGGTGCCACATCCACGTTGGCTAGGCCGCGGCCATCCACGTCGTAAGCGCCCTCGCACTGGTTGGCAGCCGTCGCGCCGCCCCACAGGAAGTCTTTACGGAAAGCCATGCATCAATCCTTTCGCACGCTGTTGTCATAGGCTCAGTATCCCTGCAAACAACGCGTCGCTCAACGGCAACGGCGCAGGCCGACACTTCTTTTCGCACACGGCGGCCCGGCAGCCGCCCCTGCCTGACACTTTCTGATACCGCCGCCCCAAACCACCACAAAGGGGACAGGCACCTTTGTGGTGGTTTGGGGACGGTTTGTCTCGATCTGTAACAGGTAGGCAGCCAAAACCGGGCTTGGTGTTACAGATCGAGATTTTCGGGCAGCCCCCCGCAGTTTGTCTAAATCTGTAACAGGTAGAGACGATTTAGCCCGCTAGATGTTACAAATCGAGACGGAAGATGCTAGTCACAGGCGATGTCGAGGTTCTTGCCGACGAGGCCCACGTAGCCGCCCTCGGCAGCCTTGGGACTATCTGCGTGGCAGAGAACCCACTTGTCGGCCTTCCAGTAGCAGTAGCTGTCACCGGCGGCAGGCATGTCGGCTGCGGCCTCGGGGCGCGGGCCATTGGTGCCCGCCGGCAGCGCCACCATCACCTGGAAGCCGCCGTCGTCGACCATGCAGGGCGTGTAGTGGAGCGTGGTGTTGAAGACTTCGACGACCGTACCCGCCGGCACGCGGAACGCCTTGACGCACGCGGTGTCGAGCTTGCCGCCCTCAATCTCCCAGCGATGCGCCACGAGCAGGATAAAGTCGCGGGCGCCCAGGTTAAACTCGCTGGCGCGGTGATACTCCAGGCAGTTGAGGCGTGTGTTGTGCCCGTTGCACCAGCCGAGCTGGAAGGAGCGGCCGCCAAACATGAGAAAGCCCAGTTTATCGGCACCCTTGACGCTCTCGAGCTCCGGCGCGCTTGCTACGTACTTGCTGCCTTCGGGGATGGGCGTGGCAGAGAGCGCCTCGAGCACGAGCAACGTGAGCTCGGACGGAACGTCATCCCAAACGTTGCCATAGGATTTGAACTCGGGATCGTTGACAGAATAGATGTGCATGTTCGCTCCTGTTCGTAAATGTGACTATATGAACATTCTAGAACAAACATGAGCGATTTTGAACGCTCGTCCCGACCACTCAACAAAAAGGCGCCCCCGCATAAGCAAAGGCGCCCAATGCGCGCGCTTTGGGCGATAAAGCCCTTACGCCTGCTGATAATGCAGGTGCTTCTCATCGATATCGGCCAGGTCGCGGTCGAGATAGCGACGCGCGAGCCAGTTTGCCATGGGGAGGTTCTGGTCCAGATAGTTACCGCACTCCTCGGGAGCGGCACCGGGGACATCGCCCTCAAAGCCGGCGACAAACTCGAACAGCTCACGCATGAGCGGCAGGATCTCCTCGCTCGTCACCTCGCCAAACACGACGAGGTAAAAGCCCGTGCGGCAGCCCATGGGACCAAAGTAGACAATGCGGCTCGACCACTCGGCATGGTTGCGAAGGAACGTCGCGCCCAGGTGCTCGATGGTGTGGCACTCGGCCGTGTTCATGACCGGCTCCTTGTTGGGCGTGGTCAGGCGCAGATCAAAGGTGGTGACGGCGGCGCCGGTCGCCGGATCGCGGTCGATGCGGCTCACATACACGCCGGGCTCGAGCAGCAGATGGTCAACGGAAAAACTCGCGATACGCTCCATGGCAGTTCCTCTCGGTAGTCAATTTAGGACGGGGCTCTTTTAGCTGGTTCGAATGATCGCACCAATCATACCAGTCAAAAAAGCCCCGTCCCAAATGAGCTACCCGGGAATAGCCTGCGGGCGCCGCGCAGCCGCCTAGGCAGTGTAGGCGATGGTCGCGTCGACGGCGTGACGCCAGCCGGCGATCTTTTTGGCTCGCTCGTCGGCAGGCATGGCAGGCTCCACGATGCCGCGGGCGCCGTAGACGTCAACGACATCGCGCGTGTACATGCCCAGCGCAATGCCGCAGGCCCAAGCCGCACCCAGACCGCTCATCTCGTCGTTGCTCGCAATGCGGATGGGCGAGCCGACCAGGTCGCTCTCAAACTGCATCAGGTACGCGTCGCGCGTGGGACCGCCGTCAACACGAAGCTCGGCCAGTGCCGCGCCCGAATCCTCGACCATCGCATCGATCACGTCGAAGATCTGATAGGCGATCGACTCGTCGGCGGCCTTTACGAACTCCGCACGGCCCGTGGTGCGCGTCATGCCAAAGACGCAGCCCTCGGCATCGCTCGCCCAGTGCGGCGCGCCCAGGCCAGTGAACGCCGGCACAAAGTAGACGCGGCTCGCCGGATTGGCGGCGTAGCACAGGTCGGTGACTTCCTCGGGATTGTTGATGAGCTCCAGGTCGTCGCGCAGCCACGTCTTGACGGCGCCGGCGTAGCTCACGTTGCCCTCGAGAACATACTCGGTCACACCGTCCATACGCCACGCAAGCGAGCTCGAAAGCCCGTGCGAGCTGGCGACAAACTCGTCGCCGACGTTCATCATGACCGAGCTGCCGGTGCCATAGGTCGCCTTGGCCATGCCGCGGCTATGGCAGCCCTGGGCAAACAAGGCGGCATGGCTGTCGCCGAGCACGCCGTGGATGGGCACGGGCGCCGGCAAAAAGCCGCCCAGGTCCGTTGTACCGAACAGGCCATCGGAATCGGTCACCTGCGGCAGGCACGCCGGATTGACACCAAAGGCCTCGCACACCGGCTCGCTCCAGCAGCCACGGCGCAGGTCAAAAAGCTGCGTGCGGCTGGCATTGGACCAGTCGCAGCGGAACTCCGCGCCGCCCGTGAGCGTCCAGACCACCCAGGCATCGATGGTGCCCAGGCACAGCTCGCCCGCCGCCGCGGCCTCGGCAGCCGCGGGAACGTTCGCGAGGATCCAGGCCATCTTGCCCGCCGGATAGTAGGGCGAGAGCACCAGACCCGTCGTGTCACGCACCAGCTCGGCCACGCCTTCGCGCGCAGCCAGCTCGTCGCACAGCTCGCGGGCGCGGGCGCACTGCCACACCACGGCATCGCACAGCGGCTCGCCCGTCGTGCGGCTCCAGGCAACGGTGGTCTCGCGCTGGTTGGAAATGCCAACGCCGGCGATGTCTGCCGGATCGACCCCGGTCTCCTCCACCACGGTGCGTGCCACAGCCAGCACGTTGGCGGCGATCTCGGCCGGGTCGTGGCTCACCCAGCCGGCCTCGTTGACAATCTGGCGATGTGAGCGGTCGGCGCGATGGATCAGATGGCCGCCCTCGTCCACCAGCAGCGCCTTAGTACCCTGTGTGGACTGATCGATTCCGATGATGTATTTGCTCATGTACTCTCCTGTCTCCCCCGTCGATTCAAAACTAAAACCCGACGGACAAGGAGCGAGTGGCCGACCGGCTCATGAGAGCGCAGCCGGCCTGCTCAGAATTCAACCTAAAAGGATTGGTGCAAACCTGTCCCCGATGCACCAATTACTCTGCGGGAAGGACCTCGGCGACCGTCTTGGCGATTCCCTCGCCCGTCAGGCCGTAGTGCGCGAAGACCTCGGGGCTCGTGCCGGTGATGACCGGCGCATCGGGCAGGGAGAGGCACTTGACCGGACGCGGGCAGTGCTCACCCACGACCTGCGCGACCATGGAACCCAGGCCGCCGAAGGGACTGTGCTCCTCGACGGTCACGACGGCGCGCGTGGCACCGGCGGCCTCGATCACGGCCTCGGCATCGAGCGGTTTGACGCAGTACATATCGAGCACCGTCGCCGAGATGCCCTGCTCGGCCAGCAGATCGGCGGCGTCCACGGCGTGGCGGACCATCTCACCGGTAGCGACGATCGTCACATCGGTGCCGCGGCGCACCCAGGTGGCGCGATCCATCTGGAACGGGCACTCGTCCTCAGTGTACACGTCCTCCACCGGGTTGCGGCCCACGCGGATGTAGGCCGGCTTGTTGTCGGCGACCAGGGCACGCACGAGCTCGGCGGTCTGGAAGCGATCGCTCGGCAGATACACGCGCATGTTGGGAATCGCGCTCATGGCGGCGATATCCTGCACGGAGTGATGGCTCATGCCAAGAGCGCCGTAGGACACGCCACCCGAGATGCCGATGAGCTTGACGTTGGTGTTGGAGTACGAAACGTCGACCTTGCACTGCTCATACGAGCGCGTGGTCACAAAGGACGCCGGCGAGGCGGCCCAGGCCTTCTTGCCGCACGAGGCCATACCGGCGGCGATACTCACCAGGTCCTGCTCGGCGATGCCGACCTCAATAGACTGCTGGGGATACTGATCGAAGAACGGCGTGAGCGATGCGGAGCCGCGGGAGTCGGAGCACAGGACGACGATGTCTTTATCGGTTGCGGCGGCCTCGAGCAGCGCGTCGCAGATAGCCTTGCGGTTGGCGATCTTGTTAGCCATTGATAGCCTCCTTATGGGCAGCGAAATCGGCGATGATCTGGGCATATTCCTCATCGTTGGGCAGGTGATGATGCCAGGCGGCCTTGTCCTCCATAACGGGCGAGCCATAGCCCTTCACCGTGTTGAGGATGATGACCGTGGGCTTACCCTTGGTCTCGGCGGCCAGCGTCAGCGCGGCGTCGATGGCCTGAATGTCGTTGCCCGGAATGGAGAGCACGTTCCAACCGAAGGCGGCCCAGCGCTCCTCCTGCGAGTCCTGCTTCATGACGTCCTCGGTGCTGCCGCTGATCTGCAGGCGGTTGCGGTCCACGAGCGCGCACAGGTTATCGAGCTGGTAGTTGCCGCCGCTCATGGCGCCCTCCCAAACCGAGCCCTCGGCAAGCTCGCCGTCGCCCATGATGGTGTAGACGCGGTAGTCGCGGCCGTCCATCTTGCCGGCAAGCGCCATGCCGACGGCCACGGGCAGACCATGGCCCAGCGAACCGGAGTTCATCTCGATGCCCTTGAGCTTGTTGTTGGGGTGGCCGATGTAGGGGCTGCCGAACTTGGAGAAACGGGCCTTGACGTCGTCGAGGTCCAGATAGCCCTCGTGGCAGAGTACCGCGTAGTAGGCCTCCATGGCATGGCCCTTGGAGAGCACGAAGCGATCGCGGTTGGGATCGTCGACGGTCTCGGGCGAAATGTTGAGGTGGTTGGCGTAGAGCGTCATGAGGGCGTCGATCACCGACATGTCGCCGCCGATGTGGCCGCCGGCGCCGGCCATGATGATATCGACGCAATCGCGGCGAAGGTCCCAACGCAGGGATTCAAGCTCTTCGATAGTTGCCATTTCTACTCTCCTCGCAGGTAAGCTTTGACGTCTTCTTCGATGGGGTCGTACAGGTCGGGGACAATGCCGATGTACTTGCACGCCTCGTAGAGCACCGGCACCACGTTGGCGTGAATGGCGACGCAGTGGTGGATGTAGGGACCCTCAACGATCTTGGCCTCGAGGCGCTTGAGGTTTTCGACCTCGACCCACAGGTAGGTGCCCATGCCGGCCGGGCCGTCGATGCCGCGGGCGTTGCCCAGCAGCAGCGAGTACTCGCCGTTGTCGCCGTCAAAGCGGGCAAGGGTGAGGTCGCCGTGCTTGGCCTCGGCCGTCAGCGCGCCGGGGTGATCGAAGGCCAGCGGGTAGGTGAGCTTGGGCTTGACGGCCGCGCAGCTGCAGGGCCAGGGGCCGCAGTGCTGCAACAGCTCGCCGTTCTCGTTATCGGGATGGCGCACGGTCCAGTCGGCGAACATGCCGCGGTGACGGCCCAGGTCGGCGGCCTCGACCATCAGCGCGGTGATGGCACCATGGATGTCGGTCTCGCATACGATGGGGATACCCATCTCGTTGAGGATGGCATTGGCGGCGCAGGGCATAATGCCCAACTCGTCCTGCAGAGCGTTCCAGCACTGAATGGCGCCGGCGTTGCAGCCGTACTTCTTTACCAGGCGCTTCATGGCGATGGCAAGACCGGCGACCGCGGGGACCTTGTCCTCGGGGATGCAGATCTCAAAGCTGTCGGCAATGTGGGCGAGCATAGCTGCCATGGCTTGCTCGTCTGCCTGGGCGTCGCGCACGGCCTGGACAAGCTCGGTCATGGGGATGGGCGAAAGCTGGATGTTGAACTTCTCGAGCAGCTCGCCCTCGTTGCACATGGTCGACCAGAAGTCGAACGGGCGGGTGGCCATCTGCAGGATGCGGGTGTGCTTGAAGGTCTTGACCACGTTGCACACGGCCAAGAAGTCCCAAACGCCACGCTCGAACTCGGGATCGGTCAGGCGGCAGTTGGTCATGTAGGTGAAGGGAACCTGAAAGCGGCGCAGGACCTTGCCGGTCGCGAACAGACCGCACTGGCTGTCGCGCAGACGGGTGCCGTCGGGCTCGGGGCGCTCGTCGCGCGGGCCCCACAGCAGCACGGGCAAGCCGAGCTCGCGGGCAAGGCGGGCGCAGACATACTCGGTACCAAAGTTGGCGTGGCAGAGCATGATGCCGTCGACGCCCTCGGCGCGGAACTTCTCGACGATAGGCGCGATATGGCTGTCGTCGAACAGCAGGCCCTCGTCGTTGATGTCGTCGATATCCACGATCTCGACGCCGATCTCGCGCAGGCGATCAGCCGTAAGGCCGCGATACTTGATCGCGTCCGGCGCGCTAAAGATACTGCGGCGCGTGGGCACAAAGCCAAGCTTGATCTTATCCATGTACGTCCTCCCCTAGTCACATGTTCAGTAAACAGACGCATGTTTCGTTTTGTTCTGTTTACTAAATGTTTTACTCTTCTGTTTAGAAGTTTAGCGCGAAATACCCGTAGGCGGTAGAGAAATCAGCCTAAACGGTATGTAAACGAACTGAACATACAAGGGAAACAAAAAGAGGACCCCGAAGGATCCTCTTCTGAATGACGCTATGTTTACTGCCCTAGTGTGCTTTGGCACGCCGCAGACGATGCCGCCTTCGCCTCTAGATTTCGCGCACGCTCTGGCGCTCGACAAAATAGGTCGACACGGCGGTCTTGCAGGTGTAGCTCTTGGGGTTGCGGATGTTGCCCACCAGGCGGCGCACCGCGATCTCACCCACCTCGTGCTTGGGAACATGCACCGTGGTGAGCGGCGGGTTGGAGAAGGCGCCCAGAGATAGGTCGTCAAAGCCGATGATCGAGACATCCTCGGGCACGCGAATGCCGTGCTCGTTGAACGCGCGCATGGCACCCACGGCGAGCACGTCGTTCTCGGCAAAGAAAGCCGTCGGCAGGTCGTCGTGCGAGGCATTGTCGAGCCACGCGCCCATGTCGCGATAAGCGCCCTCGAGCGTGGTGCCCAGCGTGACGCGCCATGCCGGGCTTGCCTCGAGGTCCGCATCCTCAAGCGCTTGGCGATAGCCGCGCTCGCGGTCCTTAAAGTTGCGGATACGAAGGTCGCCCGCCAGATAGCCGATTTGCTTGTGACCTTTCTCGATAAGGTAGTCCACGGCACGCAGCACCGAATCGGTATTGGCAATGACCACGGCATCGAAGTACTGGCGGTCGCTCCAGCCATCGAGCACAATCAGGTGGGCGGCGGCGTTAGCGAACAGGGCGTAGTCTTCCTCGCCCAGTTCGGTACCCATCAGCACGATGGCGGCGGACGGGTCGGCGATCAGGCCCTCGACCTGCGGGCGCACGGCGTCCAGGTCGCTAAAGTCGAGCGAGACAAAGCTCGTGCTCATGCCGTGGCGACGCGCCTGGCGCTCCACGCCCTCGATGACTGCGGGATGAAAGGTGCTCTCGTCCAGGATGGCGCCTGTCTTGCGCGCGAGCACAAACTGAATGCTCTCGAGCTGCGTCGACTGCTGATAACCGAGCGATTGCGCGCACTCCAGGATGACCTTGGCGGTTTCCTCGCTCACGCTGCGCTTGCGGTTGAGCGCGTTGGACACGGTTGCGGGCGAAAAACCGGTGATGCGGCTGATCTCGCGGACACTTGCTTTGGCCATTGTTCCCCCTAGTAACGGTCGCGGTCGAGCATCGTGGCCTGACCGCCCCGTGACTCGACAACTAAACGACCGCAAATTCAATCTAAACAGAATAGTAAATGTTTAATAGCTAGTTTAGCCTGTTGTCAAGCGAAGCGGCGCGACTATTCCCCCAACGGGCGTATTTGTCCATCTTAACGTTATTACGCAAGGTCTTCGCCATTGCTTGCTATTACGCGTCGGTACCATTCGAAGCTTTTCTTTTTACGTCTCTCAAACGAGCCCGCACCGCTATCGTCTCGATCGACATAGATAAACCCGTAGCGCTTACGCATCTGTCCTGTGGCGACCGAAACCAAATCGATCGGGCCCCAACAGGTATATCCCATGAGTTCCACCCCGTCGAGCTCGACGGTCTCCCTCATCGCCTCGATGTGGGCCCGCAGGTATTCAACTCGATAGTCGTCTTCTATTTCACCCGAATCTTCCGGCACATCAGGAGCACCCAAACCGTTTTCGACGATGAACAGCGGCTTTTGATAGCGATCCCAGATTTCATTCATGGTGACGCGCAGCCCTTTGGGGTCGATAAACCTCCCCCAAGGCTCCTGTTTTAGATACGGATTAGGCGCCGAGCGAAGAAGGTTCGAATCGAACTGACCTTCCGCATGCGCTTTTGCGACGCGCGTCGAGTAATACGAAAACGAGACGAAATCGACCAGGTTTGCAGCCAGTACTTCGCGGTCATCATCCCGATAGGGCACCTCAAAACCATGGCGGGCGTATTCCTTGAGAACATAGCTCGGGTACGCACCGCGCACCTGGACGTCGGTAAACATGTAATGGCTGCGATTCTCAGCCTGCGCAGCCAGCACATCGTCCGGATCACATGTAGCCGGATAGAAGACACCTGCGTTGAGCATGCAACCGATCTTCGCCCCAGGGCACAGTTCATGACACGCCCCGACCGCACGGGCGCTCGCAACCAATACATGGTGCACGGCCGTGTGAACCGTTGCATAGCGATTCTCCCCTTGCTCGAAGATGATCCCCGCCGCCATAAAGCACGCCTGCGTCATGATGTTGATCTCGTTAAAGGTCAGCCAATAATTGACCAATCCCCGATAGCGCTCGAACACGGTACGCGAATATCGCTCGAACAGGTCGACCAACCTGCGATCGCGCCATCCGCCATACGCATCGACGAGATGCATGGGGACATCATAGTGGTTGAGCGTCACCAAAGGCTCAATGTCATGCGCGCGACACGTCCTAAAAACATCCTCGTAAAAGGCAAGGCCTTCTTCATTGGGCTCGGCTTCGTCTCCTTTGGGAAAAATGCGGCTCCAGGCGATTGATAAGCGCAGGCATTTAAAACCCATCTGGGCAAACAGTTCAATATCCTGCTTGTACCTATGGTAAAAATCAATGCCCTTGCGAGCGGGATAGAAGCTGTCGGGTGCCAACGCACGCGGATCAAGGTCTCCCCGCATGACGTCCATGCGTTGATCGCCAAACGGCAGCATGTCGGAATTGGCTAAACCGCGACCGCCTTCGTTCCATCCTCCCTCGCACTGGTTTGCAGCCAGAGCCCCGCCCCATAAAAAATCTTCTCTAAACATTATGGTGTCGTCCTTTCTATCAAATTCCCGGCCCACACTGTCGAACGCAACGGACTCGGCAAGTGCCGCGCAACAGCACAGTACCGTTGCGCGGCCAAGGGGTCGGACCGCGCAACGGCTGGGGAGCATATTTGTGTAGTAGCCTCTTATGCCTCGACGGATTCAACGGCCTCAGAATCGCCGCTCTTGGACTTCAACGGCATCTTCTCCTGTCCTTCAAATCCAAAAATCATCGCCAACGCAAACGTCACGGCACCGCCAGCAAGACACCCGATGGTGCCAGGGATGATATCCTGAGCAAACATGAGCACGTTCATCCATGGGAAACCAACGCCAGTGAAGATATAGACGTTGGCATGAAGAAGGCTTACCAGCAGACCACCGACAGCACCACCAATCATGTTCCAGGCAAGAGCCTTCTTGTCGCGAAACAGGATGCCGTAGATGATGGGCTCACTCACGCGACCGAAGGCATAGGTGATGAACAAGTTCCAGCCCGTGGCTCGACTCTCCTTGTCCTTAGTGCGCAGGCCATAGGCGAGCGCGATGGCAAGCGTGGTGTAGGCTACAACCGCGGTGCCGGGGTATAAGATGGCGTCGTAACCGTTCTGGAGCGCGGCGGGCAATATGGCGGTATAGATCGGCACGTGCATGCCGGTGGCGATGATCAGATTCCAGAATGCGCCGATAACCGCGGTCGCAGCGGGACCGGCAACAGAGGCGAGCCAAATGATGAAATCGGCCACAAGGCCCATGACAAATTGGACGGCAGGGCCGCAGAGGCACAGCGCGACCGGCAACATCACGAGCACCGTACCCACGGGTACGATCAGAATGCGCAACATATCAGGCGAGATCTTCTTAAAGAAGCGCTCAACATAGGACTGGGCCCAGGTGATCAAGATGACCGGAAGAACAGCCTGGGTGTAGTTGACGAGCTGCATGGGGATGCCGAAGACGCTGAAAGGCTTTCCGTCCTCAACAATAACGAGCATGTCGGGATAAATCATCACAACAGCGATGAGCAGTGCCAGCACAGGACTCGTTTTGAACTTCTTAGCCGAGCTATAGGCGGCAAACACCGGGAAGTAGTAATACGCCGCATCGCCCACCAGGGAAAGGATCCGATACAGGTCGCTCGTTTCGGACATAAAACCGGCGCCTTCGGGCCCAAACAGAATAACGAGCATCTTGAAGATACCGGCGACACAAAAGATCGGAAGGATCGGGGTGATAGCGCCGCTCACGGCATCGAGCAGCTGATTGAAGAGGTGCTTGGGCGCCAAGCGCTCCTTCCAGCTAAGCTGAGGGCCATCGAGTTCCTCGTCAATCGATACCGTGACCTCGAATCCGCCCTGCTTACAAACCTCGTCGTAGACCTTGTCGACCGTGGGCCCGACCACCAGCTGCACCTGCCCTCCGGCGTGCACGACGCTGATGATAGACGAGATGTCCTCAAGCTTCTCATCATTCGAGAGGCTTTCATCCTTGAGGTTGAAGCGCAGGCGCGTCATGCAATGCGTAACCGAAGCCACGTTTTCCGCCCCGCCCACAGTGGAGAGAATCTGCTCTGCCACCTTTTTGTAATTTGCCATCATTGGCTCCTTTGCACAATCTTGGCTTACTGTTCGAATCGGCAAAGGTCATGCCCCGAATGGCTACGGGTTACAATCCTTTTTTGGAGATGATCCGGTTGAGATGGATCATCAGATAGAGTTCCTCCTCCTCGGAGAGCGTGGCGTCCCACGTTTCACGACAATAGGAACCGATATGCTTCACGCACTCTGCCAACTGCGGAAACTCCTCACGAAAGTTCTTGTACATCTGCATGTTGGCGCTGTTCAGCGACTCGCCGGCTTGAATGCGCTTGAACAGGTACCGCAGATGCGTGGCATAGCGAGTGAAATCGTAGGAATCGCGGTCAACGATGATGCGAAAATCACTCTCGACGATCTCAGTGACATCTTCTAGCATATCGTCAAACTGCTTGGTGGGTTTGCTCGCGGTCTCGATGGCCTGAACAACCCGCGCATTGACGAGATTCATGGCAATGCTGGCAATCTCATCCTTGGGAAGCCGCTCTCCGAGCTCCTTCTCGAGTCGCATGACGATAAACTGGGCAGCCTTGTATTCCTTCGGATACGTCTCCCGCACTTCATAGGCAAGAGGCATCGCGATGCGGACCCCCTTTTGGGCTCGCGCAACGGCAAACGACAGGTGATCAGCCATGAACAGCGTCGCATTGGTCGAGAGGTCGTAGGGCAGTTCGTTGGCAACGATGTCCATAACTTTCGCCGCAAACATCACGATATCCGAGGGAAGATCCCTCATGACATCTTGTCCTTTAGGATCAATGTCGTAAAACGTATGCTCGATTTTAGAAAGAGGGAGCTCTCGAGGAAAATCTCCGCCGAAACCGACGCCCCTGCCCATGGCGATGACATCTCGCCCCTGTCCGTCACGGCAAAGAACCGCGTTGTTGTTAAGCTTTTTAATTGCAAGCATGGTGAACCTCCTTTCAAGAACACTCACAGAAAAAGGCATGATAGCCAATAGCAGTGCTATTGCGGTCATGCCTTACGTAACAATCCGTGTTGTATTGCTCTTGGGCATGCCTCCACACAGGAGTAACAATCCAAGATGCAGAATGCATTATAGCGCTCTCCCCGCCCCGGGGACCATCGGGCTGGCGAACGGTAGATGTCGGCCCGCCAGCGGCCACATCGAGCAGATGGGCGTGCTTCGATCCCGAGCCTAGCCTAGGATGCGGGCCATGCGCGCCTTGAACTCGGACAGAAAGCGCGGGGCGTCCACGGTGAGTGCCACAAGCGCGCTCTTGTCGGGATCGGACAGACAGTGCTCGTCGCAGATGGTGCGGCCGCGATACTCGCCCAGCAAGTCAACGCGCAGGTTACAGCCGAGCGCGCCCACGAGCGTGGGATCAATCGCCACGGCAACCGCCAGCGGATCGTGCAGCGCGCAGCCGCCCAGGTAGGGCGCGTTCATTTCGTACGAACCGATATAGTGCTCGACCATGCTCGCAAACGCGCAGCCAGCCATAGTGCCCGAGCCCGTCCAGCCGGCAACGTCGCGGCGCGTGAGCACCACGCGATGCGTCACATCCAGCCCCACCATAGTGAGCTTGCGGCCCGAACGCAGCACGGCATCGGCCGCCTCGGGGTCGCTCGCCATGTTGGCCTCGGCACCGGCGCTCACGTTTCCGGGCACGGTAAGCGCACCGCCCATCACGACCACGCGACCGATAGACATCATCTCCGCCGCATCGCGCTCCAGGGCAAGCGCCAGATTGGTGAGCGGGCCGGTCGCAACGTAGACCAGATCGGGACCATAGGTACGCGCGGCATCAATCAGGTAATCGACCGCCGCATTGCCGTCGGCCGACGTCGCGCCCACCGGCTCGTACGGCGAGGCGGGCACGCTTGCGCCGCCGATGCCGTTCTTGCCGTGGATAAGCGTGGTGGACGCCGGCGGCGTGTAGGGTTCGGTCGCCTTCATGGGACGATCGGCGCCCAGGTACACCGGCACCTCGGGACGACCCAACAGGTCGAGCACCGCCAAGCAGTTGTGCGCCGACTGCTCGACGCGCACGTTGCCAAAGCACGTGGTGATGCCGACGAGCTCCACCTCGGGGCTCGCGATGGCGTAGGCAAGCGCCATCGCATCATCCACACCCATATCCAGATCAAGGATCAGCTTCTTGGTTGCCATTGTTCTACTCCGCTTCTCCGTCTACATCCAAACCGTCTAAACCAAACTTGTGCTCGACTTCCGCACGCGTGGGAATTGATTGCTGAGCGCCCAGGCGCGACACCGTCACCGCCGAGGCGCGAGCACCCGCCGCCATGCACTCAAAGAGCGGCAGGCCCTCCAGACGAGCCGCCGCCAACGCGCCGATAAACGTATCGCCCGCGGCCGTCGTATCGACCACCGCGCTCGAAAGCGCCGGCATGCGCAGCGGCTCACCGCCATCGCCGAGCGTAACCGAGCCGGCGCCGCCCAACGTGATGACCGCAGCCCCGGCGCCCTTGTCGAGCAGCGCATTGAGCGCGGCGACGCAACTCGCATCATCCGTGGGCAGAATGCCCGTCAGTACCTGGCACTCGGTCTCGTTGGGGCAGACCAGGTCGACCGCTGGCCACGCTCCTGCCGGCAGGTCGCAGGCGGGCGCCGGGTTAAAGATCGTATAGAACCCCAGCTCGTGAGCGCAAGCAAGCGCCCCGGCCGTCGCCGCAAGGTCACATTCGCCCTGGGCGATAAAGACGCCGCCAGCAGCCGGGGCAATCTCGCTGGCATCGCCGTCGAGCTCGTCGGCCACCAAGCGCCTCAGTGCGCGGGCAACGTCCTCGCCCGCAAGCGCATGGTTGGCGCCCGGCGACAGCACGATGCGGTTGTCGCTCTCACAGCGAATGATAGTCGCAGTACCGGTCTCCACGTCGTCGAGACGTGTCACGGACTCAACGCCCACGCCGGCATCTTGGAGCCCTGCCACAAGCGCATCGCCAAAGGTATCGCGCCCAACAGCGCCGATCATGCACGTGCGCGCACCCATGCGCGCAGCGGCAACGGCCTGATTGGCTCCCTTACCGCCGGCGTTGGTGATAAAACCGCTGCCATCGACCGTCTCGCCCGCGCGCGGCATGCGCTCGCACGCCACCGAAAGGTCCATGTTCATGCTGCCGAACACCGCAACGATGCTGTGATCCGCCATGGAAACCTCCTCGTCTTCGGGCTTTGCGCCCACCATCGACCAACGATTGTGCACTCTCGCACCCCCTATAACTTTAGTCCACTTTGATGTGGACGCGCGCTTGAGCTTGCGCCAGCAGCAAGCATTCACAGGGGCAGGCAGCTACAATGAATACGTGCTGATTATTCTCGTCATTGGATGATGTTTTATGGAACAATTCTCGCAATCGGGCTCGCGCGGTCGACGCCGCACGGGCAACGAGCCGGCGCCGCACGAACGCGTGAAGGGCGAGCGCCGTGCCAACGAGCCGCGACGCACCGCGAGCCCCCATCGCGCTTCTGCCAACAACGCTGGCCGCGCCAACACTCCCGCCGCGGAGCAGACGCCTGCTCGCCCCAAGTCCCGCTACATCCCTGCGCTCGACGGCCTGCGCACGCTTGCCGTCGTCGCGGTGGTGCTCTATCACCTCAACCTCACGTGGGCTCAGGGCGGCCTGCTTGGCGTCACGATCTTCTTTGTGCTTTCGGGCTATCTGATCACACGCCTGCTACTCAACGAAGTCGCTAAGACCGGCCGCATCGACCTCAAGAGCTTCTGGATCCGCCGCATCCGTCGCCTGGTCCCCGCCGTGGTGACCGTTGTGGTTGTAACCTGTGCGCTGTGCACCGTCTTCAACCACGTGATGCTCACCAAGATGCGTCCCGACATTCTGCCGTCGCTGCTGTTCTTTAACAACTGGTGGCAGATTATGCAGGACGTTTCGTACTTCAACGCCCTGGGCGACCCCTCGCCGCTTACGCACTTTTGGTCGCTCGCCATCGAGGAACAATTCTACCTGGTTTGGCCACCGCTGCTGTTTGCCATGGTGTCCATGCATGTGAGCAAACCCAACACGCGCCGTATGGTCCTGGGACTCGCAGCGGTATCCGCCCTTGCCATGATGGTGCTCTACAACCCTGCCGCCGACCCCAGCCGCGTGTACTACGGCACCGACACCCGCGTCTTCTCGCTGCTGCTGGGCGCCTGGATGGCCTTTATCCCCGATCGCGACCTGGCGCCGGTGCGTCTCGCTCATCGTTTGGGGCTCAATCGCCTGGCTGGCGCCGCCAAGCACGGCAAGAACGCCGAGGGCAAGCCTGGCGAGAAGGCCGACAACGCAGCCGAGACCGTCCCGGCACAGCCGAGCGCCCTCGTGCGCTTTTGGTCCTCGCCCGCATCCATCGATGTGTTGGGCGTCGTGGGTCTGGTTGGCCTTGCCGCCATGGTCGCGCTCACCAACGGCTACACCGCGTTCCAGTATCGCGGCGGCACGCTGCTATGCTCCATCCTCACGCTCATGGTCATCGCGGCCTGCGTGCAGCCCCAGGGAATGGTTGCCCGCGCACTGTCCGCCGAGCCGCTCGTGTGGGTTGGCAAGCGCTCGTACAGCATCTACCTGTGGCACTATCCGCTACTGTTGCTCATGAACCCGGTCGCCAACATCAACGATACGCCGTGGTGGCAGTACATTTTGCAGGTGTTGTTGGTGGTCGCCGTAGCCGAATGTTCATATCGCTTTATCGAGACGCCGTTTAGAAAGGGCGCCTTTGGGCGCACCGTATCCGAGTTCCGCGACGGCACCACCGCGCCCGCCAACTGGGTGCGCGCGCACGTCCCGGTCTGCGCAGCCTGCGCTGTCGTGTTGGTCGTTGCACTGGGCGGCCTGATCTTTGTGCCGGAGACCTCCGCACTGAGCGGTGAGGGCGCCGAAGTCCTCAACAAGGAAGCCAAAAACACCGCGCCCACAGACCAACAGGCGGCCGACGACACCGACAAGGACAACGACGGCTTCCCCGATGGCTCCTACGACCTGTTGATGATCGGTGACTCCGTGTCGCTGCGCGCCGTTGATTCCTTTGACGGCGTGTTCCCGCACAGCCATATCGATGCCGAAAAGGGCCGCCAGTTTGATGCGGGCCGCGCGACATTTGAGGGCTATCTCCAACAGAACCTTGCCGGCAAGATCGTGGTCTTTGCACTGGGCACCAACGGCTTGGTAACCGACGACCAGATCGACGCCATCATGACCGATGCAGGAGATAAGCGTATTGTGGTGTTTGTGAACACGCGCAGCCCGCAGCCGTGGGTTGGCTCTACCAACCAGGCCATCGCCAACGCTGCTACGCGCTACAAGAACGTGCGCGTTATCGACTGGTACGGATACAGTGCCAATCGCAACGACCTGTTCGATGGCGATGGCACGCACCTGTCGACCGCTGGCGTGACTGAGTACCTCAACTTGATCCACGATGCCGTCAAGAAGGACCTGCCCGTGCACCCCGAAGATCACGTCAACGATCCGCAGCCGGCAGCCGTCAAGTCTGCCACCGACGCGCTCGTCAATGCGCTCGCTCTCAAGCCGCACAAGCTGGGCACCGACAAGTAACCCGCAGCGCAAACTTCCCACATCCGGAGGGGTGCCCGCCACGGCAGGCACCCCTCCGGCAGTTAGGGACGTTCCTTATGTGCCGGCACCCAGGGACACTCCTGACACAGCCGAGGAACGCCCTCCTTGCGACCGAATTCTGAGTACCTCGCCACCCCGAGCGTTGTTTCCAAGCCCACACCCGCAGCAAACAACCCAAAATCACTCTTTTCGAGCCGACTCCAAGAGGTCATGGACAAAAAGTGGCAAATATGAGTACTGTTACCATTTTAGTAGCAGGCAAAACCACCCAAAATGACGCCCCTGCGGTGGCGCGCGACCCTTCCAGTTGACCAGAATAGCCGACTTAGGACTTGGAGACCCGCTTTTAATGAACAGATTCTTAGCTATGTTCATTATTTTCTTGGTCGTAAATGCTATCGGCCAGGCAACAGTACTCATATTTGGCATTTTTTGTCCACTCGCATATTACTAACCCCCTATAACAGGCAAAAAACAGGCCGCAGCCCATCGCTGCGGCCTGTTTGGAGTCAAAAAGAGGCGCTAAGCGCTGTAACCCATCGCCTGCAGAACAAACATGACGACCGTGAGCACCGTAATCACGCCGATAGTCGCCCAAGTGAGCACGTTCCACACGCGGCCGTTGCGGTTGGCACCCATAATGTGACGGTCGGCGGCGATAACCACCTGGAACACCAGAACCACGGGCAGTAGCACGCCATTGATGACCTGCGAGGTCATCATAATCTGGAACAGATCGACGCCGGGCATAAGCACCAGCACGGCAGAGATACCGATGATGGCCGTAATGATGCCGCGATAGACCGGGGCCTCGTCCCAGCTGCGGTCGGCACCGCGCTCCCAGCCAAATGCCTCGCAGATAGCGCTCGACGTAACGCCCGGTAGCACGCAGGCAGCCAAGAAACTCGCCGCGACCAGGCCCGAGGCAAACAGTACCGTGGACCACTGACCCGCAATAGGCTCCAGCGCGCGGGCAGCATCGGCAGCATCGCTAATCTGAATACCCGCCGGGAACAGCACCGTACCGGTCGTGATGATAATAAAGCCCGCAATGATATCAGCAGCGATCGAGCCGCTCACGGTATCAATACGCTGCAGCACGATGTCGTCCTCGCCCGCATTCTTATCGACCACGTTATTCTGCGCCAAGAAAATCATCCACGGCGCGATGGTGGTGCCGATCGTTGCGACCACGAGCGACACGTAGCTGGGGTCATTTTGAATGTTAGGCACGACCAGGTCGACCGCGACCTCACCCCAGTTGGGGCCAGCCATAAACGCGGCGACAATATAGGTCACGAAGACGCAGCTTACCAACAGCAGAATCTTCTCGATGCGCTGGAAACTACCCGACATGGTAAGCATCCACACCAGCAGCGCCACCAACGGCACCGAGATGCTCGCCGGCACGCCAAAGAGAGCAAGGCCGCTGGCGATGCCCGCAAACTCCGAAATGGTCACAGCCGTGTTGGCGATCAACAGCGCCGCCATAGCAAGTACACTCTTGCGCACGCCAAAGCGCTCGCGAATGAGCGATGCCAGGCCCTTGCCCGTGACGCAGCCGCAGCGCGCCGCGGTCTCCTGCGTCACGATGAGCAGCACAGTCATGACGGGAAGCATCCAGAGCATCTTATAGCCATAGCTGGCGCCCGCGCTGGAATACGTTGCAATGCCGCCGGCGTCATTGCCCGAAAGCGCCGCCAGCAGACCGGGACCCATAGCGCCAAAGATGGCCGCGATGGTCAACTTTTGCTTGGTGCCCGACTTTTGCTTGGTATTTTGCACGCGACCACCTAACCCATGACCGACATGGTGAGCAGCACCGCAGCGACGCAGTACGCTACGCACGAGATCATGACGGCAATAACGTTCATGGCGGTGCCCGACGTGTTGAGGTCATGCTCGTCACGCCAGAACAGCACCATCAGGTAAATCACGGCGCTCATGTTGCCAATCAGACAGACGATGGCCGCGATGTTAAAGCACCCGGTAAAGAGTTGCTCCTCAAACATGGACGCATCGGGGAACGCAGCGGTGCGCACCAGCTGGGCGCACAGGTAGGTCACGAGTGACAGAATCAGGCCCATGCCCGTGCTCTGGAAGAAGAACCCCAGATACGGCTTGGGCTCATCGTCGTGACCGTCATACTCCAGGAAGTAGTTCTTGACGAACGACACCATGCGCGAGGCCGCCAGCAGCACGAGCGGCATGGCGCACATGGGGAACACCACCAGATGCGCGGAGCCGAGCGCCGTTCCCAGCACGGTCGCCATGATGCACGACGCGATGCCCCATACAACAACCCAGTACTGGCGATGCACGAACCAGCTGAGCACGTTCGTCGAGTCGTCCGACGCGCTATCGCTCGAGCCGACACCGGCGATCTGCAGGTCCTCCTGATGCTCCTCGGCAATAACGTCCATGGCGTCGTCGAAGGTTACGATACCCAGGATATGACGGTTCTCGTCGCAGACAGGGATGGCAACCAGGTCGTACTTGGTCATCTCGTCCGTTACGTCTTCCTGGTCCTCGTCGGGCGACACATAGACCAGGTCGCGATAGGCCAGCTGACCCAGCGTGGCGTCGCGGTCGGCTACGATCAGCGTGCGCAGCGAAAGCACGCCGGTCAGCATGCCGCTCGGATCCTCGGTATAGACGTAGTAGACGCTCTCGAAGTCCTCGTCGAGCTCGCGAATCGCCTCGATGGCGTCACCGACCGTTGCCGTGGCGGGCAGGGAGACAAACTCCGAAGTCATGATGCGGCCGGCGGTGTTGTCTTCATACCCTAGCAGGTTACGAATCGCCTTCTCCTCCTTGACGCCCATCAGGCGCAGGAGCTTCTCGGCCTTCTCGTAATCGAGCTCGTCGATCAGGTCGGCTGCATCGTCCGGGTCCATCATGGCCAGCATCGACGATGCGTCCGTATCGGACAGGCCCTCGAGCATCTCGGTCATAAGCTCGTCGTCATCGAACTCCGAGATGGCCTCGGCGGCCTGGGCAGTATCGAGCTGCGCAAACACCTGCGCACGTAGACGCGGGTCGAGCTGCTCGATAATGTCGGCGATGTCGGCAGGGTGCAGCTCGCCGAGCGTCTTGTGCGACACCGAGAGTTGAATGTTCTTGGTCGAGCGGTCGAGCAGGTCCATGTAGGACCAAGCGATGATATCCTCACTGAGCGGCTTGCCCAGGTGCTTCATAAAGCCTTCAACGATATGCTCGAGCGCGGGGCTGATGGCGCGTAGCAGACCGCGGGCACCGACCTCGGCGCCCAGCAGGCGCAGCTGGTTTTCGCCCGACATGGAAAACTTGATGTCGTTGACGCGCACGACCTTCATGCCCTGCGTGTCGACAATCTGCTTGTTGAGCACGTCGCGGGCAAGCAAGAGTTCGGTCGGCTGCAGGTACGAAAAACGGATTTCGGTGGCCGACGTCTTAAGGTGTACACCCGTCTCGTCGATGCGGTCGACCCATTTGCGCCAGCTGATCATGAACGGCGTCTTGCCGGGACCACGGAACGCGAGCGACGTCACGTGCGGAAAAACTTCGCCGGTTGCAATGCCAAAATCGTTGACCACGCCGAGCTTTTCGCCGTCGACGTCCAAGACTGGCAATTTGAGCATCTCACTCAGATAATTCAATGGTGCTCCCCATCATTATTCCTCCGGACGCGGCCGCGCGTGCGGCGTCCGGGGGCTTCTGGATATGTATACGCATGCGCGGGCGGCACGCCGCTCGACGCTTACACCCCGTGCATGCGCAAAAAGCACCTGCATGGGGTCATCGACTGTATGGTCGAGGTTTGGATTTCACCTGTAACCTTTCTCTTGACCCTCATTAACCGCAGTAACTATAGCATCAGCATCGCCCTGCGGCATCGAATTTATGCGCTGCACATTGCAGGCATACCAAACGCTGACGTATCCGTGACATAGCCATTGGGGACGTTCTTAAACGACTACCCAATGACTACTCTGTAGTGTCATCGTCCTCGGCAAGTTGGGGGAACACGGCGTCCTTGGGCATGGTGACCTTCGTCAGCGAGGTGAGCTTTTTGCTGAGCGATGTGTCCGTCTTGACCAGGTCGCTGAGCGTCACGATCTTGTAGCCGTCGGCGACAAGACCGTCGATAATCTGCGGCAGCGCCTCGAGCGTCTGCTCGGCGCATTCGTCTCTATCGGTGAGCAGCACGATATTGCCCGGCGTCACCGAATCGAGCACCGTCGAGACCTGCTCGTCGGCACCGTTGAGCAGCCAGTCGCCCGAGTCGATATTCCACGAGACCACGGCGGAGACCAGGTCCATCGCATCAATCCAGTTTTGCTCGTCAAAGGCAGCGTAGGGAGCACGCAGCAGCATCGTCTTCACGCCGGTCGCCGACTTAATCGCATCGGTGCCTTTCGTGATCTGCTCGCGTACCGCCTCACGGTCCTGACCCTTGAGCGAATCGTCGCTGTAGCTGTTGGATCCGATTTCGCACCCGGCATCGACAATCGCCTTGGCCGTAGCAGGCGAGGCCTCGGCCGCATCGCCCGACAGGAAGAACGTCGCGGTGACGCCCTTTTCCTTGAGTACCTGCAAAATCTGCTTGGTCGCGCCGCTCGGACCCTCGTCAAACGTCAGCGCCACGTACTTTTTGTTGCCCTTGGGCGCCACGCTGGCGCACGCAACGACGCAATCGGTGACGGGCACAACCTCGCCGCGGTCCTGCGTCTTGCCCGACTGCTCACCAACCCACACCTCGGAGCGGCCCTGGACACCCCACGTCTGCACATACTCTATGGCGCCCGTGCCCTCGACCTTGAGCTTGGGCTCGATAACCGTAGCCTGAATCTCGTGCTTCTCGTAGGTGTTACGGCCATCCTTGACCGTCACCTTCTCGCCGCCCTCAAGTTCGCGGCTATCCCATTTGCCCTGTTTTATGCGCTTGCCGTCCACCTTCACCGACAGCTTTTCGCCGCCATGGCGCTTGAGCACGCTGTCATCGACGGCCAGCAGGTCGCCTGCGTCGTAGGCGTCAGTCAACTCCTGGTCGTCGATGAGATTCTGCAGCGTAGAGCCGACGCGCACCGCGGTCTTTTGCCCGTTGAGTTCCACGTCCACGCTGCGGTTGACGTAGCCCACGACGGCAGCGATAAACAACACGAGTGCGCAACCCACGGCGATGAGCGCATAGGGCAGGCGAGACGAACGACGGGGCGTACGGCTGTTGCCGGTGCGCGCGCTGCGATCGCTAAAGCCGCGGCTATGGTTGAGGTACATCGCGCCGGGCTTACGGTGACGCTTGCGCTGACCGCTGGGCAGCTGCCCCAGATCGCGGCGCGCCGTCGGACGCGTACCCGAACGCCCGTTTAAGTTGGATCCGTTTTGGCGCATATGCCCTCCCCCATAAACACAGCAAGCCGGAGCAACAGGTCTCCGGCTTGCCTCCCATCATTTGGTACGTCGCTATTTTGTAGCTTTTGACGAGCCTCCGCTCGCCTTTTGGTATTCGTCCTTAAAGGCCTTGAACATGCCGCGCGTCTTGCCGAGCTGCTTGCCCAGTGCGCGACTGCCCTTGTCCACGGCAACCGATCCCTTGTCGTCGAGCACCTTGGCGCCCTTTTTGACCTTGTCGCCCACCACGACGCTGGCCTCGGCGGCCTTGGCAGCCGCACCGCCCGAATACCCGAGCGACTTGACCTCGTCCGAGACGACCATCGCGCCGTTCTCGTAGCCGCGCAGCATCGTCGGTGGCACCTGCGTGTCACCAACCAAAACACTCGAAGCAGCACCGGCGGTCACATAGAATGCCTGCACGATGCCCGAGCGTGGCTTAAACTCAACGTCCGAGCAATAGCCCACGACGTCGCCCGATTCCGTGCGCACGTCCATACCGACCCAGATGATGCAATCGTCCAGGTTGATGTCGAGGCGCTTGGCGGCGGCGGCATCGTACGTGTCCTTGACGTCATCGACCGCAATGGCGCCCTCGTAGACACCAATGGCGTCGAGCGCCACGAATCGGTCGGGACGCTCGATCATGCCCGCGATATCGGACTGGCGGACCATAAAGCCGACCACGCGCGTACCGCCCGGGGTAAAGACCGGAAAGTGAATCTTTCCGAGCTTTTTAGGGCTGCGCGGCGTGCCGTCCTTTTTGGTGCGCTTGTCCTCGGTAGGCTTGCGATAAATCTTGGCGCCGACAAAATCCCCGGCGCGCATTATGCCTCGGTCGAGGGCTCCGCAGCCTCGGTATCAGCCTCGACGGCGTTCTCGACCACGACGTCGGCGGCAGGCGTCACGTTGCCACCCGAAATGGCGTCGTTGAGCTGCTCGCGCAGCTGGTCCATGCGCTCGCGGGCCAGGTCGACCTTGGCGCGCAGGTCGTCGGTCTTGGCGTCGACCATCGGGCCAAAGTCATTCACCGCAGCACGGGCCTCCTCGGCGCTGTGCTCGTAGGTGTCGCGCATATTGTCCCAGGCGTCGTTGGCGATATCGGCAGCCATGGCGCGGGTCTCGGCGCCCGAGCGCGGAGCCAGAGCAACACCGATAATAGCGCCGGCAGCAGCACCAAAAAGTGCGCCGGAGACAAAGCTGAAAGTCTTACCCATGATCATTCCTCTCCTGCGGGCACGTCGGTGCCCACCGTTTGAATGCTGTCCATTATACCCGCAGCGCATCACTTGCCGCTCCGCTCATCTGCGTACGGCAAAGGCGCAGGTACGTGATGGTGATAAACGCGTAGGCCTACTCCTGAGGCATAGCCGGCATGGCCACCGTGGCACCCGGGTCCTCGCCGGCGCCGTCCACGAGCGGCAGGCCGCCCTCATGCGCAGGTCCCGCCGGAACCGTCGCCGCACCGCCAAAGACGGCAGCGGAGGCCTCGTGGTTCTCGGCAACCGCGCCCTCGGTATCAATCGCCACCTGGGGCTCGTCGTCAAAGTTGGGGACGCCCTGGGGCTCGGTGGAAACGGGCTCGGCGGTCGCATCGGCAACGGGCTCGGCGTCAACCGGCACATCGCCCTCGTCAGCGCCCTCGTCCTCGGCAGTATCTTCGCCGTTCGCAGCGGCGACGGCCTCGTGAGGATCCTTGCCCTCGGCCTCGGCGCGCATGCCCAGCACCAGGTTGCGTAGGCCCGCGACCGTGCCTTCCACGTCGGGGGCAGGCTGGTCGGCGTGCAGGTACGCCCAGTCCATCATAAAGGTGGCCGACGACAGCGCACCGATGGCCAGTGCGTCATCGGGGCACGAAAGCTCGACCTCAAAGACACGCTCGTCATGCTCGCTTACGCGCGTGCGGCCGCACGAGATGCTACCGGCAAGACCGGTCTCGTTCATGAGCTCAACCGTCACATGCTCCAGCAGGTGGCATAGCTCGGTCTGACCCATGCAGTCCTGGAACTCGCGGCCGGAATCGCCCAGGCACAGGTGCTTGGCAATCGCCGGCACCAGGTAGTACACGCGCGCCGTGGCCTCGATGTCCTCCGAGGTCATGAGCGGCATGCCGGGGTTCACCAGCACGTGCGCGCAGATCTTGTCCTCGCTGACGGTGACCTTAAGGATGTTGAACAGGCCTGCCATAACTCTCCCCTACTCTTCCTTGTCCTACTCGTCGCCGTCGTGCGGATTCGCGGAACCCGCACCCGACGTCGTCGGCTCGTCTACCGAAGACTCGGAATCCTTCTTATCGGTTTCGGCCGGAGCGATCACGCGAATGAGCGAGATGCGCTGGCCACGCATCGACTGCACTTTAAACTTGTACCCCGCGACCTCAAACACCTCTCCGATGTCGGGCACCGAGTCGCAAAGCTCCAAAATCCAGCCGGCGATGGTCTCATAATCATCGCTTTCCTCGAGCGGCCAACCAAGCTCAATCGCGTCATCGCACGAAAAACGCCCATCGACGAGCCACTCGCGGCGCGAAAGGCGCGTGAGGTACTTGTTGTCGGGGTCGAACTCGTCCTCGATCTCGCCCACGATCTCCTCGACGATGTCCTCGATGGTGATGATGCCGGCCGTGCCGCCGTACTCATCCACGACGACCACGATCTGGTCGTGCGAGGTCTGCATCTCGGACAGCAGCGGCAGGATGTCCTTGGTGTCGGGCACAAAGGTGGCGTCGCGCAAAAAGCCGGCGATGGGCTGGTCGCCCTTGCCGTCGAGCGCGGGCTGGATCAGGTCCTTGATGTGCGCAATGCCCGCGACGTTGTCGGGATCCTCGTGATAGACGGGGATGCGGCTAAAGCCGGTCTGGCGCATGGTAGACAGCACGTCGGCGACCGTCTCGTCGTCCTCGCACATGGTGGTGTCCACGCGCGGCACCATGACCTCGCGGGCAACGGTGTCGCCCAGGTCAAAGATCTCGTGGATCATACGCTTTTCCTCGTCGAGCAGGTCGTCCTGCTCCGAGACCATGTACTTGATCTCTTCTTCCGAGACGTTCTGCCGGTCGTCGGCGCTCTTGATGCGCAGAATGCGGGCCAGGCCATCGGAGCAAGCGCCAGTCAGCCACACGAGCGGACGGGCGATCTTTTGGAAAAACGACAACGGTCCCACGACCTGCTTGGACACGCCCTCGGCATTGGCCAGGCCGATGCGCTTGGGGACGAGCTCGCCGATCACGATGGACACGAAGGCGACCGCGACGGTGATGATGACCGGCGCCAGGCCGCGCGCGATGGCGGAGAGCGGCGCGATGCCAAAGCTCATGAGCCACGTGGCGAGCGGGTCGGACAGGCTCGTCGAGGCAACGGCGGACGAGGCGAAGCCCACGAGCGTGATGGCGACCTGGATGGTGGCGAGCAGCTGGTCGGAGTCGGCAGCCAGCTTAATGGCACGCTCGGCGCGCTTGTCGCCTTCCTCGGCCTCATGCTCCAGCACGGCGCGCTTGGCCGTGGTGAGCGCCATCTCGGACATAGAGAAGTAGCCGTTGATGAGGGTCAAAACGAGGGTGGTGATAAGGGAGATGGTTATGTCCATCGGGAGTTTCTCGAACCTCCAAGATTCGGGACGTTGGGTAGTAAGCGTAGGTGACGGATAGGGCAATTGCGCCGGTCGCCCGTGGAAGCGAGGGCATGGGCGCGGTCGCTAGATTACGAAGAGGATCACCGCCATGAACTGGAAGATGCTGCCGGCGAGCACCCACAAGTGGAAAATACTGTGCAGATAGCGCACGTTTTTGGCGATATAGAACGGCACGCCCGCGGTGTAGCACACGCCGCCGACGGCGAGCAGGGCAAGTGCCACGGGGTTGAGCAGTGCCACAAGTTCGGGCAGCTTAAAGACAACGAGCCAGCCCATCAGCAAGTAGACCAGGCCGCTTACCCAGTGCGGTTGACGTTCGCGCATAAAGCACTCGAGGGCGATGCCGATAATGGCGATGGCCCATACGGCAAAGAACAGCGCAGGGCCGCCGTCGTTTGCGAGCGTGATGAGGCAAAACGGCGTATAGCTGCCGGCAATAAGCAAGTAGATGCAGCTGTGGTCGATGATGCGAAACACGCGCTTGGCGCGCGCGGGCTGAATCGCGTGGTAGAGCGTAGAGGCTAGGTATTCGAGGATAATGCTGACGCCATAGACAATTGCCGCAGCCATGTGGGCCGGGCCTCCGCCGCGCAGGGCAGCGAATACAATCAGGAGCACCAGGCCCGCGATACCCAGCAGACAGCCGACACCATGGGTGACGGAGTTCATGATCTCCTCACCCACCGTGTAGTGTGGAACGGCCGCGGTCTTGGGTCGCGGCTTAGAACTGTCGCTCGAATCGGACATGCCGGTTACATCCTCCAACGTAAAGAGTTCTCAACACTATATCAAAGCGTCTGGGTGCGTGCGAAATTTGCACCATACGTGACCCTTTGTTTACCCATTCTTTGCCTGTTGACGCATCAACGGTGAACGTCCATAATGCGCTTGCATTAAATGTTGATGCATTAACATCTTATAGGAGAATACCGCATGGCTCAAAACGCACATTCCCATCGAAAGCTCAAGATAGCCGGCATCGTTGCACTGGTGGTTGTCATTGCGCTGCTCGGATTTGCCGGCAACTTTCTGTTTGACTTCGCGCTGAATCCCCGCGCGCCATACACCATGAAGATGATGCAGGACGGCAAGGACGACAAAGAAAGTGAGCAGCCGGATGCCGAGGGAACCGAGGCGCGGGCATGGTTTAAAGAGAACCGCGAGAGCAGCAGCCTCACCGCAGATGACGGAACCGAACTTGCCGCTTGGTATTTTGCCGCCCCAGAGAGCACGCACAATTACGCTATCTGCCTACACGGATACACCGACGAGCCCATCGGCATGGCCCGATACGTCAAACGATTCCACGACCGCGGCATGAACGTACTCGCACCCGCCGCCCGCGCCCACGAGCGCTCCGGCGGCGACTATATCGGCATGGGCTGGCCCGAGCGGCTCGATGTCGTTGCATGGATTGGGCGGATCGTTCAGGCTGACCCCGAGGCACGCATCCTGGTCTTTGGCGAGTCGATGGGTGCGGCAACCGCCATGGATGTCGCGGGGGAATCTCTGCCCGCAAACGTGAAATGCATTATCGAGGACTGTGGTTATACGAGTGTTTGGGACGAGTTTTCTCTGCAGCTCAAGGACGTGTTCGGGCTGCCCAGCTTTCCCTTGCTCGATGTAGCAAACTTGGTGTGCAACGTGCGCGCGGGCTACGACTTTCATAAGGCGAGCAGTGTGGAGCAACTCAAACACGCGACGGTTCCCATGCTGTTTATCCACGGCGACCAGGACACCTTTGTGCCGTACGACATGCTCGACCAAAACTACGACGCGTGCGCCAGCAAGGTCAAGCAAAAGCTCACCATCCATGGCGCCACCCACGCCAAGAGTGCGCAAGTTAACCCCGAGCTCTACTGGAACACGGTCGACGACTTCCTCGACGAGTATTTTTAGGCAAATAGTACGGTTTACTGGTCTATCTGACCCCTAGCACTTCCGAAAATCCGCCCGCGAGCACAGCGCTCGCGGGCGGATTTTGCTTGAATTAAGCCACGAATGCGCTTGATATGTCCAATAGTTAGGTGCTACTTGACCTCGATGAGCTCGTACTTGCTCGTGCCCAGGCCGATCTTCTCGGCATGCGCGATGCACGCGCGCCAGTCGGTGTCGGGATGCGTGATGCAGAAGGGATCCTTGGCCTGCTCGCCCTCCAGATGCTCGTGATTATGCTCCATCTTGGCCGCGCTGTCGGTAAGCTCGGTGTTAGGCAGCGGCTCGGACGCCAGGACGGCGTCGGCGCAGGCCTGGTCGATGGCGACCGGGTCGAAGCTCGCGAACATGCCGATGTCGTTGACGATGGGCGTGTCATTCTCGGGATGGCAGTCGCAGTTGGGGCTGATGTCCACGGCGAGCGAGATGTGGAAGCTCGGGCGGCCGTCGACGATGGCCTTGGTGTACTCAGCGATCTTGTAGTTGAGTACGTCGGCCGCGGCATCATAGTCGGGCTTGATGCAGTCCTGGTTGCACGCCGCAATGCAGCGTCCGCAGCCCACGCAGCGATCGTGGTCGATAGCGGCAACGTGAACCGTACGGGTTTTGCCGTTGGCAAGCTCGCGCTCACGCGTACCGTCAAACGTGATGGCGCTGTGCGCGCATATCTTCTCGCAGGCACGGCAACCTACGCAGTTGGTGGTATCGACGCTCGGCTTGCCAGCGGCGTGCTGCTCCATCTTGCCGGCACGGCTACCGCCGCCCATACCCAGGTTCTTCATGGCACCGCCAAAGCCGGCCTGCTCATGGCCCTTAAAGTGGGTGAGGCTGATCACGATGTCGGCATCCATGAGCGCCTGACCGATCTTGGCCTCGCGCACGTACTCGCCACCCTCGACCGGGACGAGCGCCTCGTCGGTACCTTTGAGGCCGTCGGCGATGATGATCTGGCAGCCCGTGGCATACGGGGTAAAGCCGTTCTGGTAGGCGGTATCGATGTGCTCGAGCGCGTTTTTGCGGCTGCCCACATAGAGCGTGTTGCAGTCGGTGAGGAAGGGCTTGCCGCCCAGCTCCTTCACCACGTCGGCGACGGCGCGGGCGTAGTTTGGGCGCAAAAAGCTCAGGTTGCCCAGCTCGCCAAAGTGAATCTTGATGGCGACAAACTTGTTCTCGAAGTCGATCTGCTCAATGCCGGCGCGGCGAATGAGGCGCTTGAGTTTGTCGAGCTGGCTCTCGCGAGCATGCGTGCGCAGGTTGGTGAAGTACACCTTTGCCGGTGCTGCGGGTGCGGTTGCGGTCATAGATATATCCCCTCGGTCTATATGGCGTTACAGACATAGAGGATGGTACCCGGTGAAGTGGGGTTGAAGTCAAGCACGGCCACTCATTGGGGACAGACTTAAATGAGTGCCGTCAGGGACAGTCCCTGCCAGCCCGGCCGACGAGCCGGCAATCCGACAAAGACTGTCCCCGATGACTAGTCGTTTAAGAACGTCCCCAATTGCTACTCTTGCACCTTGAGGGCTTCGGCCAGGCCGACGCGCTTGATAGAGCGCGTGTGTAGCAGCGCCACGACCAGGTAGGTCGCAAAGCCAATGCCGACGCATGCAGCCATGGACCAAGCGGGCACGTAGATCTCGATATTGCCGTTGTAGGCGAGCAGCATCGAGCGGAAGATGGCCGTGAGCGAGCCAATAATGACCGGCAGGCTCAGCACGAGCGACGCCGCCACGCACAGCGTGATCGAGCGGATGTACAGATGCGAGATCTCACTATCGCGATAGCCAAAGACTTTCATGTAGCTGATCGAACGGGCGCTGTGGTCGATCACCGCTTTGGTCAGCAGGTACATAAACAGCAGGAAGATAAACACCGCGAGCCCGATCATCATTCCGATCATTTTGCTCATCATGCCGATGAACTGGTCGCCCACGGCGCGCATGTCGTCGGGCGTGGTGTCGCCGGCAAAGTAACGAGCATCGAGGTCGAGCTTCTCGTCGCTCACATAGCCGTTAAAGTAGGCGGCGTCGTTGTCGAACAGCTCGTTAAAGTCGTCGATACTCATATAGATATTCATGTCCGACTTGGAGCCCCAGGCACAGTCCTTGCCCGCGTACTCAAGGGAATAATGCTCGCCCTCGTACTTGTCGCTGAGCGTGACCTTCTGACCCTCGCTCCAGCCAAACTTATCGAGCAGACCGCCGCCAAAGACGACGCGCCCATCGCCGACGTCGAGGTCTTTCCAATAACGCGAATCGGATGAAATGCCGTAGACGGAAATCGTCTCCTCGCCATTACCATCGCCACGGTCGTATTGCAGCTGGTAAACGGCGTATTTCTCGGCCTGCGCGATTGCGCCCGCGCCGTTGTCGGTCGTATTGACCGGGTGGATATCGTCGTTGTCAGTGTCGATCTTAGAGGCCTTGTCGATCAGGTCGATAGCCTCATCGCGGTCGCAGCCGAGGGCATCGGCAAGATCGTCGAGGCGTGCGTAGAGCGCATCCTTCTTGTCCTTGACCTTAGCAAGCGCATCCTGCGCTGCAGTCAGGCTCTCGGCAGACGGAGATGCGGTCGCGGCATCGGCTGCCGTCTGCGCGGCATCGGCCGCGTCGTCAAGCTCGTCATCGGCATCCTGAGCGGCA
This sequence comes from Collinsella sp., assembly GCA_019424945.1. GTDB lineage: Bacteria > Actinomycetota > Coriobacteriia > Coriobacteriales > Coriobacteriaceae > Collinsella. Next base: position 967 of record JAHYYN010000065.1, on the reverse strand, counting down.
GAAAGCAGCGCGCCGTCAACCGACTGCAAGCGCTCGAGTGCCGACCATTGCTCGCGCTCCTCGGCAGTGCCCTCGAGCTCTAGCGGAGCCTTGAGTGTGTACTGGTGCTCGGCGACCAGGCTCGTCTCCAGGTTGTCCGCATAGTGCGTCATCGTGGGCAGAATCGCCAGGCCAAAGAGCAGTAGCAGCGACGCAAACGCAATGCCCACGAAGAGCGTGGCGAAGTTGCCCAGGTTGCGCAGGAAAACGCGCAGACGGAAGCGGGAGACAAAGCCCATGCGTTCCGGCAGCTGCAGACCGCGCTTGGTACCCGACTTACCGCTCGCCTCGTGACGAAGGAACTGCAACGGCGTCTTGCCCATCTTGCGGAGCAGGCCCACCAGCGTAATGAGGATGAGCGCGGCGGCGGGAACCACGGCGCACTTCACGAAGATCTCCCAGCTCCAGTACACCTGGAAGGGAGGCAGGCTATACGAACCGTAATAGAGGCCGCGCATGGGCTCGGTAAAGAACGCAACGCCGAGCGCGGTACCCAAAAGCGCCGCGAGCACGCCCACGATGGCGGGAAGCGCGAGGTAGTGCAGCACAATCTCGCGGCGGCGATAGCCGCTGGCGAGCAGCGTGCCGATGATGGCGCTCTCCTCCTCGATGGTGGCGTCGGTGAGCACCACAAAGACAAATGCCATGATCACGATGATGATGTCGAGCAACGTCATCCACATCATGGAGTCGCCGTCCACGTCGTCGCGCGCATAGCCAATGCCCTGGTTGGAATCGGCATCGACAAGATCGTCGACGCGCGCATCGGCGTCGGTCAGCGCCTCGACCATATCCTGCTCGGCATCAATGCGATCCGCGGTGGGGAGGTCGCGATCGGCAAAGGTGAAGGAGTAGGTGTAGGCAGGCGCGCCACCGGCATCCTCGAGCGCGGCAAAGCCGGCGTCGGTGACCTCGGCCACGCCGTACG
>JAHYYN010000064.1:0-16129 GCA_019424945.1 Collinsella sp. | reverse complement strand
CCACGCACTTTACCTGCGTAAACAATGTGAGTGAAATATGAATCTCGATGGATACGCCCGCAGCCGTGTATACTAAACAGCTGTGTGAAACCAGGGGAGTATTCTGGCTGGACAAAATGCCTGCTTAATAGGGTTGTCAGGTAGTCCGGACGCAATACAAGGCTGGGGAGCACGTCGTGTAAGTAGTGGTCCTCTAGGGGCGTACGCTCGGTGGTGTACGCATTGTCCCAAGACCACGCGAGAGTTGGGATCATATCTTGATCAGCATGATTCTCGGCCGCAAGATTGGCATGACCCAGGTTTGGGACGAGGACGACAACGTCGTTCCCGTCACGGTCATCCAGGCTGGCCCCTGCGCTGTCTCGCAGGTTAAAACTCAGGCAACCGACGGCTATGACGCCGTCCAGATCGGTTTCGGCGACATCAAGGCCAAGAACGTGAACAAGCCCATGGCTGGTCACTTCGCCAAGGCTGGCGTCGAGCCTGTCCGCTTCCTTCGTGAGGTCCGCGTCGAGAACGGCGAGGAGCACAAGGTCGGCGAGGTCGTCACCGTCGCTGATTTCGCTGATGTCGAGAAGGTCGACGTCATCGGTACCTCCAAGGGTAAGGGCTTCCAGGGTCGCATCAAGCGCTGGGGTCAGCGCCGCGGTCCTATGACGCATGGTTCTCACTTCCAGCGTCACCCCGGTTCTATCGGTCAGTGCGCCTATCCTGCGCGCGTCCTCAAGGGCGTCAAGATGGCCGGTCACATGGGTAACGAGCGCGTTACCGTCAAGAACCTTTCCGTTGTCCGCATCGATGCCGAGCAGAACCTCATCTTGGTCAAGGGCGCTGTCCCGGGTGCCAAGAATGGTCTCGTCGCCATCCGTATGGCCTAAGGGCCCAGCCCATTTAGCCCAGCGTCATACCAAGGAGAACACTTAAATGGCAAAGTTTGAAGTAAAGAACAGCGAGGGCAAGAAGGTCGCCGAGGCCGAGCTCGCCGCTGAGGTGTACGGCATCGAGCCGAACATCCACGTTATGCACCACATCGTCAAGTGCCAGATGGCCTCTTGGCGTCAGGGCACCCAGTCCGCTAAGGGCCGCTCTGAGGTTTCCGGTGGCGGCAAGAAGCCTTGGCGTCAGAAGGGCACCGGCCGTGCCCGCCAGGGTTCCATCCGTGCTGCCCAGTGGCGTCACGGTGGCGTCGTCTTCGCCCCCAAGCCCCGTTCCTACGCTAAGCGTATGAACAACAAGGAGGTCAAGCTGGCTATGCGCTCCGCGCTGTCCGCCAAGCTGGCCGATGGCGAGCTCGTGCTCGTCGACGACTACGGCTTCGAGAAGCCTTCCACCAAGGCTGCCGTCGCCATGCTCAAGGCTCTCGGCCTTGAGGGCAAGCGTCTGACCATCATCGTTCGCGATGAGGACGTCAACGCCTACCTGTCGTTCCGCAACATTCCCAAGACGTTCATCATCACCGCTGACGAGGCCAACACCTACGATCTCGTCAACAACAACGCTGTGCTGATGCCCGCCGACATCGCCGCTCACTTCGGGGAGGTGCTTGCATAAATGACCGCCCACGAGATCATCATCCGTCCGATCGTGTCCGAGCGTTCCTTCTCCGGTATGGAGCTGAACAAGTACACGTTCGAGGTCGCCAAGGATGCTAACAAGTATCAGATCAAGGACGCTGTCGAGGAGATCTTCGGCGTCAAGGTCGTTCGCGTGAACACCCTGACGGTCAAGCCCAAGACCAAGCGCGTGCGCTATGTCGCCGGCAAGACCCGTTCTTGGAAGAAGGCCATCGTCACGCTGGCCGAGGGCGACACCATCGAGGTCTTTGGCAACCAGGCCTAAGACTCGCTGCTGTTGAGTGAGCTCATGCCTCCCAAATAGGGGAGGCGAGAGCTCAAGGTTTTGGGCGTATAAAATGGACACGCCCGGAACCGTGTATACGTCCGGTGTCATCGCACCCGAGGCAGAACCTCGAATCCCTGTCTGCGATGGCTAACGGATTCCTATTGAAAGGGATTGTAATGGCTGTAAAGCACCTTAAGCCGACCTCCGCTGGTAGGCGTTGGCAGACGATCTCCGACTTCTCCGAGATCACCTGCACCAAGCCCGAGAAGTCTCTTCTCGAGCCCCTGCCCAAGAAGGCCGGTCGTAACAACAACGGCCGCATCACCACCCGCCACCAGGGCGGCGGCGTGAAGCGTCGTTACCGCGTGATCGACTTCAAGCGCAACAAGGACGGCGTGCCCGCCAAGGTTGCCACGATCGAGTACGATCCGAACCGTTCCGCTCGCATCGCTCTGCTGCACTACGCTGACGGTGAGAAGCGCTACATCCTGGCCCCCAAGGGCCTCGAGGTCGGTCAGACCATCATGTCCGGTTCTGACGCCGACATCAAGCCGGGCAACGCTCTGCCCCTCGCCGACATCCCCGTCGGTACGCTCATCCACGCCGTCGAGTTCCAGCCGGGCAAGGGCGCTGCTATCGCCCGTTCCGCCGGTAACTCCTGCCAGCTGATGGGTAAGGAGGGCAAGTACGCCATCGTCCGTATGCCTTCCTCCGAGATGCGCCGCATCCTCGTTACCTGCCGCGCCACCGTCGGTGAGGTCGGCAACGCCGATCACGCCAACATCGTCATCGGCAAGGCCGGCCGCAAGCGTCACATGAACGTGCGCCCGACCGTCCGCGGTACCGTCATGAACCCTGTCGACCACCCGCACGGCGGTGGCGAGGGCAAGAACCACACCTCTGGTCGTCCCTCTGTTACCCCCTGGGGTAAGCCGACGAAGGGCCTTCGTACGCGCAAGAAGAAGAAGGTCTCGAACCAGCACATCATTCGTCGCCGTAAGAAGTAATTTCGGATACCGAGTTTTAGGAGAAAGCACTTATGAGCAGAAGTCTCAAAAAGGGCCCGTTCGTGGAGACTCGCCTTCTCTCGCGTATCACCGCGATGAACGAGGCTGGCAAGAAGGACGTCGTGAAGACCTGGTCCCGCGCGTCCACCATCTTCCCCGAGATGGTTGGTCACACCATCGCCGTCCACGACGGCCGCAAGCATGTGCCCGTGTATGTTACCGAGTCCATGGTTGGTCACAAGCTCGGCGAGTTCGCGCCGACTCGTACGTTCCGTGGCCACAAGGCCAAATAGGGGGTTAACCGTAAATGGCAACTAAGTCTATTGAAACTGAGGCCACCGAGGTTCGCGCCGTCGCTAAGTACGTGCGTGTTTCCCCCAGCAAGGCCCGCCTGGTGGTCGATCTGATCCGCCGCAAGCCTGTCGCTCAGGCCTTCGACATCCTCCACTTCTGCGACCGCGCCGTCGCCGTGGATGTCGAGAAGGTTCTCCGTTCCGCCGTTGCGAACGCTGAGAACAACAACGGTCTGCGTGCCGACAACCTGGTTGTCGCCGCTGCCTATGTTGACGAGGGTCCGACGCTTAAGCGCATCCGTCCCCGCGCCAAGGGTTCCGCTTCTCGCATTCTGAAGCGTACTTCCCACATCACCGTCGTCGTTGCTCCTCGAAAGGAGGCGTAAAGCTGTATGGGTCAGAAAGTCTACCCCACCGGCTTCCGTCTTGGCATTACCGAGAACTGGCGCTCCCGCTGGTTCGCAGAGAAGGATTACGCTAAGACCCTCGGTAACGATCTCGAGATCCGCAAGTACCTCGAGAAGCGTCTTTCCCGCGCAGCTGTCTCTCGCGTCGAGATCGAGCGCGCTGGCGACAAGGTGAAGGTCATCATCCTCACCGCTCGCCCCGGCGTTGTCATCGGTAAGAAGGGTGCCGAGATCGATACCCTCCGCACCGAGCTCGAGAAGGTCGCTGGCGTCTCCAAGGGCCAGCTCTCCGTCGACGTTGTCGAGATCAAGCGCCCCGAGCTCGACGCCAACCTCGTTGCTCAGTCTATCGCCGAGCAGCTCGAGGGCCGCGTTGCCTTCCGTCGCGCTATGCGCAAGGCTGTCCAGTCTGCCCGCAAGGCCGGCGCTAAGGGCATCCGTATCCAGTGCTCCGGTCGTCTCGGCGGTGCCGAGATGGGCCGTCGTGAGTGGTACCGCGAGGGTCGCGTGCCTCTGCACACCCTCCGTGCCAAGATCGACTACGGCACGGCTGTCGCCAGCACCACCATGGGCGCTTGCGGCGTGAAGGTCTGGATCTACCTGGGCGAGAAGCTCCCGGGCCAGCCTGTTCCCAACCCTGCACTCGAGGGCTCTTCCCGTCCTCGTCGTCGTAACTCCGAGAGGAGGGGTCAGTAGTGCTTGCCCCTAAGCGTATTCTTCACCGCAAGGTGCAGCGTGGCTCCATGAAGGGCCAGGCCAAGGGTAATACCGAGCTGCATTTCGGCGAGTTTGGTATCCAGGCTCTCGAGGCCCATTGGATCACCAACCGTCAGATCGAGGCCGCTCGTATTGCCATGACCCGCTACATGAAGCGTGGCGGTCGTGTCTACATCACGATCTTCCCCGATAAGCCCATCACCAAGAAGCCTGCCGAGACTCGCATGGGTTCTGGTAAGGGTAACCCCGAGGAGTGGGTGGCCGTCGTCAAGCCCGGCCGCATCATGTTCGAGGTCAAGGGCGTGCCCGAGGAGGTCGCTCGCGAGGCTCTGCGTCTTGCACAGCACAAGCTTCCCATCAAGACCAAGATTGTTGCTGCCAAGAACGCTGAGCAGCGCATCGAGAAGGAGATGGCTGAGGAGGCCGCTCTCGAGGCCAAGTGGGCTGCTGAGGACGCCGCCGCCGCCAAGGAGGAGAACTAATGAAGCCCGCAGAGATTCGTGAGCTCTCGGACGCTCAGCTCGTTGAGAAGCTGAAGGAAATGCGCGCCGAGCTCTTTAACCTTCGTTTCCAGATGGCCACCAGCCAGCTGGACAACACCGCTCGCGTCAACACCGTGAAGAAGGACATCGCTCGCGTCCTCACGGAGCAGCGCGCCCGCGAGATCGCAGCGGAGAAGTCCGCTGTCGCCGAGTAGGACCTAAGGAGAGAACATGACTGATTCGCGTAACTCGCGTAAGGTCCGTACGGGTGTCGTTACCTCCGTCTCCGGTGCCAAGACCATTGTTGTCACCATCACCGAGCGCAAGCGTCACCCCAAGTACGGCAAGATGATGACCAGCTCCAAGAAGCTGCACGCTCACGACGAGGAGTGCACGGCTGGCGTGGGCGACACCGTCCGCGTTATGGAGACCCGTCCTATGTCCAAGATGAAGCGTTGGCGCCTCATCGAGGTCGTCGAGCGCGCTAAATAAGCAGTCGCTCTTACGACTTGTACGTTTCCGAAGATGTGCGTATGCCTGGCTTGCATACCACGGGCCGTATAAAGGCTGCGCACCTCTCTTCGGTTCTTAGTTCGGAGGAACATCTACCATGATTCAGATGCAAACCATGCTGAACGTCGCCGACAACTCCGGCGCTCGCAAGATTCGCTGCATCAAGGTGCTTGGCGGTTCCAAGCGTCGTTATGCAGGCATCGGCGATGTGTTCATCGGTGCTGTCCAGGAGGCTACCCCTGGCGCCAACGTCAAGAAGAAGGACGTTGTCCGTTGCGTCGTCGTTCGCACCGTTAAGGAGATCCGCCGCAAGGATGGCTCCTACATTCGCTTTGATGAGAACGCCTGCGTTGTCATCAACAACGATGGTTCGCCCGTCGGCACCCGTATCTTCGGGCCCGTCGCTCGCGAGCTTCGTGACAAGAAGTACATGAAGATCGTCTCGCTCGCTCCCGAGACCCTGTAGTTAGGGGAGATATATGTATATCAAGAAGGGCGATAAGGTCCAGGTTCTCTCTGGTAAGGATCGCGGCAAGCAGGGCGTTGTCCTGCGTGCTCTCCCCGCCGAGAACAAGGTCGTTGTCGAGGGCGTTTCGGTCGTCAAGAAGGCCGTCAAGCCCAACGCTGCCAACCAGCAGGGCGGCATCGTTTCGCAGGAGGCTCCCATCGACGCCTCCAACGTCAATCTCGTCTGCCCCGAGTGCGGTAAGGTTACCCGCGTCGGTCACGAGAAGGACGGCAAGAACAAGCTGCGCGTCTGCAAGAAGTGCGGCCACAAGTTCTAAGCTGCCCGCAACATCAAGTTGCTAGCAAAGGCCCGGATGCCACGGCACCCGGGCCTTTTTCTATCCCCACTCGATGGCTTCGGTTCTGCCGTCCCGTCATTCCGGTTGCATCCAGTTTTCGGTGCCGTCTCGAATCGAGTGCCGCCAGGTGATACCCTGTCGCGTTTCGTCGGCTTCGGGGACAAAAGTCGGGACAACTCCAAAAACTATTTTCGAACTCAGGGCTTTGAGTTTTTGTTTTTGTCCCAAAGGGCGCGGCGGGATGCCTTTGGAGGCTCGATAGCGCCGAAAACGCCCGTTTTGAAACTTAAATGCCTTTTCGCGTGCAAGCCGCCAGCTGCAATAGGAAGTGAATCAACGCAGGTGGCTTTCAAGCAGTTTGCAAAACTGCAGGTCGCAGGTCTTCATTGCCAGTAGGAGAAATGAGTAGTCTCAGGTGGCTTGCCCATGAGTTGACGAACGGGATTTGAGATTACGCTGACGTCCGGAAACGCTTCGAGCACGGCGTTACGTTTTTGGGGTTTGGGCGTAGCCCCTGCACCCGCGAGCGCGGGCCTTAAGCCCGCCGAGAGGGTGACGCGTCGAAAACGAAGGGGAAAGAGAGAAGGGGCCGTCCCTATCATTCAGGTTGCGACCGAAGAAGACAAGGAGACCCCCTGAGCCTGAATGATGCCCCACAGACCGCGTCCGACCGAGCTCAAGCCGAGCTTTTCCTGACGTCCGCCTTCGCGAAGATGATGGCTGGATTGGCTATGGATTGGCAACACTTATTTGGACGATTCCGGGAGGGACGGCCCCGCCTCCCTGAACTCGACCGGCGACATGTAGCCCAGCGTCGAGTGGATCCTGAAGTTGTTGTACCAGTGCACGTAATCCAAGAGCTTGGCTCGGAGCTCGCGCGTCCCTCCTCGGTCCTTCGGAGTGGCCGACGATCTCCCCGTTGCAGAGGTCGACGAGCGGGCAGACGTAGTTCCACGACGCCCCGACGCGCACGCAGACCAAGTCGCTGCATATATGGGTGCACGGCGCCCTGCCGCCGAAGCCGCGCGCGACGACGTTCGACACGTCGGCCTCGTTGACCGCCCCGGGGTGCACCTTGAACCTCTTCCTGCCGTATGCGCCGGCCAGGCCGTTCTCCCTCATGATGCGGCAGACGCGGCGCCGGCTGACGGTAACGCCCGACCTCCCGGGCGACGCCTTGATCTTGCGCGATCCGTTCCGGCCCTTGCTGGCGGCGTGCGCCGCCGCGGCCGCCGTCGCCCCCGACATTAAGGTCCTCAAGGGCCGCGTCGTCTCCGGCGACCAGTTCGTCTCGCCCGCGGAACAGAAGGAGCGAATCCTCGCGACCTTCGGCGACCTGTGCTGCGAGATGGAGGGCTGCACCATCGCGCAGGCCGCTTATCTCAACGGCGTGCCCCTCGTCGTCGTGCGCGCCATCAGCGACAAGCCCTGCGCCGAGGGCCGGGTCGTGACTACAACACTTTCGAGAAGAAGGCCGCCTGCGACTGCGCCCGCATCGCCGCGCGCATGGTTAAGCTTTAGGCCCTGCGCGCCGGGGCCCTTCTTTATGTTGGGACCCCGGCGCGCCGGGCCCTTTCCAAAGCGAAGTGTCGAGCCGAAGTGTTGAGCGTCGGCCCTGAATGTTCAATGGCCGTTGTTTTCTGCCCCTCAAGTGGTGGACTTTTCCTCGGAGCTGTTGATTCCCCCACGCGCCCCCTTCCGTTCTCTGTTCTCCCCTTATACTCCTTGTACGAGGAGGTAAGAAGTCATGGACAAGACCACACAGGACAGCTTGGCAAAGAAACCCGTCGACATGAGGGACAGGATTCTCGAGCATCTCGAGGCCCTCACCTCTGCCGTCTCGCTCGACGACCTTGCCCGTCTGTCCACCTCCGACATCGCCGAGACGCTCATCATTTCCAGGAGCCTGGCGAGCCAGTACCTCAACGACCTTGTTCGCGCCGGTCTTGTGGTTAAGGTGGCGGGCAGGCCTGTCCGTTATTTTCATCGCCGCGCGTTCCAGAAGCGTTTTCAGGTAAAGCTCTCTGCAAGCGAGTACGCCTCGCTCGCCGACCTCATCCAGGCGACGGGAATCGCCGATCACCGCGACTTCGCGCGTGCCGTGGGCTTCGACATGAGCCTCAGCTCCGTTGTCGAGCAGTGCAAGGCTGCGGTTCAGTACCCTCCGTTTGGCCTGCCCATCCTCTTGAGCGGCGGCGTGGGTGTCGGTAAGTCTTTCCTTTCTCGCCTTGTGTACGAGTACGGCAATAACCAGGGCTTGCTGTCCCGCGACTCCTCCTATGTGCGCATCGACTGCGCCGGGGTCCCGGACGCTGCCTCGTTCAACGGGCTTCTTGACGAGTCGATCGCGAAAGCGCGCGGGGGTGTGGTCTTTGTCAACGGCATCGAGGCACTCTCTCCCTCTGCGATGGAGCACTGCCTTGCGACGGCCCTCGGGCTCGATGCCTCCCAGGATGCGCCGCGCGCTCGCCTCGTTCTTTCGACGACGCTTTCCGCCGATGACCTGAAGGTTTCCTCGGCCTACAGCAAAATGCCCATCTGTGCCCGCGTCCCCTCACTCAAGGAGCGGACCCCCGAGGAGCGCGAGGATCTCATCTTGAGCTTCCTGCGCAGCGAGGGGTGCCGAATCGGTTCTGATGTGAAGATCAGCCGCGGCGCATACCGTTGCCTCGTGAACGCGGACTTTTCCGATAACATCGCCGGCTTGCGCGCCTGCGTGACGAACTGCTGCGCCAAAGCGTTCCTCAATCGCGAGGGCGACTACGTCGTCGTTCGCCCGTATCTTCTTCCCAGCGGGCTCCTCTCCTCCGCGCAGATCGATCAACAGCCCGACGATGGCGTTCTGATCGACGCGTCTCTGGATGCCGCCGAGAGCACAGGGCCGGTCGAGCAGGCGCTCGATGCCCTGTGCTCCCTCGATGAGCGATTCTGCGCCGGGGAGCTCTCTGTCTCCGAGCTTGTCTCGCAAGCTGTCTCCGCTGTGCGCGGCGTTGAGGATCACTTGATCTTCGACCACGGCGTCGCCTCCTCGAGGTCGCGCGCCTTCGAGCGCGTCGTGGGCGCGGTCCTTGCCGACGCAGGCTCTTCTTATGGCATCGAGCTTTCGAGGAAGGTCGCTTTTCTACTGGCCCAGGAGATTTGCCTGCAGTTGTGGCCGGGTATCGGCCTGGCTAAGCGAAAGTCTGCCTGTGCGGAGCAAATCTCCCATCTCCTCGGTGCCGTGACCTCCGAATTGCCGTTTGCCTCGAGTGTCTCCGATCAGGTCGCCGCAGACGTGGAAGGGGCGCTGGGAATCTCGCTCGATCACTTCACGAAGACGCTTCTGACGCTGTGCGTCGCATCGGAGTCTCGCGATGCGAAGGCCCTTCGGACGCTCTGCGTCATCTTGTCCCACGGCTACTCAACGGCGACGAGCATCGCCGACGCGGCGAACCGTATGCTCGGCATGCATGTGTACGAGGCTGTCGACATGCCCTACGACCAGCAGCTGAAGGACATCGTCGGTCCGCTCCAGCGCCTCGTCGACCGCCATTCCTACTGCACCGGGGTCGTGTTCCTCGTCGACATGGGCTCCTTGGAGGAGGCCTATAAGGCCCTCGAGAACGTTACCGACTCCACTATCGGCGTGGTGAACAACGTCTCTACCGGTCTTGCGCTCGAGATCGGGGTCGGGCTGCTCGGCGGCAAGTCCATCGCCGAGGTTCTTGGCGATGCGACCGCCGCGTGCGTGACGCACTGCAAGGTGATCGAGCGCGTCAACCGTGAGGACGCCATCGTCTTCTGCTCCGAGTCCGGGGTCGACGCCGCGGAGAGGATACGCCAGCTCGTCTCGCAGAGCCTCCCGCGCACCATAGGCGCGCGCCTGCTCACGAGGCCCTTCAAGCAGCTCGTCGCGAACGGGTCGAACGACGCCGTTTTCTCCGAGCACCGCGTCTGCGCCGTCATCGGCACGGGAGACCCCGGGGTCGCCTCCGTCCCCTTCGTCGCCCTCGAGGACATCATGTCGACGGCGTCCGCCTCTAAGGTTGATGCCGTGTTCGGCAGGTGGCTTGACGCTTCCGAGCTCTCTTCTTTCCACGAGAAGCTGCTCTCGAACATGACGCTGCAGAACGTCATCCGCTCCATCACCATCCTCGACCCGGAGCGGCTATTCCATGAGATCGAGAGCGCCGTGCACGAGCTTCAGCGCAGGACAGGCGAGAAGATCGGCAGCAACGCCATCATTGGGCTCTACGTTCACCTCTGCTGTCTCGTCGAGCGCCTTGTTACCAGAAACCCCATTGAGACCTACGTTGGCCAGGACCGCTTCGAGGAGGAACGCGCCGATTTCATCGAGTCCTTCAGGCAGAGCTTCTCGAGCATCTCGACGCGCTATCGCGTAGAGGTTCCCGTAAGCGAGATCGCATATGTCTTCGACTACATAAGCGTGAGCGCCGCCCCGGCGCGAGAAGAGCGCCTCGGCTCCTCGGACCTCCTGCTCGACGAGTGACCTTCCCCGCGCCGCCGCAAGCTGACCGCGCGTCCTCAATAATCCGATAACCCCTTGCCCGGCGCGAATCCGGATAGTGCCGAGGCAGTACCGAACGCAAAACTTCATTTGATAGGAGCAAACATGAGTGTTGTTATGGCACGAATCGACAATCGCCTGCTTCACGGCATCATCGTGACGCAGTGGGCCCCGGTGTCGGGCGCGACCCGAGTCATGGTCATCGACGACAAGGTCGCCGGCGACGAGGTCCTGAAGTCCACCATGAGGATGGCGCGCCCCGCGGGCATGGCCGTTTCGATCATCTCCGAGCAGACCGCGCTCAAGAACTTCGCCGCGGGCAAGTACGACCGCGAGAAGGTCTTCGTCATCGCCAAGGAGCCCGAGACGATGCTTCGCCTGGTCGAGTCGGGCGTCGAGCTCCCGTCGCTGGTCGTCGGCGGCTCGCTCGTCAAGGAGGACGGCATCCAGCTCACCCAGCGCGCCTACGCCTCCGCCGAGAACGTCCAGAGCTACAAGGCGCTCATCGCCCGTGGCGTCAAGGTGACGGCCCAGTTCGTGCCCGCCGACAAGCCCGTCTCCGTCGCAGACCTCATCTAAGGGGGAAATATGGTCAACTTCACTATCCTGCAGGTCGTCCTTTTGACCCTGCTGGCCTTCATCAAGCACGTGGACTACTACGGCATCCCGATGATCTTCGTCAATTACGCCGTTTTCTGGGGCCTCATCACCGGAGTCGTCATGGGCGACTGGAAGACCGGCCTTGTCATCGGCGGCACCATTCAGCTCATGCAGCTCGGCGTCGCGGGCTTCGGCGGCTCCTCCATTCCCGACTACGGCACGATGGCCATCATCGCCACCGCCTACGGCGTGACCCTGGGCTCCGACACGGGCCTCGCCATCGGCCTGCCGGTCGGCATGCTCGGCATCCAGCTCGACGTCGTCGCCAAGATTCTCAACGGCTTTGTCGTCGAGAAGTCCCAGAAGTTCTGCAACGAGGGTAAGTTCAATCAGATGAACGCCATCCTGTGGGTCTGCCCCGCGCTCTTCGGCCTGTGCGCCGCCCTGCCCGTCTTTGTCTCCGTGACGCTCGGCCAGCCCGCCGTCAACTGGCTCCTCGAGGTCATGCCCCAGTGGTTCCTCTCCGGCCTCACCCTCGCCGGCAAGATGCTCCCGGCCGTCGGTATCGCCATGCTGCTCCGCTACATGCCAACCGCCAAGTACTTCCAGTACCTGCTCGCCGGCTTCTTCCTCTCGGCCTTCCTGAACGTGCCCATCATCGGCGCCGCCATCGTCGGCGTTGCCCTCGCGATTGCGTTCTACCAGCGTGCCGAGAGGGACACCGAGCTCGCCGCCCACGCTTCCGCAGACGCCTTCATCGGAGAGGATGAGTAACCATGGAAAACGAGAACATCACCGCCGTCGCCGAGGGCAAGCCCTCCGGCTACAAGGTCACCAAGAAGGACCTGCGCAACGCGAACTGGCGCTGGCTCATGAGCGTGTGCACCTTCAACTACCAGACCCAGCAGGGCGCCTCAGTCGCCTACGCCCTCTCGCCGGTCCTGAGGAAGATCTACACGAACGACGAGGACTATAAGCAAGCGCTCAACAACCACTTCCGCTACTACAACACCCAGCCTTGGCTCGCCGCCATCATCCTTGGCGCCTGCGTGGCCATGGAGGAGCGCGACGGCCTAGCGGCGGCGGACGCCGTCCAAGACCTGAAGATCGGCACCATGGGACCGCTCGCCGGCGTCGGTGACTCCCTGCTCATGACCATGATCCCGACCATCATGGGCTCCATCGCCGCCTACATGGCCATCGAGGGCAACCCCGTGGGAGCCGGCATCTGGTTCGCGCTCATCCTGGCCATCTTCTGGGTCCGCATGCACGCCCTCGAGTTCGGCTACAAGCAGGGCGTGAAGCTCGTCACCGACTTCAGCGAGAAGCTTCCCAACCTCACTGCCGCCGCCTCCGTGCTCGGCCTCACCGTGGTCGGCTGCCTCATCGCCTCGGTCATCGGCGTCACCTGCCCGATTAGCTTCAGCTTCGGCGACGTCGCGATGGAGATTCAGCCGCTGCTCGACAAGATCCTGCCTGCCATGATCCCCGCCGCCATCACGGGAAGCGCGTATTACCTTCTTACCAAGAAGAACGCGAGCATGACGGCCCTCATCCTCGTGGTGATCGTCCTCGCGATGGTCGCCTCCGCCGCCGGCATCCTCGCCTAGCTTCGACCCAAGAGATTGGTGAATCAATGAGAAAGATAGTTGTGGCGAGCCATTCCCTTCTCGCCCAGGGCTTCAAGGACACCCTCGAGTTCCTTACGGGTAAGGGCGACGCCGTCAACGCCGTGTGCGCCTACGTGAACGACAACGGCGAGGGGCTCGACGCGGCGGTCGAGGCGGCTCTTTCGGGCACTGACGAGGTCGTCGTCCTCACCGACGCGTACGGCGGCAGCGTGAACCAGCGCTTTTCCCGCTTCGCCTCCGACCGGATCCACGTGATCGCGGGTGTCAACCTCCCGCTCGCCATGACGGTCGCGCTCGCGCGCCCCGACGAGAAACTCGACTTCGACGCCCTCGTCAACGAGGCGCGCCAGCAGATCATCTACGTGAACGGTGCCAGTTCCGCCGAGTGCGACGACGACGAATAGAGGAGGTCGACGATGAGAGAGTTCCTTAAGGACGTGTGGATGCACGGCGGTGAGGAAAGCCGCGCCATCACCCCCGAGAACATCACGGGCGAGAAGGGCCGCGCCGCCATGTCGGCCAGCCACCTCGGCGTCGGCCGCAAGGGCTCGTGCTGCGTGCCCCTTGAGTCCGGCGAGACCATCACGCTCGCGGACATCGAGGGCCCCGGCATCATCCGCCACATCTGGATGACCGTCCCCGACAAGACCGCCGCCGGCAGCTTCGTCATGCGTGACCTCGTGCTGCGCTTCTACTGGGACGACGAGGAGACCCCCTCGGTCGAGTGCCCTGTCGGCGACTTCTTCTGCAACGGCTTCGGTGAGCGCGCCATCGTCAACTCGATGCCCATCTGCGTGAACCCGACGGGCGGCATGAACTGCTACTTCGAGATGCCCTTCAGGAAGCACGCCAAGGTCACGCTTACGAGCGAGCACCCCGGGTTCATTAAGTACATCTTCTACACGTTCAACTACGCGCTCACCGACGTGCCGGACGACGCCATGTACTTCCACGCCCGCTTTAACCGCGAGCGCAGCACCCGCAGGGGCGTCGACTACACCGTGCTCGACGGCGTGCGCGGCAAGGGCTACTACGTCGGCACCTACATGGCCCTGTGCGCCCTGGAGCGCTATTGGTGGGGCGAGGGCGAGATGAAGTTCTTCCTCGACGGCGACGAGGAGTTCCCCACGGTCACCTCGACGGGAGCCGAGGACTACTTCGGCGGTGCCTGGGCCTTCCTCGACAGGCCGCCCCACGCGCTGCCCGAGGCGCAGTGCTTCAACACGCTGTTCGCCGGCTACCCGTACCGCTCGACGCGCGACGCCACGCGCGACCGCTTCAGCGCGGGCAAGCCGAACCCGAATCCGATGCTCGCGACTAACGACGACGCGCTGCCCAGGCACGGCCTCTACAGGTGGCACCTTCCCGACCCGATCTCGTTCAAGGAGGACCTGCGCGTGACGTTCCAGGACCTCGGCAACGACGACATCAAGCTCTACGAGCGCGAGGACGACATCTCCACCGTCGCCTACTGGTACCAAAGCGAGCCGCACGCCGTGCTCGCCCCGTTTGCCGCAAGGCAGGACCGCGTGCCCAGGTAGGGTCGCCTCGAAACAAGCCAACGTTATGGGCGCCCGCGGTTGACCATGACTGCGGGCGTCCCTTTGTAAGGAGGATCACATGAGCGAAAAGCAAATGAGGCTCGGCGCCCTCGAAGCCGGCGGGACCAAGATGGTCTGTGCCGTGGTGTCCGGCGACGGCGAGGTCCTCGACCGTATGGAGACCCCGACGCTTACGCCCGCCGAGACCGTCCCGCAGATGATCGAGTGGTTCACCGCCCGCGATGTGGACGCGTTGGGCATCGGCGCCTTCGGCCCGACCTGCGTCGACCCCAACGACGAGCGCTACGGCTCCATCCTCCAGACGCCCAAGCTCGCGTGGCGAGGCCATGGTCTTCGCGCCGCGTTCGCCGACGCCCTCGGGATTCCGGTGGCCTACGACACGGACGTGAACGTTGCCTGCCTCGGCGAAGTGGTCTTCGGCTGCTGCAAGGGGCTCGAGGACGCCGTCTACGTGACCATCGGCACCGGCGTGGGCGCGGGCGTCATGTGCGCGGGCAGACTCCTTCACGGCATGCTGCACCCCGAGGCCGGTCACATGCTGGTAAGGACCCGTCCCACCGAGGAGGGACGCTGCGTCTGCCCGAGCCACGCGAGCTGTCTCGAGGGGCTCGCCTCCGGCCCCGCCATCGCCGCGCGCTGGGGAAAGCCCGCGGCCGAGCTCGCGGACAACGATGAGGTGTGGGCGCTCGAGGGGGATTATCTGGGGCAGATGTGCGCGAACCTCGTGCTCATGTACTCGCCTCGCCGCATCGTCCTCGGCGGCGGCGTGATGCACCAGGAGCAGCTCTACGGCATCGTCCGCAAGAAGACCCTCGAATATCTGGGTGGCTACATCCAGACCGCCGAGCTTAAGGACATGGAGAGCTACATCTGCGCCCCGGGCTGCGGCGGCGACCAAGGAATCCTCGGCGCGGCCGAGCTGGCAAGAAGGGCGCTCGCGTAACTTGCGCTCTCTCCGCCATACAACGCGTTAAGAAAAGACGAGCGCTTCTTGCCAATTGAGCGGCAAGAAGCGCTCGTCTTTTGCATTTGTTTTTGGGGCAGGACGCCCCGCCTCCGCTAGAGTCCCTGGACCGCCACACCCACGAGGTTTGGACCGGTGTGGACAAGAAGCGCGGGGCTGATGTCGGAGCGGACGACCTCCACCGCGTTGGCCACGCGCTCGCACAGGGCCTGCTCCATGCGGTCGTAGAGGTCGGCGTGGGCCGAGGTGCGGCTCGCGGCAAAGCGCACCTCGGGGTGCTTCTCGACGATGGCGGCGATGAGCTTGACCTCGGTGCGATGCGGTACTTGCACAGCCATTTCGTGTACGCGAGGCTGTTGGCTTTCTGGGCCACAGCAATCACCTCCCCCTAGTATGATGACCTGAACAATCCTCATGCTAGGGGGAAGGTTTTTGTCGCGTAGCGGAAATTGGCCTCCACCCGCTGAGCGGGTGGCTTTCTATGCCGCGCGTGCCGCGCGGCACGGACTAAAGTCCATGAATAAAAACGAGGAAGGCCACGTCTGGCCTCCCTCGCAAAGGGTCTCTGATTACTCCCACTCATTGGGGACAGACTTAAATGAGTGCTCTTGAAATGCCGGCGCCTGGGGACGTTCTTTTTCTGTCTGCAGTTTGGAACGTTCCTTTTCTGTCGGCAGTTTGGGACGGTCCTTAGAGCTGCAGCGCGCCATGAGCGACGAGGCGAAGCGGATCATCCTGTCTTTTGAGTTCTAAGCATAAGCCCCTGTCTCTGAGCAATGACCGGTTCGCATTTGTGCG
>JAHYYN010000063.1:3280-9315 GCA_019424945.1 Collinsella sp. | reverse complement strand
ATGATCAGGAAGGCCAGGCCCAGGGCAGCGACAACGCCCTTGAGCTCAAGCGTCACGGGGCCAAAGAACATCTCGGCAAGCGTCGGCTGCACGGTCACGATCACCGTCAGCACCAGTGCCAGCGCGGCGGAAGCCCACAGCCACTTGTTCTGCTTCTTCATGGTGAACAGCGACGCACGACGGCTGCGCATATTGAAGCAGTGGAAAATCTCGACCATGTTGAGCGTGATGAACGCCATCATCACGCCTTCCTCGTCGGCATTGCCGGCGATCATATCGGCGATGTGGATGTAGCCCATGTCAAAGTACACGCCCACAAAGAAGCTCGCCAGCACCAGCGCGGTGATGATTAGGCCCTGGACCACGCAGTCCAGACCCATATGTCCGGCAAAGACACCGTCCTTGGCGTTGCGCGGCTTGCGCTTCATGATGTCGCCCTCGGCATCCTCCATGCCCAGCGCAAGCGCGGGGAAGCAGTCGGTGACCAGGTTCACCCACAGCAGCTGCACCGGCTGGAAGATGGTAAAGCCGATGAGCGTGGCGATAAACACCGAGAACACCTCGGCAAGGTTGGCCGAAAGCAGGAACTGGATGACCTTGCGGATGTTGTCGTAGATGCGACGGCCCTCTTCGCAGGCACCGATGATGGTGGCGAAGTTATCGTCGGCGAGCACCATGTCGGCGACGTTCTTGGTGACGTCGGTACCAGTGATGCCCATGCCCACGCCGATGTCGGCGCGCTTGATGGACGGGGCGTCGTTGACGCCGTCGCCCGTCATGGCCACGATCTGGTCGCGCGACTTCCAAGCCTCGACGATGCGTGTCTTGTGCTCGGGCTGGACGCGGGCGTACACGCCGTAGTCCTCGATGTGCGCGTCGAGTTCCTCGTCGCTCATGCGATCGAGGTCGGCACCGGTGATGGCCTGGCTGCGATCGGCGACGATGCCCAGCTGCTTGGCGATGGCCACGGCGGTGTCGATGTGGTCGCCCGTGATCATGACGGTGCGGATACCGGCGTCGTGCGCCTCGTGGATAGCGTCGGCCACCTCGGGACGGACCGGGTCGATCATGCCGGACAGGCCACAGAAGACCAGGTCATGCTCGAGCGCAGCGGGGCTGCAGTCGTCGGGAACCTCGGTGTAGGTGCGGCTTGCCAGCGCCAGTACGCGCAGGGCCTCGTCGGCCATGGCCTTGTTGGCCGCCACGAGCTCGGCGCGGCGCTCCTCGGTCAGGGGGACGACCTTATCGCCCTCGTAGATATGGGTGCACAGGCCGATCACCACGTCGGGCGCGCCCTTGGTGTACTGCTCGTACTCGCCATCCAGGGTCTCGACGACCACGGACATCATCTTGCGGCCCGAGTCAAACGGGGCCTCGCCCACGCGCGGATGCTCGGCAGTCAGGCCAGTGAGGCCCGCCTTGCCGGCGTCGTTGACGAGCGCGCACTCGGTCGGCTCGCCCACGGCCTCGCCCAGCTCCTCGTCCCACTGGGCATCGGAGCAAAGGGCCATACCGGCCAGGAACTTCTCCTTGGGCGCAGCGAGCTCGTGCTTGACGACGGTCATCTTGTTTTGGGTAAGGGTACCGGTCTTGTCGGAGCAGATGGTCTGCGTGCAGCCGAGAGTCTCGACGGCAGAGAGCTTGCGGATGATTGCCTGGCGCTTAGCCATCTTGGTCACGCCAAGCGATAGCACGATGGTCACGACGGCGACCAGGCCCTCGGGGATGGCAGCGACGGCGAGCGAGACGGCGACCATAAAGGTATCGAGCAGGGCGGTCGGGTCGGTAAGAACGTTGCCCACGCCGTGGCGGATGATATCAACGCCAAAGATGACGACGCAGATGACGATAACCATAATGGTAAGGATGCGGCTGAGCTCGGCGAGCTTCACTTGCAACGGCGTGAGCTCTTCCTTGGCCTCGGCCAGGGCGCCGGCGATCTTGCCCATCTCGGTGTTCATGCCGGTGCCGACCACGACGGCGCGACCACGGCCGTACACGACGGTGGAGCCCATATAGCACATGTTCTTACGGTCGCCGAGCGGCACGTCATCGGTGCCCGCAGCGAGCTCGATCACGTTGGCGTGCTTCTCTACGGGCACGGACTCGCCGGTGAGCGCGGCCTCTTCGATCTTCATCGTGGCGCTCTCGAGCACGCGGCAGTCGGCCGGGACGGAGTCGCCCGCCTCGAGCATGATCACGTCGCCGGGCACGAGCTCGGCGCTCGGCAGGTGCACGAGCTTGCCGTCGCGCAGCACCTTGGACTGCGCCGCACTCATCTCCTGCAGGGCCTCGAGGGCCTCCTCGCTCTTGGCTTCCTGGACCACGCCCAGCACCGAGTTGACGATAACGACGAACATGATGATGGCAACATCGGCAAAGTCGGGCTCGCCCTTGACCATGCCCGTGAGCGCACTGATGACGGCGGCAACGATCAGCATGATGACCATGGGGTCGGCCATCTGCTCAAAGAAACGCTTCCACAGCGGTGTCTTCTCGGCTTCCTCGAGCTTGTTAGGGCCTGTCTTGGCGAGGCGCGAAGACGCCTCGTCGTTGCTCAGGCCGAGGTTCTCATCGACACCTTGGTCGCTGAGCACCTCCGCCGCGGCGGACAGGTATTCCTTTTGCATATAGAGTCCCCTCCTGGGATTCGGGCCACTCAGCAGATTGATGCCCGATCATAATTCCCAGGAGAAGGGCAAGGGCTCATCAAGGCTGCCGTGCTGAGCGGCAGTTGATAGTGGAGCTATGGTACCCCAAAGCGACGCGTCTAGCCAAAACATTCCAATTGGAAACACGGCTCGAGTGCAACGATGCAGACCGTGTGATGCTCAACATTGATAAAACGTTTTTTCTTCGGCGCATCGTCAAACTGAAATATCGCCCAGATAGCAGCGGTCAGAGCGGTTGGTAAAGATTTTTCATATACCGTTTTTACCGCAAAAAATGAACTTCTAATTCGGCATACGGTCGATTTTTTGGGGTATTCGGTCGGCATTTCGTTATAATCATCTCAGTTTTATTTCTTATGGTTTATCTATCAGCGCAAGACGATGTCAGATGGAGGTCTGAATGTACAAGCGCACCAAGATTGTATGCACCATGGGTCCCGCCTGCGATAGCGACGAGACCATCCGTGAGATGATCAAGGCGGGCATGAACGTCGCCCGTTTTAACTTCTCGCACGGATCCTACGACGAGCACCACGGTCGCATCGAGCGCGTCCGTCGTATTTCCAAGGAGCTCGGTCTGCCCGTCGGCATCCTGCTCGACACCAAGGGCCCCGAGGTCCGCACCGGCCTTCTGGTCGACGGCAAGAAGGTTGCCGTCAAGACCGGCGATAAGATCGTCGTCACCGCTCAGCCCACGTCCGAGGATTTCCACGGCACCTCTGAGCACATCTCCCTTGACTACCTGGCTCTGCCCTCCGAGGTCGAGAAGGGCTCCCTCATCCTGATCGATGACGGCCTGGTCGCCCTCGAGGTCGAGTCCGTCGAAGGCCAGGACATGACCTGCGTCGTCAAGAACGACGGCCTGATCGGCGAGCGCAAGGGCGTCAACATGCCCAACGTCAACATCTCGCTGCCCGCCATCACCGAGCGCGATCGTCAGGACATCCTCTTTGGCCTGACCGAGAACATCGATTACATCGCCGCTTCCTTCATCCGTGACGGCGAGTCCGTCCGCGGCATCCGCGAGCTTTGCCGCGAGAACGGCGGCGAGCACGTGACGATCTTCCCGAAGATCGAGTGCGCCTTGGGCGTCGAGAACTTCGACGAGATTCTCGAGGCTTCCGACGGCATCATGGTCGCCCGTGGCGACCTGGGCATCGAGATCAAGCCCGAGCTCGTTCCGCACATCCAGAAGGAGATCATCGCCAAGTGCAACGCGGCCTACAAGCCCGTTATCACCGCTACGCAGATGCTCGACTCCATGCAGCAGAACCCGCGCCCGACGCGCGCCGAGGTTGCCGACGTTGCTAACGCCATTTACGACGGCACCGACGCCGTTATGCTCTCTGGCGAGTCCGCTGCCGGTAAGTACCCGGTCGAGGCCGTTAAGATGCAGGCCAGCATTGCTCTCGAGACCGAGAAGTACCTCCCGGCTCACGCTCCGCTCGAGGTTCCGGCCGATGCTCACGGCACCCGCGTCGTCAACAACGTTGTGGGTATGTCCGCTGTGAACATGGCCACCACCGTTGGCGCCAAGT
The DNA here is from genome assembly GCA_019424945.1 of Collinsella sp. Classification (GTDB taxonomy): domain Bacteria; phylum Actinomycetota; class Coriobacteriia; order Coriobacteriales; family Coriobacteriaceae; genus Collinsella. The sequence continues at coordinate 5,105 of JAHYYN010000063.1, read as the reverse complement.
GCATCACCGTGCCGACGACCACCGGTCGTACTGCTCGCCTGATCTCGCACTTCCGCCCCAACATGCCGATCTGCGCGTTCTCCCGCCACGAGTGGGCCGTCCAGCAGATGATCATGTACTGGGGCGTTATCCCGCACCAGGCCGAGATTACCCAGGGCACCGTCAACGGCACGATCGTCAAGGCGATCGAGACCGCTAAGGAGCTCGGCTACGTCGAGGCTGGCGATTTGACCGTCGCTACCGCCGGCGATCCCCGCATGAGCGTCCAGCTCGAGGACAAGGTCTCCTCGACCAACGTCGCTTACGTCGCTCAGGTCCGCTAAATCGTACTTGCAAGCAGATTTGCATTGCAAAGGGCCCGGAAGGCATTGCCTTCCGGGCCCTTTTTCTGTGTCAATGCCGGCACACGGCAAAACACGCACCCATTTCTTTACCAAAAGCGCGAAATCCACCTTTCGAGGCCCAAAAATAAAGTCCCAAGCGCTAAAAGTGTTCGCCCGATGGCGAAACCACACCTTACCCGACGCTGCTAAATCGTTTTAGCAAGAGCCAGATCGACCGCGTTTTCGGAAGTATGCGGCAAATTCTGAGACCTCCGAGCACACCCCGTTTTTTCGCAACAAAATGCCTGATAAACTGGCCTCAAAAGCCAGGTCTGCTCACAGGGTTCAGATTTTGCCGCATACTTCCGAATTGACGCTGGCATCGCACGGTCCAAAAGCACATTTCGACCAGGAGGATATCATGGACCTGACGCTATGCGGTCAATCCGCTTTTTACTATCACCGTATCCCGCCGCAGGTATTAGGGCTTTACCCCGCCATTAGCCTTGGCAATATGGATCGCAGATGTTGCGGCCTCGGAAGTCATGCAGTTGTAAAAGACCTGCTTCACGCACCGCTTCACAGGCTTGTATTCACTCGAGTACAATCCGGGTCGCGAAGCCTGTTTAAATCGCACCTCCTGACCCAAGAGCCGCCTCCCGGGTCGTTTAGGCAAACTGAACATGGATTTGATGTCACGTCGCCCGAGTTTACGTTGCTCAGCCTTGCCACGCAGGTCTCACGCAACCAGTTACTCATGGCTTGCTACGAGATGTGCGGCTCCTTTGCAGTGTTTACGCCCTGCGAGCGAACGCAACAACAACTCGATGAAGCCATTTCGCTTAAGCTCATTCCACCCAACTGCGGTTGGGAGCGTGTTGTCGACACCAAGGGCAATGACACCAATTTGTGGAAGCGCCCGCCGCTCCTCAGCGCGGCGGATATCGCCGCGTTCGCCAAGCAGGCTGCAGGCCTGCGCGGCGTTAAACAACTGCGCTGGGCGGCCGAGCACATGACGGGGCAGACCGCCTCGCCCTTCGAAGTACAGACCTCCATACTTGTCTCGCTCCCCCGCAACGAGGGCGGCATGGGTATCAACATCGCAAACAACGTGCGCATCCCACTCAGCGACGCCGCGCGCTCACTGTATGACAAAACCTGCTGCTACGCCGATATCCTCATCGAGAGCAACACCGACAGCATGGGCGTCATCCTGGAATGCCAAGGCCGCTCCGCCCACGATGGCGAAGCCGCAAGTCTCTCCGATGCCGAGCGCACCACCGCCCTCACAAGCATGGGCTATGACGTTATCCAGATAACCTATGAGCAAATCAAAGACACGAAGAGCTTTAACAACATCGCCGAACTCATCCATAAAAAGGCAGGGCTCCCCTACATCCCAAAGACCGATCAGGAACGCACCACCGAAGATGCCCTGCGGCGGGAGCTATTGGTCGATTGGGATGAGCTGTTCGCCGTCAAGCCGGCCAGCTAGCAGCTAG
>JAHYYN010000063.1:0-3180 GCA_019424945.1 Collinsella sp. | reverse complement strand
CGACTGCGCCACATCTTCGGACGCAAGCGAGAACTCACAGGCGCCGGGACCGACAACCGGCTCGGCATCCCTGTAGCGCTGGGGATAGTGCACGCGATTCAGTCGCTCGCGTTCCTCGATAATCGAGGTCGCCGCGGCCGGCGCACCGGTGGGCGAACTTTTAAGCAACGGTGCCACATAGGTATCCCAGAACTCATGCTCACGAGGCTTAGGGATAGGCTCGGGCTTGGCAAAGTGCGTAATGCGATACGGAATGGGATCAGCGATACCAGGGACCATATAGCCCACGAAGATATCCGGAACCACGCAGCCAAACAAAAAGGCATTGCGGTCGCGCACGCTATTGGCAAGCGCGCCGGTGCACTCCAGCAAACGCTCCGTCTGAGCGATATGAATGTTCCAGCTTGGCATAGCCACCCCCATAAAACCTGGTTAACTATACCATCACGGCAGAGTCGCACAGGCGGCCATACATACCCTACGCAGCAACTATTCCGCAGCACCGCTTTCGGTTCCATACGACGGCACGGGCGCCTCGACCACATGGTGATATCGATCGATATAGATGGCACGGGCCTCCAGGCGGCGCACCAAATCTTGATGGTGCGTACTCATCAAAACCGTCTTACCGGCAGCAACGTAGGCCAGCAAAAAGTTGACTACGATGTCGCACGAGTCCTCATCGAGCCCGTTGGTGGGCTCATCGAGCACTAGGATATCGGGGTTCATCGACACCACCGCAGCCAGCGCAACGCGCTTCTTTTGCCCGCCCGAAAGCTGATAGGGCGAGGCATCGACCAGATCGACAACCTGGAACAGCTCCATGGCATCGCGGACGCGGCGCTCGAGCTCGTCTGTCGGCAGCCCCATCTGCGCGGGGCCAAAAGCAACTTCCTCGCCCACCGTAGCGCAGAACAGCTGGGCGTCGGCATTCTGGAACACAAAGCCCACGCGCTGATGAAAACGCTGAGCGGCTGCGGAATCCTTGAGATATGCCGCATCGATCACGTGCCCGTCAAACAGGTACGCACCCGCGTCCGCTAGTTCAAGACCGTTGATAAGGCGCATAATCGTCGTCTTACCGCAGCCGTTGGGACCGAGTAGGGCAACGAGTTCACCACGATCGACCTGCAGCGACACACCATCGACAACCGTATGCCCCGCATAGGAGAACACTACGTCGCGAAACTCGATGAGCGGCACGCTCTTGGCGCCAGTAGCACCGCTCGCGCCCATCACGCCATTCGTATCGTTTGCCAAAACGTCGCCCTTCCCTATCCACATCGACGGCTCGGCCGCCCGCGCTACAGCACCGCGCACAACACGGCGAGCAGCACCACGACGACCGCATAGACCGCATCGCGCCAGCCAAAGCCGCTCCGCGCGGGAGTCGGATACGCACCGGCAAAGCCACGGCAAAGCATAGCCTCGTCCATCGCGCGGCTGCATTCCATCGCCTTGATAAAGGTCATGCCCATGATACCCGCGATCGAATCGGTACGCGAAAAACCCGCAGGCGCACGACCCACACTGCGCAGCATGACCGATTCGGTCAGATCGTGCGCCGTGCGTCCCAGCACCTCGATGTGCTTGAGCGCCATATCAAACGTAAAGATGACCTCGTCGGGCAGCTGTAGCGTCTTGAGCGCCGCCGACATGCGGCTCCAGGTGAGCGTCCACGAAACGCCCAGCACGAACGACACGTTAATGAACGTCTTGAGCGCGATCTTGAGCATGGCGCCCGCGGCAGAAGCGCCCAGCAGCAGGGCAGGCAGTGCCAGAACCACCGCAAGCCCCGTGGCGCCGAGCGCCGGTACAAAGGTCGCACGCAGCCCGCGTACGGGGCGCACGGCAACGAGCACCAGCGCGATGGCCGCCATCAACATGAGGTACAGCGGGCTCTGCGTCAGACACACGCACAGGACGCAAACGAACATCCCCACCAGGCGCACCGGAGCCGAAACGCAAGAAAGGGCGCGGTCGACCATCGACCCGCCCTCGTGCGCGCCTCCACCCAGGCGAACCCGCTCAAGCAGGCTCGCCAGGTGCAGGACATTCTTTTGCATCACACGATGCCGAGCCCCCGCGGGCTCGTAACGCTCCTCGGCCGCAAGCCAACTAGGCAGCTCGGCTATTGCCATGAGCACCGCTTTCCTTGACCGTCAGCGAGACCAGGCGGAATGCGATGGTGAGCACCGCCACGCCAATCACGCCCGAGAGGATATACATGGCAGCCTGGCCGGCAAAGCCAAGGCCCTGCTCCTCGGAATAGGCCTGCAGATAATCGCCCGTGGGCAGGGCGTCGGCAAAGGTCGGGGTGTCGAGGCCGACCGAAGCCTGCAGGCTGTCGTCGCCAGCCTCCTGAACGGCGGTCGCGGCGCCCTCGGCGTCCCACTCACCCCAGGCGTCACCGGTGGCGAGCAAGCCGAGCGGCGTAGCCACGACAAGCACGGCGACCAGAATGAGCGTGGGAATCAGGGAAGTCTTCTTGGCGGTACCATCGGCGGCAAGCTGGCCATCGGCGGCTTCGGGGCCGACGATAATGCTCGGCGCCGTCTTCTTAATGAAGCCGTAGATGGCGGCCGTCGCCACGCCCTCGATCACGCCGGCAACCAGCATATGCGGGATCAACATGGCCGGAATAGCCACGGACAGCGGGAAGGGGCAGTACAGAGGGGCGCCCGAAGCGTTGGTGAAGAGCATCGGCTGAATACCAAACTCGATTGCCGCGCACAGGGCCGCCAGGCACAGGCCGACCCAACCGCTCACGATGGCAGAAACCGAGGTGCCCCAGCTCTTGTCGTGCAGACGGCTGTTGAGCGCACGGAACACGATAGCAGCGGTAAACGGCAGCACAAAGGCCATGTTAAAGCAGTTGGCGCCAAAGGACAGAACGCCGCCGTCGCCAAACAGCAGCGCCTGCAGCGCCAGCGCGACCGAGACAGCGATAGCCGCGGCCTCGGGGCCCAGCAGCAGCGCGATGAGTGCGCCGCCGACGGCGTGGCCTGTGGTGCCGCCGGGCAGCGGAACGTTAAACATCATGAGCAAAAAGGAGAACGCAGCGCAAATACCCAGAAAGGCCATATGCTCGCGATCGAGCGTGGCGCGCACTTTCTTGATGCAGTGAACCCATACGGGCACCATCGCCACCGCCATAACGGCATCGGTCTGCGGGGACAG
>JAHYYN010000062.1:0-4535 GCA_019424945.1 Collinsella sp. | reverse complement strand
CCAGGTGCCGTCAGGCGGATGGCCTGTTCCATACGCTTTTGCAGCTCGTTCTTATCCAAGGCATCGCTCCCATCGCATACGCTCCATAAACGCTAAATAGTTTCTCACGGTTTGTCCCCGCGGCGCTCGCGAAATCCGATGCTTACAGAATGAGCGAACACCGCTGAGAGCCTCAACCCAAATGAGCTGTTCATGTGGTAGCATCGGGATTCACATGAATGAGGGAGTAGTCGCGTGACCGGGTTCGCCTCCGGTGGCGCGGCAAGTCAACATACTGGCCGACACGGTCTGGCTTGCCTTAATGAACGAGACTCGTGGTTGTACGCGCGGCGCGTACGCCACGGGTCTTTTTTGTTGCTCCCCTGTCAGAAGTACACGCGGGTTCGCCCGCAAGGAGGGAGCCAAACCATGGGACTCGTAGAGCTCGTGCTGCTCGCCATTGGCCTTTCGATGGACGCCTTTGCCGTATCCATCTGCAAGGGCCTTGGCATGAAAAAGATCAACCTTAAGGTCGCCGTAGTGCTCGGCCTGTTCTTTGGCGGCTTCCAGGCCGGCATGCCCGTGATCGGATGGGCGCTTGGCAGCCAGTTTATGGGCATCATCGGCCCCATCGACCATTGGATTGCCTTTATCCTTTTGGCCTTCATCGGCGGCAAAATGCTGTGGGAGGCTTTTACCGAGGACGAGGATGAAGGCGACGGCAAGAATGCCGAAAAGATTGAACTGAGCGAGTACCTGATCCTCGCCATCGCCACTTCAATCGACGCCCTGGCCGTGGGCATCTCGTTCGCCGCGCTTTCGGTCGACATCGTTCCCGCTGTATCGCTTATCGGCGTCACAACGTTTATCTTCTCCGTCGCCGGCGTAGCGATCGGCCACACCTTTGGCGCGCGCTACGAAAAACCTGCCACCATCGTGGGCGGCATCGTGCTCATCCTCATCGGACTTAAGATCTTGCTTGAGCATCTGGGGATTTTGGCGCTGTAACGCCAAACACAATCGCTCAAAACTCAACGCCAGTACAAGGCCTCATGCAAAGTTTTGCATGAGGCCTTTTCGTGCAGACTTTTGCATGTCATACTGATATGCAAAAGTCTGCACGTTAGGAGATCGCCGTGAATACCCTTCCCATCACCACACCGCGCCAAGCTGGCATCTACGTGCGCCAGGCACGCGAGGCTCAGGGTCTCACCCGTGCCGCCCTCGCCAAAACGGCCAGTGTTTCAGAGCGCCTGCTCGCATCGCTCGAGCTAGGAGACGCCACCGGCATTCGACTCGACAAGTTGCTGTCCGTCTTTAACGCACTCGGCATAGGTCTCTTTGCGCAAAGCGATAACGACTCCATCGCATCGCCCTCCGAACATCCGACGACGAAAGCGGATCTCCCTATCGCGAACTCGAATGCCCTGCCAAAGCCAAGCGTAGGCAGACGACCCGCTCGACAGGGAACGCCATCTTCCTATGGTGCCTTGCTGGCCCAAATCGCAGCCGAGCAAGGCCTTTCCGACACTTCAGACCTCTCCTTTGACTGTAAGGTTGTGAAATAAATGGCAGAGATGGAGCTTGCGACCCTCATTTGTGGCGAAATCGCAGGCACTCTCCGGCAAGACGAGCATGGACTCTGCAGCTTTGTATACGCCCCAACCTATCGCGGAACACCACTATCGCTTACAATGCCGCTTTCCAATCGCACGTATGGCCATAACATCGTCCGCCCGTTCCTATTTGGCCTTTTGCCCGACAGCCAAGAGCAGCGTCGCGCTATTGCCGCCGAGCATGACGTTGCATCCAACAACCCCGTCGCCCTCTTGTGCCATATCGGTCTTGACTGCGCAGGGGCCGTTCAGTTTTGTCGAACCGATCAATTAGGCGCCGCCCGCGGCAGGGTCTCGGCATACCGCCCGCTTACCAATTCTCAAATCGCTCACAAGCTCAAAGCAATTCGCGATGACGAAAGAGAGACATGGATGGGCTCCAACGAAAGCTGGTCCCTGGGCGGCAACCAAGGCAAATTTGCACTAGCTTGGCATGATGGCCAATGGTGCGAATGTCTAGGGTCATCCCCCACTACCCATATCTTCAAAAATGGTGTCGTTGGGTTCAAACATCAGGCCTTAAACGAATTCGTCTGCATGAAAACGGCTCGGCGTGTTGGCATTCCAACTGCCAACGTCTCCTATTGCACATTTTAAGACGAAGCCGCGCTCGTCGTTGAACGGTACGACAGAATGGTCAATAGCAGCGGAAATATCGAAAGGCTGCATCAGGAGGACTTTTGCCAGGCGCTCGGTGTATTGCCAAGCCAGAAATACACCGCCGACGGAGGACCAACCACACGAGACATCCAAGAACGACTGATTAACACAGTCCCCCACCACATGAATCTTGTGCTTTTTACCTATATGTTGTTCTATAACGCCATTATCGGAGCGCCTGACGCACACGCTAAAAACTACTCGCTCATCCTAGGTAAAGGCACAAACGCAGCGCTCGCACCCATGTACGATGTCGCATCGGGCTTGGCGTACGAGCGTATGCGCCGCCGGGCGCGCCTTGCCATGAGCGTTGGCGGCGAAAATCGAGTGGGGCGCATCGGTCCAGGCGCTATCCGCCGATACCACGGTATGGGCGACCCCGCGCTGGAGGCGGCGCTCACCGATGCCGGGCTATCCGAGAAGTTTTGCTTTGCGACCATGATGGACCTCGCCTACGAGGTGCCCATTTGCATGGAAGAGATCATGGACGAACACGCCGACCTGCCCGGCATGGCGGACCTGCGCGAGCACATGCTCGGCCCCGTCCGCGAAAACTGCCAGCGCACCCTCGACCTCATCAAGGCGGATATGGGCTAGGCGCCAATCAATCCACATTTCTTAAAAGAAGAGGGGGGGGGCACCCGTCGCAGAAGTTCGGATGCCCCCTCTCGTAATGTCATTTGCAATCCGCTAGCACGTGGCTCGAACTGCTGCTAGCGCGACCCTTACGCGGCAAGGCGCTTGAGGACGTCGATGAGCAGCTCGTAGAAGCGCTCGGCAGAAGCGAGCTCCATGCTCTCGTCCGGGGTGTGGACATCGGAGAGCGTCGGGCCCACGGCGATGGCGTCCAGGCCGTGCAGGGCCTCAGCAAACAGGCCGCACTCAAGGCCGGCGTGAATGGACTCGATGCGCAGCTCGGAGCCAAAGAGCTCGCGATAGCTCTCGACGAAGATGTCGCGGACCGGCGAATGCTCGGCATAGCTCCAGCCGGGATACTCGAACTCGAACTTGGCGTCGAAGCCCAAGACATCGGCCAGCGTCTGCAGGCGGTCCTTGAACTCGTTCTGCAGCGAGGTGATCGAGGAGCGCGGGGACAGCATGATCTTGACCTGGTCGTCGGAAGTGGCGACCACGCCGATGTTGGAGGAAACCTCGACGGAGCCGTCGGTGGCGACGTTGCGGCGAATCACGCCGTTAGGGGCAAGACGCAGGGCGCGGATGAGGGCAAGCGCGGACTTCTGATCCATGGCCTCGACCTCGGCGTCGTCGGCAATCTCGACGGTGCAGGTAAAGCCGGGGTCGAAGACCTCGAGCTCGTCAGTGACGTCGGCGATGATGTCCTTTGCGATCTGGGCCGCGGCCTCGGCGGCAGCGTGGTCGGCGTAAACCAGCTCGGCCTTGCACTCACGGTTGATGGCGTTGTCCTTAGTGCCGCCGTTAAAGCTAACGATGGCGGGCTCGCCGGCGACCATCAGGCGGTCGATGATGCGGGCCATGATGAGGTTGCCGTTGCCGCGCTCCAGGTTGATATCGTTGCCGGAATGACCACCCAGTAGGCCGGAGATGTCGAGCGTGAGGGTGCTGCCGGTCTTGTGCTCGCGCACGATGGGGCAGGTGTAGGTAACAACGACGCCGCCAGCGCAGCTGACGGTGGCAACGCCCTCTTCCTCGGAGTCAAGGTTAATCATGGTGCGGGCGCTAATCTGGGACTTGTCGAGCGTCTCGGCGCCGACCAGGCCAGTCTCCTCGTCGGTGGTGAATACGCACTCGAGGGCGGGGTGAGCAATCGAATCGTCGTTGAGCACAGTAAGCATCAGAGCGACAGCAATACCGTTGTCGGCGCCCAGGGTGGTGCCGTTAGCGGTGAGGACGCCGTCCTTCACGACCAGGTCGATACCGTCGGTCGTAAAGTCGTGCTCAACAGAGCCCAACTTGTCGCACACCATATCGATGTGGCCCTGCAGCATCACAGTCGGGGCATTCTCGGCGCCGGCAGAAGCGGGCTTGCGAATGATGACGTTGTAGACCTCGTCCTGGTACACATCGAGGCCGCGCTCCTTGGCAAACGCAACCAGGAAATCGCTGATGCCCTTCTCGTTGCCAGACCCACGGGGGATCGCGCTGACCTCCTCAAAGAAATGGAACAGCTGGGCGGGCTCGTAGCCGGTAATCTTGTAGTCCATGGTGCCTCCTTGGCGCAACTGGTTAGACAGTAAGACATGCGCCTTGTATATTCCCAGACTTTGCGTGCATAAACCAGTCGAAAACGCCGAGCGCCCT
>JAHYYN010000061.1:0-8018 GCA_019424945.1 Collinsella sp. | reverse complement strand
GATCTCTTCAGACATAACGTACTCCAAAAGTTAGGTACCTAAATAAGATTGATATCCCGCTACTTCTTCTTGTGCGGGCGCGGCTTCTTCTCGCGACGAGTGACCTCGACCTGGAGCGGAGCGTTCTTAAGACGCTCCTCCTCATCGGCCTTAGCCTTGTCGATAACCTTCTGCGTCACGAAGATCTGCTGGATAACCTGCCAAGCAGACGAGACGTCGTAGTACAGCAGAACACCAACGGGAAGGCTCCAGCCCATCCAAAGCATCATGACCGTCATGACAACGGCCATCATACGCATGCTCTGAGCCTGCTGGCCGGTCTGGTTGCGCGACATATAGAGCTGCGGAATCAGGGTCAGGACGGCAAAGAGGATCAGGCAGATCAACGCAGGCAGTGCGACCATAAAGCCATCGGCAAAGGAGGCGCTCGGCGTGGTGGTCAGGTCGGGCAGAATGTTAAAGAACGAGAAGGTGCCGTCGTTAAAGTACTGCGGCAGGTTGCGCAGAAGCGTGAACAGGGCGATAAGGACGGGCATCTGAATCAGCAGCGGCAGGCAGCCAGCCAGCGGATTGAACTTGTTCTCGCTGTAGAACTTCTGCATCTCCTCGGCCTGACGCTGGGGATCGTCGGCATAGCGCTCCTGGATCTCGAGCATCTTGGGCTGCAGCACCTGCATGCGAGCCGTCGACTTGGTCGACTTGAGCATGAGCGGCGTCAGCAGCAGACGGATGATGACCACCAGGATGATGATGGACAGGCCCCAGTCGACCGCAAAGGTCTGGATGAGCTTGAGCAGCTCGAAAAGGATGTTAACGATCCAATCCCACATGTAAGTTTTCCTCCGATAGCGAGTGCCCGCTAGGGCACAGGGTCATAACCGCCGACGTGCAGGGGATTGCAGCGAGCGATGCGCCTCACGGCAAGCCAGCAGCCTCTCAAAACACCGTACTTCCCAATCGCCTGGATGGCGTATTGCGAGCACGTTGGGTAATAAATGCAGGCGTCAGGCAATAAGGGCGAAATAACCTGTTGATATATGCGAATAGGAGCGATGGCAACACGTCGCAAAACGTGATTGCTCATCGCTCCTCCCCGGCAACGCCGGCGCGTTTCATAAGCGAACGCAATGCCTTGTCCATCTCCTGCGGCGAGGAATCCCTCGTCTTGGGAGTTGCGAACAAGATGATGTCATAACCCGCAACGGGAAATCCGCAGCTGCGGGCGGCCTCGCGCATCACACGCTTAGAACGGTTGCGCACAACAGCACAACCGAGCCGTTTAGCACCAACGAAGGCGACCCTTCCGGAGTCGCCTTCGCCAACCGATTCACATATGGTCATTCGAATCAGAGGATGATTGAAACGACGCCCCTGACTGAACACATGCTCGAAATCTTGCCGAGACTTAATAGTCTTCATGCGAGATGTGTGTATCGCTGCTAGACAGTGAGACGCTTGCGGCCCTTGGCGCGACGACGGGCGAGCACGGCACGACCACCCTTAGTGGCCATACGGGCACGGAAGCCATGGGTCTTGGCACGCTTACGCTTATTAGGCTGATACGTACGCTTCATCTTAAGTTCCTCCTGCTGCATTTCGAGTGTCCGCGGGGACGCGGACGCAGATATAGACACGTGAGCTTGAAGATTGTAGGGAAATCAATGTTCAAATGTCAAGAAATCAAAGGTAAAAGGTTGCGCAGTTCACACGGTTCCCCCATAAGCCAAGCTCGATTTGGCGGTGCATGGCAACTTTTCACGATATTTCATCGAGTTTTCAACAGGTCATGTTAGCAATGTTGAGAACTTTTCGTCCGTTTTCCAAAGTTTTCAACAGGTTTTGAAAAGTTGTCGAAAGATGAGAAACATTGCACGGTAAGTTACTATTTGTTCGAAACCTTTTGAACGATTGCGAGCGGCATGTCTGACGACTTTTACACCATGGTCGATTCCGGAGACCCGGCACCCGACAACGAGCACATCACCGGCGTGCGCGAAGAGCGCGGCGAAGGCGAGCGGACGACCACGCAGGCGCCAAAAGCCATGTACGCCGCGCGTATCGCCGTCTATGACGACATGCTGTCGACGCCGCGTGTGATCGTCATTGATCCGCAGGACGTGCGCACCTATCTGGAAGAGACGACCAACACCGTCTACCAGTGCATGAAAGAACAGGGTGGGCACATCTCGCTCATGGTTATCCGCGAGATTGTCGAAAACTTTATCCACGCCCACTTTGCAGAGCCCATCATCTCGATTCTGGACGGCGGAGACACCATCCGCTTTGCTGACCAAGGACCCGGCATCGACGACAAGGAGCGCGCTTTCGACTTTGGCGTTACCAGCGCAAACAGCAAGATGAAGCGCTATATCCGTGGAACCGGAGCAGGGTTTCCCATGGTGCAGGAGTATTTGGAAAACGCCGGCGGTGCCGTATCCATCGAGGACAACATGGGCAACGGCACCGTGGTTACGGTAAGCCTGGACCCTAAACGCGTGCAGGAAATCGAGCGTGCCGGCGGACGCGGTGCTGCCGTGCGGCCCGAGACGGAGCACCCCACATATCCCCTGCCGGGAGCTTTTGCGCAGCAGCCCATGGCAACGCAGCAGATGCAGCCCCCCGTGGGACAGATGCAGCAGCCCGGAATGTTTCCTACACAAGAGCCCCAGGCGACATCGATGTCGATGCCGCCAAACATGCCAGAGACCATGCCGCTGGCGGATCAGGATGCAGCAGCGATGCAGCAGGCGACGGGGGCACCGGGTGGCCAGCAAATGGGCTATCAGCCGTACCAACAGGGATATCCATATCAGCAGATGCCGCCACTGGGGTATGGCCAGCAGTTCCCGCAACAGTACCAGCAGGGATATCAGCAGCCGTACCAGCAGATGCCGCAGCAGCAGTACAACCCTTGGGCCCAGCAGATGCCTCCGCAGCCTTACCAACAGTGGCCCCAAAGTTTTCAACAGCAAATGCCGCCGGCGCAGAGTTCTCAACAACCAGCAGCTCAAATGATGTATCCTAATGCAGCAAATCAGTATGCGCAGCCACAACCGGACGTGTTCGTAAGCGATCGCGGCAACGCCGCGCTGGGCTATCTGGCGCAAAATCAAGCGTGCGGCGCAACCGATCTGGCGAGGGCGTTTGGAAACTCGGCCCCCACTTGGTCACGCACGCTCAATGACTTGGCGCAGGCCGGCTTGGTCATCAAGCATGGCCAGAAATACCATCTGACCGAACTCGGCGCCGCTCGCGTGCGAGCTCAGAGCTAAAGAACGGGAGAGACAGTGGACGAGGAAGCAAGCATCATCCTGGGGGATGCCATCGCCTTTTGCCAGCGCGACGGCCAAGATGCACGCCTCATCAACATGCTGGGGCAATCGCGCGCCATAAGCCTGACCGAAGACACGCTCACGATCGAGGCCCCCTCGCGCTTTGCCATCGCGCAGCTCAAAAAGCATCAGCCGACTATTGAGGCCTATCTGGAAGAAATCGCCTTTGCACCGATTGCGCTCAACGTCGTGGCACCACAAGGCGCCGCGGCCGAATCCGCTGCCGCGACGGCGCCCGCCACGGCTCCCGCTGCTTCCCCGGCGGCGCCGGCCTCCGCAGGCGACGCGCCGACAATCGAGCACCAGCACGGCGATGTTTCCCGTGAAACCATGGCACCGTTGCCGACCGCTGCGGCGACGTCAACGAACGCGCTCGTCACGCACATGCCCATCGCCCACGACGCAGCGGCGGGCGCGGATTCGGGCATTGCAATCAAGAACACGCTCTCGGCCGATGATTTTCGTCGCATGATGAACCAGATGAAGGGCGGAGCGCCGACTAAATCCACGCAAGCTGCGACCCCCGCTTCACCCATGCCAGCACCGACCGTGCCGGCCGAGCAGAATACGGATGGAGCCCCACTCGCCGCGAACTCAAAATTTACCTTTGAGAACTTTGTCTACGGTCCCGAGAACAGCCATGCCTATCGCTCGGCACTCAAGTTTGCCGCCCTCGCGGACGAACGCGGCACGTGCACATCACTGTTCATCTACGGCAAATCGGGCCTGGGCAAGACGCACCTGCTGCTTGCGATCAAAAACGAGCTCGCCGAGAAGTCGCCCGAGATCAAGGTCAAGTATGCCAACTCCCAGGCATATCTGGACGACCTGATGACCGAGTTCGACCGCCAAAAGAAGAGCAACGCCCCCATCATGCAGGCGTACCACGGCGTGGACGTGCTCATCATCGATGACATCCAAAACATCATCGGCAAGCGCGCGAGCGTGGACTACTTTTTCCAGCTCATGGACGAGTTCATCCGCAACAACAAGAAGGTCGTCATCGCGGCAGACCGCGCCCCCAAGGACCTGAGCATGGACGAGCGTCTGACCAGCCGCTTCAACGCCGGCATGCTCTGCCTGGTCGCAGAGCCCAGCTACGAGATGAAATACAAGATCTTGCAGCGCTATTACGAGAACACCATCGTCGCCGCTCCCGAGGCAGGCGACGACTCGCTGCTGGCGGCCTATGGGGGCGACGGCGGGCACCTGACCGACGAGCACTTTAAACACATGGCCGAGGTCTCGGGCACCAACATCCGCGAACTCGAAAGCTTTTGCGAGCGCTGCGCCGGCGAGGCGGGCGACCGCGAGCGCGAGGGCGGGGAGCTCACCTTTGACGATATCGACGCCATCGCCAGCCAGTACTTCGACACATCGGCCAAAAAGATCAACGTCCAGACGGTTCAGTCCGTCATCGAAGAGCAGTACGGCGTGACGCACGAGGAGCTCATCGGCCCGCGTCGCAACGCCAACATCGCCAAAGCACGCCACATTGCCATCTATCTGGCAATCGAGATGTGCGAGATGACGACCACGGCGGTGGGCGCCGAATTTGGCAACCGCAACCACTCGACCGTCAGCACGAGCTACAAAAAGGTCCAGAAGATGATCCAGGAAGACCGCACCGTCACCGAAGACCTCAAGTCGCTGCGCGATAAAATTACACTGCGCTCGTAGGGAAATAGAGACACCTGTTGAAAACTTGTCGAAACCACGGGCATAAGGTGTCTAAAACCCAACCCGCGGTGATGAAAAGTTTTGCGCAGGTTTTGAACGTGGAAAACCTCCCCTGTTGCACACAGGTTGCTGTCGATTCTCTTTCCGGGTCTGACCTGCGTCTTTGGGAGTAATCAACAGTTTCGTCAGTGCTATTACTATTATTAAGATATTTATATCTATAGAAAGGTATTAAAAGATGAAGTTCACCGTCAGCCAGAGTTCGCTTACACAAGCCATCGGCGTCGTTATGAAGGGTGTCGCTTCGGCATCCACCCTTCCTATCCTGTCGGGCGTGCTCGTTAAGGCCCAAGACGGCATCTTGGAATTCCAAACCTCTAACTACACCATCTCGATCCGTCATCGCATCGCGGCGCATGTCGAAGAAGAGGGCGAGATGGTTATCCCCTGTAAGATGCTCTCCAATATCACCAAGACCCTCCCCGATGCCCCGGTCACCTTTGAGCTGTCCGAGCGCCAGGTGCTGATTGGTTGCGAGAAGAGCTCTTTCCGCCTGAATACGCTCGATGCCAATGACTTCCCCGAGTTTCCGGCCTATGCCATCGAGAGTGCCGTGGAGCTGCCGACCGATATCTTGTCCGAAATGGTCGGCCGCGTGTGGCGCGTCACCTCGACCGACAAGGCCCGCCCCATCCTGGGTGGTGTGCACATGAAGGTCGAGAACAACACCGTGCGCCTGGTGGCGACCGATTCTTTCCGCTTGGCCGTGTGCGATACGCAGGTCGAGACCTCGACCCTCGAGGGCTCCTTTGAGCTCAACGTTCCGGCTGACGCCTTTAACGACGCGCTGAACATCATGGCCAGCCAGGCGGCCATTATGATCGGGGCTACCGACACCCAGGTCGTCTTCGAGGCCGGCAACACCACCTACGTGTCGCGCCGCATCGAGGGCGTGTACCCCAACTACAAGCAGCTCATCCCCGATTCGTGCGTGACGAGCGTCAAGATCGACGTCGCCGCCTTTAACGCCGCCCTCAAGCGCGTGGCCGTTATCGCGAGCGCCAACCCCGCCGTCAAGTTCGAGATCGATGTCGAGAACGGGCAGATGGGCCTGTCCTCCATTTCCAATGACCAGGACCTTGCGCAGGAGACGATCGATGTCGAGGCCGAGGGCGAGTCGGGTACCATCGCCTTCAACTACCACTACATCTTCGGCTGCCTCAATGCCCTGTCCAAGGAGAAGGAGATCACGCTGGAGCTCAAGAGCTACTCGCAGGCGGGCATCTTCAAGTCCTACGACAAGATCAACTACCTGTACCTAGTCATGCCGGTCCGCATCTAGCGCTGCGCCATGACCATATTCGCCCGCGATCTTTCCGTTGCGCACTACCGCAGCTTCGATAGCTATCGCCTTGCCCTGGACGAGGGCGTGACGATACTTGCGGGACCCAACGCGGCGGGAAAGACCAATCTCATAGAGGCGCTGCAGCTGCTGACGAGCGGCGCCTCGTTTAGGCATCCGACCGCAGCTGAGCTCGTCCATGACGGCGTGGGCTCGTGCAAGGTCGAGCTGAGACTCGAGGGCGACGGCCGCGTGCTTGATATGGGACTGAGCGCGGAGGACGGTAAGCGCTCGTTTAGCCGCAACGGCAAGAAATGCTCTGCCGCCGGTGTGCGCGGGGTTCTGCCGAGCGTGCTGTTTTGCCCCGACCATCTGGACATGGTTAAGCGGGGCGCCAGTGTGCGCCGCGCCGCCCTCGATGACTTTGGCATGCAACTGAGCGCACGCTATGCCGATCTTGCGAACACCTATGGGCGCTGCGTGACCCAGCGTAACGCCCTGCTCAAGGAGACCTGGTGCTGCCGCGAGATGCTCGGCGCGTGGAACGAATCGATTGCCCGCGCGGGCTCGGCCCTGCTCGTGCACCGGTTGGCCCTGCTCGACCGGCTGGCGGGCCATGTGCGCGCTGCCTACGGGCAAGTAGCGTCCGGTGAAGCCGCCAACGTGTCCTATGCGTCCACGCTGGGGGATTTACCCCAGGTCGAGGATCGCGAAGAGCTGAAGGGCTGGGCGTACGAGCGCATGCTGGCCGCCCTTGATGAGCACGCCGACGAGGAAATTCGCCGCGGCGTGACGTTGGTGGGACCGCATCGCGACGAGATTGAATTTACCGTGGCGGGTCGCTCCGCCCGTTCATTTGCCAGCCAAGGACAGCAGCGAACGTTGGTGCTGTCCTGGAAGGTGGCCGAGGTGGCCGTGGCTCGCGATGTCCTGGGCACCGCCCCACTGCTGCTTTTGGACGACGTGATGAGCGAGCTCGACGGCGAGCGTCGCGGCGCTTTCCTGCGGCTGATCGGCGATGATATCCAGACGGTCATAACCACGACCAACCTGGGGTACTTTACCGATGACCTGCTTGATCGAGCCAAGGTGGTGAGCATGGGTGAGACGTGCTAATTACGAGCGCGAGAGCGAGACGGTCGCCTTCAGTGGCTTTTTGAACGCAGAGCGCCAGCGCATCCTGGCGGCTGCGACCCCTGAGCGCCGTGCGCAGATGGAGGCCGCCGAGGAGTCGCGTGCGGTCTATCGCGCGTGGAACGCGGTGTGCTCGGGCACGCGCGAGGGGCGGCATGTGACGGGTCTGCGCTACCTGCCCGAGTCCAATGAGCTGCTGGTATATCTCGACTCGCCCTCGTGGACGCAGGAAATGACGCTGTTGCGCGAGATCATCCGCGCGCGCATGGAGCGCGCCGGTGCGCATGTGGACGGCCTGGTGTTCAAAACCACCGCGCCCGGTCACACGCCACCCGCCGCCAAGGAGCGCCTGCGCCCGGCCGTGACCGAGCGCCCGCCGGCTCCGCACGCCGACCTCAGCGATGCCGAGCGCACCGAGATTGAGCGCCAAGTGGCGCCCATCGAAGACCAAAAACTGCGCGAGGCCCTCGAGAACGCCATGAGAGCCAGTGCCGAGTGGGCCAAGGGCGTGCAAAGCAAAAAAGAGCCTT
>JAHYYN010000060.1:0-1631 GCA_019424945.1 Collinsella sp. | reverse complement strand
CACGTGCAGACCTTTCGTCATGGCCTCCTACCTTTCTTTCGGGCCTTTCGGCCGATTCGTTAGCGCCCCTCCGTGTGAGGCGTTATTGCTGACGACATATTTATATCCAAAATCAGCTCATACTTCCACCTTGCCCCCGAACGGTTTTTTATAGGGGGTGAACGGCATACACATATACTTCACGCATGGCACACTTCATCTTAATAAAGCGTATTTACGTGCTTAAACGCGTTTTAATCCTAAAATCAAATGGAACTAAACTTTGTTAAACCATCCTCAAATTGCATATTTCCAATAAACCTATGAATAGAATTAGCGGTTCACACCGCGTCTCAACCATTTTCATTTTTATTCAGAAAAAAGTTTGTCCTATTCATTTCTGGTAAATAAATTACCGTTTACCAGACGCTTGATACCGTTCACCGGAAACTCAGTATAAGGCCCAGCGGATACCGGCTCGCTTTACGGCCCCATTTGTAACAACTTGACTTCTCGGTATAGAAAAACGGACCCGCTTCACTAGGGAAACGGATCCGTTTTCGATTATCTTCGGCTAATTTGGATAAGGCCCCCGAAGACCATCGGAATCCTAGCGATCGAACTCCGCCAGTGCCTCGCCCAAAAGCCTCAGGCCCTCGCGCAGAACGTCCTCGCTCGCGCAGTAGCCCAGGCGTGCGCCGCAGGGAAGCTCAAAACGGCTACCGGGGACCAGCAGCACTCCCCTCTCGGACAGCAGGCGTCTGCAGAACTCCTCGTCGTCCTCGGGAATATCCAGCTGGATAAACGAGGTGGACACGCCCTGCGGGGCCGTCCAGGAAACGCGATGCTGCGTATCGATCCAAGCCTGCGCGATATCGCGGTTGCCAAACACGATCTTGCGATTGCGCTCGAGAATCTTATCCTTGTGCTCAAGCACATAGGTCGCCAGGGCATCGTTGAACACGCCGCCGCAGATCATGGTGTAATCGCGATAGGTACGGATGCGGTTGGACACCTCTTCGTCGGCCAGGACCCAGCCCACGCGGGCCGCAGGCGTCGAATAGGTCTTCGACAACGAGTTGGTGACAATGGCCCTCTCGTACATGTCGACCATCGACATAAAGGACTCAGTGTTTTCGAGCGGCAGATACACCTCGTCGCACAGCACGTAGGCGCCCACCGAACGGGCGATCTCGGCAATCTGGCCGAGCATATCGGCATCGAGCACCGTACCGATGGGGTTCGAAGCGTTGTTTATGCAGATAAGCTTGGTGTTGGGGCGCACCAAGCGCTTGAGTTCCTCGATATCGGGCTTCCAGCCGAGTTCCTCGCGAAGCTCCCAATACTCGACCTCGGCGCCCAGCGTGCGCGGAATCTCGTAGAGCGGCGCGTAGGTGGGCCACTCGGCGATAACATGGTCGCCGGGCTCGACCACAGCCATGATGGCGTTGAGGTTAGCGCCCGTGCAGCCATTGGTCTGCAGAATGTGATCGGGATTGACCTCCCGACGATACAGCTTGGCAACCTCGGCCTTAAACTCCGGCGAGCCCTCGATCCAGCCGTAGTTCATCTTCTCGCGGTCCAGGCGCTCGTAGAACGTGGCGCCGTCCTGTTCATCGAGCGCGCGCAGCTCGCCCATGGTGAGCGACGAG
>JAHYYN010000006.1:0-8693 GCA_019424945.1 Collinsella sp. | reverse complement strand
TCTAGAAGTCGATGCGGTCATTGCGGCTCCCGGCGGAACGTGGATTCCGGTCGAAATCAAGCTCAGCTCTGCTCAAATCGAAGAGGCGTCTGACAGCCTTGTTGCTGTCGAGAAGCGCATGGTTGCCGCCGGAAACAACCCGCCGGTTTCGAAAGTCGTGATCATCGGGTTTGGTTCGCAAGCCTATGTTACCGAGCGTGGCGTCCAAGTTGTTCCGCTGGATGTTCTCGCGCCGTAACGCGACGGTCGAAGCGGGACGGACGCCACCATTGCGCGCGAGGACACGGCATCATCGATGATGCGGCGGCCACATTCGGCAAAGACTGTCCCTAACGACTAGCCGTTTAAGAACGTCCCCAATGACTAGGTAGCAAAACGCCCGTCGGCGGTGGTGTCGGCGGGCGCTGCTGTGCGATTTATTGCGTTATGGGCTTAGTGCCTCATAAAGTGGTACTCGATGACATTGCTGTAGGGATGACCCGGGCCCACGATGCCCTGGGGGAACAGTGTATGGTGCGGCGTGTCGGGATACATTTCGGCCTCGAGGGCAAAGCCAGCACCCCAGCCATAATTGGCGTCGTCCTTGGCGTGCTCGTCGCCCAGCCAGTTGCCGGTGTAGAGCTGCACGCCCGGAGCAGTGGTATAGTAATCCAGCTCGCGACCGGTCCACATCTCCTCGACATGCAGCGCGCGGCGCAGGTTGCGGCCGTACTGATAACCGTCGATGCACAGGCAGTGGTCGTAGCCGCGGGCCTGCTTAATCTGCGGATCGTCGGACTCCATGCCGGGGGCGACAGGGCGCAGCTCGCGGAAGTCAAACGGCGTGCCGTCGACCGGAGCAATCTGGCCGGTGGGGATGTTCTGCTCGTTAATGGGCAGGTAGTGGCCGGCGTTGGCAACAAAGAAATGCTCGCAGTCCATGCCGGCGTTGTGGCCGGCAAGGTTGAAGTAGGTGTGGTTGGTCATGGACACGTAGGTGGCGCGGTCGCTCTCGCAGCCGTACTCGATGCGGAAGGCGCCGGTGCGCGTAACGGTAAACACGGCCATAAACGTGCGGTTGCCGGGCAGGCCCAGCTCGCCGTCCTCAAGCGAGGTAGTCATGCGCACGGCGTTGTGGACCTCGTCGAGCTCAACATCCCACACGCGCTTATGAAGGCCGAGCTCAAGATCGCTGTGCAGGTTATTGGCGCCCTCGTTGGCGGGCAGATGCCAGTCTGTGCCGTCGATGGTGATCGTGGCGTCCGCGGTACGGTTTGCCACGGGGCCGATGGTCGCGCCAAAGCAGGCGGGGTTGTCAAAGTAATCCTCGAGCTTATCGAAGCCCAGCACCACATCGCGTACGTTGCCAGGAATGTCGGGCACATCGATACCAAGCACGGTGGCGCCATAGTCCATAATGCGAACGCAGATCTCGGGCCCGTTGAGGGTGTAGCGATGAACGGGGGTACCGCACGGCGCGGTGCCGAAAAGCTCGGAAGTGATCATTTGGTTCCTAACATCGAGGTATTTCTGATAAACTGTAGCGCGAACAGGCGAGATTATCACTACATCTCACTAAAGCAGGGGGTATTTTTCTCAAAAAAGTGATGATTGGAGCTGTGCGGGCGTTCATTTTTGACGCGTACGAGTCTGATACAATTTGTTCGTTACTGTTTGAATGATATGCGCGCAAAGAACGGCGAGGATTCATCGTGATTAAGGCAGAGCGACAGGATAAGGTTCGTCAGCTGCTCGAGGAGCAGGGCACGGTCTCGGTCAAGGAGATTTCGGATGCGCTGGGCGTCTCGGATATGACGATTCGCCGCGATCTTGAGGAGCTTGCGAGCCTAGGCGAGATTGAGCGCGTGCACGGCGGCGCCCGTAGTGCGCAGGGTCGTCCACACGCTATGTTGCGCCATGAGTATTCGCACAGTGAAAAGCGCACCAAGCATGCCGAGGAAAAGCTGCAGATCGCACGCCGCGCTGTGGAGCTTATCGAGGAAGGCTCGACCATCTTTTTGGGTACGGGCACCACGGTTGAGCAGATGGCCTCGATGCTGCCGGCGTTTCGCCTGCGTATCGTGACCAATTCGCTTTCGGTGTTCAACCTGCTCGAGGAGCGCGAGGACTGCGAGCTGTGCCTCGTGGGCGGTATGTACCGCCGCCGCACTGCCGCTTTTGTGGGGCCGACGGCCGAGGATACCCTACGTGCGCTGGGCATCGATGCGGCGTTTATCGGCGCCAACGGTATCTTGGACGGTGACGTATCCACGTCCAACATGGACGAGGGCCGTATCCAGCAGCTCGCCTTTAGCAAGGCGGACTCGCGCTATCTGATCGCCGACTCCAGCAAGATCGGCAAGCGCGATTTCTATACCTTCTGTCGCCTGGACAATTTAGACGCCGTGGTATGCGAACCGGGTATTGCTGATGGAGATCGCGCCGCCATCGAGGAACACACGCAGGTCATCTGCTAGTTAACGCTGCAGGCGATACGTCTGCCCTCTGCCGGCGCGGGGATTATCGTTTTACAATGACGCGGAAAATGACTCGCAAATAGTTTTGGGCAACAAGGGTGAGGCCATTCTGAGGTATGGCTAGACTTCGTATTTCGCTTTGATATTCCTTGAGAATGAACCGTAGTCTTCGTAGAGTTCGTCTCTGCTTTCATCTTCCGCGCGGTTTATGCGTTCAAGGAGTTTGTCCTTTGGGGACTCTTTTGTAATTTCTGACCTGCCGTCGGGTATTGCGGATTGCAAGAATAATTCCAGGGCGTGGACGTCTTTGAGTGTGTAGCCCGTCGAACGACCCGCTCCTGTTTTCTCGATTGCGCTGCAACCAACAAGCTGACTGAGGGTTCGTTTAACGGTTATCTCGCTGATATCGGGGCAGTTGGACTGGATGTCGGATTTCTTGATGACGCCGGGTCTCTGCTGAAATAGAGCAGCTATACGTGCTTGCTTCGACATGGGGTGAGTGCCAGATTCAATCTGAGTGTGCTGCTCGAGCTGTCGGTAGGCCGCCAAGATGGTTCCGAGCATAAAACGGATAAAGGGCACTTCGGTGTTTTGATTTTCATTCCATCCAGTGGAGCTTGCGGCGAGGGCGTTGTAGTAAAGCGCTTTATTGTCTTCAATGAGACGTTCGATGCTGATGTAACGCGCAACGTCGTATCCAGTCTTTTCGAGTAGCAGCGTTGTAAGGAGCCGGCTCATCCTACCATTGCCATCGTTGAAGGGATGAATGCTGACAAAATCGAAGATGAAGCGCAATGATATAAGGAGGGGGTCGCAAACTTGACGAGATAAGGCATCATTGAGGGACCGACAGGCTTCTTCGATAAGTCCGGGGGTTGCCAGGGCCGAAGGCGGCCTAAAGCGCACAAATCGATTGCCTTGATCGTCGATGGAGATGATTTCGTTATCGCTATCTTTCCAATGGCCCCCATACGAGATTGCTGTGTGTGCCATGAGGTTACGATGCAACTGCAAAATGACCGATGGCGTTACGGGAATGAAATCGTGCTGCTCGTGAATAAGCGACAGCGCATCTCGGTATCCAGCGATTTCTTCCTCTGCGCGGGAGCTTGGCTTGGCGGAATACGCCATGATTGCTTTGAGTCTTTTTTGGGTGGTAACAATTCCTTCAAGTCCGTTGGAGGATTGGGTGCTTTGGATCTTAGCTTCCTCCATAAGGGACGATAGAAGCTCGGGTCTGACTTGACCCAGAACAAGCTGACGGCCTTTATGCTCGCGTATCGAGAGGAGAAGGTTGGTGATTGGAGTTACCTCGAGTTCCGCTGGGACTGTGGCGTAATCAAACTGGCGCATGCCGCTCCGTTCAGTATCACGAACATATTTTCGGTATCATAATAACATTAAATGATACCGAAAATATGTTCGTGATACTGAAAGCAAGGAAAGAGCCGTGCTTCATAGCTGCTTGGAAAGCGCGGATTTGACTATCTAATTGTCTCAATCAGTAACGGTTGGGACCGAAAAACTCGGCCAAACGTTACAGATTGAGATTGTTTGGATTGGTTCGAACGTTTGTCTCGATCTGTAACAGGTAGGGCCGGAATACTCGGTTACGTGTTACAGATCGAGACGAATGATCCGCTCGAGCCCACCAAAAACAAAAAGGCCGCATGCGAACCCGTGGAGGGATTCGCATGCGGCCGACAGGGGGTATGCGGCAAAAGTTAGGCCATAAGCAGGCCGGTCTCCGCGACGTTCTTGTACCAGTACGCACTCGCCTTGGGATAGCGCTTCTGGGTCTCGAAGTCGATGTAGAACAGGCCGTAGCGCTTGTTATAGCCGTTGGTCCAGGAGAACTGGTCCTGCAGCGACCACACAAAGTAGCCGTCGACGTTCACGCCGCCGTCGATTGCCTTGAGGATCCACGCGAGATGCTGACGCATGTAGTCGATGCGAGGGGCGTCGTCGATAAAGCCGTCCTCGAAGTCGTCCTTATAGCCCATGCCGTTCTCGGTGATGTAGATCTTCTTGTAGTTGGGGTAATCGTTCTTAATGCGGAGCAGCAGGTCGTAGAGGCCCTCGGGATAGATGATCCAGTCCCAATCGGTGGTGGGTACGCCTTCGCGCACGCATGACTCGCCCACGCCCTTGAGGAACCAGCGCGAGGAGCCCTTGTCGCCGGTGCCATTGTGGTTGATGTCGTTTTCGCCCTCGGCGGCACGCAGGAACTGGCACTTGTAGGTGTTGACGCCCAGGCAATCGTTGTAGGGGAGCGCGGCGGTCAGTGCGGCGATGTCCTCGTCGCGGACGTCGAGCTCGCCGCCGGCGATATGGGCCAGCTTGGTCGCAGCCTCCATGATATCGGCTGCATAGTGGCCGCGGAAGGTGGCGTCGAGTACCCAGCGGTTGTTGATGACGTCGGCCATGCGAGCTGCCTCGCAGTCGGCGGCGTTGTTGGGGTCGAGGGGATATTTGGGCTCCAGGTTCTGGACAATGCCGATCTCGCCCTCAAAGCCGCCCTCATGGAAAGCGACGACAGCCTTGGCGTGGGCCACCATCATGTTGTGCATGAGCTGGAAGGCCTTGTCCAGGCGGTACTTCTCGCCGTGCGGCCAGTTGCCGACGATAAAGCTGCCCTCGGCGGTCGCGGGAATCTCGTTAAAGGTGAACCAGTGCTTGACTTCGGTGAACTCGGCAAAGCAGAACTTGGCGTACTCGACAAAGGCGTCGATGGTCGTGCGCGTCAGGAAGCCCTCGCCGCCGTCCTGGTAGAAGGCCTCGGGCGTATCGAAGTGATCGAGCGTGACATAGGGGATAACGCCAGCTTTGTTGCAGGCGGCGAAAAGCTCGTGATAGAAAGCGACGCCCTCGGGGTTAATCTCACCGGTGCCGTTGGGGAAGATACGGCTCCAAGCGATGGAGACGCGAATACCGTTGATGCCGAAGCGCTGGCACAAGTCGATATCGACCGGGTACTTGTTGTAGAAATCGCTTGCGGGATCGGGGGAGAAGCGACCCTGAGCAGCCAGGAAATCGTCCCAGGGCACTTTGCCCTTGCCGTGCGTGCGGGTCTCACCCTCAACCTGGTAAGCGGCGGTGGCGCCGCCAAACACAAAGCCGTCGGGGAACTGCATGGGGTTGGTCATGAGTCATCCTTTCTGTGGGATACGAATAGGGAGAGGTGCCCGAACTGGGGATCCGGGCACCAACAGAGGGAGGAACTAGTCGAGGTTCTCGCGGAGCCACTTGATGGCGCCAGCGGGGTCGCGAGTAAGGTCGATATATTCCTTACCGCGCGGGGCGAGCAGCTTAATGCCCAGACGATCGGTGTCGGCCTTCATGTCGTTGTAGTAGCTACGAACCTGCGGAGCGAGCACGATGACGTCGTACTGATCCATGATGGCAGTGTGCTGGCCATAGGCGCCTGCGGAGGAAGCGATGTTCTCTCCGGTCTGTGCGGCACCTTCCTTGATGGCGTTGGCAAGCATGGCAGAGGTGCCGGCGCCGGCGCACAGGACGAGGACCTTCAGGCCATCGACATCCTTCTTGGCGGATGCATCGGCAGCGGGCTCGGGCTGATCGGCGACAGGCTTGCTGTCGGCGGCGGCAGCGGTCGTCTCGACGGAAGCGGTAGCCTGCTCGACAGCGGGCGCAGGGGCGTTGGCGGCGATGGCGGCGGCACCATCGGACTCGAGACCCAGCTCGGCGGCGCGCTCGGCCTCCTGGTCGCAGAGCAGCTTATCGTATGCCTTCAAGAACGGCAGGTAGATGATGGCGTCCAGCAAGATGATGATCGCGACAAATACCAGGGCGATAAGCTGGAAGTTCGTGGTGATGAAGATGCCGATGGGGGCAGGGGTAGCCCAAGGCACCACGAAGGAGAAGCCGTTCATACCC
Organism: Collinsella sp.; assembly: GCA_019424945.1. Taxonomy (GTDB): domain Bacteria; phylum Actinomycetota; class Coriobacteriia; order Coriobacteriales; family Coriobacteriaceae; genus Collinsella. Next base: position 2,340 of record JAHYYN010000006.1, on the reverse strand, counting down.
ACATTGTCGATAAAGAACTTGGCAACACTCACGTTGACGCAGCCGGCGGCAACAAAGGGGATGAGCATGTAGGGGTTAAGGATCATCGGCGCGCCAAAGAGCAGCGGTTCGTTGACGGCGAAGGCAACAGGGACAATCGAGGCCTTACCGACGGCTTTGAGCTGCTTGGACTTCATGAAGAGAATCAGCAGAAGCGGCACGATGAACGTGGCGCCGGTGCCGCCGAACTCACCCACGAGCGACATGTTAAAGGTGAGGGAGTGGGCGGGGTGGCCGCCTGCCAGCAGAACCTGCAGGTTCTCGGCCTGGTTGGCAAGACGGATGGGGTCGATGCCCGGCTGGACGATCGAGGGGCCGTGGACGCCGATGAACCAGAAGAACGCGGTGGCTGCCTGGATAAGGATAAGGCCAGGATAGGTTTCTGCAGCGGTAAAGAGCGGGGAGAGCAGTTTGATAAGCAGCTCGGAGAACGGAACGCCCATGAGGTTGCGCACGACGACATCGATGATGCCGCAGATGATGACGGCGCCGCCAAAGGGGATAATGTCGCGGAAGTTCTGAGCGATGGCGCCCGGGACCTCCTTGGGCAGCTTAATGGTCAGATCGCGCGAGACGCAGAATTTGTAGACCCACACGGTGATGAACGCGGCGATATAGGCCGAGAACAGACCGCGCGTGCCCATGCTGGTGCAATCGAAGACCGAAAGTTCGGAGCCGTTGAACTTGGTGGTGAACTGCGTAACGGCGAGCAGCAGCATGCTGCACTGGGCGGCCACCATGGTGGAACCGTCGTTGAGCACTTTGCCGGCGGGCATGCGACGGTTCATGGAAGCCGTGAAGTTCTTGGCAGTGGTGCCAGCAACCATGATGCCCATAACGCCCATGGTGAAGTTGTACAGCTTGTTGCACCAGTCGATAAGCGGCTGGTGCAGCGTGATGCCGACTACGCCGGGAAGGGTGGCGATCAGCAGGAAGATCGAAGAGGTGAGGACGATGGGCATGCACCCAAGGAATCCGTCCTTAATGGCCTGGAGGTAGACGTTCCTCGAGATCTTCTCAAAGAACGGTTGATGCTTTTCGAGCATCTTTACGATGGCGTCCATAGAGCTCCTTTGCTACTTAATGCGCGACGCATGTGGATGGAACTGGTCGTCGATGGATGGTCAGGACTGCCCGGAAGCCTTCCTGCTTAAGGAAGGCATTGCCAAATGACAACGTTGTCATTTCGTTAATGACAACGTAAGACATTTTTGGAAGAGCAACAAGGATTTACGGGTGAACGGTCGATATTGTCCGATAAACGGCTGATTTGTCAGTCGGGCAGGTAGTGTATGCTAGAACACAAAAAACAAGCGATGCAAAACCGACTGGAGAAGCAGTGGCAACGATGGACAAGAAAAACGTCTCGATGAACGATGTGGCGATTGCCGCAGGTGTTTCTCTCAAGACGGTGTCGCGTGTGATCAACGAGCCCGATAGCGTGCGAGAGTCGACACGCGATAAAGTCCATTCCGCAATGGAGGCGCTCGGGTTTCGAACCAACTTTGCCGCGCGTTCGCTCAAGTTGGGCCGTTACGGGTGCATCGGCGTGGTGATGTTTCACTTGTCGGGCGGCGCCGTGGACATGATTGACGGTATCGCCGATGCCGCCGAAGAACGCGGCTTTGCGCTCACGATGATCAAAAAGCGGGCAGGGGAGAAGATGACCCTTGCCGACGCAGCGCGCAGGATGTCGCAGCTGCCTGTTGATGGCATGATCTTCAATCTGCGCCAGATGGTCGATGACTTTGATACCTTTGAGGCGCCGAAAGACCTCAAGACGGTGATTATCACGCCGATGGAGCATCCTACCTGCTCTACCGTCAGTGACGATCAAGAGGGTGGTGCGCGCATGGCGTGCGAGTACTTCTTGAATCGCGGGCACAAGAACGTGTACTTCGTCTCTGGTAAGAAAGAGTCGCTGTCGAGCCAGTGTCGTATGAAAGGTTGGCGTGCGGCACTCGAGGCGCGTGGCATTGAGCCGCCCGAGCCTCTGCAGGGCGATTGGAATGCGGATAGTGGCTATGCCGCGGGCCTTGTGCTTGCCGATAAACCCGATTGCACGGCGGTCCTCGCTGCTAACGACTGCATGGCAAACGGCGTGATGATGGCTCTACGTGACAAAGGGCTCAGTGTGCCCGACGACGTGTCCGTGATCGGCTTCGACGATGAGCTCTACAAGACGATTCCCAACTCGATTCTGACGTCTGTGAAGTTTCGCCACCGCGAGCTGGGCATCCGTGCGCTTAACGAGGTCGTCGCAGGTCTGGAAGCCCCGAGCTCCAGAAGCCGTACGCTCGT
>JAHYYN010000059.1:0-7331 GCA_019424945.1 Collinsella sp. | reverse complement strand
GGCATCTGAATGTGCGGTTCTTCACTGTTCATGTTTATTTGAACACATTCGAACAGTAACTGCAACAACTATTTGTTTATCTTTGTTCTTTTTTGAACAAATATCGTTCACGGATGATTGCTGACCGTTTGGGAACGGGAAAACCTAGCCTGCCACGTATTCAACAAACAAATAGGGCGGCCGAGAACGTGTCTCGGCCGCCCTTCTTACGGTTGGTCTTCCAAGGATCGCTTTGCCGCCTACTCAGACTGTCCGCTCTTCTTGGCATGTTTGGACGGAGCCCTCAGAAAACGACCCGTCAAATAGTTCGCCGGGCCAGAGATATCGATCCCCAGCAGCGTGTGCCCCAGCCACAGAAACGCCGCGAGCACCAGCAACGGGATAACGCACGAGGTCACGATCATCACGATGACGCCTTCGATCAGATCGGTCACCTGTTGCACCACCTTATCGGTCATCGACTTGGCACTGTCGGTCACCGATGTGAGTAAACTCGATGCCCCATCGGTCAGCTGCTCAAGCACATTCTTGTTTTCCGTGGTCTCGGATTTCTTCTCGCTCTTTGTGAAGCTCGCCTTGCTCGCTTCAGTCGCCTTTTGCTCTGTCTGCTCGATACTCACCTGATACGTCTCATCGACCTTTTGCGACACCCATACGCTTGCAGGCACCAACGCCATGCCGATCATGGCGACCACCAACACGCGAGTCGCCACGCGGCGCAGGACGGTGCTCGTGCTCCAGCGCCCATGAATGCCAAGCGACACCGCAAAGAGCACCAACGCAAACGGGATTAAGATGCCTAGGCCAACCGACCACAAAATAGTCAGCAGATATTTCTCGAGATAGAGCACGGCAAGCACGATGCCCAAGTTGCCTGAAAGCTGCGCGAGCTGCTCGGCAACCGGCGTTCCCGTATCACCCGGCAGCGCGGTAATGCCCGCAGACAGCGCCACGCACGAGGTCGTGAGCGCCAAAACATTGCCCTTCTTTTGATCGATGACCTCGACGGTGGAGTCCCAAGTCTTGGTATCGGCAAAATGCGGACGAGCTACAAAGCCCGACAGCAGCGCCAGCACCACGAGCGCAACGATAAAGCCAATCTGCAGCTTTTTGTTTGCGCACACGACATCGGACAGGCTGGGCTGCAGCTCGGTTACCGTCGTATGCTCGGTTATCTGGACAGGACGCCCATGAGCCATCTCATACGCGTCTCTTTTTTGCGCGTCTCTTTTTTGAATTGATCCGTTGTCCGGCATTTGGATACCTCCTCATTCCGGCCTGTATTGCGGATGGAAGTATACCCACCCATCGAAAAACCGAACGGCAGGAGGCGCAACAAGCTGCTGCATGATCCGCCCGCCATGAAATGGGCCCATCTACTACGTTTAACCGCCCATCCCCGACCATGCCACAAAGCGAAAAAACAAAACCGCAGGTAGAAGTCCTGCGATTTTTCATGAAACGCGGGTGTGTTCGAGGGTATCGGGTTAAACGTAGTAGATGAGCCAGTTTCGTGGCGAGCGCTGCCAACCGATCCTCCGGGGACGGGAAAAGCGGGTCATTTGGGGCTGTCGACCTCTATTTCGCCGCAACCTAGATAGGTGGGATACAGAAAAACCCTGCCGCGGATAGCGGCAGGGTTTTTGGAAGGGGACGAGGTTGTGCGAGCTCGTTAGGCGAGCTTAGCCTCGAGTGCGGCGATGCGCTTGTAGGCATCGATGGTAAAGCGGGTCTGCTTCTCCAAGATCATGGTGGTCATGAGGGTGTCCTGAGCGTGGGCCATGATGAAGGTCATCTCCATCTCGCCGCCGCCGGCCTCCTGCGAAAGCAGCTTGGTCTGCGTGTCGTGGGCGCCAATGAGTGCATCGCTCGCATCCTTGTGCAGCTGTTCGGCCTTCTCAAAATCACCCTCGCGAGCAGCATCGAGCGCTGCAAGCAGATCAGTCTGGGCGTCACCCGCGTATGCGACGATCTCGAATCCAACCATCGAGATTTCTTCTTTGGTTGCCATATTGCGTTCCTTTCACATATGAACCAATGGAGAGCATCGCGTCCGGGCATACGCGCTGCGTTGTGTATGACAGAAACATTAACATTCAAACAAAACAGAACAATGCAAAACGCAATTTCGAGCTATGAACGGTCGATTTTCGCCCGTGAACGGTTTTTAAACCAATCTGAACAATATCGAACACAATTAGCGGCAACCCAAACAGGACCGCACCCTAACGCAAATCGCGTACCGTATCGCCCTCTACGAGCATACCGGGGATCAGCATGTGCTCCACGCCAGACGCACCCCCCTCGGCGCCGGCAATCTTGTCGACCGCCCACATGCCGACGCGCTTGTTGTCAAAGCGCACCGTGGTCAGGCGACGGTCAGGCACGATGTCGCCCAGACTATCGTCAACACCCACTACGCTCACGTCCTGGGGCACGCGCTTTCCGCGCGATTCGAGCCCGCGAATGCAGCCGTAGGCCATGGCGTCGTTGGAAGCATAAATGGCCGTACAGGTCGGATCGTCCGCCAGAGCCTGACCGGCGGCATATCCGCTCTGTGCCGTCCAATCGCCACGGACGAGTCGCGGCGGCTCAATACCATGCGCACGCAATGTCTCGCGCCAGCCCTCCTCGCGCTGCATGCCCGAAAGCGAGCGCTCGGGACACGAGATAAAGTGCACGGTCTTGTGCCCCTGCCCCAGCAAGTACTCGACAACCTGGCGCGAGCAATCGAACTGATCGTTATCAACCGTCGAGCACAGCGGGTGCTCCAGCATGGTAACGAGCACCGTCTGCATACCGGGCAGTGGCTCGAAGGAGCCAAAGTCCGCCGGCATGCGGTTCATGATCACGACCATGCCGTCCACCGGCAGTGCGCTCATGCGCGACGATGCGCTCTCGAGGGTATAGGGATGTCCATCTACTTTAGTAAGGGTGATGGCATAGCCGTGCTTGTCGGCGGCGGCGGCAAAGCCCTCCATGCGGTCGAGATTGCCGGTACCGGTAATGTTGAACATGGCGACGCCGACGGTCTTGAACTTGCCGCGACGCAGCGAACGGCCGGCAAAGTTTGGACGATACCCCAGCTCGCGCATGGCGGCACGCACGCGCTCCTTGGTCTCGGGACGCACGCTGGGCGAATCGTGCACGGTGCGCGAGACCGTCTGCTCCGAGACGCCCGCGAGACGCGCCACGTCCTTAACGGAAACCGATTTTTTAACAGCGGCCATAGGTCGATCTTTCTATGTCAACGATGCCATCGCAGACATCCCAACAGACAAAATGAACGCCTCCAAGTATATCCAACGCCTCCCCGCAATACGCTTACCACCCAAAACCTACCGTTCACCGACAATCCCGCTTCCCCGGACGGCTTTTGTCGTCCAAATGTTAACGTTGCCATTGCGCAAACACAGGGCCACCGGGCGGCTCAAACGTTCACGCGTAAGGAATCGATGGTTCGCAGGCACAGGAACCACCGGTTCGCGTCTTATTTTGTGTCACAAAATGGCAACGTCAACATTTTGGCAACCGAACGCCAAAAGCTACCATCGTTGCTAACCCACCGACTCTTAGGAGCATTGTATGGAGCAACTCATCGCCATCATCGAAAAGGGCCAGCCCTTTTTCAACGCGATCGCCCGCAACAAGTACCTCAAGGCGATCCGCGACGGCTTTATCTCCGTCATCCCCATCATCATCTTCTCGTCCATCTTCTGTCTGGTAGCCTCGGTCCCCAACATCTGGGGTTTCTACTGGCCCGATGACATCAACAACGCCCTGTGGAAGTGCTACAACTACTCCATGGGCATCCTGGCCATCGCCTGTGCCGCCACCACGGCCAAGCACTTCGCCGACGCGCAGAACCGCGACCTGCCCAAGAATAACCAGATCAACTTTATCTCGTGCATGTGCGCGGCCATCATCGGCTTCCTGCTCCTTTCGAGCGACACGATCGCCACGGACGCCGCCAGCGGCTTCAACACCACCTACCTTGGTTCCAAGGGCCTGCTGACCGCCTTCATCGCTGCTTTTGTGACCGGCATCATCTACAAGTTCTTCATTAAGCGCAACATCACCGTCAAGATGCCCGAGCAGGTTCCGCCCAACATCTCGCAGACCTTTAAGGACATCATCCCCTTCTCCGTCTGCATCACCGTCTTTTGGGTCTTTGACATCGTCTTCCGCGCTGCCTTTGGCTTCTGCTTTGCCCAGGGCGTCATCCAAGTGTTCCAGCCCCTGTTCACCGCTGCCGACGGCTACATCGGCCTCGCTGTGATCTACGGCGCTATGAGCCTGTTCTGGTTCGTCGGCGTCCACGGCCCCTCGATCGTCGAGCCCGCCATCGCCGCCGCCCTCGTTGCCAACATGACCGACAACCTGGCTGCGTTCCAGGCTGGCCAGCACGCTTCCGCTGTCCTGACCCAGGGTGCCCAGTACTTCGTCGTCTGCATGGGCGGCACCGGCGCCACGCTCGTCCTGGTCTTTATGTTCTGCTTCCTGGCCAAATCCCAGGAGATGCGTGCCGTCGGTAAGGCAGCCATCGTCCCCGTGTGCTTTGCCGTCAACGAGCCGCTGCTGTTCGCCGCACCCATCGTGCTCAACCCCGTCTTCTTTGTCCCGTTTGTCTTTGCCCCGATCGCCAACATCTGGATCCTCAAAATCTTTATCGACTTCTTGGGCATGAACGGCTTTATGTACACCCTGCCCTGGACCGTTCCCGGCCCCATCGGCACCATCATGGGCTTGGGCTTCCAGCCGCTCGCCTTTGTGATGCTCGCCCTCATCTTGGTCGTCGACTTTGTCCTGTACTATCCGTTCTTCCGTGCCTATGACGCCCAGAAGTGCGCCGAGGAGGCCGAGATCTCCCAGGAGGAGCTCGCCGCCAAGAACGCCGAGAAGGCCGCCAAGCTCAACGATGCCTTCCAGGGCAAGGCTGACGCCAAGAGCGTTGCCGCCGGCGCTGCAGCCGAGGCCGTGAAGGTCGACTCCCCTGCCGCTTCTGCAGCACCCGCTGCCGAGGCTACGACCGCCAGCGACCTCAACGGCAAGCGCGTGCTCGTGCTCTGCCAGGGCGGCGGAACCTCGGGTCTGCTCGCCAACGCGCTGGCCAAGGCCGCCAAGGAGCGCGGCATCAATCTTGAGACCGCTGCCGAGGCATATGGCAACCACGTCGACATGCTCCCCGACTTTGACCTGGTCGTCCTGGCCCCGCAGGCCGCAAGCTACCTGGCCGACCTTCAGAAGGACTGCGAGCGTGTGGGCAACAAGTGCGTCGCCTGCCGCGGTAAGCAGTACATCGAGCTCTCCCAGAACGGCGACAAGTCTCTCGCCTTCATCTCCGAGCAACTCTCGAAGTAAGTAACGCCTAGGGCCAGCCGACCATCCAAGACCGGCTGGCCCTTCGATTTAGACGATTGGATCATCATGTCCGTTAACCCTGCTAGCGTCACCAACCCGCCCGCGCAGTTTCCCGAGGACTTTGTCTTTGGCGGCGCCACCGCTGCCTACCAGGTAGAGGGCGAGACCCGCACTCATGGTAAGGGCAAGGTTGCCTGGGACGACTTCCTGGAGGCCCAGGGGCGCTTTTCCCCCGATCCCGCTTCGGACTTCTACAACCAGTACCCCGTCGACCTGGAGCTGTGCGAGGAGTTCGGCATCAACGGCATCCGCCTCTCCATTGCCTGGAGCCGCATCTTCCCCAACGGCACCGGCGAGATCAACGCCGAGGGTGTGCAGTTCTACCACGACCTCTTTGCCGAGTGCCACAAGCACCACGTTGAGCCGTTTGTCACGCTGCATCACTTTGACACGCCGCTTCCCCTCTTTGAGAAGGGCGACTTCCTCAACCGCGAGACCATCGACGCCTTTGTGGACTTTGCCACCTTTTGCTTTAAGGAGTACGCCGACCAGGTGACCTACTGGTTCACCTTTAACGAGATCTGGGCCGACGCCTCCAACACCTACATCGAGGGTACCTTCCCCGGCGGCGTCAAAGCTCATCTGGCCGAGGCTTTCCAGTGCGAGCACAACATGATGCTCGCCCACGCCAAGGCCGTGCTGGCCTTCCACAACGGCGGTTTTAAGGGCAAGATCGGCGTCATTCAGTCGCTGGAGTTTAAGTATCCGCTCAACGAGAACGACCCCGCCGACATCAAAGCCGCCAACAACGAGCACGTGCTGCAGAACCAGTTCTTGCTCGACGCCACCTTCCGCGGCGACTACGCGCCCGACACCCTCGAGTGCGCCAACCGCCTGGCGGCCATCTCGGGCGGCACCATCGAGATCCTGGACGAGGACCTCGAGATTATGCGCGAGGCCGCGCTCTACAACGACTACCTGGGTGTCAACAACTACCAGTGCCGCTTCCTCAAGGCTTACGACGGCGAGAACGACCTGCACCACAACGGTACGGGCGAGAAGGGCACCGGCCGCTGGCGCGTCAAGGGCATTGGCGAGCATGTGAACAAGCCCGGCATCCCCACCACCGACTGGGACTGGATCATCTATCCCGAGGGCCTGTTCGATCTGCTCGTCTACATTAAGCAGCGCTACCCCAACTACAAGCAGATCTTCATCACCGAGAACGGCATGGGCTACAAGGACCCCTACAAGGACGGTTTTGTGGACGACCAGCCGCGCATCGACTACATCGAGCAGCACCTGCGCTGGTTGCTCAAGGCCATGGAGGTGGGCGTCAACGTGGGCGGCTACTTCCTGTGGAGCCTGCAGGATCAGTTCTCCTGGACCAATGGCTACAACAAGCGTTACGGCTTCTTCTACGTTGACTTTGAAACCCAGAAGCGCACGCCCAAGGCAAGCGCCTACTGGTACAAGCACGTGGCGCAGACCCGTCGTCTGGACTAGCGGCTTGCGGCGAGCAAAATTGCTCCGCTCACATATCCTGTCCCCCATTTCTCAGCCGGGGGCGGCACGTCACACGGCGCGCCGCCCCCGGTCTCCTTGTTTTTGGCCGGGTCGGGAGCCGTTTGTCTCGATCTGTAACATCTAGCCGAGCTTTCCAGTCCTAACTGTTACAGATCGAGATAAACAGGGCGGGGCGGGCCGAATTGTCTAAATCTGTAACAACTAGCGGGTTATTTCGCTCCTACCCGTTACAGATCGAGACAAACGGAATAGGCCGAGCCGAAAAATCTCGATCTGTAACATCTGACAGGGATTTTCGGTCCTAGCTGTTACAGATTAAGATGAACGAGCCGAGCACGTCTACACCCGCAGGTCCTTTACGCTGGAACGCTCGACCAGCACGCCCGAAACGAGCGTACGGCTTCTGGAGCTCGGGGCTTCCAGACCTGCGACGACCTCGTTAA
>JAHYYN010000058.1:0-19702 GCA_019424945.1 Collinsella sp. | reverse complement strand
TCTGTAAAGTGCAACGGCTTGAATCGAGGGGTCAGCATCCCCCTACGAAACACGCGGTTCGATAGGATACGTGGCGTTAGCTGTGCCGTCAACAGACCACGCCGCCGGGCGTATCCCAAAATTGGCACATTTCCGCAAAGCCTACACAAAAGGAATCCCCTCCTGTGCGCGGGGGCGGATTCCCGGACCGGGCGGCGCGGGGGTTAAGTTTGCTGCTCTACAGTCCTGGCTCGCACGGAGGCCACATTAAGTGGCCTCCGGCTCGTGCGGAACTCGCGACAAACTTAACCCCCGCGCCGCCCGGGCCGGGAATCCGACGCGCTCGTCTGGGCAACGTTACCTGCCAAAAAGGGACAGGTTTGTTTTGGCAGGTTTTATCTGGGAAAAGGCCGCTTCCCCTAGTGGGAAGCGGCCTCAAGCCTTACGAGTAGACGATGGTAAAGGGTTCTTCCGTTTGAGTCTCCCCTGTTGATGTGCACCTCGTTCCCTCAAGGGTTACCGATACAACCTGATCGACATTGATGAGCCTTGTCGGAACCCAGATGTTCTCTCCGCTATTGCGTGCCATCGAAACATAGAAGTTGTACGCCCCTGCGTCGTCATCTTCGATAATCTGCTCCGATCCATCCTTGTAGCTGACGGTCAGTTTATGATCAACTGCTTCATAGCCCAGATCATCGATGTGCGTCTGGATGGAAAACGGGCTGATCTCGAGAGGCGAGTCGTCGGAGCGGAGCTCCTTTGTATCGACGTGCGCTCCGACGTTAAACTCTGGCGTCGATACCTCGATCACCTTCGCATCCTCACCTTTGCCCTCCGTCCAACTGATATTCCAGGTGACCGCATGTCGTAAATCTCGATCGCGATTCCAAGATGCAAAGTACATCGTGCCGTTAATGACCGTGTCGCTTGATGTGTCTTTATCAATGGTGCAGCGTGTATCAGCCCATTCCTCGCCGAAGTTCATGCTGGGTGTACTGACGCCCCCTTCTTCTTCACCATAGAGAACAAGTTCGCCAAGCTCTGCCGCCGGCTTGTAGTAGCTAACGCCATTCGGATTGGACAATGTAAACGTCACAGCACCGCAACCGTTCTCGTCGATTGCCATCTCATGAATGTCGAGCGTATAGCCGTTGCCCTCGACGGACAGATTGACCTTCTGGACTGCACCCTCCAGGCTTTGGGGCGCGATACCATCACCAAACTCTCTGGTGTAGGTATATTTCGTCCCCGACGAGCCGCCATTTGTCCAGGTAACGGACTCTCCGTTGCCATGGTTTCCCCAGGCAGAGGCAAAATAACTGGAATTGACGACGGCGTAGGCGACCCCTCCGGTCGCCAGCACTCCGGCAAGACATCCGATTACGGCAACATACAGAGGCTTCGCGTGACCCTTTCGGCGAAGCGGCTCGCCAGCAGCGGCATAAAGAACACGGTCAGCAAGATCGCTATCGGCTTGGACGGACTCGAAGGCCTGCTTGATCTGGTTGGATTTCACGGTCGCCCTCCTCTAGGATGAACTTGAGCTTCGATCTGCCGCGAGCTAAACGCGTTCGAACGGTCGCGGCTGGCACATGCAGTAACTCGGCAATCTCTGAAGTCGAGAAGCCCAGATAGTAATAGAGCACGATGGGGATACGGAATCGCTCCGGAAGCCGCATGACGTCCGACAGGACGGCCTTGGTCTCATCCTGCGTCGTCGAGAGCGAATCGGTCAGATTTTCGATATCCTCCACGCGCCTCCACGGCTTTCGAAAGAGCGATTTGCATTCATTGATCGTGACCCGGATAAGCCAGCGGCGAAGATGCTCCCAACTTTCAAAGTTTCCATCGCTTTTGAGCAACTTCAGAAAGACGTCTTGTGCGACATCGTCGGCATCGGCACGATCGCGCAGATACGTCAACGCGATTCGAAACACGACATCCCGGTGATCTTCGACCGCCTGTCTAAATGCTTGTTCTTCCATAATCACCTCCCGGTGACGTTAATGCTTCTCGATGAGGCCCTCACCTTAGATACGCTCTTGTCGGGCGAAATGTTTCAAATTCAAGCAGGAAAAACCTACCAAAAAATAAATCCGTCACTTTTTGGCAAGGGATCAACGGAACGCAACAGGTTGAGCATACGCAAGCGAGCGGCCCCCAGAGCGTACAAGATGGCATGAAAAAGGCAGGGCATTGACCTTTTGGTCATGCCCTGCCTTTTGAATGACAGATTGTAGCTCTGGGGGCCGCGCAGCGACGGAGGTCGCCGCCGTTCGTTAGAACGGCGGAACTAATTACTCCTCGTCGTTGTCCTTGGCCTCTTCGGCGTCGTCGGTGTCCACGAGCTGGTTGAGCAGCTCGTCGAGGGAAGCCATGTCCTCGTTGATGGCACCGTTGGCGGGAGCCTTCTTGTCGTCGATCGGGGCGCCCAGGAGCTCCTCGTCGGCGTCGGCGTGATGCGTCGGCGTGGCGGAGGTGCCCAGCAGGATGTCGTCCGGACCGTCGGGGCTAAAGACCATCTGCAGCAGCTGCGAGAGGTCTTCCTCGTCGGCAACGTCGTCGTTGTTCTCGAGGATGTAGAGCAGATCGTGGGCCTCGAGGCCGTCACGGAGCTCCTCGATCGCCTTGGCACCGATGCCGTCGATGCGCAGCAGATCCTCCTCGGACTTGCCGACCAGGTCGCCGACCGTCTCGATGCCGACCTCGCTGAACTTGTTGGTCCAGCGCTGCGACACGCCCAGGTCGTCGAACAGGTACAGACGAGCCTTCTCGGCGGAGATAGTGTGGCCGTTGCGGGTGAACGAACCGTCAGCACCACCGAACTCGTCGTAGCCGGCCCAGTCGAGCTGCTGCGGGAGCTGCTCGTCCAGGTCCTTGAGCTCAACCGGAGCCCACTCGGGCAGCGACTTGGCGTTGGGCGAAGCCGGACCGTCGATATCCACGTAGCCGTCGGCCGTGCGATACGTCAGCTTGGCGTTGGCGTACGGCTTGAGGCCGGTACCAGCCGGGATCTTCTTACCGACGATGACGTTGGACTTAAGGTCGAGCAGGTGGTCGACCTTGCCCTCGATGGCAGCCTCGGTAAGGACGCCGGCGGTACGGATGAACGAAGCGCTCGACAGCCAGGAATCGATGTTGGACGCGACCTTGAGCGTACCCAGGATGACGGGCTCGGCCACAGGAGCCTGACCGCCCAGACGGGCAACGCGCTCGACCTCGTCGGCGAACTCGTAGCGGTCAACGTACTGACCAAGCAGGTACTTGGAGTCGCCGGGGTTGGTGATCTGAACGCGACGCAGCATCTGACGTGCGAGCACCTCGATGTGCTTGTCGTTCAGGTCGACGCCCTGGCTGGTGTAGACGTCCTTGACGCTCTCGACGAAGGTGTGCATCGTCGACTCGATGTCGGTCAGCTTGCGCAGGTTGCGGAAGTTGACGAAGCCCTTGGTGATCTGGTCGCCAGCGCGAACCTCGCAGCCGTCCTCGATCTCGGGCATGAAGCGCACCGAAGCGGGGACGCGACGCTCGTCGAGGACACGGGTGTGATCCTCGGAGTCGGTGAGCGTCAGCACGTACTCGGACTTCTCGGGCTTAATCGAGAGGTGACCGGAGTACGGAGCCAGCTCGGCCTCGCGACCCAGGATCTTCTCGTTGACGTTGCCGACGATATCGAACATACGGCTGACCGTAGGCAGACCCTGCGTAATATCGTCGACGCCAGCGACGCCGCCGGAGTGAATGGTACGCATCGTAAGCTGCGTACCGGGCTCGCCGATGGACTGGGCGGCAATAATGCCGACCGCGGTACCGATGGCGACCGGACGACGGGTGGAAAGATCCCAGCCGTAGCACTTCTGGCACACGCCGTACTTGGAGCGGCAGGTGAGCAGCGCGCGAAGCTTGACCTTCTTAAGGCCGGCATCGACCATCTTCTGGATGTCAGCGACCTTCTCGATGTAGCCGTCCTGCTCAAAGAGCACGGTGCCATCGGGAGCCACGACGTCCTCAATGAAGCAACGGCCGACGAGGTCGGTGTTGAGGTCGGTGGTGCCGGGGATGATGAGGTTGTAGGTGACGCCCTCGTGCGTACCGCAGTCCTCCTCGCGGACGATGACGTCTTGGGCCACGTCGACCAGACGACGGGTCAGGTAACCAGAGTCCGAGGTGTGGGATGCGGTATCGACCAGGCCCTTACGGGCGCCGTAGGTCGAAATGAAGTACTCGAGCGGCAGCAGGCCCTCGCGGAAGTTCGCCTTAATGGGAAGGTCGATCGTCTCGCCGGACATGTCTGCCATCAGGCCACGCATGCCGCCGAGCTGACGCAGCTGGGTCTTAGAACCACGGGCGCCGGAGTCGGCCATCATGTAGAGCGGGTTCTCCTCGTCGAACAAGTCGAGCATGAGCGCTGCGACCTTGTCGGTACAAGCGGTCCACTCGTTAACGACTTCGATGTGGCGCTCCGTCTCGTTGATGAAGCCCTCCTCGAAGTACTCGTTGATCTGGTCGACGTTAGCCTGGGCGCGGTCGAGCAGCTCCTGCTTCTCGGCAGGGATGAGAGCGTCCCACACCGAGATGGTGAGGCCGGCGCGGGTAGCGTAGTGGAAGCCGGAGTACTTGATGGCGTCGAGGATCGGACCGACCTTGGCCTCGGGGTAACGATCGCAGCAGTCGGCAACCAGCTTGGCCACGTCGCCCTTGACCATCTTGTAGTTCATGAACTCGTAGTCTTCGGGCAGGCACTGGCGGTTGAAGATGATGCGACCGATAGAGGTCTCGAAGCGTGCGGTCTTGTTACCGGTGACGTCGTAGTCGACAAACTCGTTCTTGCCATTCTTGACGCGGAAGATACGGGTGCCGTCCTCGTTGATGACGTTGGCGTTCTCGGCGGACACGCGGACCTGAATCTTGGCCTGCATGTCGACCTCGGAGCGGCAGTCATAGGCGTGCAGCGCGTCGTCGAAGCTCGAGAACACGTGGTTCTCGCCCGGCAGACCGTCGCGGACCTGGGTGAGGTAGTACACACCGATGATCATGTCCTGCGAGGGGATGTTGACCGGCTTGCCGGATGCCGGCGAGCGCAGGTTGTTCGCAGAGAGCATGAGCACGCGGGCCTCGGCCTGAGCCTGGCTGGACAGCGGCACGTGGACAGACATCTGGTCGCCGTCGAAGTCGGCGTTGAAGGGCGAGCAGACCAGCGGGTGCAGGTGGATAGCCTTGCCCTCGACCAGAACCGGCTCAAAGGCCTGGATGGACAGACGGTGCAGGGTCGGTGCGCGGTTGAGCAGCACGACGCGGCCGTCGATGACCTCTTCGAGGATATCCCACACAAAGGTGGCACCGCGGTCGATAGCGCGCTTGGCGCCCTTGATGTTCTCGACCTTGCCAAGCTCGACCAGGCGCTTCATGACGAAGGGCTTGAAGAGCTCCAGCGCCATGGTCTTGGGCAGACCGCACTGGTGCAGCAGCAGCTTGGGGTCGGTAACGATAACCGAACGGCCGGAGTAGTCGACACGCTTACCCAGCAGGTTCTGACGGAAACGGCCCTGCTTGCCCTTGAGGGCCTCGGCGAGCGACTTGAGCGGGCGACCGCCACGGCCAGAGACCGGGCGACCACGACGACCGTTGTCGAACAGGGCGTCCACGGACTCCTGGAGCATGCGCTTCTCGTTGTTCACGATGATCGCAGGGGCGTCCAGGTCGAGCAGGCGCTTGAGTCGGTTGTTACGGTTGATCACGCGACGATACAGGTCGTTGAGGTCGGACGCGGCGAAGCGACCGCCATCGAGCTGGACCATCGGGCGCAGATCGGGCGGAATGACCGGGATGACGTCCAGGATCATGTTCGCGGGGCTGTTGCCACCCTTCAGGAAGGCGTCAACGACCTCAAGGCGCTTGACGGCCTTCTCGCGCTTCTGCTTCTGGGAATCCTCGTCGGCGATGATGGCCTTGAGCTTCTCGGCCTCGGAGGGGAGGTCGATGGCAGCGAGCAGGTCGCGGACGGCCTCGGCACCCATGCCACCCTTGAAGTACATGGAGTAGTAACGGGTCATCTCGCGGAACAGCGGCTCATCGGAGATGAGGTCGCGCTCGGTGAGCTTCATGAAGGCGTTGAAGGCGTCCGTGCGGAGCTGCTTCTCGTCCTTGCACTCTTCCTCGATGTCGACGATGCCAGAGGCGATCTCCTCGGGGGTCAGCGGCTCCTCGTCGGAGAACTCGTCAAAGTTCTCGGGGTCGCCCTGCTCCTTGAGGGACTCGATCTGGCGGGCGCACTCGGCATCGATCTCTTCCAGATCGGCGGCGAGCTCCTCGCGCAGGTCGTCGGCGTCGGCCTCGCGAGCCTCGTAGTCAACCTCGGTGATGATGTAGCTGGCGAAGTACAGAACCTTCTCGAGGTCCTTGGACTTGATGTCGAGCATACGGCTCATCGGGAAGCTCGTGGGGCTCTTGAAGTACCAAATGTGGGACACGGGAGCGGCGAGCTCGATGTGACCCATGCGGTCGCGACGCACCTTGGCCGAGGTGACCTCGACGCCGCAGCGCTCGCAGACGATGCCCTTAAAGCGGATGCCCTTGTACTTGCCGCAGGAGCACTCCCAGTCCTTGGCGGGACCGAAGATCTTCTCGCAGAACAGGCCGTCCTTCTCGGGCTTGAGGGTACGGTAATTGATGGTCTCCGGCTTCTTGACCTCACCGTGCGACCAGGAACGGATCTGGTCGGCGGAGGCAAGGGAGATCTTTACCGAGTCAAAATCAGTAGCTTCGAAATCTGCCACAGTCAACTACTCCTTATCAGTGGTCGTGGCGGCGACAACCTCGGGTGCCTCGGCGGTCTCGGCATCCTCGGCCTCGACGTCGGCGTCAACGCCGGCGAGCGCAGCCAGGTCGTCGAGAGCAGAGGTCTCCTCGGCGGTCACAGGGGCGGAGGCGTCCTCGTCGGCATCGTGCATGGGCTCGATGTCCAGCGCGAGGGAACGGATCTCCTTGACGAGAACCTTGAAGGACTCGGGGATACCCGGAACCGGGACGTTCTCGCCCTTGACGATGGACTCGTAGGTCTTGACGCGGCCCACGGTATCGTCGGACTTGACGGTCAGGATCTCCTGCAGGACGTTGGAAGCACCGTATGCGTACAGTGCCCAAACTTCCATCTCGCCGAAGCGCTGGCCGCCGAACTGGGCCTTGCCGCCCAGAGGCTGCTGGGTAACCAGGCTGTAAGGGCCGGTCGAACGGGCGTGGATCTTGTCGTCGACCATGTGGCCGAGCTTGAGGATGTAGGACGTACCCACGGTAATGGGCTCGCGGAACTCCTCGCCGGTGCGGCCGTCGAACAGGCGGGTCTTGCCGCGCTCGTCAAGCTGGGTGACGAACTCGGGACGCATGTGATCGCCAAAGGCAGCGGTGGCCTTGTTGAGCATGTTCTTGTTGGCACGACGGATGACCTCGGCGATCTCGTCCTCCTTGGCGCCGTCGAAGACGGGCGTCGCGGTGAAGAACGGACCGGGGACATACTTGTCGGAGTCGGCATCCTCGGTATCCCAACCGCAGGCAGCAGCCCAGCCAAGGTGGCACTCGAGCAGCTGGCCGACGTTCATACGCGAAGGAACGCCCAGCGGGTTGAGGATAACGTCGATCGGGGTACCGTCAGCCATGTAGGGCATGTCCTCGACCGGCAGAACGTTACAGATAACACCCTTGTTGCCGTGGCGGCCGGCGATCTTATCACCCTGCTGGATCTTACGACGCTGGGCGACGTAGACGCGCACCTGCTCGTTGACGCCGGGGGCCAGGTCGTCGCCGTTCTCGCGGCTAAAGCGGACGACATCGATGACGCGGCCGTAAGCGCCGTGAGGCATCTTAAGGGAGGTGTCGCGAACGTCGTGGGCCTTGGCACCGAAGATGGCGCGCAGCAGGCGCTCCTCGGCGGTCAGAGCGCTCTCGCCCTTAGGCGTGACCTTGCCGACCAGGATGTCGCCAGGGCCGACCTCGGCGCCGATGCGGATGATGCCGTCCTCGTCGAGGTTGGCAAGCATGTCCTCGGAGAGGTTCGGGATCTCGCGGGTGATCTCCTCGGGACCGAGTTTGGTGTCGCGGGCGTCGATCTCGTGACGGGTGATGTTGATGGTCGTCAGCAGGTCCTCGGCCACCAGGCGCTCGGACACGACGATACCGTCCTCGTAGTTAAAGCCTTCCCACGGCATGTAGGCCACGGTGAGGTTCTGACCCAGTGCGAGCTCGCCATGATCGGTCGAAGGACCGTCAGCCAGAGGCTCGCCCTGCTCAACGGTGTCACCGACGCGAACGAGCGGACGGTGGTTGATGCAGGTGGACTGGTTGGAGCGCTGGTACTTGGCCAGATGATACTCGTCCATGCCACCGGCATGCTTGACGATAATCTTGGCGGCGTCGGCAAAGATGACCTCGCCGGCGTTCTTGGCCAGGGTGACCTCGCCGGAGTCCAGAGCGGCGCGACGCTCCATGCCGGTACCGACATAGGGAGCGGCGGGGTGAACCAGCGGCACGGCCTGACGCTGCATGTTGGCGCCCATCAGCGTACGCTTGGCGTCGTCGTGCTCAAGGAACGGGATCAGCGTGGCTGCGACGGAGAGCATCTGACGCGGCGAGACGTCCATGTAGTCGACGTCCTCGACGGGCACGTCGGCGGGAGCGCCGAAGGAGCCGTCGAAGTCGCGGGTACGGGCGATCACGGTGTGCGGACGGACAAGCTTGCCCTCGGCATCGGTCGTGATGAACTCGTTGGTCTTGGGATCGAGCGGCGTGTTGGCCGGCGCGATAACGTGCTTCTCTTCCTCGTCAGCGGTCATCCAGTCGATCTGGTCGGTGGCAACGCCGTTCTCGACGCGACGGAACGGGGCCTCGATGAAGCCATACTCGTTGACGCGGGCGTAGAGGGCGAGCGAGCCGATCAGGCCGATGTTGGGGCCTTCGGGGGTCTCGATCGGGCACATGCGGCTGTAGTGCGAGTTGTGAACGTCGCGGACGGCCGTCGGCACGTTGGTGCGGCGGCTGGAGCCCGACTTGTGGCCGGCAAGACCGCCAGGGCCGAGTGCGGACAGACGGCGCTTGTGGGTCAGACCGGTCAGGGGGTTCGCCTGGTCCATGAACTGCGAGAGCTGCGAGGAACCGAAGAACTCCTTGATGGAGGCCACGATCGGGCGGATGTTGATGAGCGACTGCGGGGTGATCTCGTCGATGTCCTGGGAGCTCATGCGCTCACGGACGACGCGCTCCATACGGCTCATGCCGATACGGAATTGGTTGGCGACGAGCTCGCCAACGGTGCGGATACGGCGGTTGCCAAAGTGGTCGATGTCGTCGACCTTGAAGCCCTGCTCGCCGGCAGCGAGGGACAGCAGGTAGCGCAGCGTCGCGACGATATCCTCGTCGGTGAGCACCGTGACCTCTTCCTCGGTGGTGAGGTTGAGCTTCTTGTTGACCTTGTAACGACCGACGCGGGCCAGATCGTAGCGCTGCGGGTTAAAGAGCAGGCCCTCGAGCAGGCTGCGGGAAGCGTCCACGGTGGGAGGCTCGCCCGGGCGCAGGCGACGGTAGATCTCGATGAGGGCGTCCTCGCGAGTGAGGGCGGTGTCGCGCTCCAGGGTGCGCTTGATCACATCGGAGTTGCCGAGCAGCTCGATGATGTCGTCGTTGGTGACGGCGATGCCAAGGGCGCGCAGGAACATCGTGGCGCTCTGCTTGCGCTTACGGTCGATGGAGACCATGAGCTGGTCGCGCTTGTCGACCTCAAACTCAAGCCAGGCACCGCGGGACGGGATGATCTGGGCCTTGTAGATCTGCTTGCCCGAATCCATCTCGGAGCTGTAGTACACGCCCGGGGAGCGGACGAGCTGCGAGACGACGATACGCTCGGTACCGTTGATGATGAAGGTGCCCTGATCGGTCATCATGGGGAAGTCGCCCATAAAGACGAGCTGCTCCTTGATCTCGCCGGTCTCCTTGTTGGTGAGACGGACGTCGGTCAGAAGCGGAGCCTGATAGGTCATATCCTTCTCGCGGCACTCCTCGACGGTGTGCGCGGGGTCGCCGAACTGATGCTCGCCGAAGGTAACCTCGAGAACATGGTTCTGGCTCTGGATGGGGCTGGATTCCTTGAACGCCTCACGAAGGCCCTCGTCCTTAAAACGCTCAAAGGATTCCCTTTGAACAGAGATAAGGTTGGGGAGCTCCATGGCCTCCGGGATTTTCCCGAAGCTGACGCGCTTGCGCTCAGTGGCAGTGTATGCGTAGGTCACCAGGTTTTTCCTCCTTCACGGAAATGCTCGGTGGGTTGGCGAGGCATAGCTTCGCCAGTTATCGCAACCTAATAGTTTATCAGGTACCGACCGTTGGGCAAGAAAAGCCTTGACGCGATTGAGTTTTTGGAGTAGCAAAGTTTTTCGACAGAAAACACGCAGGTAGATGTATGTGTATCGAACATCTGTTCATATATTTTCTGTGAACAGAGAGCCGGCAATCGCAGCTCTTATAAAAAACGGGCGCGAACCGAGGTCCACGCCCGTAAATGTCGGTGCCCGATGGCTTACTTGCGCATCAATCCGCCGCGCTCGTCGATGGCGTCCCAGAAGGCATCGGCAAAGCGGGGGTCGTTTGCAGCCATGAGGGCGTTAGTGGCCATCCAACCAGAGGGAGTGCCGGTGTCGTAGCCCGACAGCGGGTCGATGACGACGGCGTACATGGCCTCGCGGTCGAGCGAACGGGCCATGGCGTCGGTGAGCTGGATCTCGCCGCCCTTGCCGGCCTGCTGATCTGCCAGCAAGTCCATGACCAGCGGGCTCAGCAGGTAGCGACCGACGATGTACAGGTTGGACGGAGCCGCCTCGGGAGCGGGCTTCTCGACCAGACCGCCGATGCGCCAGACAGCGCCCGGCTCGGCATCGGCAACGTTCTCGGCGCCCTCGAGCGAACCGACGCGCTCGCCGGCGATAACGCCGTAGCGGCTGACTTCCTCGGGCGAGCAAGCAGCGACGGCGATAACCGAAGCGCCACCGTGCTCCTTGGAAACGGCGAGCATCTTGTCGCAGATATCGCGGTTAGGCACAACGTAGTCGCCCAGAAGAACCAGGAAGTTCTCCCCTGCCACGGCGTCGGCAGCAGAGCGAATAGCATGGCCGAGGCCCTTGGGCTCGTACTGATAACGGAAGTCGACCGGCATACCGCCAGCGTGGGCGACAGCATCGGCATAGGCGTTCTTGCCGCGCTCGCGCAGCAGGTTCTCGAGCGAGCGATCAGGCTGGAAGTAGTTCAGTAGCTCGGGCTTACCGGGAGAAGTAACGATGATGGCATCGTCGACCTCCTCGGGCTCGAGCGCCTCCTCGACGACGTACTGAATGACGGGCTTGTCGAGCACCGGCAGCATCTCTTTGGGCGTGCACTTGGTGCCAGGCAGAAAACGCGTGCCAAGACCGGCGGCGGGGATGATTGCCTTCATGTTATTCAAAGATCCTTTCGCAGGCGCAAAAGCGCCCCATGCGTGCGGCACACAGCCGCAGACCAAATTGCGATACCCAAGCATCTTACCGCTGGAACTATATGTCGCTACAAGGCAGAGACAATTCTTCAGCAGGTCAACGCAAATTATTGCTCGAATGGTGCAATTTTATTGCCCAACGGCAGGGCACCCGATACGACGCAAATCACAGAACATGGCAGTTTGAGCAACCGATGCCGAGGGACCGAAAAACAAAAAAGACGGGGCTCGCAATGCGAACCCCGTCTGCAAAGAAATCTGGCGAGAAAGCCTGATTACTTGAGGGTGACAGCAGCGCCAGCAGCCTCGAGCTTCTCCTTGGCAGCCTCGGCGTCCTCCTTCTTGGCACCCTCGAGAACAGCCTTGGGAGCGCCCTCGACGACCTCCTTGGCCTCCTTCAGGCCAAGGTTGGTGAGCTCACGGACGGCCTTGATGACCTGGATCTTGTTGTCGCCGAAGCCCTCGAGCACGACGTCAAACTCGGTCTTCTCCTCGGCCTCAGCAGCGCCAGCAGCGGGAGCGGCGACAACAGCAGCAGGAGCAGCGGCGGAAACGCCGAAGGTGTCCTCGATAGCCTTGACGAGCTCGGAAGCCTCGAGAAGGGTCATTTCCTTAAGAGCATCGATGATCTCATCGGTGATAAGCTTAGCCATTTCTAAGTCCTTTCGGTTTCCGTGCGGATGCACGGAGATCAGTTAAAACACGGCGCGAATGCGCCAGGGGTGCGGCGTTGCCGCCGCGGGTGAAAACAGCAACTAGGCTGCCTTCTGCTCGGAGACCTGCTGGATCGAACGAGCGAGACCAGAGGAAACGCCGTTGACGCAGACAGCGATGTCGCGAGCGAAACCGGAGATGAGACCGGCGATCTGGCCGAGAAGCTGATCCTTGGTGGGCAGCTCGGCGATAGCCTTAACATCATCGGCGGAAACGGCCTTGCCGTCGGAGATACCGCCCTTGATCTCAAGGACGCCCTTGGACTTAGCGGAGAAGTCCTTAAGGGCCTTAGCGGCCTCGACCGGCTCGGTCTCGTAGAACACATAAGCGACGGGGCCGGCGAGGATCTCGTCGATCTCGGGCTGCTCCTGGTTCTTGAGAGCGATCTTGACCAGGTTGTTCTTGTAGACCTTCATCTCGGCGCCGCACTCGCGAAGCTGATGACGCAGCTCCTGAGCCTGCTTAACCGTCAGACCGTTGTAGTTGACGACGAACAGACCGGCGTTCTCGGCGATACGGGACTCGATCTCTGCAACCTTGTCGATTTTGTACTGCTGGGGCATGAATTACACCTCCTCAAATTCTTTCCGGGCACGGTCCGCCACAAGGACGTGACGGGGGCATGTCCAAAAAGAAAGCCCCCGCGCTGCATGAGCGACGGGGGCGAGAAGACATATCTACTCGACCACCTCGGCTGGCGGGATATCCCATTAAGCTCGCGGGCGATGCCCGTTTGCGCCGGCTGTCTCTGGCAGCGGATTCGTGCGTGAACCGAAAGTATTATGGCGGGGACCCCGGTGTCGGTCAACGGGCGCGAGGATTCGCACACAAACCCTGCATACGCTCCGGTCGGGAGGGGCAGGGCGAGTTTTCCGCTCGGTCAAGTCCTGAGCTCGCACGAAGGCCACATTAAGTGGCCTTCGGCTCGTGCGGAATCTACGGAAAACTCGCCCTGCCCCTCCCGACCGGAGCTACGTTACCTTTGCTGCGAATCCTCGTGTCCGTTGGCCGGCGCGCCCCACGCATAACCCTTATGTCGGTGGGCTGATGGGTTGGGTCCCGTTGGGCTACAAAGTTGAAAGGAAGGTGGACAGGCGTTTTAGGCCTTTGTCTAGGTTTTCGTCGCTTACGCAGTAGCTGAGGCGGACGTGGCCTTCGGTTCCGAAGCAGTTTCCGGGAACTAGGGCAACGTTGGCCTCTTTGATGGCTTTAATGCAGAAGTCTTCGCTGGTTAGGCCGTACTGTTTAATGCTGGGGAAGGCGTAGAAGGCGCCGGCTGGTTCCACTACGTCGAGATCCATGGCGTCTAAGGCTGCGAGTACGCGTTCGCGGCGGGCTCGGTAGACTTTGAGCATGGGGGTTGGGTCGACGGTCAGGGCTCGGGCTGCGGCGTCCATTTCGAAGGAGACAGCACTCGATACTAAGTATTGGTGAGCCTTTGCGATCTCGGCGATGACGGGGGCTGCGGCTGCGAGCCAACCCAAGCGCCAGCCGGTCATGGCCCAGGGCTTGGAGAAGCTCTCGATGACTACCGTCTGCTCGCGCAGTTCTGGGTGTCGCTGGGCAAAGCGCTCGTAGCCGTCCGCGTAGACCAAGCGGTTGTATACGTCGTCGCAGACTACGTAGATGCCCGCCTGCTCTGCCACGCGCGCCACGGCGTCGAGCGATGCCGTGTCGAGGATGCAACCCGTGGGATTGTTGGGCGAGCAGATGACGATGGCCTTGGTCGCCGGGGTCACACAGGCGCGAAGCGCGTCCTCGTCAATCTGGAATTGCGCAGGCTCCGTATCCAAGAAGACCGCCTTGGCGTGGTTGGCCACGACGATGCTCTCGTACAGGCCAAAGGCGGGCGTGGGGATAATGACCTCGTCGCCGGGGTTGAGCATGGCCATAAACGTAGCCGACAGGGCCTCGGTCGCGCCGTCGGTCAGGATGACCTCGTCGGCCGAAAACGTAAGGCCCGCGTCCCCCATGTAGGCAGATAACGCCTCACGCAGGGCGGGGCGACCGTTGTTGGGCGGATAGTGCGTGTCACCGCGGTCCAGTGCGGCGGTCACCTCGGCACTAATCACATCGGGCGTGGGAAAATCGGGCTCGCCAAGCGCAAGCGCGATGCATCCCGGGTGCTGAGCGGCGAGTGCGTTAATCCGACGGATGCCGGAGGGCTTGAGCGTGGCAAGCGAGGTATTCATGGGCAGACGCATGGCGTTCCTTTCGTAAGGGTTGCACTAGGATAGCGCGCCCAGCGCCTCCAGACGGTGTAACCTAAACGGAAACGAGCCGGAAAGGAGATGGCATGGAGACGACCGCGCGCGGCGATGTACCAAAAACGCTGCAAACCATTGCGTATATCAGCATTCCCAATAGCGCCGATCTTGAGTTTTTGCTTTGGGACCTGCAGGATGCCATCGCCGCCTATGCACAGCTTTCCGGCACTACACTCCCCCTCCCAGTCGACTTGAAGGCAAATGACGCCGGCAGCGTTGCCAATGGCATCGTGCTGGCCATTGAAGATGTGGCTGACGATGAGACGTTGACAGCTATCGAGCAGACGCTTGAGCGCTTTGGCGGTACGGGAACGCGCGTCTATGCCGCGATTCGAGCCGCACAAGAGGGCACTGAGCAGGCGCGTGGGGCCGCCGTTCGCCTGCACAAGGCATGTGAGCGCCATGACCAATTGTGGTGTGGCGGCGTTGCCATCTGCGCCGGCAGCGGCATTGCGGCGCTTCGTCGCTCCCCGCGCATGGGACTCTTGCGGCGACCGTTTTCGGAAGCGATGGATAAGCTTGTGGGCGCTGTGCGCATGGGCTGCTCAGTTGAGCACGCCCAGCTGCTCGGCGGCGGCGATGCCGGTAGCGTCAACGCCGACGGCATGGTGCGTGTCGAGCCCGCGCTGCCCGCGCCGATCTGGCACGCCATCATCAAACGCCTCGGCGCCCATGCTCAATCAAATATCTAAATTAGAGAGCAGCCCAGTCAACTGCCTCGCGCCAGCGCTCGACAAGGCGCTCAAGACGCCAAGCCGCATTGGCAGGACTTGTCGAGGGCAGGACGATGGCGGGCAGCCCGGTGCGTTCTTGTAGATAGCGCTTGTAGAGCCGGCCAGCCGTACCACCGTTGCATATCACCTGCTCAATGGGAGCTGCATCGGTAATGCGCCCGATATGTGCCGGTACAACGTTGCGAATGCTCGCGTCACTCGAGCCCTTAATGTCACAACTCTCGATCACATCCCACAGGGCTACGCCGCCGTTAAGCAGCATGGATCGCTTGGCGGCAATGGAGACATCGAGCGTCGCGGGCTCACCGTTTGCCAAAGGATCACCCTCGTTGGGCGGCACAGGCACACCGAGACACGCCGCCGTGACCCGCCAAAAGCGGTTCTGCGGATTGCCATAGTAGAAGGCATTGGCACGCGAGAGCACCGAGGGAAACGACCCCAGCATCAAAACGCGCGAGCGCTCGTCAAACACGGGTTCAAACCCATGCTCAATATGTTGATAGCCCTCGTCGGACGCAGCCATGGCCTAGGCCCTCAACAGATAGCGCACCTCGTAGGGCGCAAGCTCAAGGGAGCCAGCCAGCTCGACCGTGGGCACGCCATCGGCAAGCAGGTCGACAAAGGACCCGTTGAGCTCGCCGGCGCCAAAGGTGTAAGGCTCGCCCACGGCGTTCACCGCCACGAGCACCGTCGCGCCGTCACAGGCGCGCTCGAACAGCAGCTGCTTGTTCTGGATCACCACGTTGCGATAGGCACCGTAGTTGAGAGCACGGGCCGCCGCGTCGTCGGCCGAGCGAAGGTGCGCAAGCTGCGTGATGAACGCCGTCAGCTCGTTGGGCGCAGGCTCATCGAGCGCAGGTCGCAGCGCCCAGTCGCCATCGGGGCCGCCCTTTTCGCCGGCAATTCCCCACTCGCTGCCATAGTAGACACACGGAATGCCCGGCATGCCAAAGAGCATGCCATAGGCGGGACGCAGGCACGACTTGTCGGTGAGGATGCTCGCCAGGCGCGGCACGTCGTGGTTGTCGACAAACGACAGCAGGTGTTTGCCGCGGTAGATGCACCACGGATCGCCGCCAAACTGGCGATGCAGCGAATGGGCAATCTCGAACATGTTGACCGAGTTAAAGCTGGAGTACAGGCCCTTGTAGCACTCGTAGTTGGTGCAGGAGTCGAGCATCTCGTCGTTGACGATCTGGTTGTAGTCGCCGTGGAGCGTCTCGCCGATCAGCACAAAATCGGGCTTGAGCTCGCGGGTAAAGGTATGCAGACGACGCATGAAGTCGCGGTCGAGCATATAGGCAACGTCCAGGCGCAGGCCGTCGACGCCAAACACGTCAGCCCAACGGCGCACGGACTCGAGCAGGTAATCGACCACAGCGGGATTTTGCAGGTTGAGCTTCACAAGTTCAAAATGGCCTTCCCAACCCTCGTACCAAAAGCCGTCGCCATAGCAGGAGTCGCCGTCAAAGCTAATGTGGAACCAGTCCTTGTACGGCGAGTCCCACTTACGCTCCTGCACATCACGGAAGGCCCAAAAGCCGCGACCGACGTGGTTGAAGACGGCATCAAGCACCACGCGGATGCCATGGGCGTGCAGCGTGTCGCATACGGCGGCAAAGTCGGCGTCCCCACCCAGGCGACGGTCGATATGGCGCAGGCTGCGCGTGTCGTAGCCATGGCTATCGGACTCAAGCGGAGGGTTGATCAGCACGGCACCGATACCGAGCTCCTGCAGGTAATCGGCCCATTGGGCGATTTTCATGATGGGGGCATCGGGATTGGACGCGGTACCGGCAGCTTGGGAGAGCTCGTCCTCGGCAACGGGCGCGACGTTCTCGCGCGGAGCTCCACAAAAACCCAGCGGATAGATCTGGTAGAACGTCGTCTCGTATGCCCACATAGCAACCTCCCGGTAAGCCCAACACAACGACATCCATTGTATGCCCAGCTTGTATCCTCTCCCCCAAAATAAGTTGCGGTGGAATAGTTCCTGTTTGAGCCTTCAGAGGCCTTAAACAGGAACTATTCCACCGCAACTGATGAGGGAACGTGATTAGGCGACGGGCTTGGCGCGGCGTATGGCCGGGAACAATACGGTAACGGCGAGGATGGCGCCCACGACGGTAATCGCCCCGCCCGCGAAGCCGATCCAGGCGATACCGGGGCCCGAAACCACGGCGCCGCCGATCGCGGTGCCCGTGCCGATACCGAGGTTAAACAGGCCCGAGAAGATCGACATGGCGACGGCCGACGAATCCGCCGGCGTGTACTTGATGAGCTCGGCCTGGAACGCCACGTTAAAGGCCGTGGAGCAGCAGCCCCACAGCGCGCAAACGCCAAGAACCGCGACGAGCGACGACGCGACAGGACCCATAAGCAGCAAGGCGACCGGCACTCCGGAGAGCGTGATCGCAAGGAACGGAAAGCGGTGCCCGTCGAACAGGCGGCCGAACAGCCAGCTGCCCACCAAGCCGGAGCAGCCGAACGCCGTCAACGTCATGGTGATAGCGCTTGCGTCGACATGCGCGACCTGAGCCAGGAAAGGCTCGATATAGCTATAGCCCGCGTAATAGCCGGTCGCCATGAACACCGTAACGGCGTAGAGAGCGATGAGGAACGGGTTCTTGAGCAGCTCGGGCAGCTGCTTGAGCGTAAAACGCTCGCCCGCCGGCATGACCGGGAACACCGCGGCTTGGTACACCACCGCGGCGGCAGAGAAGGCACCGACCACGGCGAATGTCATGCGCCAGCCCACGGCCAGTCCGATGGCGCGGCCGATCGGCAGGCCAAAGATCTGCGCGATGGACGAGCCCGTAGCGATCATGCTGATGGCGAGCGCCCCGTGGCGGGCGTCGACCAGGCGCGAGGCCATGATCGAGGCGACTGACCAGAACACGGCATGCGCGCAGGCGACCACCAGACGCGCGCAAACCAAAATAGGATAGGTGGGCGCCACGGCGGACAGGAACTGGCCGAGCGAAAACACGGCAAGCACGCCGAGCAGCATACGCTTGAACTCGAAGCGCGAGGCAAACACCATAAGCGGCAGCGACAGCAGCATGACGCTCCAGGCGTAGACCGAGATCATGATGCCTGCCTGGGCCTCGGTGAGCGAGAACGATGCGGCAATATCAGTCAGAAGGCCAATGGGCATGAACTCCGACGTGTTGAATACGAACGCGCAACAGGCAAGCCCAATAAGCGGGAGCCACTGCTTGAGTGAGATGCCATCTTGTCTTGCCTGAGCCATGTAGAAACCTCTCCGATTGTCTTGAGCGGTGGGCGATTATATAGCAACGGCCCCGCATCCGTCAGTACAGATGCAGGGCCGCAATCAACTCAATACACAGAGGTTGCGCCGTCAATAAATAACTAAGCCAACCCCAGCAATATGCCCGCCGAATGCACAACAAACGCCACGATCCAGGCGACCGTCACCTGAAACGCGAACACGGCAACGGCATAGCGCGCGCCCAACTCGCTCTTGACGGCGCCGATGGACGCCACGCAGGGCGGGTACAGCAGCGTAAAGACCAGGAACACGTAGGCAGTAAACGGCGAAAACATGGTCGACAGCGCCGCGGGAGAGGTTGCGCCCAAAAGCACCGTGAGGGTCGAGATGACGCTCTCCTTGGCAATGAGTCCCGTAACGAGTGCCGTCGAGGCGCGCCAGTCGCCAAAGCCGAGCGGGGCCAGCACCGGCGCGATGATGCTACCCAGACCGGCAAGCAGGCTTTGCGACTGGTCAGCGACCACGTTAAAGCGGATATCGAACGTCTGCAGGAACCAGATGACCACCGTAGCGGCAAAGATAATGGTAAAGGCCTTGGTAATAAAGTCCTTGGCTTTATCCCATGCCAGCATCACCGTCGTCTTGACGCTCGGCAGGCGATAGTTGGGAAGCTCCATGATAAACGGCACCGGGTCGCCCTTAAATGCCGTGCGGTTGAGCACCAGGGCGGCAATGCAGCCGACCACGATACCGATCAGATAGAGCGAGACCATGGCGGGAACTGTCGCCTGCGGGAAAAACGCCCCGCACAGCAGACCGTAGACCGGCAACTTGGCCGAGCAGCTCATGAACGGCGTGAGCATGACGGTCATCTTGCGGTCGTGCTCGGACGGTAGCGTACGGGTCGACATGATTGCCGGCACGGTGCAGCCAAAACCAACGAGCATGGGCACGAAGCTGCGGCCCGACAGACCAAAGCGGCGCAGCACCTTATCCATGACAAAGGCCACGCGCGCCATGTATCCGGAGTCTTCCAGAATGGAGAGGAACAAGAAGAGCACGACGATGATCGGCAGGAAGGTCAGCACGCTGCCCACGCCCGTAAGCGCGCCGTCGACAGCCAGCGAGCGCACCACATCGTTGGTGCCGAACGCCTTGAGGCCCGCATCGGCCGAGGCGATGATGGCGGCGATGCCGTCCTCCATAAGTCCCTGCAACGCCGCGCCGATCACGCCAAACGTCAGCCAAAAGACGAGGCCCA
>JAHYYN010000057.1:0-19162 GCA_019424945.1 Collinsella sp. | reverse complement strand
TGCCGCGTGCGGCGGTGAGGTTGTGACCTGCGAGGTAGCAGGTCCCTTGGGCAAGAGCGCGTCTGCCCGGATGCTGGTTGATGTCGAGCGCGAGTCGGCCGTTATTGAGATGGCCGAGGCGGCGGGTATTGGGTATTCGCCCTGTGCGGAGTCGGCGGCGTTGGCGGCTTCGACCTATGGCGTGGGCGAACTGATGCTCCGTGCGGTTCGTGCCGGAGCGAAGACAATCTATATTGGCTTGGGTGGCAGTGCCACCAACGACGGTGGCGCCGGCATGCTGCAGGCGCTGGGCGCGCATGTGGTCGATGATCAGGGCTGCAATATCGCCCCCGGTCTTGCGGGCCTTGAACACGTGACGAGTATCGATTTGGCGCCAGCGCTGCAGGCTTTGGATGACGCTCGTATCGTTGTGCTTTCGGATGTCGAGAATCCGCTCGTAGGGCGTCGCGGTGCGCTTGCGGTGTTCGGCGGACAGAAGGGCCTGCCGACGGATGATGCCGAGGCGCTGAGCAGGTGCGACAGCTGGATGGTCGGCTACGGTCGCCTGCTCGATACGGCGATTGCCGAGGCACGGGCTCAGGGGTTACTGCGCGTGCCCGAGGGTGCGCGGACGTTTGGCTCGGTGCTCGGCGTGCCCGGCGCCGGTGCCGCTGGCGGTCTGGGCGCCGCGCTGCTAGCGCTCGGTGCAGAGCTACATTCGGGCGTGGAGACGGTGCTTGATCTGATTGGGTTTGACGAGCGCGTGCGGGATGTCGATCTGGTCATAACGGGCGAGGGCAATATGGACGAGCAATCCGCCGCCGGCAAAGCGCCGGTGGGTGTGGCCCGCCGTGCCAAGCGCTATGGCAAGCCGGTGGTCGCCGTCGTGGGCGGTCGCGCTGACAACCTGGATGCGGTGTATGGGCAGGGCATCGACCTTGTACTGCCGATCTGTCGCAAGCCCATGGACCTGGAGCAGGCACTTGACCCGCAAGAAGCCACAACTAACCTCATCTGCGCCGGCGAGGCGGTCGCTCGATCCTACGACCTCGGTCGCCTCTAAAACCAATCCCTCCCCAATAACTTGCGGTGAAATACGGAGTGTTTTTGCCTTTAAGGCGCCAATTCAGTCCGTATTCCACCGCAACTTCGTGAATGGCCATCCGAGGCTGGTCGCCTTGTGCTTTGGGTCGGACCGTTTGCCACGAAATGCGACCATCTACTACGTTAAGCCGGCCACCCTCGACCATCCCGGCATTTGCAAAAACAAAACCGCAGGTAGAAAGCTTGCCGATTTTCGAAAAAGTCGGCTATGGTCGACCCCTGCGACCTAAACGTAGTAGATGGGCCCTTTTCGTGGCACAGCACCAGATCAGTCTATTTAGGACGGGGCCTCCTTGACTACTTTCGCCACCCTGATGCCCCACCAGTCAAAAAGTAGTCAAAAAAGCCCCGTCCCAAATTAGCTGTCTTGCCCCATCGGGCGGGAGCGGGTAAGATATACCGAGCGCCTAGCGCGTTCGATGGGTTCGGATGACGACATGTTCCGAATCTGGTCAGGTCCGGAAGGAAGCAGCCATAAGGAGCCTCTGTCGGGCATCCGAATCCATCGAGTGCGCAGGCGCTTTTTGGTGCCGCGGCTACCCGCGAGTGCCGGCAGGGCGCTTGGTGTCTCGCTGGTCCTCGGCTTTGCCTGCGGGATCGCTCGACTACCAAGCGCCCTGCCGGCACTCGCGGGTAGCCGACCAAAACCACCTGAAGGGTCACATTTATCTGAATAATTTAATCCCGTGTCTTTTGCTGCTCGTTGGCGTTGTTTGGGCATTGATGGCTACGTGGTTCAAGAGGCGGCGGTGCTGTTGCTTGAATTTTTGTAGTTAAAGAGGCCCGTTTCCCTAGGTGGGGAAACAGGCCTCTTTTTGTCTCTGGGCTTGTGGATTGGCGAAGACAATAACCGCTGGCGGCTATTTTGAGTTCCTGATGCGGCGTGTGGCTGTGGCGGTTATTCCGAGGCCTGCGGCGGCGATTGCCGCGAGTGCGATTGCACTCGGCGCTGCATCTCCCGTGTTCGCGAGCTTGCCGGCGGTCGTATCTGCTTGCTTGGTGGAGCTCGATGGAGCGTATTTGCCGGTCGCGGGCGAGCCGGTGGGCTGCGTCGTCTCGGTCGGTTGCGTCGAGTTGGAGGGAGGCGTCGTCTCGGTCGGTTGCGTTATCTCGGGCGAGGCGGTCTTGTCCGCCGCGGCCTTTGCCTCTTCGTATGCCTTGCAGGCGTCGTCATAGGCCGTTTGCGCTCTTTTCAAATCGTCGAGGAGCGCATCCCGCTTGGCTGTTTCTCCGTCGAGATGGGTTTTATTAAACTCCACTTCGCTTTCAAAGAAATAAATCAGGCTTTTATGACTTTCGAGGCGCATTCGGCAGTGCTCAAGCTTATCTTCACAGGAATTTTCTTGCATTATTGCCTCTGTGATCGCCTCTTGCAACTGCCGAATAGTTTCGGCAGGAGTCGTGTAGTCGATTTTATTTAATTCTGCCTCAAGGGCTCTTGTCCGGTTGTGGGCCTTATCGCATTCGGCTTGAGCTGCATCGACGTTCGCTTGCATGGTAGGAAGGGATTCCTTATATATGGCGGCTTGCGCCAAATTAGTGTCGTAGTTCTCTTGAAAAATGGCAATTTTAGTATCGATTTCCGCAATTTTCTCGGGACTTGCGGCGTCTTTTGCGGCCTCGAGGTTTTTGAGCGCTTCCTGCATGGCTGCATACGCTTTTTCTTTTGCGGCGGTCGCATCTTCCGTCTGCAAGGCAACTGCACCGGTGGGGGAGCTGGTTTCTGCCGCGATCGCCGTTGCGGGGGCGATTCCCGCGACAAGTGCCGCGGAAAGGGCGATGCCCACGGTTGCTCGTCTTGCTCTTCTTGCGAGAATGTCGTTCATCTCGGCACCTCATTTCAAGGGTCGGCGACTCACTTGGTAGCACTAATGTAAGTATATCAGGCGGTTTGCCCGCCATTGATCGGGCGTGCGCGTATACCCCTTGATTAACAGCCATTAAATCTATCCCTTAAGGAATGCGGCTTGCTAGTGTTGTCTGGGCATTGATGGCTAGGTGGTTCAAGAGACGGCGGCGTTGGCATCTGTTTTAACAAGTAAAGAGGCCCGCTTCCTTCGTTTGAGTTGGGGAAGCGGGGCCTCTTTTGATTTTGGGCTTGCGGA
Source organism: Collinsella sp. (assembly GCA_019424945.1). GTDB lineage: Bacteria > Actinomycetota > Coriobacteriia > Coriobacteriales > Coriobacteriaceae > Collinsella. The sequence goes on along the minus strand of JAHYYN010000057.1, from coordinate 15,974 downwards.
TTGGCAAAGGCGACGTTCGCTGGTAGCTACCTTGAGTTCTTGATGCGGCGCACACCCGCGGTGGCTATTCCGAGTCCTGTGACGGCGATGCCTGCGAGTGCGATTGCGCTCGGCGCTGTGTCGCCCGTATTTGCAAGCTTGCCGCCTGCATTTGCTTGCTTGGTGGAGCTCGGTCGAGCGTCTTTGCCTGATGTGGGCGAATTGGTGGGCAGCGTTGTTCCGGACGGCTGCGCTGAGCCGGCGGGCGGTGTCGTCTCTGCCGGTTGCGTTATCTCGGGCGAGGTGGCCTTGTCTGCCGCGGCCTTTGCCTCTTCGTATGCCTTGCAGGCGTCGTCATAGGCCGTTTGCGCTTTTTTCAAATTGTCGAGGAGCGCATCTCGCCAGGCTGTGAACTGGTCGATATTGGCTTTATATTTCTCTACAGCACGTTCACAGTCATTAACTTGTCTTTCCTGCCTTTTGAGGCGGTCCTGGGCCTCGCGGAGCTCCATTTCGCAAAAGTCAACTCGCGCTTTTGCCGTTACGATCTCTTGGTGCAACGACTTTATTTGCTGTTTAATAGTTTCGGCAAGCTCCTCGTCGCCGAGTGCTTCGACTGCCTTAAGCTCCTCAAGTTTGTTGTCTAATTTTTCCTGGAGCTTGCTTACCCGGTTGATGGCCTCGTCGTTTTTGGCTTGGGCTGCATCGATGTCCGCTTGCATGGTGGGGAGGGATTCCCTCAATTCGGCGGCTTGCGCCGCCATCTTGTCGCGGAGCTCTTGAAAGCGGGCAATGTCATCATTGAATCTCGCAATTTTCTCGGGACTTGCGGCGTCTTTTGCGGCCTCGAGGTTTTTGAGCGCTTCCTGCATGGCTGCATACGCTTTTTCTTTTGCGGCGGTCGCATCTTCCGTCTGCAAGGCAACTGCACCGGTGGGGGAGCTGGTTTCTGCCGCGATCGCCGTTGCGGGGGCGATTCCCGCGACAAGTGCCGCGGAAAGGGCGATGCCCAAGGTTGTTCGTCTTGCTCTTCTCGCGAGAATGTCGTTCATCTCAGCACCTCATTTCAAGGGTCGGCGACTAACTTGGTAGCACTAATGTAAGTATACCAAGCGATTGGCCCGCCACTGGCTGGGTGTGCGCGTATGCTCCTCTGAAAACTGAATCCCGTTAGAAATGACGAGTTGTTTACGCTTCTTTTGGGGTGGCGGTACTATCATGGTTCGAATTGAATGTGGATGATGATGGGGAGCGCCTATACATGATTGAGTTGCTCAGGCGTTTTGGTGGTAAGTTTCGCCGATATATGGTGATCGGCCCTGCGTGCAAGTTGATCGAAGTGATCTTTGACCTGCTGACGCCGCTGGTGATTGCCCAGATGATCGATAAGGGCATTGGCTCGCACGACGTGGATGCCGTCGTCCGTTACGGTATGGTGCTTGCCGCCATGGCTGTGATCGGCATCTCGTTTACGCTCGTCTGCCAAAAGATGGCGGCGCTCACCTCGCAGGGCATGGGCACCGATATCCGTGGTGCGCTCTACCAGCACATCAACAAACTGAGCTATGCCGAGCTCGACCGTTTTGGCACGCCGTCGCTCATCACGCGCATCACCAACGACGTCAACCAGGTGCAGCTTGCCGTGGCGCTGGGCGTGCGCATGCTCATCCGCTGGCCTTTCCTGGCGGTGGGCTCCATGGTCGCGGCCCTTGCCATCGACCTTAAGCTTGGCGTGATTTTCTTGATTTGCACGCCCGCCATCGGCCTGGTGTTTTGGCTTGTCATGGCGCGCTGCATTCCCTACTACAAGCAGCTGCAGGCAAAGCTCGATCGCATCGCGCTCATTTGCCGCGAGGGCCTTTCGGGCGCTCGCGTGGTTCGCGCCTTCGTGCGCGAGGACCACGAGCGCGAGCGCTTTGCCCAAGCTGCCGATGACCAGGCCAATACTGCCATCGCGGTGGGCAAGCTCTCGTCGATCCTTAACCCCGTTACGTTTTTGGTGATGAACCTGGGCGTGTGCGCCATCCTGTGGGTGGGCGGCATCCAGGTCAACGTGGGCGATCTCACGCAGGGTCAGGTTATGGCGTTTGTGAACTACATGACGCAGACCCTGACCTCCATCGTGTACGTGGCCAACCTGGTCGTGGTCTTTACCAAGGCGAGCGCCAGTGCGTCGCGTATCAACGAGGTGCTCAATTGTGAGCCGAGCATCACGGACGGGGACAACCAGCCGGTCGCGCTGCCCAAGCCGGGTGCGACGGGCAATGCCGCTCCGGCCTCCGCGCTGAGCTTGAGCCATGCGAGCTTCTCGTTTGGCGCCGGCGCTGCCAACGCCGTCAACGATGTGACGCTGGAGCTGCCGCTGGGCAAGACACTCGGCATCATCGGCGGCACGGGCAGCGGCAAGTCCACACTCGTCTCGCTTATCCCACGCCTGTACGATGCGGGCACCGGCAGCGTGAGCGTGATGGGCGCCGACGTGCGCGCATGGCCGCTCGACCAGCTGCGCCATGTGGTCGCAACCGTCCCGCAGCGCGCGTCGCTGGTGAGCGGCACGATCCGCAGCAACCTGACCTGGCGCGATGAGGCGGCGACCGATGAGGAGCTCTGGGCGGCGCTCGATATGGCGCAGGCCAGCGAGTTCGTGCGCAACAAGCCCCAGGACCTGGATGCTCCGGTCGAGGCAGGCGGCAAAAACTTTAGCGGTGGCCAGCGCCAGCGCCTGACCATCGCGCGTGCCCTGGTGGGCTCGCCGCAGATTCTGATCATGGACGACTCCGCCTCGGCGCTCGACTTTAAGACCGATGCGGCGCTTCGTCACGCCATTCGCGAACGCAGCGTGCGCGGTGCCGCCGAGGGCGGGCTGCCGCTGACGACCGTCATCGTGAGCCAGCGCGTCTCGACCGTGCGCGACGCCGACATGATCTGCGTACTCGACCACGGCTCGGTTGCAGGCCTGGGCACTCATGACGAGCTGTACGCGACCTGCCAGCTCTATCGCGAGATTTGCCAGTCGCAGCTTCGTCGTGAGGAGCTCGAGGGTCAGCAGGGGAGCGCGGCGCCCGCGTCCACCCCAGGGCCCGCGTCCGCCCTAGGCGCCCCTGTATCTGTCTGCGCAAAGGAGGGCTGCTAAATGAATCCGTACACTTCTTCCGGCTCGGTCGCCACGATGACGGCCAACGTGTCCGGCAACGATAACCTCAACGACTTGGGTGACGATCCGCGCCAGCCCGGCGATCCCGAGCGCTATCCCGTGGGTGCGGTGACCCGCCGCCTGCTGGGCTATGTTCGTCCGCACCGCGTCTCGTTTACGGCGTCGTTTGTGAGCGCTGCCATCTCGGTGATCTTGCAGCTCTACACACCTATTCTCATCGGCGAGGGCATCGACCTGATCGTCGCCGCCGGGCAGGTGGACTTCGATGCGCTGCTGCCGCTTGTCACCAAGCTCGCGATTGTCGTCGTAGGTGCTGCGGCTTTCCAGTGGCTGCAGGGCTATTGCGTTAACCGCTTGTCCTACGAGACGGTGCGCGACATGCGCGTGGAGGCGAGCGACAAGCTCAGCCGCATGCCGCTCAGCTTTATCGACAGCCATGCCCACGGCGACCTCATGAGCCGCGTGGTCAACGACGTCGATCAGGTGGGCGACGGTCTGCTGCAGGGCTTCACGCAGCTCTTTACCGGCGTTATTACCATCGTGGGCACGCTCGCGTTTATGCTCTCCATCAACCTGACCATGACGCTCGTGGTGGTGCTCGTCACGCCGCTTTCCATTTTTGCAGCCGGCGCCATCGCCAAGCTTTCCAACAAGAGCTTTACGGCCCAGCAGCGCATTCAGGGTCAACTGGGCGGTCATATCGAGGAGTATGTGGGCGAGCAAAAGCTCGTGGACGCCTTCGCCTACGGTCCGCACGCTCAACAGCGCTTTGATGTCCTCAACGCCGAGCTCTATACGGCAGGTGAACGCGCGCAGTTTATGGGCTCGCTCTCTAACCCCGGCACGCGCTTTATCAACAACATCATCTACGCCGTGGTCGCTGTGATCGGCTGCGCGGGCGTGATCACGGGCGTGCCTGCGGCGCTCACGGTGGGCGGCGTGCAGATCTTCCTGTCCTACGCTAACCAGTACACTAAGCCGTTCAACGAGGTCACGAACGTCATCACGCAAATCCAGACCGCGTACGCCTCGGCGCGCCGCATGTTCGCGTTGCTCGATGCGCGCGAGCAGGAGCCCGATGCGGCGGACGCCGTGGAACTTGCCGCCCCGCAGGGTGAGGTGACCTTTGAGCACGTGGACTTTAGCTATGTGCCCGATCGCAAGCTGCTGCAGGATATCTGCATCGAGGCCAAGCCCGGCATGCGCTTTGCCCTCGTTGGCCCCACGGGCTGCGGCAAGACGACGCTCATCAATTTGCTGTTGCGTTTTTACGATATCGATGCCGGGCGCATCGCGGTCGATGGCAAGGCTTCGCGCGGCTACACGCGCTCGAGCCTGCGCCGTGCCTTTGGCATGGTGCTGCAGGATACCTGGCTGTTCGAGGGCACCGTGGCCGAAAACATCGCCTACGGTTGTCCCGATGCCACGCGCGAACAGGTTATCGAGGCGGCCAAGCGCGCGCATGCGCACAAGTTTATCGTGCAGCTGCCAGGCGGCTACGATACGGTCATCGGCGAGGACGGCGGCACGTTTAGCCAGGGTCAAAAACAGCTGCTGTGCATCGCGCGCGTCATGCTCACCGATCCGGCGATTTTGCTGCTGGACGAGGCGACCTCGAGCATCGATACCCGCACCGAGCTGCAGGTGCAGGCGGCATTCGACGAGCTCATGGCCGGTCGCACGAGCTTTGTCGTGGCGCACCGTCTGTCGACGATTCGAAACGCCGATTGCATTCTGGTCATGCGCGACGGCCAGATTATCGAGCACGGCACGCATGACGAGCTGCTAGCGGCAGGCGGCTTCTATGCCGAGCTTTATCGTAGCCAGTTTGCCCAGTAGGGCCCAGTAGGGGCTGCCGATTAGCGGCAGATGGTTTACATCTGCGTCGATAGTACTAAGATATGCTTTTAATAAATTGCATTAGTGGCTATAGTTTTGGGGGAAACGAGGCAACGTGACTATGACGTGCGCTTTGGTGGTTAACAGCAAGAGCGGTAATACCAGGATGGTTTCGGGCGCGATCAAGCGCGCTCTGCAGGCTGCGGGCGTTGAGTTTGTCCATGCCGCGGCGTTGAGCGACGATGCGGATGCAGATCAGGTTGCGCTCGAGGCGCAGGGCGCCTGCGCGGCCGACACGGTGCTCGTCGGTTTTTGGTGCGACAAGGGCGCGTGCACGCCTTCGGTCGCGGCGTTGCTCTCTGCCTTGCACGGCAAGCGCGTGTTCCTGTTTGGCACCTGCGGCTTTGGGGCCGACCAGAGCTATTACCAGCAGATTGTCGACCGCGTAACTTCCAATTTGGCTGGGGATGCCGAGCTTGCGGGCTGGGCGATGTGCCAGGGTAAGATGGGCCCTGCGGTCAAGCAGCGCTACGAGGCCATGCTCGAGCAAGATCCCGACAACGCCCGATTTAAGATGCTGCTCGACAACTGGGTTGCCGCGAAGGACCATCCCACCAAGGAAGACCTGGACAACATGGCTGCAGCCGCCAAGAAGGCCGTGCTGGGAGAGTAGCTTCGCCGTTCGCGGTCCTTCGTGCAAAACAATACAAATGTGAAAGCCTCGAAGTTCTCGAGGCTTTTTTCGTGACACGAGGGCGCCCCTTTATTGATGGAAGGCCTAATAAGCTGATTGCTCTATGCCCGGATGTGTGCGGAGTGGGATGGGATTTCCGGATGGGTGGAGTTGCGGAAGCTGCGTCCCGGAATTTGCCTTTGGAATGGGATGCCGTTTCCGGTTGAGGGTCTTGGCGGAAAGTGCGACCCGGAATTTGTGATCGAAGCGGGATACGGCTTCCCAACGGGGCCACAAGCGGTAGCCGCATCCCACTCCGGACGGGAATTCTGGGACACGGTTTTCAGAGGGTTATGGGCTGCGAACTAGATGGGGCTGTCATAAAACTCCAGTAAAAGGGGTCGGAAATAAAGGGCACTTCCAGCAATTTCTTTTAATGTGGGGGGGGGGTACCATTATTTTAGTTCCGCAAAAAATCGATCCCTCTATGGGGAAGTTGCGTAGGGGGTTAGTCACAGATATTGGATAAAGCAGACTAATTTGGGGATAAATGACCACTTACGCCAAAATTAGTAGCATTTAGCGACAAAACATTGAAAAATGTGTAGCACATCGCTATGTTTTTATTACGAAAAGATTCCAAATTGGCTTATTTCGGACTCACTTTTCAAGCGCCTTGCGGTTCCTGTTGAAACTTGCTGACCTTTGGATGGGTCGAATAGGTCCTCAAGGGGGATGAATTATCACTTTGACGGCGCGTAGACTCAAACGATTTATTGCACTTTTGAGTAGCTTGGCGTTCGCGCTTGTCATAGCCCTTGCCGTTGTTTCTTTTGTTCCTCGTGCATTTGGATACATGCCCTTTGCTGTGCTCTCGGGCTCTATGGAACCCGAGCTTCCCGTTGGCTCCATGGTGTTTGTTCGCCAGGTTGAGCCAGTGGATATTGCCGTGGGTGACAATGCAACCTTTTACCGATCGGACGGTGCCGTGGTGACGCACCAGGTGTACGAGATCGACCCTGTGGCGCAGATGATCGGCACGCAGGGAATTGCGAACAAAAATGCAGACGGAAGCATCATGCACGATGCCGAGCAGACGCCTTTTTCGAGTGTTATCGGCACTGTTTCTTTTTGTGTCCCTTACCTGGGCTTCGTCAACGCATATTGCACGACGATGCCCGGTTTGCTTGTTGTGGTGGCCGTTCTGGCGCTGCTGATCGCGGCGTCGATAGTGCTCGATCGGATGGTTCCCGACGAGCCTGCGGGCAAGCATGCCCGCGTGCATGCGAGGGAGCGGCGTTCATAGCGGCAGGGAAAAGCGTCGGCGGCGGTAGGGGCCGTTGCCGGGGAAAACGATTCTCGAAAGGAAGAGAACGATGGAAAACAAGAAGAAAAAGCGCTACGGCATCATTGCCGCCCTGTTGCTGTTGGTGCTGGCCGCCGGCGTGGGTACCTATGCATGGCTGACGGCTACTGCCGACCTGCACAACGTGTTTACGATTGGAAAAATCGAGGCTCCCGATAAGAAGCCTGATCCGGAAAACCCCGAGCAGCCTGGCACGGAGGCTGGTGGCGGTGCCTATCTGTTCGAGACCAAGTGGGACCCCAGCGCGGAGCACAAGATGATTCCGGGCTCTCCGATGGGCAAGAACCCGAACGTTGGTATTAAAAACGGTTCCGATGACGCTTTTGTGTTCATCTATGTAAAGAACGCCGTGGTCAAGAATAGTGCAGGTCTTGCGAGCACTCCTTACTTTACGCTCAACGCGAACTGGAAGCCGGTTTCTGCTGAACAGGTGACGACGAACGGCACCGAGGGACAGTACGTAAGCGGTCTGTTCATGTACGCCAAGGGTGCCGAGAACGGTCCCGTCGCCTTGGGTGCCAAGGAAGCAGCTAAGGATGTCTACACTGGCGAGCTCTTTAGCCAGGTGATGATCCCCGGTGCAATGAAGAGCGATGACGTTGTCTCGGGTGATGGCGTTAAGCCTGAGATTACTGTCTCCGCCTTTATTTTCGGTGCTGATCAGGCTGATGGCGCCACCAACGCAGCGGACAACGCCGTTGCTCAGGCCAAGGCCTGGGCTCAGACCAAGCAGTAACCCCACCCCCCCACCGAGATCCCGGTCCGCTCCCCATCCCCGTTTTCGGGCCGGGATCTCGGTCCCCCCCCTTATCGACGATTGGCGAACGTAATGCTCAACAATCTTTCCGACAATCAGAAACGTACCTTGGCGCTTGCCGCGATGGCGCTGTTGGCCCTGGCGTGTCTGTGCGGCACGCTGGCTTTTACCGTTGATATGGTTCCGGCGAACAACGTTCTATCGTTTGGCAGCGTGAAGGTACGAGTCTGCGAATACACCCTCAACGAGCAGGGCGAGGAGATTCCGTTTGAGCCCAACGAGCACGGGGACTATCCCGACACCAAGGCCGGGGGTTCTGACATCAGCCGCATTGTGCGCGTGGAGAACGCTGGCACGCAGCCTGAGTACGTTCGCGCGCGTCTGCGCATGACGTCGGTGGCGCCCGACGGTTCGAGCGCGGATGCTTCGGGCAGCGTTGCGTTTCATGTGAACGCGGGCGAGGGGTTCCCGTGGGTCGATGGCGGCGATGGGTGGTACTACTACCGCGGATTGGCCGGGCGTGGCGGCACGCTCGACCCCGGTGCCATGACGGAAAGCCTCATGGACTCGCTGCGCTTTGTGGGCGACTACCACGATGCCGCGCGCGGCGGCTCATTCAGGCTCGATATCGATGTTCAGGCCGTGCAGGCCAAAAACCAGCAGACAAGCGATACCGCCCTCGACGTACTTGACGTTGTGGGTTGGCCGGAGGCGAACTAGCCTATGAAGATCAAGAATATGAACCGGGGTATGCTTAGCAGGCTGGTTGCCGTCGCAGCGATTGCCCTTTGCTGCGTTATGGCGCTGCCAACGGTGGTGCATGCCGAGGACGTGCCCGAGGCCAAAACCGAATTCCACATCAAAAACGAGGCTGACTTTTTGTCGTGTGTGGCGCTGTCGCGCGAGCGCGATACGTCCGGCTGGCACGTTTATCTCGATAACGACATTGAGCTCGACAGCGACGACATGAAAACCATCGTTGCAGACACCGTTAAGCATCTGTCGTTTGGCAACAAGGAGCATCCGTTTAAGGGCGTGTTCGATGGTCAAAACCACACCGTTGAGGGCCTGAACTACGATAAAGACGCTTTTGACCCCGAGCGCGATACGGGATTTTTTGCCGAGACCAACGGTGCCACCATCAAAAACTTCCTGGTCAAGGACGCCAACGTGTGGGCGGACTTCCGCGGTGGCATTATCGTGGGCAAGGCCGTCAATACGCGCTTCGAAAACGTTATGGTCATGGAGAGCACGCTGCACGTGACCTGCGCCAACAATGCTCTCAACCTCATTACCAACGCAGGCTTTGAGGGCGGTCTCATCGCCGGCGAGCTCGACGGCTGCACCCTCTACAACTGCGAGGTCCGTGGTGGCCGTGCCGTCAACAATACGACCTCGGGCGTGCAGGCGCTCGGCGGTGAGGGTCTGTATATGGCGGCGTTTGCCGGCTACGTTACAAATTCGACGATTGAGTACTGCCGCGTTACGCCTACGCGCAACAAGGACGGCTCGATTGCCGCGAATGGCATGACCGACGTCACCAATAAGTACGACGTGGCTATTGGCGCTTTGGGGGGCAACAACGTGTATGCCTCGGGTTTTGTAGGCTGCATGGCGGGTAACGCCAAGATTATCGACTGCTTCTCGACGGCGCAGTGCTACAGCTATGCCGCGTCGTACGTGGGCGTCGTCGCCGTGACGCGTGCGTGGACGGGTGGATTGGCGGGTCGTATTCTAACCGACAAGAGCAACGAGCTCGTCCGCAGCCATTTTGCGGGCGATTTGAGTTCGCGCCAGTACAACCCCATCGCCGTGATCCCCATCATCCAAAACGATGTGAACTTGGGCGGTATTGGAGCGCGCGCCAACAAGGATGATGCCAAAGTTACCGAGTGCTACTTTAAACCGAGCGTGAGCTTGAATGGCAATAGCCAGGGTAATCCCGCTAAAAAGAAAATCCCCGCGTTTGGCGGCGACGGTACCACTAAGGGCGACGGCTATGGCCCGTGGGACGACGAGCGCTATACCACGCGTGGGCTGTGGGAAGAGCACGACTACGATTTTTGTGCCGGTACCATGCGCTCGACTGCTAACGACGGGGCTCTGGGTGGCACGCACGCCAATGAGTGGGCGATGGACTACAAGCTAAATATTCCCGTGCATGGCCAAAGCGTTAAGGCGACGACCGATTTCCCCGGCGCGGGTACCGCGACAATTGCGGCAACCAAACTCGGTATTGATCAAGCGACCTCGGATCCGTACACCTTTGCCGTGAGTGCTGTGCTGGCGGGAACGGCCCAGGGCTTGGCCCAGGGCGATACGTCGGTTACGTTTAAGCAGGATACCTCCGCGAAGCCTGAAGGTTTGACCGAGGCCAACGAAGGCTATCGCTTCATGGGCTGGTTCCGCGAGTCCGGAGTCAATGTGAACCGTATCGATGCCGATAACGCCTGGTTTAACGGCAAGACCGATGCCGATGCCGTTAAGGCTGGCAAGCAGGTCCAGAAGAACGAAGCGCACGAGAAAACGTCGACCTATACCGCCGATAACGCGAAGGGGGCCGAGGCCTTTAAGGGCAACGACCTGTTTATTGCTTCGTACGAGGCGCAGGTGCTGTTCTATAACGTCAAGGGCAAGACGCTCTCGTGGCAGAGTGGCGAGGAGCACGACAAGTCGACGGATTGGTACCGCTATGGTGTCGGTTTAACGCCGGTTGCCCCTGCGGACCGCGGCGCTCTATCTGCCAGCGCCACCTTTATCGGTTGGACGACGAAGCCGAGCGGCGAGGAAGGGATGCATGGCGGCTATGCGGCCATTACCTCGCCTGAGCTTGCCGAGCTAAAAAACGCCGGTGCGTTCTATCCTGCCGGCACCGAGATCACTGTGCTTGGCCCCGCCGATTTTTATCCGGTGTACAGCGACTATGTGTCGAACATCATGACGGTGTTTGAGGGCAATGAGCGGGATGAGCTTGACGATAAGACCCGGCGCACGGGCGTGGGCAAAACTGTCGTTAAGGTTGAGACTGCCGAGGATGGCACCGGTGTGTACACGGTGCAGGTGTGCGACGTGGACAACAAACCTTTATCTGAGGACGGTGCGCTGCCCGACGGCTACCGCTTCCTGGGTTGGTACGAAAACAAGGGAACCGAGGATGCCCCGCTTGAGGTGCGCGTAAGCCGCGATCCCAGCTATACGCTCCCCGCAGATGTCGATTTAACCGTGCCGCATACCTACATCGCCCGCTTTGAGTACCGCGTGGACTATTACGTCAAGTCGATGACGAACGATGCCTATAAGGATTCTAGACTCCTCTGCTCTGTGTGGAACGGGTACCAAACCTCGTTTAACGAGCAGGTCGGATCGAGCTACGTGCGAGAGAATATCGTGCACTGGGGTCCCGAGCACGTCTATCACGGACTGAAGGAAAACTATAAGGACGAATGCAATGAGGGGCGCTTTGGGGCAGAGACGCTCATCGTTGCGCCTTTGAAAGCGTATTCGCATACGGTCAAAAACGATACAGGTGCGGATACCCGGAAAAATGTCATTGCCGATACGGATTTCCCGGGTTCGGGCACACTGGATGACGAGTGGGTCGCAGGAGCGCTGAAGTTTTACTTTAGGCCGGCGAGCAAGCGATACCATTTAAATTTCTGGACCCTCGAGCGCCAAGGCGGGTGCTGGACCTGCGTGGGCAACCCCGTTCAGAGCGAGATTGGCATCGATTCGGAGTATTACATGCGTGCCATGGTGACGACAAGCGTCAGCTTTTATGGCAAGGACGATGTCTCGGTTAAGAGCGTCACGCGACGTTATGAGGCTCCATTGCTGCTGGACTCCGATAGCACCTACACCTATAAATATCCGTTTATCCATACCGAGCAGACGGTAGACAACACGCCCGAGCACGGAAAGGAGGGTGACGTCAATCCCAACCTGACACTCGAAGCCTCTCCGACCGATGCGGAGATGGCGGTGCCGGGCTATAAGTTCCTGGGCTGGATTTCGACCGCCGAGGTCCAGAAGGGTTCTGACGTCTGGAAGTATATCTACGATGTCGAGGGCGATTCCTTCACCACTTCTGACCCGGATAAGGCCGAACCGTATCTGGTGAAACCAGATTTTAAGGTCACCCAGTGGCAGGATGCCTATCCGGTGTACGCGAAGTACGATGTTAGGTACACCACCAACCTGTATCGCGCCGGTTTTAAGGGCACGGACAAGGTCAATGTGCCTAGGTACGACATCGATCCCGTTATCAACGCGGGCACCGACCCTGCTACGGCAACGGTGACCCCTGACGTCACGACTCCGGTTTATAAAGCAGGCGGTGAGCTGTATAAGTTGCAGAAGGTTGAGATCGAGCTTCCGAATGGCGAAGTTGAAGACATCGAACCTAACGGCGATAACTCGTATTCCCATCAGGTGGAACCCGGCGGGGCCTATACATTTGTGGCGTACTATTCGCCGTTGGCGGTCGTGTACCATCTCAATGCCAAAGATGTTGACGGCAAAGTTGCTCAGCAAGGCGATATGCTCGGCAACCTTGATGGCGGCATCCCGAAGCCCACTTATGACGTCAGCGCTATCGATAGGGATACAGGAGGTGCGTTCAACGCCTTCGTGGGCTGGACGGAAGCCAAGCCGGCACCTGTCAAGGGCTATGTCGCTTGGTCGGAGGGTATCCGCATGGTGAGTGCTTCTACCGTGGTCAGGGCCCCCATGGAGCTGTACCCGGTCTACCGTCCCAGCCTGGTTGCCGTTCAATCGAACATCGACTCAAATCTCGCGAATCCTGCTCTTGTCCGCGGTCTCGGCCGTACTGATTCCGGCGACCAGATTTCTCTTGAGGTCAAGGCTGTCAAGGAGGTTGTGGGCATTGACGGCACCAAGTACGACTTTGTCGGCTGGTCGCGCGACTTCGAACCCGATGGCAAATACACCCTAATGACCGGTGACGATAAGTATCCCCTCGAGGGTAATGAGCCCTTTAAGAGCGTGACGTACACTGCGGTGTACAAGATCGCGCCGTATAAGGTTCGCTATCACGGTGTCGACGGGTCGGTCGTCTTTACGGCGACGGTCGACTCGGACGGCGAGCGCGCGACGGGCGCCGGCTTTGTCCATAACGTCGATGTTCCCAAGGTGGATGAGAGCGGCAACCCGGTCTATGACAACGACGGCAATCCCGAGATGGAGAAAAAGTCCGTGGCATACGACCCGGACGCCCACTCCAAGATCGTCGCGCTGCTCGATGAACAGACGACTACTAGCGGTGACGTACGTGAGCTCTTCCTGGAGTGGCGATATGTGCCTGCCGATGGCGATGCGAAGTCTTGGAATGAGTTTAAGGGCGAGCCGGTCAAGGGAGACATGGACCTGTATCCCGTGACGTATCGTGTGACTGCCAACGACACATCCGATTCCACTAACCCTAAAACAATGACCGCGCGGCTTAAGTGGTTGCTCGATCCCAACGCCGCCAACACAGTCGACAACAGTGCCGACCAGGCACCCTTTAAGGTCTGCTTTGCCGAGCCGTTTATGGGAACGCAGCTGACTGTTACCGTTAAGCGGGCGAGCTACGGTCCTGATGCGTCCATGACGGAGGAACCCGTTAACGACCAGTATGTCTCGCTCTACAGCTTGGGCTCGGGCAATGGCTCGTTCGACCTAGCCAATCGTCTGGAGTCCAAGAAGACGGGTGAAGGCGAACAGGGCCCCGGTAATGCCGTGTTCAAGTTCGCCCAGACTCACGCATTGACAATTGTAAAAAAGACCACCGATGCTAGTGCCATGGGACAGACATCCCGCTTTAAGGTGGCACGGAAGGCGTCGAAGGATTCTCTTGCCGAGACGCGCATGGTCGAAGTGAAGGTCGATAAAACGCAGCAGGAAAACGGCGAGATCTGGTATGTCGGCAGTGTGCAATTTGCCGCGCCGGCGGGTTTCTATACCGTCGAGGAAGATACGGCTTGGGCATGGCGCTACCAGGGTGAGCTGAGCACGCCTGGTAAGGCGCCCGGCAAATCTGCCGAGCTGACGATTTCGTCTGCCTCGAGCGCGGGCGATGCGGTGGTGACGTGCGTTAACACGCGCGCGAAGGACAAATGGGTCGATGGTGGCTCGCGTGCCAAGAATGTTTGGGAAAACGGCACGCTGAAGAAGGAGGACCAGGATGACTAAGCGCAAGCAAATCGTCGCCCTCCTTGTCGGCGTTCTTCTTTTGGCTGGCGCTGCCGGCACCTTTGCCTGGCTTTCGGTTACGGGCGTGCTGGTCAACGAGTTTGGCTTTGGTTCGGTGGCGCCCTCGGTAGACGAGAAGCTCAATGGCAACGTGAAGAGTGACGTCACGATTACAAACAAGGGCTCGGCTCCGGCATACCTGCGTGCTGCGGTGGATATCTACTGGCAGGACCAGGATGGCGCGCGCCTGTGGGATGAGCCGGTTGCGGGAACGGACTACGTTATTGAGTGGGGCAACGTGTCCGATGCGTCTGCTTCCAACAGCGCCTCGTCTTGGGTTGCCGCGTCCGACGGATTCTACTATTGGACATCTTCCGTTGCGCCGATGGACAAAACCGGCGTGCTCATCAAGAGCGTGACTGAGAGGAAGGCGGATGGCAAGAACCTGGTCGTCGACATTTCGACCCAGGCAATTCAGTCCACGCCCGATGACGCAGTTACAGAGGCATGGGGCTGTACGGTCAAGGATGGCGTGCTGGTGCCGCCGCATGGGGGTGCGTAAGCATGGCTTTTCCGATTCGCAAAGACGCTATGCGCGCCGTGCGCTGTGTGGTCGCGGTTGTTGCCTGTGTTGCCGCGCTTGCCGCGCCTGCCCGTGCGTTTGCCGATGCTCCCACGATTGCCTATGACGGAAATGCGCGTCAGCTGACGGTCTCGGGGGCGACGGACTCCTCGGGGGAGCCCGATCTGTTTTTGGCCTTTAAAGATCTGATGCCTGGCGATGTGCGTGATCAGCAGATAGAGATTCGTGCCACGGGCGTAAAGTCCCAGGTGCGCGTGTTTGTGCGTGCCGTTGTCGATCACGAGACGGCACGCCTGCTGTCGCCCATTACTCTAACGGCGTCGGCGGGCGATGGCTCTGCAGGTTGGCTCCAGACAGGAACACCGGGCAGCGTGTTCGCTTATCCCACGCAGGTCGCAACGTTTACGAGCGATGGCAGCACGGTACTCAATTTGCAACTAAGTGTCCCGACGTCGGTGGGCAACGAGCTTGCCGACGCAAACAAGGCAATTCGCTGGGAAATCACCGCCGAAGACGATGGCGAGAAGATCCCCGTACAACCTGCTGGCAGCAAGAAGCCCGGCTTGCTTGGTCTGGCGGCAACGGGCGACAACACGCTCGCTTTGCTTTTGGTGTTGCTGGCGCTTGCCATCATCGCTTTTATAGCCGCGCTTCTTTTGTCCCGGAGGAACAAGCGCTAGGTCCATCTTCTAAACGCAACGCCCTCCCGGGCGGCGGGCACGAAGTTCCCTGCTCTACAGTCCTGCGCAAGACGAAGGCCACATTAAGTGGCCTTCTTTGCGTGCGGAACTCGCGATGAACTTCGTGCCCGCCGCCCGGGAGGGTGTCTCTTTATTGATAGAAGGCCTAATAAGCTGATGATTTCATGCCTGGATGTATACGGAGTGGGACGGGCTTTCCGGATGGGCGGGGTTTCGGAAAGTGTGTCCCAGAATCGGCGCTCAGAGTGGTCCCCACTTTCCGGTTGATGTCTTGTCCGGAAACTACGTCCCGGAATTAAGGCTTGGAATGGGATGCACTTTCCGCTTGAGAGCCTTAGCGGAAAGTGCGACCCGGAATTTACTCTTGAAGTGGGATGCGCTTTCCCGACAGGCCCTCAAGTGGAAACTGCGTCCCATTCCGAAGGCAGATTCCGGGATACACTTTCCGAATACAAAGAAGGCCACTTAATGTGGCCTTCAACTTATATATGTTGCGGATGCTTTCATGACAAGCCGCACTTCAACACCGAGGCGTCTGCCCGGCGACGCGGAATGTAAGGTTCATCGCGAGTTCCGCACGAGCCGGAGAGCACTTAATGTGCTCTCCGTGCGAGCAGGACTGTCCGAGCAGGGAACCTTACATTCCGCGCCGCCGGGCAGACGAACCAGTTAAGACGTGTCGCTATTTGATCTTGGTCGTGCCCGGCGCCAGGTTGGGGTCGGTCTCGTTGGC
>JAHYYN010000056.1:0-20137 GCA_019424945.1 Collinsella sp. | reverse complement strand
CCTCGACGGCGGCAAAGCTTGCCGGCGAGGGCGCGCCGTGCGTGTTGGCGCTCGTGCAGGCAAGTGGACTGCCGCAGGCGCGGATGAGCGCCTGCACCACAGGCGAGGCCGACGCGCGAAGAGCCACCGTGTCATCGGCGGCGCGCATAAAGGTCGGCACGCAGGGGGCTGCCTTAATCACGATAGTCAGGGCTCCCGGCCAGCATCGTCGCGCGAGTACGCGGGCCTCGTTAGGGATATCCACGCCATAGCGGTCGAGCGCCTCGGCATCATCGACCAGCCAGGCAACCGTTTGGGTGAGCTCGCGCTGCTTGAGGGTAAAGATACGACGATAGCCGGTACCGAGTGCGGGGACCGCGGCGCCGTTGACGGTGGCCTGCGGATCTCGCGGCCACGATGGGAATTCGCTTGTATCTTGGGGCACGGCATCCGAGAAGGCGTTGACTGCCACGGCGACACCGTAGACCGTCTCGGTTGGAATAAGCGCCAGGCCACCGCGACCGAGTAGCTCGGCCGTACGCTCGACGGCGAGCCGATGCGGCTCACGCGTTCCCTCGAATACCCGATAGACCGTCTGCATGTGTATGCCAGCCCCTTACGCTCTGGTGCAAGTTTATTTACTGTGGGGCATTCTCGCACGAAACGTTCAACCTATTTGCCCAGAGCGCATGTTGGTTTGGTGAGCGGCTCTAGTAGTCGGTGAAAGTGAGGGGGTTATTGGACTGCGACGAACTTCTTTGGCCTGCCGGCGTGGCGTTCTTGGGCGGCGTAGCGCTCGATGCTGTCTATCGTTATCATCCGACGGCCGTCGACGAGTTCAACATCGAGCTTTCCTGCTTTGACCAGCGCGGTAATCCGCGAAGCGGAGACTTTGAGGTCCAGCGCTGCGTCTTTAAATGTTCGGCACGCCGCTTCCCGAGCGTCATCGTGGTCGATTTCGACTGAAAGGGCCACGACCTCGGCCGAGCGTTCGTACCCTGCCGGAGTCAAACCGTTGTTGAGGTCGTCGGCCAAAAACGCCATCAGTGCCTCGGTGGCATGGGCAATCGCTTCTTCGCGCGTGTCGCCATCGGCAAAGGTGCCAGGAATCTGCGGGAAGCTAGCGCAGTAACCGTCGTCTTCTTTTATGAGAACGCAGTCATAGGTAAATCGCTGCCTCATTTTGCCTCCAACTACCGTCCAGCTTGGCGACGAATACTTGCCCATGTGCCCTTCTTTGGTCGATCGCCACCAGAGCCGTTCACGGTGACAACACGGTCACCAGAAACATACTTAGCATGACTACCGACTTGCGCGACCTTCACGAATCCATCGTGCTTGAGTAGGGCAATGATTTCCCGAAAGGTAGGGGGTTGCATGGGCCGACCTCTTTCAGCCGTCCTAATTATAAACTAATTTATAATTTTTGCTAACCAGTTAATAAATATTACTGGCGCTGTTTGGGCTCGGTGACGATGGCTCGGACGATGCGGGGACGATCGGTGAGGTCGTGGACGATGCGCACGTCCGACAGACCCGCTTGGCGGCAGAGCTCGGCCGCAGCGTCGAGCGCGCCCTCGTAGAGCTCGCAGGCAAACAGGCCGCCGGCGCGCAACATGTAGGGCGCCGCGTTGAGCAGGCGGCGGAAGATATCGAGGCCGTCGGCACCGCCCTCGAGCGCCAGATCGGGCTCAAAGTCCTTGACCTCGTGCGGCAGCGAGCGCATGACATCGGTGGGGATGTAGGGCGGGTTGGAGACGAGTACGTCAAAGGTGCCCCACTCTTCACGGGGAATGGAGCTCACCAGGTTCGTGAGGCTGAAGGCGACCTCGTCGGACGTGAGGCCAAGCGCATCGCGGTTTTTGGTAGCAAGGTCGATGGCGCGCGGCTCGATATCGGTAGCAGTGCAGGTGACGTGGCCGCGACGCTCCCAGGCGATCGAGAGCGAGATACAGCCCGTGCCGCAGCCGACCTCGAGAACGCGGGCAGTGCGGGGCTCGGCTGGGGCAGGCGCAGCGGCATCCTGAGCTGAAACCGTCTCCTGGTCGGCGCCCTCGATGGCGATGTCGTATTCGTCGAGCTCGGGCTCGGCGGCTTTTGCGGCTTCGGCTTCTGCCGCCTGCGCGGCGGCTTCCTCGGCCTCGCGATCGGCCAGTTCCTCGGCATAAGCGCGACTGCCCAGCACATCGCCGCCTAGCGCCGCCTCGTCGGCAGCTGTGAGGTTGGCGGCACGGCGCTCGGCCGTCGCTCGCTCGTCGGCCAATGCGGCCTCGGCCTTGCGTGCCTGCTCGACCTCATCGTTCCAAGGCAGCTCAACACGCTGACGGGCAGCGGCCTCGGGGCTCAGTACCTCGGCATCCAGATAATTGAGGACTTCCTCGACGAGCATCTCGGTCTCGGGGCGCGGAATGAGCACACCGGGGGCGCACGCGACGTCGATCATGCGAAACTGCGTGCTGCCCGTGATGTATTGCAGCGGCTCGCCCTTAGCGCGGCGGACAACGGCCGCATGCATGGTCTCGAGCTGGGCCGCGTTAAGCGTCTCGTCCATACGCATATATAGGTCAATGCGCGCCAGGCCCGTGGCGGCGCACAGCAGCCACTCGGCAGAAAGACGGGGGTGCTCCTCGCCGCGCTCGGCCAGGTACTCCTTGGTCCACTCGAGACAACGCTTGATGGTCCAGATCTCGTTTGCCATGGGGCCCTCCCCTCTTAAGCGCCGGACGGCGCGCGAATGTCGGAGCAGATTGTAAGCGAGGCCAGCGCTTGGCAAGGGGCGATTGAAGGCGATTATCGAGAATCAGCCCAGAATTTTGCACCGAGCTCGCTCAAAGTGTTCATTCGCTGACGTCTAAATTTGCATTCGTCAAGCTTTTGGCAAGGTTGCCCCAAAACTGACCAATATCTAACCAAGAACTTGCCACATCGCTTGACGCACGACCCATCAAAAATCGCCCCGCGATTTCTTGGACGTTTTTTCGAGCAATATTTTCAATTGCAGATGCATGCCGTTAATTGCTTTAAGCAGGTAAGCAGCTCAAAGGCCATCAAAACCGATTGAATAACATCTCAAAGCAATGTCCCCAATGACTCCCTACGGATCATTTGACAACCAAGGAAACGCCGATGTTTTGGCAATGCCAGCGAGCGACGTCCAGAGCGAACAAGTTGGCATGAAAAAGGCAAGGCATAGACCTTCTGGTCATGCCTTGCCTTTTGAATGACAAATTGTCGCTCTGGACGGCGCGCAGCGTCGGCTGGTCCGCCGTTCGGTAGAACGGCGGAACTTAGACTGCCTGTGCCAGCTTCTCGGCACGCTCGGCGGCGGCGAGCGCCTCGATGACGGTGCCGAGCTGGTCGCCCAGGAGGACGCCATTGTAGGTGGAGTTGAAACCGATGCGGTGATCGGTCACGCGGTCCTGGGGCTGGTTGTAGGTACGGATCTTCTCGGAACGGTTGCCGTGGCCGATCTGGCTCTGGCGCTCGGCACCAAGCTCTGCCTGCTGCTTCTCGAGTTCCATCTCGTACAGACGGGCGCGCAGCATCTGCATGCAGACCTCGCGATTCTGAATCTGGGAGCGCTGCTCCTGCGACTGCACCACGGTGTTGGTGGGCAGGTGGGTGATGCGCACGGCGGAGTAGGTGGTGTTAACGCACTGACCGCCAGGGCCCGAAGCGCAGTAAGTGTCGATGCGCAGGTCAGACTGGTTGATCTGGACGTCGATCTCCTCGGCCTCGGGAAGCACGGCGACGGTTGCCGTGGAGGTCTGGATGCGACCCTGGGACTCGGTCTTGGGAACGCGCTGGACGCGATGCACGCCGGACTCGTACTTCATGACGGAGTAGACGCGGTCGCCCTCGACCTTGAACTCGATGGACTTAAAGCCGCCGGCCTCGCTGGGGCTGGAATCGAGCACGGTGGTCTTCCAGCCGCGCGACTCGCAGAAGCGCTGATACATCTTGTACAGGTCGCCGGCGAAGATGGCCGCCTCGTCGCCACCGGCGGCGGAGCGAATCTCGACGATGGTGTTCTTGTCGTCGTTGGGGTCGCTCGGGATGAGCATATACTTAATGTCTTCCTCGAGCTGGGGAAGCTTGGCCTCGTTTTCGGAGATGTCCATCTGGAGCATCTCCTTCTCATCGGCATCGGTAGTATCGTGGAGCATTTCCTTGGCAGCCTCGATGTCATCGAGCGCGCCGATGTACTCGCGCGAGGCGGCGATGAGGTCGGACTGGTGCGCGTACTCCTTGTTGAGACGCGTGAACTCCTTGATGTCGGAGGCGACGGCCGGGTCGGAAAGCTTCTTCTCGAGCTCCTCGTAGGCCTTGATGATCTTTTCGAGCTTGTCGCGCATGGCGGGACTCCTTTATATGCGTGAAGGTGAAAATCGGCAGAATTGATGGGGCGCATGGCGCCACTGCGGGGGTAAGCCCGGCTAGAGCATGTCGATCTTCAGATACATGCGCATCCCTTCGCGTGTGGGGTACATAGTTGCGATCTAACCCATACATGATAGCGTGCGCAGGCAAACCTGCATATAACCCGCACGGAATGAGTGGACGTAGCCGTTGGGTACGTTCCTTAACGACTAGTCGTTTAAGAGCGTCCCCAACGGCTAACAAAGGGACTGTCGCTTTGTCAGATTCTAGAGCGTGTGGAGTAGGGCGATGAGGAAGCGTACGCCCTGGAGGTAGGCGCGGCGGGTGATGCGCTCGTTGGTGCCGTGGACGCCGCGGTCGCACTCGTCATCGTCGACCACAAACGCCGAAAAACGAATGCATTCGGAGCAAATGTGCTGGTAGTTGGCAGCGTCGGTCGCGCCGATCACGGTCGAGGGAACAATCGCCAACGGCTCGGATGATCCGTTTTCCTCCGTCCCCTTTGGATCGCGGAAATAGCGGGCGGCGATGGAGCGAACCGCCTCGAGGCCGGGACCACCGATGCGCGGGGACGGCGAGGGCTCGGAGCTGCCGGGGCCCAGCTCCACTTCGACACGACCGGCAAGGTCCGCCCCGGCAACCGCCTCACGGCAGCGCGCCACAACGTCGGCCACGCTCGTGCCCTCGAGCATGCGGAAGTTAATGCTGGCCCACATATCCTGTGGCATCACGTTAGCGCCAGCGCTGCCGCCCTCGATCTGCGTGGGCGCGCAGGTAGTGGTCACGAGCGGGTAGAGTTTTTTGCTGGCGAGGCACTCGCACACGATGGTGTCCTTGTTGGAGGCAATCTCGTCGGCCGAGTAGAGCCCCAGCTCGACAAGCTGTGCGGCAAGCAGATCGGTCACACGCGTCGGCCACTCGATATCGCAGATTGCGGCGATAGCGCGGCTCAGTACCTCGAGCGATGTGCCGCCGTAGGGGTTGGACGAATGCCCGCCCTCGCTCTTCGTCTTGAGCACAATATCGGCGTAGCCCTTCTCGGCAAGGTCGGCATGCATAAGCCAGCCCTCGCCCGCGCCGTACTCGGCAGCCGAAACGATACGGTAGTCACCCTCGTCGATCAGGTATTCAAGTTCAATACCGCGCTCCTCGAGCACGCGACCGATCGCCCCCGCGCCGTACTGCGTGGTTTCCTCGTCCTGGCCAAAAGCCAGCAGCAGCGAACGCTTGTGCTCCCAACCGTGCGCCAACGCATACTCAACCGCCTCGAGAGTACCTGCGACCTGGTCTTTCATGTCGATAGCGCCGCGACCCCAAATGTAGGTGTCGTCCACCTGTCCGCTAAAGGGAGCATGCGTCCAGTCGGCCTCGGTGCCCGGCACCACGGGGACCACGTCCATGTGGCCCATGAGCATGACGGGTTTGAGGGCGGGGTCGGAACCGTCAAGCGTCACCAACAGCGAATGGTCGACAAGCTCGACCTCGCCCGCCGCGAACACGCGCGGCCAGGCCTGCTGCATATAGGCGCGCAGGTCGTCGAAGGGCTGCCAATCCACCGCCTCGGCATCCATGCTCGAAATGGTCGGAAACGACAGCACACGGCCCAGGCGCTCGCATGCGCCGGCCTTGTCCAAATCGGCAAAATCATCCTCATGCGCAAAGAAGCGCCAAACCTCGGCCATGACATCCTTTCGATTGTGATGACGAGGGCCGCCCCACCGGAGCGGCCCTGCCACATAAGCGTTTGCGATCGGTTATTTGTCCTCGAGATAACGCGAGAGGAACTCGCGGGTGCGCTGGTGTTTGGGGTTGCCAAAGAGCTCGGCCGGCGCGGCGTCCTCGAGCACCACGCCCTTGTCCATAAAGACCACGCGGTCGGACACCGTGCGGGCAAAGGCCATCTCGTGCGTGACGACAACCATGGTCATGCCGTCGGCCGCGAGCTTGCGCATGACCTCGAGCACCTCGCCCACGATCTCGGGGTCGAGTGCCGAAGTCGGCTCGTCGAACAGCATGATCTGCGGACTCATGCACAGGGCGCGAGCGATGGCCACGCGCTGCTTTTGGCCACCGGACAGGCGACCCACGGCGGCGTGCGCGAACTTTTCGAGTCCCACGCTCGCCAGATGCTCCATCGCGACCTTCTCGGCCTCGGCCTTGCTCATCTTTTTGAGCGTGACGGGCGCGAGCGTGCAGTTGTCGAGCACATCCATGTTGTTGAACAGGTTAAAGCCCTGGAACACCATGCCGATGTCCTCGCGGAGTTTATTGATATTGCAGCGCTCGGCCGTAAGGTCCTGGCCGTGGAACCAGATGTGGCCCGCGTCCGGGGTCTCGAGCAGGTTGAGGCAGCGCAGAAAGGTCGATTTGCCCGAACCCGAAGCACCGATGATGGTGACGACCTCGCCGGGATTGACGGACAAGTCGATACCCTTGAGCACCTCGAGCGAGCCGAAGCTCTTGCGCAGGCCCTCGACGCGGATGAGTGACTCTTTAGTTTGTGCGGCGGCCGCGGTGCCGGTAGTGGCGGTATCTGCCATGATGATTCTCCTCGTCTTAAGCCTAGTTAGAGCTGGGCAGCGTGGCAGGAGCCTCGGCGCCGAGCTTTTTGCCAAAGGCCTCGAGCAGGCGGCTCGCCACGAGCGTCAGGATCAGGTAGACCACGAGCGCCACGCAGTAGACCTCCATCTGGCGGTAGTACACGCCGGCGACGGTGGTGGTGGCATACATGAGGTCGAACACGCCGATGACCGAGAGCACCGACGAATCCTTGATGTTAATGATGAGCTCGTTGGTGAGCGCCGGAATCGCGTTTTTAATGCCCTGGGGGAACACGACCTTGCGCATAGCCTGCCACTGCGAAAGCCCCAGCGAGCGCGCTGCCTCGGCCTGGCCGGGATCGATGGACTCGATGCCGCCGCGCAGGACCTCCATCATGTAGGCGGTGGAGTTGAGCGAGATGGTGACGAGGCCGGCGGTGAAGGTACTCCAGATCTGGTTGGCCTGGGCGGTCTCGAAGCCCATGCCGCGCAAAACGGTAAAGCCCGCGTAATAGATGAGCAGGCCCTGGACCATCATGGGCGTGCCGCGCACGATGGTGGAGTAGACGGTCGCAAAGCCGCGGCCGATGCTCTTAAAGAAGCGCACCAGGTCGTTGTCTACGCGGTCGAAGGTCTGAATACGCAGGAACACAAAGAGCAGCGCCAGGAAGAATGCGATGACGGTGCCGAAGGTGGCAAGCGCGATGGTGATCTCGATGCCACGGATGAAGAAGTCGCCGCTCTTGTAGGTCATGTAGACCAAGCTCGACAAAAAGTCGCTGGGGTTGGAATCCGAGACAATGCTCACCTGCACCAGATCGATAAACGACATGACGCAGCGGTCGACAAAGAAGATCGCCGCGATGACGACCACGACATAGCTGCCCAGGCGCGCGCCGCGACGGAAACGCTCAGATGCAAACGGCGACGTTTCGCGATAGTCGCTCCAGTGCATAACCTTGGTGACGAGCGCTGCCGCCGACACGACGATCCAGGCCCAAAGAATCGCCCAAAGGCAATCCTGGAAGATGCCGGTGGGCGCCAAAAAGCTCAGCGGCGTGGGGTTGCGCTGGCTAAATGCCAAGCCGAGCGCCGCGATAACGCTCGTGCCCAGGTACACATAACGGTGGTCGGCCTTGATAAAGGAGGCCAGACGATTGATGCCTTTCATGCTGCCTCCCTATGCCGGCTGACGGTCGAGGCACGCGTCCCACATTTGGTCGCGCTCCTCTTGGCTAATGCCCTTGAGTGTCTTGTCGATGAGCTTAAGCAGTTTGTCCGAGCCCTTGCGGCAACCGACATTTGCCGTGACCTCCTGCTTAAAGCCCTCGCCCTCGGCAAAGTGGATGGGGACGATACCGGGATTTTGGGCCATATAGCCCTTTTCGTTCTCCGTGTTGTAGGTCACGGCGTCGCACGTGCCCTGCAGCAGATTCGAGAACACCGTGGGGACCGAATCGACCGGGTTCTTGTGCACAACGCCCGGAATCTCGTCGATGACGGTATCGAGCATGGTGTCCTTTTGGCCGAGCACCGTGGCACCGCTGAAGTCGCTGAGCTTGGTGGCGTTTTGGTAGGGCGAGCCCTCTTTTACGAACAGGCCAAAGTAGCCAATGAAGTACGGGTCGGAAAAGCCGACGGACTCCTCGCGCTCGGGCGTGGCGCTCATGCCGGCGATGATGAGGTCAATCTGGCCGTTGTTGAGCGAGTCGATAAGGCCCGAGAAGCTCTGCTTGACGGCAACGGGCTCGCCGCCGAGAGCCTTGCAGACGATCTTGGCGATCTGCACGTCGTAGCCATCGGCATAGGCGCCCTGCACGTTGTCGATGGGGATCGTGAACTCGCTGGCCTCGGAAACCTGCCAGTTGTACGGGGCGTAGGCCGCCTCCATGCCGATGCGGATCTTATCCTTGCCGATAACGGAATCGGACAGGTCATCGCGACCGCCGCCCGTCGTGGGCTGAACTACTTCCAGCGTGGAGGGACGCTGGCAGCCGGCAAGTGCGCCGGCGACGACAGAAGCGCTCGCAGCGAGAGCGCTACCCAAAAAGATGCGACGGCTGCATACCGGCTGTGGATGCGCGTCGCGTTGATGGGGAGAATGCATAATCTGCCTTCCCTGTTGAATCGTATGCTGACGACTTAACAGGATATACGCCAGCGACCAGCAGCGCAGCACAAGCTCGAAAAATTAATAGACACACGGTAGTCATTGGGAGCGTCGATGTTTTGGCAATGCCAGCGAGCGACGTCCAGAGCGAACAAGTTGGCATGAAAAAGGCAAGGCATAGACCTTCTGGTCATGCCTTGTCTTTTGAATGACAAATTGTCGCTCTGGGTGGCGCGCAGCGTCGACCGGTCCGTCGTTCGTTAGAACGGCGGAACCTCTAGAGCAAGGTGACGCTAAAGCTGCGGACGTCCGTCTCGCCCGGCGCCAGCGTGATGGTGTTGACCTTGTGCTCAAAGATGTCGTCCTCGGTGTCCATGGTGGTGTGACCGGTCCAGGGCTCGAGCGCCACAAACGGGGCGTCGTTGGCGGCAGACCACACGCCGATGTACTTAAAGCCCTCAAAGTCGATCTTGACGCCGTGGCCCGACTTGCGGCCGCGCAGCGTGAGCGTGGAACCCGGGACATCGGTGAACATGATGGCATCGTTATCGAAGCTGCGGTGCGTGATGGGCAGCACGTCCGAGTTATCGGGAGCCTTGTAGCTGCCCTCGAACGTCATAAGACCGTCGGGCGTGATGATGGGGGCCTCGTTAGTCCAAGCCTCGGTAAACGCCAGCTCGTAATCCTCGAACGCCTCGTCTTCGGCACCGGGGGCGGGCACGTTGAATGCAGGATGACCGCCCACCGAGAACGGCAGGGCCACGTCGCCGGTGTTGGTGACGGCAAAGGTCTGCGTGAGCGTGGCGTCGCCGGTCAGGGCATAGGTCATGTTGAGCTTAAAGTGAAACGGAAAGGCCTTGAGCGACTCGGGCGTGTCAGTGATCTCGTACGTTACCGAGGAGCCGTCCTCCGAAACCTCGACCAGCTTGTGCTCGACGATGCGCGCGAGTCCGTGGCGCGGCATCTCGCAGGTGCCGGCCGCAGACGTTGCCGTGTTGTTGCGCAGCGATCCCACGATGGGGAACAGAATGGGCGCATGCTTGCCCCAAAAGGCGGGGTCGCCCTGCCACAGATACTCGTTGCCGTTGAGGGCAAGGCTCGTGAGCTGGGCACCCATGGAATCGATGGCCGCGGTGAGGCCGCCGCGCTTGATGGTAGTGACGGTGGACATGCTACTTCCTCCAATAGTAAACAACGGTGTCGAGGGCTATTGTCCCACTCTTGGCGGCGGGGTTGAGCGACAGGTGCAGTTATTGAGCAATAGCGTAAAGGTCAAACCCGCCCTGCGGCGTGCTATCGACCGTATCGGGCGCCTGTGAATTAAAACTCACCGGAACCATGCGCTTTGAGGCACGGTAACGCGTGCCGTCGGTGGCGACGGGCGGCTCATCGACCGTGAGCTCGTAGTCGCCGGGCTTGAGCTCGATGCCGTCACCTTCGGAATTGACGTATTGGTACTCGTCGATCGCTTGCCCCTTGAGCGTGCGACCCACGATATGGACGAGCATCTGGCTGTCGCCGCGCGCGGTGTCCCACGTCGCGCCGTCCTTGACCTCGACCGATACATGCACCGAGCGCGTGCGGCTGAGCGATTGTTCGACGGACATCTCGACCTTGGCGGCGTCTTTTCGTTGTTGTTCAACATGGCTCCAGACGTTTCCAATTACCGAGCATGCGATAACGCCGGCCATGAAGGCGATGAGGATGGGGCCGAGCGGAGAGCGACGGCCCGCGTCCTCCTCGCGAGCCAGGTCGGGGCGACGTGTGGGCGCGGGTGCTTGAGCACCCTGCGAGGGCACGTCGAGAATGCTGAAGGATGCCGTGCTGTCGGGATCGATAGTGTGACGCGGCTGCGGGGTCTTTGCCGGCGAGATGGACATGTCGGCTGGCTCACCGAGTGTGGCCGTGGCATCGGCCTTAGCTTCATCGGCCTCAGCTTGGGCCCAAGCCTGCTCAAAGGTCAGGGGCTCGGCGGCATCGGAGGCGGCGTCAGGCTCGACAGCAGCATCGTTGCCGGCCTCGCCCTCGTCGCTCGACACGTCACGCGGCGCGGGCTCGTCCCACTCCTCGTCCGGAGCCTCGCCCTCGCTATACCACCATTCAAAGTTATCGATATCCATACGGGGCGCCCCTTAAGCCTCGCAAATAAACACTTGCCAGCCTTATACCCCCAGATGGCACGGGAGCTCGCCGGCACAGACAGGAAAAGCGTCACAACATTCGACGCTTTTCCTCGTTTTCGAGATTTTCATCAAATGTTGTGACGGTTTGGGCAGCAGCCACACCACGAATGTGACAAAGGGACTGTCCCTTTGTCACATCTGGAGGGTAACAGGGATTTGGATACAGCAGAAGTCCTCTTGGTGAGACTCGTCGTAGCTCGTGGTGTCCAGGTAGCAAAAATCGAAAGCATTGCCGATGGGCTGGAGCGCGTGCCTGTCCATGCAGGCCACGATGGCGCGGATACCCTCGGGCTCGTACGGCATGCCCCAGCGACTCATGCACAGGTACGTGCCCTCGGGCAGCACCTCGACGCCAATCTCCGCCAGCTCGGCAGGATCGCTCGGCAGTATTTCCTCGGCACCACGCGGCAACACGGCAAAGGAACCGGCACCGGCGATGGGGTCGTCGGAATGCAGCGCCTCGCGACGCAGCATGGCGCCCCAACCGCGCATGGGGCGTGTGCCCGTGAGCGCACGCATGCGCAGAATCGCCCGCATGAGCGTGGGGTGCAGCATCGAGCGGCCACGCTCGATATCGCTCGGGAACTCCTCAAAGACCACGTAGCGGCGCTCGAATTGCTTGAGCTCCGGTTTGCCCTCGCGCTCGCGCCAATAGACCGCCTCGTCGTAAAAACTCAGCCGCTCCTGCACGCTCGCGCGCTCGGCTTTGAGCCCGGCAATCTGCTCGTCGAGCGCCTGCACCCGCGAGCGCAGGTGATCGGTCATCTCTCCAATGTCGAACGTCGAGGTCAGGCGATCGATCTCATCGAGTTCCAGTCCCAAGTCGCGCAGCATGCAGATCAGACGCATGAGCGGGATCTGCGTGGGCGAATAGAAACGGTAGCCTTTTTCGTTAACCACGGCGGGTTTAAACAGACCGATCTTGTCGTAGTAGATGAGCGTTTGGCGCGAAACGTTAAACAAGCTCGCCATCTCGCTAATCGCATACATACCCGTCTGCATAGGTCCTCCCGACACACCCTTTGACACGAAAAGCCCGCCGCCCACAGGGGCAGCGGGCTCAAACACTACTCGTATCCTACCCTAAAAGCGCCTATGACCAGCGCTTATAGTTTGCGCATGACACGCCGACGGCCTCGAGCGCCTTGGCGGCGATGTGATGCACCGCGTCGTCGAGCGTGGCGGGGCCGTTGTAAAACGTGAGCATGGGCGGCATGAGCATGACGCCCGGTACGCGCGCCAGGCGCGCCATGTTATCGACGTGAATGGCGCTGAAGGGCGTCTCGCGCACCATGAGCACCAGGCGGCGCTGCTCTTTCATCTGCACGTCGGCCGCACGCAGCAACAGGTTTTCGCTGTAGCCGCTCGCGATGCCGGCGAGCGTCTTCATGGAGCAGGGAGCCACGATCATGCCGTCGACCGGATAGGTGCCGCTTGCGATGGCAGCGCCAATGTTCTTGTTGTCGTAGACCACATCGGCATAGCACGCAAACTCGTCGAGCGTCATGCCGAGCTCCTGCTCGATGGTGATCTCTCCCCCGCGCGTGACGACAAGCGCCGACTCAGCGCCGGCCTGGCGCAGGCATTTGAGGCATTCAAGGCCCAGTGCCGCACCGCTGGCGCCAGACACGCCAACGACAATGCGACGGGGACGAACAGAAGACTCAGGCATGACAACTCCTTAACTACTTGGTAGGGCTACTTACTAGAAGGCGAGCTCGGCGGCCCACTTCTCTTCATCGATCTCCATGAACTGCGAGCGGATGAAGTTCTTCTTGAGGTTAAACGGAACCGTGCAGTCGAAGATGGCCTTGCAGGCGATACCGTGCTCGCGGATCGAAGGATCGAACGCGGGGTCGTTGGACGGATCGAGCACGTGGCAGTGGCAACCGGGGATGGTGATGAGGTCCACGTCGGCCTGGAAGCGTGTGGTCATGGCCCACATCACGTCGCTCATATCGAAGATGTCGACATCCTCGTCGACAAGGATGACGTGCTTGAGCTCGGAGAATGCCGAGAAGGCGAGCATGGCGGCGTTGCGCTGACGGCCCTCGTCATTTTTGCTCGACTTCTTGAACTGCATGATGGCAACGAACTTGCCGCCACCGCAGGGAGCGGCGTGAACGTTGAGCAGGCGGCCCGGGATAGCGGTCTCGACCATCTTGTAGATGGAGGCCTCGGTGGGGATACCGGCCATGGACACGTGCTCGTGCGAAGGGCCGATGCAGCTCTCCATAATGGGGTTGACGCGCGTGGTGACGGCGGTGATCTTGATCACCGGGCAGACCTTGGCGCCACCGGTGTAGCCGGGGAACTCGGGCATGGCGTAGCCGTGGCCGTTGACATCCTCGTTGATGGTCTCGTCGTGCATGAGGTAGCCCTCGAGCACGTACTCGGCATTGGCAATGCACTTCTGCGGAACGGTGACGCAGTCGGCAAGCTCGACGGCGCGGCCGCGCAGGGCGCCGGCGATCTGCAGCTCGTTGAAGCCGAGCGGCGTGGTGGGAGCCTCGAAGCCGCAGCACATGTACACGGCGGGGTCCAGGCCGATGGAGATGGAGATGGGCATATCCTCGCCGCGCTGGCAGTACTCGTCAAAGAACGCACCCAGGTGACGGCTGCCCGGGGTGATCCACATGGCGAGCTTGTCCTTGTCGACGCAGGAGAAGCGGTGGATGGTCACGTCGGACTGGGAGCCGTCGGGGCTCGTGCCGTAGGCGAGGCCCATGGTGATGTAGGGGCCGCCGTCAACGGGCGTGTTGGTGGGAGCGGGAACGATCTTGCGCAGGTCAAAGCCCTCGTCGGTCGCCTTGTACACGACCTCCTGGCAGTCGACGTGCTTGCCCTCGGCGATCTGCTCGGGGGCGATCAGGTTCTCGAAGCGCTTGCCGATCTCGAGGCCCAGGTGCTCCTCGTCCAGGTCGAGCAGGGCGGCAACGCGCTTGCGGCTGGCAAGCATACCGATGCAGACCTTGGCGTCGTCAAAGCCCTTGACGTTGTTGAAGACCATCGCCGGACCCTCTTTGGTCGGGCGCATGACGGTGCCGCCAGCACCGACGTGACGGTAGACGCCCGAGACCTCGGCATCGGGATCGACCTGGGTGTCGGTCTCGAGCAGCTGGCCCGGCATCTCACGCAAAAAGTCGAGCGCGGAACGCAGGTCGTGGATCTGGGAAGCATCGGTAGTGGACATGGCGTACTCCTTTCGGGAGAGTGTCCGGCGACGGGGTGCCGCCGGACGGGGTAACGTAATGGGGCCGCGGCGCTCACAAATGGAGCGCTCGACCACTCGAAGTTCAAGCGCTTGGCTGCTTACAGCCGGGGCGCTCGACCGCTTACATCAGGCCAAAGAGGTGGAACCAGGCGGCCTCGACCAGCACGACGACAAAGACGACCGCGGTGAGGGGGATGCCCATGCGCATAGCCTCTTTGGAGGTGTAGCCGCCGGCGTCCTTGCCTTCGCCGATAAGGATCGGCAGGTTATGGAACGGCAGGATGTAGTGGATGTTGATGGACGTGAAGACGATGAGCGCCACGGCGAGCGGGCTCACGCTGGAGCCGGCCGCAAAGCTGATGAACGCCGGCACGCACACGCCGAGCACGGCCATGACCGAGCCCATGAACATGTGGATGATCATGGAAAGCGCGGCGACAAGCAGGGCGAACAGGAAGATGTTCTCGGGCACGGAGCTGGGAAGCACGACGTCGGCGATCCAGGCGTTCATGCCGGTGGCACCGCCCACGGAGCCCACGGCCATGGCGGCCGTCAGGAACATGAGGGACTTGATGTCGACAGCGTTCCAGCTGGCGGGGGTGAGGACCTCGCCGATGACGGGCATGGCGAGGCAGACGCCGATGGCCAGGGTGACCCAGCCGATGTAATCGCCCGAGACGGTGAGCCACAGCGCGATGGCGATGACAAGCCACACGATGGTGCGGATCTCCTTGACGGAGAGCTTGCCGAGCGCGGCCTGCTTGGCCACGATCTGCTCGCGATCGTAGACGAGCTCCTTGCTGGGCTTAAAGAGGAAAAGGCCCAGGAACAGGGTGCACAGCAGCGCAACCAGCATAGGCACGCTCATGTACAGGAACCAGTCGACGAAGGACGGGCTCATGCCGCCGGCCTCGGCACTGTACTGCGCAACGAGCGGGTTAAGCGTGGAGTCGCCCGTCAGGAAGAACATGGAGCCCGGGGCGGCAGCGGCAAACACGAGGAAGCCGAGCTTGCCCTTGTCGTCGTCCCCGTAGCCGGCGGACTCGGCGATGACCGAGACGACGGCGAGGATGAGGAAGGCGCGGGGGAACGGATGCGGGATCAGCAGCGACAGCACAAAGGTGAGCGCGAAGATCGAGATGATGAGCGACTTGGCGTCGCGCACGAACTTGAGCATGAACGCGTAGGCGATGCGCTCGCCCAGGCCCGACTCCTTGACCGCGCTGGCGATGAGGTAGGCGCCGATGACGAGCCACATGGTGGCCTTGGTCCACGAGCTAAACGTGGAGGCGACCGTCGCCGAGATGCTCGCGGCGCCCGTGTCGTCCACGCACACCTTGAACAGGACGAGCAGTGCGCAGTAGAGCAGGCCCACAAAGCCCGGCTGTGCCACGCCGCATGCCCAGAACACCACCGTGGCGAGCGTCAGTGCCAGACAGGTCTGACCGCCGACCGTGAGCTCGACCGTCGAGCTCAGCTCCGCCAAAGGAAGAAACTTCACCAGCAAAAAGACAACGATACCCAGCACAAAGCCAATTTCGCGCTTGGTGATCTTAAACGCCTTCTTTTCCGCTTCCATCTCCCCACCTTTCTTGTTGGGGGCGCTCCGAATTCGCAGCCATGTTGCCGCTTAAAAAGGGGCGCCCGTTATCGGACACCCCTTACGTTGCGCTGTGTTGCGGCAATACAGTCAAGCGGATTTTTTGGATGAGAAGCGATTCCCTAGACAAAAACCGTCACAACATTCGACGCTTTTCCTCGTTTTCGAGATTTTCGCCGAATGTTGTGACGGTTTGGATGTGGCAAAGGGACTGTCTTTTTTACATAGCGAGGGCCGTGCGGATGAATGGGTCGCCGAGGGCCTCGCGGAGCCAGGGGGCCAGCTGCTCGGGGTGACCCTGCAGGTAGCCTTTGAGCTCGGACGGAGCCACGCGACGCACTTCCGAGATCTCCTCTTGGTTGATATGCAGCTCGCCCGGCTCAACATGGGCAAGGTAGACCTCGCACCATTCGCACTCGCAGCGACCGTCGCCGTGGTCCTCGCGGTACACCACGTGTCCGAGGTGCTTGAGCTGATCGGGCTCGCGCGTAATGCCGAGCTCTTCGTTGATGCGGCGCGCCGTGGCGGCCGCGACGTCTTCCCCGGGGAGCGGATGGCCGGCGCAGCTATCGGCCAGCACCCCGCCCCACAGGCGCTTGAGCGGACTGCGGCGACAGAGCAGCAGGCGCGCGTCTTCGCCCCGGCCCTCGACCAAAAGCGTCAGAAATGCCTGATGCAGGATGCCCTCACCAGCATGGGCCTCGATGCGGTCGACGGGGCCAAGCGCCTCGCCGGTCGCAGCATCGACCGCCACGACCTCGGCGCCCGCACCGCCCTCATCCCAGCCGGCGCGCAGAATGCGGGCTGCGGCTTCCTCGAGCGCGGCGATGAGCTCCTTGGTGGTGTCGAGCACGCGCTGCAGGTCGTCACCGCTCGCTTGTTCAACATGAAAACCCGTGCTTGCAACTACCGGCACGCCAAAGCGCGTGGCCAGCGCCGCCGCGATATCGTGCGCCGGGATCTCGTCTCGATGGCACGGAACGGCCAGGATGCTCACCGTTGCCGTACGGCCGGGCTCGGGGCGCGGAATGGCCTGCGCCGTGGCGCCCAGGTGCGCAAACTCCGGCGAGCAGGCGTACACCGCCATGCCTCGCGGCGTCACCGTCAGCTGGGCCTCGAGCGCAAACTTGCCCTCGCCCACTGCAACCTTTGTCGTGTGCATACCCATGGGATCTCCTGCCGCCCGCGATGTACCTGAGACCATCTTCGCCTGTATTGCGACTATACAGGCAAGCCCTCCATGTGACAAAGGGACTGCCCCTTTGTCACATTCTGTTAGAGTTGCAGGGATTGAATCCCGCTTATTCATGCGACATTGGAGTGACAACCTTGACCGCCGCAACCACGCCTAAAAGTAAGCCAACCGCCGCCGCGCTCTCCCCCGCGCGCACCAAGCTCTGCCTGGCGCTGCTCGTGCTGTTGGGATTCTCGCTCGGCTGCTCCGAGTTCGTGGTCATCGGCATCGAAAGCGACTTGGCAACGGAACTCGGCATATCACTTGCCACTGCGGGCCAGCTCATCAGCGTGTTTGCGCTCGTCTACGCTATCGCGACGCCGGTGCTCGCGCTCAGCACGGGGCGATTCCGCCGCTACCAGCTGCTCGTGTGCTATAGCGTCGTCTTTGTGCTCGGCAACCTGGTCATGGCGTTGGCTCCCAACTTCCAGGTGCTGTTTATCTCACGCATTGTCCTGGGCTCTGTCTCGGGTGCGCTGCTCGCCGTGGGCGTGACGTACATCCCTGAGCTGCTATCCCCGCAGCAAACCTCACTTGCCATCTCGGTCGTGTACGGCGCGTTTTCCGTGGCGATGGTCTTTGTGACCTCGATTGGCAAGTTTGTGGCCGACACACTCGATTGGCACGTGGCCATGTACGGCACGCTGACCTTTGCCGTTTTGATCTGTAGCGAGCTCGTGGCGTTTATGCCTCGCGCCGGGCAGACCGATGAGCCCGCCACCTTCCGCGAGCAGGCGGGGCTACTACGCGAGCCGAGTATCATCACCGGCATGCTCATCTTCTTGTTTGGCGTGGGCTCGGTCTACGTATTCTACGGCTACGTGACGCCTTATCTGGAGCAGGTGCTGGGCATGGATACCGTTCAGGCGAGCACCACACTTATGGCCTATGGCGTGTTCTGCCTGATCTCGAACATCCTGGGCGGATGGATCGATGCGCGTTTTGGCATGAAGGCGCTGCTGGTTACGTTTGTGCTGCAGGCGGCGGCACTGCTCGGGCTGTTTGCCGTGGGCGCCGCCATGCCGCTCGCGCTGGTCTTTGTCTTTAGCCTGGCGATGCTCATGTACCTGTTCTCGGTCTCATGCATCACGCACTTTATGGACGTGGCACGCAGCCGCCATCCCAAGTCGATGGTACTCGCAAGTTCGGTTGAGCCCATGGCGTTTAACGTCGGCATCTCGTTTGGCACCGCAGTGGGCGGCGCCGTGGTAAGCAGCGTTGGCATTGCGTACGTGGGCGCAGTGGGCGCCGCGTTCTCGCTTGTGGCCTGGGCGCTCACGCTGGTGACGATTAAGTTGGCTCGCTGGGAGCGCAAGCGGGCGAGGGCGTAAGCGCAGATGCGATACTCGAGCTCGATGATGGCGATCGAAAGGAAACCGCATATGCAACGCGTACTGTTTATCTGCCATGGGAACATCTGCCGCTCGACGATGGCTGAGTCGGTGTTTACTGAGCTGGTGCGCCGTGCCGGGCGCGAGGCGGAGTTCGTCATTGATTCTGCTGCGACCTCGACTGAGGAGATCGGCAACCCGCCGCATCACGGCACCGTCGCCAAGCTGCGCGAGGTCGGGATTCCCGTCGTAGCACATCGCGCGCGCCAGGTGCGTCGCGCGGAGTATGGCGACTGGGATCACATTGTCTATATGGATGCTGAGAACGCGCGCGGCCTGCGTCGCATCTTTGGCGACGACCCCGACGACAAGATTACGCGCTTGCTCGATTGGACTGATCGCCCCGGCGACGTGGCCGATCCCTGGTACACCGGCAATTTCGATGCCACCTACCGCGACGTGCTCGCCGGTTGCGCCGCTATGCTCGAGCAGCTGTAGGAAAGCGAGGTCGCAGGCCACGCCTTCGGCGCGAAACGAGCGTGGATAATCTCCCGCATGAAAAATGAGCGTGGATTTTCTCCCACTTTGAGCATTCAAGTGCGCTCTAAACGGGAGATAATCCTCGCTCAGCTACTCGTCGACGATCTCGGCAAGCCAGACATTCAGCGTATCGACCTCGGGGCAGCAAAACTTCGCCGTACCGGGCTCGTTGCCAGGCACGGTTCCGCCATAGCGCAGGATATCGATATAGGGAAAGCCCACATGGCAGGCCATGGCGCACATCTTGCCGCGGTCTCGGTCAAAGTCAAAGACGTCGCCCGGCTTATGACCGTGGTGGCAGCGGCACGTACCCAACTGGTCCACGCAGCTCACGCGGATACGCGGACGCTTGCCACGCGGAGCGCCGAGCGGCTTGTTCTCGCCCGCAGGCTTGACGCCGCCCTCGCCAGCATTACTCATGGTCGATCACGTCCAAGCAGGCCTCGATGGGCAGGCCGGCCGACTTGTCCTCTTGATCGGCATTGCGCTCGATAAGCTCAGCCACCACGCGCATGGCATCGGACGTCGCGCGCTGCAGACTCCAACCTGCCATAACGCGGCCGACGAGCACTGCCGAGAACGTGTCGCCCGTACCCGGGAAATAGACCGGAATGAGCTCAAAGGGAATCGTAAAGTACTCCCCCGCCACATGGTCGTAACCGATAACCGCGTTCGTACCATTGACTACGGCGCTCGTAATGACCACCGACTTGGCACCCAGCTCGCGCACGGCGTCCACAAGGGCGCGGGCCTCATCAGGCGTAATTTGCTCGGCGATAGGCCTATCGGCAAGCAGGCACGCCTCGGTATAGTTGGGCACCGCGTAGTCCGCGCACTCCAGCAGGTGCCGCATAAGGCCAATCGTGGACTCGGGCACGCCCGCATAGAGCTTGCCGTTGTCGCCCATGATGGGGTCGACGAACACCTTGGTGCCCTTTTGCGCACGGCGGTGGCAAAAATCCGAGATGATGCGCGTCTCTTCCTCGGTCACGATAAAGCCGGTCGAGATGGCGTCGAACTCAAAGC
>JAHYYN010000055.1:0-33966 GCA_019424945.1 Collinsella sp. | reverse complement strand
CCGACGGCTCGGCCCGATCAAATCCGGGACGCGGCGGCTACGGCGCCGTGCTCAAGTACACCAACCCCGCCGGCAAGACCTTCACCTCCGAGCTTTCGCGTGGCTACGCCAAGACCACTAACAACCGCATGGAGCTCATGGCGGTCATCGTGGCGCTCGAGGCACTTAACCGCCCCTGCGAGGTCGAGGTCCATTCCGATTCGCAATACGTCGTCAACGCCTTCAACAAGCACTGGATCGACGGCTGGAAAAAGCGCGGGTGGAAAACTGCCAACAAGCAGCCCGTCAAGAACCGCGACCTGTGGGAGCGTCTGCTTGCCGCAAAGAGCAAGCATAAGGTGGAGTTCATCTGGGTTAAGGGGCATGCCGGCCACGAGCTCAATGAGCGCTGCGACGAGCTCGCCACCACCGCGGCCGACGGAGCCAACCTCGATATCGACGCCGGCTTTAACGAGAGCGACCTGTAATAGCGTTTTCGCGCAGCTTTATATCCCCACGCGCTACACTCATCCTGTAGACCAAACAACGCAAGGGGGACGCATGCTGCGTATAGCGACCATCGGCACATCCATGATCACCGACGACTTTATCCAAGTCGTCAACGCCAACGACCAAGCCGTGTTTGTGGGCACGCTTTCACGCGATGCCAATCGCGGTGCTGCCTTTACCGCCGAGCACGGCGGCGAGCGTAACTTCACCGCGCTTGACGAGCTTGCGTCCGCCGACGACGTCGACGCCGTCTACATCGGCAGCCCCAATGCGCTCCACTACGAGCAGGCGCTCGCCTGTATCGCCGGCGGCAAGCACGTTATCGTCGAAAAGCCCTTCTGCGCCACCAAGGCCCAAGCGTTCGAGGTCTTCCGTGCTGCCGAGGCAGCAGGCGTCGTGGCCCTCGAGGCCATGCGTCCCCTCCATGACCCCGCTTTCCACGCCGTCGAGGACGCCCTGGGCGAGATCGCGCCCATTCGCCGCGCCTCACTGCGCTTTGGCAAGTATTCTTCGCGCTACAACGAGGTTCTCGCGGGGCGCGCCACCAATATCTTCGACTGCAATATGGCATCGGGTTCCCTCATGGACATTGGCGTCTACACCGTCGAGCCCATGGTCGAGATTTTCGGCATGCCCTCTGGTCTCACCAGCATGACCACGCTGCTCGACCCCTCAACGCAAGAGCTCACGCACGGCCCCATCGACGGCTGCGGTTCCATCCTCGCCAGCTACGGCGGTGGCCGGATCTCCGTCGAGCTCGCGCACTCCAAAATTACGAATGACCTGCTGCCCTCGCAGATCGAAGGCGAGCGTGGCACTATCAAGATCGACCATCTGTCCACGCCCCGCAACGTCCGCATCGACTATCGCGGCGACGTCGTACGCGGCTCGGCGACCGAGGCACCGCGCGAACAGGGAGACAACGGCCGCGCGCTCGACCTGCCCAAATCGAGCAACACTATGGAATACGAACTCGCAGACTTTATCACCGCCATCGGCAGCATCGATAACGTTAAGGAAGAGATCTGGGAGACCCCGGCGGGACGCCACGAGCTCGGCCACTACCGCGATGTCACGCTCGTCTCGCTGCGCATCATGGATGCCGTACGTCAGCAGGCCGGCATTACCTTCCCCGCCGATTCAGTCAAGCAGGCCTAGCGATGGGCCTCTTCGATACGTTCTTCTCCAGCGTCACCGGCGGCAGTCGAGAGCCTCAAAAACCATCAAACATCGAGCTCGAGCTGCGCCGCAGGCTTACTGTGCTCGCAAGCGACGAGGCCACTCAAGACACTCCCCTGCGCTACTTCCTGCACTGGACGGGGCAAGTCCAAGGCGTTGGTTTTCGCTTTACCAACACCAACCTCGCGCAGGCACGCGCACTCACCGGCTGGGTGCGTAACATGGAAGACGGCTCCGTCGAGATGGAGATACAGGGGGCTCCGGCAAACATCCTATCTCATCTCGAGGCGCTTCATGCCTCCTACGAGCGCATGGGAACGCGTTTTCGCCTCGCAGACGCCCAGACCCGAGCCCCACTTGCCAATGAAGACGGTTTCATTCCTCGTTATTAGTATTGTGTGCTAAATACGGTATCATTTACCTACGACCGTTGATAGAAAAGAGGCGAGGCGCATGGCGGTGCAAAGAAGAAACACCAAGCAGCGGAAGCTGGTTCTTGACGCCGTGCGCCAAAGCTATAACCACCCCACCGCCGATGAGATCTACAACGCCGTGCGCGCGCAGGATGACAAAATCAGCCGCGGTACGGTCTACCGCAATCTCAATCTCTTAGCCGACGCCGGCGAGATCCTCTCCATCAAGACGCCGGGCGGCAGCCGCTTCGATCGCACGATCGAGCCGCATGCGCATATCATCTGCACCTCGTGCAGCCGCGTCATCGACGTACCGCTCCCCTTCGATGCCCAGCTCGACGCCAAGGCGTCCGAGCAAATCGGCTGGAACGTCACCTCGCACTACACCATCTTCGAGGGCCTCTGCCCCAACTGTAGGTAGATTTTGGGACATGCCTACTCAGCAAGTAGACGACGCAGCTCTTCTTCGACCGTGCGCACGTAGCGGACACGGTCATTGACACCGCACATGCTGGGATTGCAGCTCTCCATCAGATAGGGATGGCCCACCACGTTGAGCATGTCGCGATCGTTTTCGTTATCGCCAAACGCCATCATTTCGTTAGGTGAGATCCCCAGTGCGCGACCATAATCGGCAAGCGCGGACCCCTTGCCCGAATCAAAGCCGATAAAGTCGGTCCATTCGGTTCCCGACGTCATCACATCGACCCGGTCGCTAAAGCGACGCGCAAAATACTCCAACGCCGCCGGCTGCTCTGTCTCGGGCGTTTGAAACGCAATCTTAATGACATCCTCGTCAATGTCCTCGGGACGGTCGACCACCGCCACATCGCAGTGGACCTCGTAACGCAAATGGTCGATGAACGCATCGTTACCGCTTATGGTGTAGAGGTGCCCCTCGCAGGAAAGGGTTACGTCGGCATGGGGGTAGGCGACCACGGCATTCGCGATATCCATAGCAAGGCTACGTTCCATGGAACGTTTGACAACGGCACGCCCCTCGCTCATCACCAGGGCTCCGTTTTCGCATACATAGGCGAGCTCATCGGCCACCGGGGCAAACAGGTAGCGCAAGCTCGCATATTGACGGCCACTCGCCGGCATAAACACAATGCCGCGACGATGCAGCTCGTC
This sequence comes from Collinsella sp., assembly GCA_019424945.1. Classification (GTDB taxonomy): domain Bacteria; phylum Actinomycetota; class Coriobacteriia; order Coriobacteriales; family Coriobacteriaceae; genus Collinsella. Next base: position 30,751 of record JAHYYN010000055.1, on the reverse strand, counting down.
GATGAGCTCAAATGCCTCAGGACGCGGCTCGCGCTCCCCCGGATGCAGCAACGTGCCGTCCAAATCGCATGCAATCAGCTTGATTCCCTCAAGACCCATATGCTTTCCCCCAAAGCCTCTTATCAACAGCAAGACGGACTTTGATCGGTCACCCCTCAAAGCCCGTCTTGCGCATACGCGCACTTAGCCGCGCGTCTTTTTTACGATGGCAAAGTCGGGAGCTATGCTCACGACGACCTCCGCCGCACTCGACGCAAAGCGCCGGTCCGCATCGAGTTCACGGGTAACCACCGAGAGCCGAACACCCTCGACACCCCGAAGCATGCGGCCCAAAACAGGCTGCACCGGCGTATACATGCGCACGGTATGCTCGTCCGAGTCGCCCCGGAAGAGCGGCGCATGCATGTTGCCGATCTCCCAGCACGCATGCGCGAGTGCAATCGGATCCATGCGGTCGACTTCGACCAAATAGACCTCGGCGCTGCGCAGGTGCACGACAACCGCCACGGGCACCATGCCCGAACGGTCAATGGCGAGCACGTCGCCATCGGCAAGACGACCGCCGTCGGCAGTATCCAGCCGAACATCGATCGTGCGTCCCAGCTCCGTCACGCCCACAAACGTGCGCGCATCAGCCTGGTCCCAATCGAGCAGGAGCTCGTCAACTTCAAAGACACCGCCCAGCTCCCGGCGAAGTAGGAGTTCATAGGACGGATCGTTGAGATTTCCCAAGCATGTCGTCGAAACCAAGCGTTCAGGCATACTCTAGCCCTCGACCTCGACGAGCTCGATATCAAAGTTGAGGTCCTTGCCGGCCAGCTCGTGGTTGGCGTCGAGCGTCACGGCCTCGGGCGTTACGTCGATGACCACGGCGGGGACGGGCATACCGCTCGGCGTGGACAGGAAGAGCTTCATGCCCTTCTCGATCTGCTCGATGTTGGGAACCTGTTCGGCCGGGAAGGTCAGGACCATCTCGGGGTTGTGCTCGCCGTAGGCATCGGCAGCAGGAATGTGCACGGTCTTCTTCTCGCCCACCTGCATGTCGACCACGGCGGCGTCGAAGCCCTTGATCATCTGACCGGCGCCGCAGGTGAACTCCAGCGGTTCGCCGCGATCGTAGGAGCTATCGAACTGCGTGCCGTCGTCGAGCGTGCCGCGATAATGAGTCTTGACCTTCTTGCCCTGGTTGGACATGGAAACCTCCGTGATAAGGGCGGCGCACAACGCGGGCCGCCATGAACATATGGCGCTAACTATACCCTAGTCATACAATTCAAAGACAGTTTGCAAAGAAACGCTGCAACCGGAGGAACCATGGCATATCCCGTATTTGACCTACACTGCGACACCGCCGACCGCATCGGCTGGGCCACGCTCGATCTCGACCTGCGCTTTACCGCCGGCACCGACGGTTATTTCCCCGGCGACGAAACGCATCCGCAAGATTTCGACCTCATCGAGGGTAATGCCTGTGCCATCTCGCTCGCAAAGATCGACAACACGCCGTGGGCACAGTGCTTCGCCACGTTTGTCCCCGACGAGATTCCCACCGCCCACGCCGCGCGCTTCCAGGCGCAGATCATGGCGCATATGAGCGGCCAGGCAATGCTCAACCACGACCGTATGGTCAACGTGCGCAGCGCCGCAGACATTCGCCCCGCGCTCAAGGACGGCAAGGTCGCTTGCATCCACACCATCGAAAACGCCACGTTCTTTGCCGAGGACCCCGCGCTGATCGAGGTGCTCAAGAGCCTGGGCGTGCTTATGTCGTCACTCAGCTGGAACGCGCAGGGACCGCTCGCGAGCGGCCACGACACCCACGCCGGCCTCACCGCCGCCGGCATCGAGGCGCTTACGCAGATGGAGCACGCCGGCATGGTGCTCGACGTCTCCCACCTCAACGATGAGTGCTTTGACGAGGTTGTCGCCCACGCCACGCGCCCCTTCGTCGCCAGCCACTCCAACTCCCGTGCGGTTTGCGGCGCCAAACGCAACCTTACCGACGACCAGTTCCGCACCATCCGCGACATGGGTGGCATCGTCGGCCTCAACTACTGCAGCGAGTTCCTTTCCAACGACGCAACCGACAAGACCGCCGCAGACGTCACCTTCGACCAGCTGGCGGCACATATCGAGCACTGGCTCGACCTGGGCGGCGAGGACGTCATCGCGCTCGGCGGCGACTGGGACGGCGCCACGGTGCCCGCTTCCCTCTCCGATGCCAGCAAGATGCCCGAGTTCCAGAACATGCTTTCCAAGCATTTTGGCAAGACCGTGATGCAAAAGCTCTGCAGCGACAACGCGCTTGCCTTCTTTGAGCGTTATTAATTTCACATCCCTTGAGCGGGCCGGCATGCCGAACGGTCGACATGCCGGCCCGTCCCCAATCTGAAGGACCGCTTTTGACGCAGCAATTTACGATTACCGTATCCCGACCGAATGGCACATCCATCCCCGTCGTCGTTACCAAAAAGCGCGTCAAGAACTTCAACCTACGCGTCACATCGAGCGGTGAGGTCCACGCCAGTGCACCGCTCGGCGCCAGCCGCGAGCGTATCGAAGCGTTTGTGAAGCGCAACAGCGCCTGGATTATCAGCCGGCTTGCCCAGCGCGAGCAACGTCAGGCGACGGCGCGAGAGCCGCTCAGCCCCTCGTCCATCATTGCACTTTGGGGCAAGCCCATCACGGTACAAGATGCGCTCGATCACAACTTTAAGTCACCCGCACCGCGGCCCAAGCAGGCCACCTTCGCAAGTTTTATAGGTGCCGACAAATCGAACGAACGCCCACAGGCCAAGCGGCGCGCAACCCTCGACGGCCTGACGTCCGATGAGCTCCAGACCCGCATCGACCAACTCTATGCATCCGAGGTCACCACGGCGCTGCGCGATATGGTACGCGCGTACGAAATCGCAATGGGTGTCGCCGTTTCCCGCGTTTCCGTACGTAGCATGAAAACGCGTTGGGGCTCATGCACGCCCAAATCCGGTGCCGTTCGCATCGCACGCGAACTTGCCGCCTATCCCATCGAGTGTCTCGGCATGGTTGTCGCCCACGAGCTCGTCCACCTGCTCGAGCCAAGCCACAATCAGCGGTTTCACGCCCTGCTCGACACGTACTGTCCCAACAATAGAGCTCTATCGCAGCGGCTCAAGCAGCCGCCCATAGAGACGTATTAGAACCGGTTAGCGCACGCGCTCGATCTCGACGCCGCAGCTTGCCAGGGGAAGACCGACGGGAGCCCAAGGCTTATCGAGCTTAACACGCACGCCAAGCAGCAAGGGGTAACGACGCAGCAGCATCTGGGCCACACCCTCGGCTGCCGCCTCGATGAGTTTAAACGTATGCTCGCGCAGATAGCCATCGACATCGTGGCACACCGAGCCGTAGTCAATCGAAGCGTCCAGGTTATCGTGCTCCCCCGCTGCACGCAGGTCGGCATAGAGCACCAAGGACACGATGAACTTCTGGCCCAGCGCATTCTCTTCGGGATACACGCCGTGGTTGGCAAAGACCTCGAGACCGTCGATAGTAATGCGGTCAGCATGGCGCAGATCGTCATAACTCACGTGGGGCACCGCCGTTGCGGTGGATATTTCGCCCCTTCCACGGCGGGCGAGCTCGGCACCTTCAGTCTTGGTTGCATTCTCGGGCAGTTTCTTGTTGCTCATCGCGATCGTCTCCTTCGTTTAGAACCCCGACCGCGCAAACTAACTACACGCGAATCGACAGGTTCTTTTTATCATCGCTCCAGTTGCAAGCATTGCGCGCGGGGCATGCAAAGCAGGCGCGCGACGCTTTGTCGGCTGCATAGAGCAGACGCTCAAGCGGTTGGCTGTTCACACGCAGCTTTCGATGGCCCAGAATGGCCGTCTTAATGGCTGCGGCATCGGCCGGCTCAAACGCCACATCATCGGGCATGCCGCCGAGAATCGCATCAGCGACGCGTTCGCTTGCAACATCATGGGATATACCCGATTCATACTGTTCATCTTTGCCGATATCGTGAAGAAGTGCCGTGGCGTAGATGACCTCACGGTCAAATTCGAGCTGTTCCTCGAGATTCTTGATCCACATAATGCGAGCGACATCGAGAAGATGGTCAATACCGTGGCGGCAGAAGATGCGCCCCGATTCCAACTGTGCAATGTTACCCAGGTGCCGCCGGAACAGCCCGTTGGCGCAAATGTAATCAATGCGAGGCATGGCACCAAAGGGAGCCAAGCCCGAAGCCATAAAGCCGCGACGCGACGTCCCCTCATCGGTCTTCGATGTAAAGTCGTTGACGACCCTCATGCTAACGGCCCAGCATCCTAAAGAACCGCTCCTCGAGCGCGGGATCAGTCTCAAAGACGCCGCGGCGAGCGAGCGTCACGGTCTTGGTGCCGGGCTTTTGCACGCCGCGCATGGTCATGCACATATGCTCGGCTTCCATGAGCACAATCGCTCCCTGGGGAGCGAGATAATCCATGAGAGCGTCGGCAACCTGCGCACACAGCTGCTCCTGCAGCTGCAGACGGCGGGCATAAACCTCAACCGTGCGGGCGAGTTTGGAAAGCCCAGCCACCCGACCGTTAGGGATATAGCCAATGGCGGCCTTGCCATAAAACGGCAGCAAATGGTGCTCGCACAGCGAGTAGAACGTGATGTCGCGCTCGATAACCAAATCGTTCGAAGCGACGGCAAAGGTTTTGGACAGGTGCTCCTCGGCACTCTGGTCCATACCGCCGGCGATCTCACCATACATACGGGCAACGCGCGCCGGGGTCTCCAGCAGGCCCTCGCGAGTTGGGTCCTCGCCTATGCCCTCAAGCAACAGCTTAATGGCGGCCTCGACTTTTTCCTGATCGATCATCTGGGCCTCACTTTTCCGATTTCACGTTCGCGCTATGGTACCACGCCCTCCGGCATCGACCACAAGCTACATAGTATGGGTCGAATAGACCGGATCATCACGCCAAAGTTCAACCGCATCACAAAGCGCAATGCCCTCGCGCTCAGCACGGGCGCGCGTAGCGTTCATATCGATCACGCGCTGGTTGCTCGAGCCCCTAAAGCGCAGCGTGATATCGTACAGGTCCTGAACAAACGGGCCGTCCACCAACATGTCGAGGCAGGCAAGGATGCGGTCCGTCACCTCGGTATGATGACGACCGCCCGGCATAAGCTCCTCGAGTACGTCGCCAGTAAAGCACCAAATAGTCTTCCCCGACCCCACTGGATAGGCCGCGCGAACACGCTCGACAAAATCAACGAGCCCAGCCTGATTCTCGGGCTCCATGGGCTCCCCGCCCAGAATCGTCAGGCCATCAATAAAGGGATGGTCGAGGCTCTCGATAATCTTGTCCTCGACGGTGCGATCAAACGGCTCGCCCGCAGCAAAGTCCCACGCGACAGAGTTAAAGCAGTTCTTGCACCCACGACGGCACCCACTCACAAACAGAGAAGTACGAACGCCTTCTCCATCAGCAATGTCGAAATACTTAATGTTCGCGTAGTTCATAGGTAACCTTCCTGGGGGTCTGGAGTATATCATCCCGTCCTCAAACATTCTCGGCCTTCGGCCTGCGAAACTGCGGGCGGGACGATATACTCCAGACCCCTCGCGAGCGATACTCAATGAACTCAGCGAACATCGAGCATGGGGTTCGAGATCCAATAAAAACTTTGTTGCAGCTCAACCGCCATCGCAAGTAAATCGAAGCTGCAGCTCGAATTATTTCCGCTAAGAACTTCGAAGAGTGAGCAGACCGCATGCTGCATCTCAGCTACATCAACTTGGCTGCCCCGTAGCGAGGCCCCGGACCTTTGCTCGATATGAGTTCCGCACGAACAGGAGGCGCCAGTGGCGCCTCCGTCGTGAGCCAGGACTGTCCGAAATATCGAGCAAAGGTCCGGGGCCTCGCTACGGGGCAGCCTGGGATGGTTATTAGAGATGCAGCACGCGGTCGCGGATCTCCTCGGTTCGACCCTGGTTCCAGAACTGGGTACCGATGTAGCCGCACGTACGACGAGCGACGTTCATCTTCTCCTGGTCTCGGTTGCCGCAGCTGGGGCACTCCCACACCAGCTTGCCATCGTCCTCAACAATCTTGATCTCGCCATCGTAGCCGCACACCTGGCAGTAGTCGCTCTTGGTGTTGAGCTCGGCGTACATGATGTTGTCGTAGATGTACTGCATCACGCGAATGACAGCCTTGAGGTTGTCCTGCATGTTGGGAACCTCAACGTAGGAGATAGCACCGCCCGGCGAAAGCTGCTGAAACATGCCCTCAAACTTAAGCTTGTCGAAAGCATCAATCTCCTCGGACACGTGGACGTGATAGCTGTTGGTAATGTAGCCCTTGTCCGTCACACCCGGAATAATGCCAAAACGACGCTGCAGGCACTTGGCGAACTTGTAGGTCGTCGACTCAAGCGGGGTGCCATACAGCGAGAAGTCGATATCGCTTTCGGCCTTCCACTCGGCGCACTTGTCGTTCATGCGCTGCATGACGGCCATGGCAAACGGCGTGCCCTCCTTCTCGGTGTGGCTGTGACCCGTCATGTACTTGACGCATTCATACAGGCCGGCATACCCCAGGCTGATGGTGGAGTATCCGCCCACGAGCAGCTTGTCGATCGTCTCGCCCTTCTTCAGACGCGCCAGGGCGCCGTACTGCCAAAGAATCGGCGCGGCATCCGAAAGCGTGCCCATCAGGCGCTCATGACGGCACAGCAGGGCGCGGTGGCACAGCTCAAGGCGCTCGTCGAAGATCTTCCAGAACTTGTCCATGTCCTGATGCGAGCTCAGCGCGACATCGGGCAGGTTGATGGTCACAACACCCTGGTTAAAGCGGCCATAGTACTTAGGTTTGGTCGGGTCATAGTTCAGCGCGTTGGCGACATTGTTAAAGCCGTTGCCCGAGCGGTCGGGCGTCAGGAAACTACGACAACCCATGCAGGTGTAGCAATCGCCGTTGCCGGCGGTCTCGCCCTTCGACAGCTTGAGCTCGCGCATCTTCTTCTCGGAGATGTAGTCGGGCACCATGCGCTTGGCGGTACACTTGGCAGCCAGCTGGGTCAGGTAGAAGTACGGGGAATTCTCGTGAACGTTATCGTCCTCGAGTACATAGATAAGCTTGGGGAACGCCGGGGTGATCCACACGCCGGCTTCGTTCTTAACGCCCTCATAGCGCTGACGAAGCGTCTCCTCCACGATCATGGCAAGGTCGTGCTTCTCCTGAGGCGTACGGGCCTCATTGAGATACATAAAGACCGTCACGAACGGCGCCTGGCCGTTGGTGGTCATAAGGGTCACGACCTGATACTGAATCGTCTGGACGCCGCGACGGATCTCATCGCGCAGGCGGTCCTCAACGACCTCACGGACCTTCTCTGCAGACGCAGAGACGCCGAGCTCCTCAAGCTCGCGAGCGACCTCGCCGCGAATCTTTTGACGGCTCACCTCGACGAACGGGGCAAGATGGGTCAGCGAAATCGACTGGCCGCCGTACTGGGAGGAAGCAACCTGGGCGATAATCTGCGTCGCGATATTGCAGGCAGTCGAGAAGCTATGCGGCTTCTCGATCAGCGTACCCGAGATAACGGTGCCGTTCTGGAGCATGTCCTCCAGGTTCACCAGGTCGCAGTTATGCATGTGCTGGGCAAAGTAGTCGGAATCGTGGAAGTGGATCAGACCCTCATTGTGGGCATCCACGATCTCCTGGGGCAGCAGCACGCGCTGGGTCAGGTCCTTAGAGATCTCGCCGGCCATGTAGTCGCGCTGGACGGAATTGACGGTCGGGTTCTTGTTAGAGTTCTCCTGCTTGACCTCTTCGTTATTGCACTCGATCAGCGACAGAATCTTGTCGTCGGTCGTGTTCTTCTGGCGCTTCAGGCTCTGAACATAGCGATAGATGATGTAGTGGCGGGCGACCTCGTAGCAGTCGAGACGCATGATCTCGTCCTCGACCAAATCCTGGATCTCCTCGACCGAAACGGTGTGGCCCGCGTTCTCGCATGCCTCGGCGACGTTTTGTGCCGCGTAAACCACCTGGCGGTCGGTTAGACGAGAGCTCTCCTCGACCTCCAAGTTTGCGGCGCGGATGGCATTGACGATCTTATCGATGTCAAAGACAACCTCGGTGCCGCTGCGCTTGATGATCTTCATCCTCTTGCCTCTTTCGCGTCGTAGTCTCATTGCGCTTCAGAGCCAAACGATGCCCGGCAGGGCTTACCCCTGTCTTGCGGCGCCGTCGCGCAATCTGTGTTCTCGATAAACCATAGGTCCTCATGCGGACAATCCTCGCGGCCGATCAAGCGGCTCAAAGGCGTGTCCAAATGGGGCGAATAAGGTCCTCGTTCTCTGTCCGCCATCTATCATACGACAAAGACGCATCTATATCCTGTATTCTTTTTTTAGGTCAAACACAACATATAGTGTTTCAGCAGGTCAAAGCAATTGGTCATTTTGCAGACGCATTAATTATGAGGGGCTCTTGGCAAGTCGGTAAAACGTTACCAACACGGCTACCTGCATGGCAGTTATAAAACCCCCTTAGTCAAGCCGCTGACAAATCCTACCAAAACCAAGCCGCTCGCGCCAAAAGAATCCAAAAGATTATGCTTGACCAACATGTTGCGGTCGTGCCTTGCCGAACCTCATGCAACCGCGGCACGAATCCTTGAAAGATATGTGTATGCAAACGGAGAAGACGAGAGTTTCCTCGGATGACTACTGAGAAGCATCCCGGAAGATCAAAAACTCGAAATTTGGTGACGTATTTGGCGACCCATTTGGCGACCAAAACAAAACAGCCCAGAGGACATAGCCTCTGGGCTGCGAACATTTGGTGGGCGTTAGAAGATTTGAACTTCTGACCTCTTCCGTGTCAGGGAAGCGCTCTCCCCCTGAGCTAAACGCCCAAATGGAGCGGACAACGGGGCTCGAACCCGCGACCCCAACCTTGGCAAGGTTGTGCTCTACCAACTGAGCCATGTCCGCTTACGAGGATTAATCTTACGTGATACCCGCATCCTATGCAAGAACTTTTTTTGAAAAGTTTTGCGACGCCCTCGCGAACCTCGCGAAGACATCAGCCGCCGCGGAAGGCGCAGGCAAACGCAAGCTCGCCGCAAGAGACCCCTACAACTCAGCGAGCATGATCCAGGCAGAGCTGTCCTGCGCGAGCTTACCGTCTGCAAGCGGTGATGAGGCGAGCAGGACCCTGCCCGCAGGCAGCTCCACGGGCGCTGCACCGAAGTTCGTCACACACGCCCAGCCGTTGTCGCGGCGATAGGCGATGACGCCGCCCTCAGCGCCCTCGGCACCATCCGCAAGGCCGGTGCGCCCGTCAAGATCGAGCCACGCAAGATCGTTGGCGCACCCGCGCAGCTTGCGCCGCAGCCAAAGGGCGTCACGATAGAGCGCAAGCATCGATGTCGGGTCCGCTTCTTCCCTATCGGCAGCGTAATCGGAAAACCATGCAGGCTGCGGCAGATGGGGCGCCGCATCGGCGTCCGCCGGTGAAAACCCAAACGATCCGCCCTGCGCGGGATCGTCCGCCGCCACCCACGGCAGGGGCACACGGCAGCCGTCGCGCCCCTTCTCGCGCTTCGGTCCGTGCGTATTGGTCGCAGTGGGATCTTCGAGTACAGCCCACGGAATGTCAGCCACCTCAAAAAGGCCGAGCTCCTCACCCTGATACACGTATGCCGAGCCCGGAAGTGCCAGCTCGAGCAAAAGGGCCGCCCGCGCGCGGCGCTCGCCGAGTTCACGTTCCTCGTCATAAGACGACCCGTCGCGTAAGAGCCAGTCGAGCGCAATCTGGTGGTAGCGCGTCGCCTTGATCTGCGGCAGGGCATAGCGCGTCGCCACGCGCGGCACGTCGTGGTTGGAGAGCACCCAGGTCGAGGCGGAATCGGATTCTATAGCTGCCTTCAAGCCCTCCTCGATTGCAGCGTGCATGTCATCATAGGTCCAAGTGGCCTTGGCAAACTCAAAGTTGAATGTCTGGCCAAGCTCGCTGGGACGCGCGTAGAGATACTGGCGCTCGGGCAGCACCCACGCCTCGGCAACGGCGCTGCGTGGCGGATCATAGCGGTCGAACACGCGGCGCCACTCGCGATAGATCTCGTGGACCTCGTTGCGGTCCCACAGCGGATGGGTGCCGTCCTCAACCATGTCATCGCCCTCGGCGAGATGCCACCGGTCGAGGTCATCGCGGTCGAGATCCTTGGCGAGACCGTGCGCCACATCAATGCGAAAGCCATCGACGCCTCGATCGCTCCAAAACGCCAGGACGTCACAAAAGAACGCGTGAACCTCGGGGCACGACCAGTCAAAGTCCGGCTGCTCGGGCGTAAACATGTGCAGATACCACTGACCGTCCGCGACGCGCGTCCAGGCGGGGCCGCCAAAGTTGGCATTCCAATTGGTGGGAGGCAGCTCGCCGTGCTCGCCGCGACCATCGCGGAAGATATAACGGGCGCGCTCGGGCGATCCGGGGCCGGTGGCAAGAGCGGCTTTGAACCAGGGGTGCTGGTTGGACGAATGGTTGGGCACGATGTCGACGATGACCTTGATGCCGTGCGCGTGAGCCGCAGCGATCATGTCATCGAAGTCGTCAAGCGAGCCGAGACGTGGGTCGACATCACAGTAGTCCGCCACATCATAGCCGCCATCGACAAGAGGCGATGGGTAAAACGGGCTCAGCCAGATGGCCTCGATACCCAGCCGCTCAAGATAGTCCATCTGCTGGGTAATGCCCGCGATATCGCCCAGACCCGAACCAGTCGAATCCTTAAACGAGCGCGGGTAGATTTGATAAATCGCGGCATCGGACATCCATGGGCGCGAAGAGGACTTTTCTGTAGCCATGGGATGAGTCTCCCTTGCAACGAGGTTTTGCGAGATGCCCACGATGATACGCCCAAAGCGGACATTCGCGGCAAACAACGCCACAGCCACGCCCCAAACGCTCGCTCCCTCTCGGGTTCGAGTCTCCTGGGACGAATCGATCGATCAGTGAAAAGAACGGAAGGCCCACTCCTCCGGCCACGACAGCGAGCGGGCTCCGGGTGCCCCAAGTTGCCGCGAAAGAGGAGGGAAGCGTACTTTATGTACGCGACCGACGATTGAGGGGCAAGATGGGGTGCCCGGGGCTCGCGCAGCGTCAACAAAAAACGCGGTTCGTTAGAACCGCGTAAGATAGTTGGAGCGGACAACGGGGCGTCCGCGTATCCGCTTCGCGGATCCGCACCGGCTTCGGCCGCCTGCCGGCGTCCTCGCCAGCTCGCTACAAACGCTCCGCGTTTGCTTAACGCTCGCTCCCTCTCGGGTTCGAGCCCATGCGCCGGGTACGAAAAAGCCCGGCTACCGTAGTAGTCGGGCTGTTACGTTTGGAGCGGACAACGGGGCTCGAACCCGCGACCCCAACCTTGGCAAGGTTGTGCTCTACCAACTGAGCCATGTCCGCATATTTAAAACAAAACGGGCGCCGGAGCGCCCGGATGTTGCCTGGAGGCGAAGCCCGGATTCGAACCGGGGGTAAAGGCTTTGCAGGCCTCTGCCTTACCACTTGGCCACTTCGCCGAAAAAGGACCGCCTAAACGGTCCGGAAATGCAATGGAGCGGACAACGGGGCTCGAACCCGCGACCCCAACCTTGGCAAGGTTGTGCTCTACCAACTGAGCCATGTCCGCTTGCGGGTTATTAATTTACGCGAGTTGTCCAAAAGACGCAAGTACTTTTTTCAAAAAACTTGTCTGCCGCATGTTCTTAGTAGCTAAACGCGCTAAAGCGATTGGCTAGGCACACGATTCCAGCGCTCCGCTAAACAGCTTCACCATCTGCACGCGCGTGCCGGCGCCGTCCGTACGACGAGCAACCTCCACGTTATCGACGAGCATACGCATAAGCTTGATACCACGGCCGCGCTCCTCTGATGCGACCGGTTCGCTCGTTTCATCGATAGAATAGCCGGCACCTCGATCAAGCACCTCAACCACAACGCGATCGCCATAGGCCTGAACCGTCAGGACGCACCCGATACCGCCCGCATGGTCATAGGCATTACCCAGCGCCTCCCCCGACGCCAATGCGACATCGTAGCGCTCGTCGCGGCGCAACGGAAGCGATTCAAGGAGTTCGGCGATGCGATGTCGGTAGTATGGAAGATTCTCGATACCCTGACGGACCTCGACGCTCTTACTCCAGCGAGGCAGCTCCCCCACCGGAATGGCGGGAATAGACTCCCGTGCCGGCCCCGCGACATGAAGGATATCGACAAGACGAGCAATCTCCAAAAAGCGAACAACTTCACCCGATGCATTGACGAGCGAAAGCAGGCCTTCTCGCCTCATGAGCTCACGAGCGCGCGTAAGCAGGAATGCCAAGCCCGTCGAATCGATAAAGCTAACAGCCTGACAGTTGATGACGACACGACGCACGCCGCGGCCAATCAAAGCATCCAACCGCCGACGCAGCGCAGGCACCGTGGCGATGTCGATATCGCCTGGTGGCGTCAAAACCGCTATGTCATTCCACTCATTCATACGACCATGGTTCCCCAAAAAAGCCCACTCGATGCATTCGTTTCCCCAACCGTACGGATTCAGCCCGCCCAGCGTCGTCTATGAACGACCCCGTAAAAACTCAAGGGACACCAATGCAATGTCATCGTCCAGCGCCGATTCGGTAAATCGGTCAAGCTCGCCCAAGACCTTGCCGCAAATGCCCGACACGCCCTCACCCGAGACAGAGAGCAGAAGGTCGCGAAGGCGCTGCTCGCCAAAAAAAGCACCCGAGCGGTCACGCGCTTCGATTGTTCCGTCGGTGTACATAAATAGCATGTCACCAGGAGCGAACGTAAACACGCCTGTCTCGTACACCATGCTCTCAAAGGCACCGATTACCCCCGATTGGCATCCAAGCAGCTCGACCTCTCCCCCACGAGCCTCGCCGCCACCCAGCGGCATCGACTCTGGCCTGATGACCATGGTCGGAGGATGGCCCGCCGAACAATACGTTGCGCGTCCGGCTTTAAGGTCAATCTTGGCGATAAAGGCCGTCACGAACGTCTCGACCCTCGAAAAGCCCATGAGCATGCTGTTAAGAGAGCGTGCCATGCGGGCCGGTCCAGCGCCCTCCCAGGCATATGCCGTCAGGGCCGTCTTGACGAGTGCGGACATCGATGCAGCCTCAATGCCTTTGCCAGACACATCGCCCAGAATCATGACGGCGCAATCGTCGGGAAGACGGATGAGCGTATAGAAATCGCCGCCGACCAACGCCGAGTTCGTGGCCGACAGGTACACCGAATCGGCGGCGATTCCCGGAACATCCCCCAGTGAATTTCTCATGCCAATCTGGAGGGTCTGAGCGATATGGCGCTCCTCACGCTTTTGAGATTCGCCTTCATAGATCAGTTCAAAGTCATGGGCCAAGTGCACCAAGTAGTCATATTCAAGGTCATCAATCGGCTCTTGGCTGCCATCACGAAGCAGCAGCGCGCGCGTCGTCGGCCCCTTCGCAACAGAAGCAGGAACGATTGCGTCGTTACTGTGCTTGCCATCGCCCTCAGGGCGTGGGCGCCCCGCCTCGATGCCGGCGTCGACGTAGAGACCCTGGCAAGGCAGGCCATGCGCTCTAAGCCAGCCTCCCATAGGCATCGATTCGTCAACGCGAGTTATACGGACGTGTTTAAGGTCCTCGGCACTCGTGCCGCCCAAAACAGATGCCTCAAAGCCATCAGGGGCAGCCCCCAGACGTGCCGCTGGCGCCGTCGTGGAAAAGAAAAGCTTCTCGGGATCGTCCGGCAAAGCAACGCGACTGCCGCCTTCAAAATCTATGACGTAGGAATCCAGACTGGCGTCATACTCAACAGGGCAAAAATGGCAGTTGAGCATATTGCAGATCTCGGACGACACCGCCTGGGTAGCCGCGGCGGAATCGTCTAGAAAGGTAAACAACTCATCCCGCAAGACATTGAGCGAGCGGCCAAGCTCGGCCGTGCGACGGGAGCGAAGGCTCGATGCCATGCCGACCAGCTGGATAGACAGGTAATCGCAAATGACCTCGAGCACATTAACGTCATAGGCGAGCGGTGCCTGGGGGCGTTTCCAACCAACTTCCAGCACGCCGAGGATCTGCGTACCGTAAAAAACGGGAAGACAGATTTCACTGCGGTACGGAGGCATATCCTGCATGCGCAACAGGTGCTTTGAACGATTATCCAGGTCCATGAACATACCGGAGGCGGCCTTATCGCCCTCAAGGTCCTGTTGGATCGACAAGCGACAGGCGCGCGACTCGCGAAGAACATACGTCGGAATGCCAGCGCCATACGGCAAAAACTCGGGCAGGTAGCTGTCGTACAGCTCCTTGGAAACACCGCGAAGCTTAAAGCCGCCGCTCTCAGAAAAATAGATAGCGGCACCCGAAGCATCGAGCGTTCCTACAAGCTGGTTCAAAACGGTATCAAGCAGGCTGGGTAACTCATCGGAGCCCACAGTGCTCATAATGACCGAGAGCGTCCCAGAGAGACGCTTGTTCGCCACTCTAAGCTCCGATAACGCACGCTTGAGCTGACGGTCGTGAGAATACTGTTCCTCGATACTGTGAAGCGCCACCAGGACACGTGGTGCGCGGCGCCCAAAGATGCGTGGAGGCGTTACGGAGCCCGCACGAACCAAGACGGGAATAAAAGAGCCGTCACTTAGCTTGAGCATCAGTTCGTTCTCGGAGCCATCAGTATCAAATGGCAGACGATGTTCCGTCGCACGTTCAAAAGCGGACGAGTACAGGACGTCTTTAACATCTCCACCGATGACGTCGGCGCGTTCCTCGCACATCAAACCAAGTAAGCGATTATTCACATGCAGAATGGTTCCGTCGAGCTCGCAGATGATGACAGCATCGCTCGTGATCTCGACTAGTTGGGCAACGTCTGCCCACTCGTTGCGTTCAAGCGTTTCCATCGTGGACCTCACCGTCTATCGGTAACAAAAAAGCCTCCGAAGAGGCTTCTCAAATGCGATGGTGTCGGAGGCGGGACTTGAACCCGCATGACCAAAAAGCGGTCACTAGCACCTCAAGCTAGCGCGTCTGCCAATTCCGCCACTCCGACATGCTATGTTGTTGATTCGCAGTTCGTTTTGTTCGACCCGCGCGTTCAACGAAGAAGATAATAACCTATGATTCGAGAACTGTGCAAGCACTTTTTTCAAAAAAGTTTACGAATTTGTAAATGCGCAGGTAGATCCGCATGTCCGGCCCCGAATCGGTGCGCCGTTCTCAAACATGTTCTGGGGGCTGATGCAAATTTGGTGGCTCGGCATTGCCGAGCCCTTATATAGCGAGGCCGGAGCTAAAGCTCCGGCCTCGCTCAATTTCCTATTAGATTAAGTGAGCGATCAAGGAATCTCACTCCCCTCTGCCGCGTTAACGCAGGGCCCGCCCTGGTGTTGCTTTTCAGAACATTCCGCACTGACGGAGGAAGCCCCGCAGCGCGCAGCGCGCAGCGGGGCTTCCGATATGTCCGAGGACGTTCTGAAAAGTAACACCAGGCGGGCCCGGACGAGAACAACCGACTACAGGTCGATGTGCGATTCCTTGATCGGGAACGGCTCGGCGAAGTGGCAGGCGCAGCAGTGGCCCGGGGCAACTTCCTTAAACTCAGGAAGCTTCTCGGAGCAGATGCCCTGCGCGATCGGGCAGCGCGTGTGGAAACGGCAGCCGGTCGGCGGATCCAGCGGCGACGGCGGGTCGCCAGCGAGGATGATGCGCTTGCGGGTCTTCTGGATATCAGGATCGGGAACCGGCACGGCAGACAGCAGCGACTGCGTGTACGGATGGTGAGGCTCGCTATAGAGCGTCTTCCAGTCCGAAACCTCGACCATCTTACCCAGATACATAACGGCAACGCGATCGGAGATGTGCTGCACGACGGACAGGTCGTGGGCAATGAAGAGATAGGCCGTACCGAACTTGTCCTGAAGTTCCTTGAGCAGGTTCAGAACCTGGGCCTGAATGGAAACATCCAGAGCGGAAACGGGCTCGTCGCAGATGATCAGCTTGGGCTTCAGAGCGAACGCACGGGCGATGCCGACACGCTGACGCTGACCGCCCGAGAACTCGTGCGGATAGCGGTTGATGTGCTCGGGGTTGAGGCCGACGACGTCCAGCAGCTCACGGACACGCTCAATGCGCTCCTCCTTGGTGCCCACGCCATGAATAGTCATGGGCTCGGAGACGATCTCGCCGATGGTCATACGAGGATTGAGCGAAGCATAGGGGTCCTGGAAGATGAACTGCATCTCACGACGCATGTCCTTGATCTCATGCTTGCTCATCTCGGCAACGTCTTTGCCCTGGAAGAACACCTTACCTGCCGTCGGCTTGGTCAGGCGCATGATGGTGCGGCCCGTGGTGGACTTACCGCAACCAGACTCGCCGACCAGGCCAAAGGTCTCGCCCGGATAAATCTCGAACGAAATGTCATTCACAGCAGAGACGACGCGCTTGGAAAAACGCTTGGCGAACATGCCGGACTCTGCGGGGAACTCCTTAGAAAGATGCTCGACCTTCAGCAGTGGAGTGCGCTCGTTATTGTCTGTCATTTACGCCTCGCCTCCCTTCTTGGAATCCTTGCGCGTGCGGGACGTCTCAGGGGCGTTCTTGAGGAACTCGGGGTCACCGGAATAATGGCACGCAGAATAGTGGCCGGACTCGGTGACAACGCGCTCGGGGCGCTGCTTGCGGCACTTGTCCGTCGCATAGGGGCAGCGAGGGGAGAAGACGCAGCCCTCGGGCAGGTTCATGAGCGAAGGCGGGTTGCCGTGAATCGGCGTCAGCGGCTTCTTCTCATCGATGGCCTGCTCCGGGATGGAACGGATAAGACCCCAAGTATAGGGATGACGGCTCTCATAGAAGATCTCGTCAGCAGTACCGAACTCGACGGGACGGCCGGCATACATAACCATGATCTTGTCGGCCATGTCGGCGACAACGCCCAGGTCGTGAGTAATCATGATGATGGCGTTGCCGTTCTTCTCCTGCATTTCCTGCATGAGCTCAATAATCTGAGCCTGGATGGTAACGTCCAGAGCAGTCGTGGGCTCGTCGGCAATCAGAATATCGGGATCGCAGGCAAGAGCCATGGCGATCATGACGCGCTGACGCATACCGCCGGAGAACTGGTGCGGATACTCGTTGACGCGCTTCTCGGGCTCGGGAATACCCACGAGGTCCAAGAGCTCGGTGGCGCGCTTGAGCGCCTCCTGCTTGGAGTAGCCACGGTGCAAGCGAAGGCCCTCGCCCACCTGCTTGCCGATCTTATAGACCGGGTTCAAGGAGGTCATAGGATCCTGGAAGATCATCGCGATGTCGTTACCGCGAATGTGCTGCATCTCTTCCTCGGTCATCTCGAGGATAGAACGGCCGCGATAGCGAACGTCGCCGCCCTCAATCTTTCCCGGAGGCATCGAGATAAGACCCATGATGGTCATGGCAGTCACGGACTTACCGGAGCCGGACTCACCGACGACACCGAGGGTCTCGCCACGATCGAGCGTGTAGGAGACACCGTCGACAGCGCGAACAACGCCATCTTCGGTGTGGAAATACATCTTAAGGTCATCGACCTCGAGCAGATGCTGGCCCTCGGGAACCGGCTGGTCCTTCAGGTCCACATAGTTCTTGTTCTTCTTCATCCTTATGCGTCCTTCATCTTGACGTCGAGGGCGTCGCGCAAACCGTCACCCAGCAGGGTGAAGGCGAGCACCGTCGAGAGAATTGCCAGACCGGGCATGATCATCATCCAGGGAGCAGTCAGAAGATACTGCTGACCGTCCTGAATCATGGAGCCCCACGAAGGCGTAGGCGGAATAACGCCCATGCCGAGGAAGGACAGAGCGGACTCGGTCAGAATGGCGCCACCAATGTTCATGGTCGCGTAGACCACGATGGAGGCGACGGAGTTCGGGAAGATATGGCGCATAACGATACGCGCATCGGATGCACCCATAGCGCGAGCGGCGTCAACATAGTCGTTCTCTTTGACCGTCAGGATCGCGGATCGGAAGACGCGCGCAATCGAAGGCCAGCCGAGAATGCCGATGGCGATAAAGACATTCTGAAGACCACGACCGATAACGGCGATCATGGCGACGACGAACAGCACGTACGGGAACGCCAGGAAGATGTCCGCACAGCGCATGATGATCGTATCCCAGATGCCGCCATAGAAACCGGCCAGGGCGCCCATGACCAGACCGATCACCGTGGAGATGGCGGTGGCCATAATACCGACGGAAAGCGAAACGCGTGCACCGTAGATAACACGGACGAGAATGTCACGACCAAGAGAGTCGGTGCCAAACGGGTGCTCGGCACACGGAGCCAGCAGCGACGTCTCGGCCATGGTGGTCGAGTCAGAAGCCGTAGGAGAGCCGAGCCAGGGCTTAGCCCACAGATCGGCGGTCAGGGCAACCAAAACGACGATGATGATCCAGCAGACACCGATAACGGCGAGCTTGTTCTTACGAAGACGCTTAAAAGCGTCGCCCCACAGCGTGCGGGACTTGGCGGGAGCAGATGCGGCCTTGGTGGCGGTAGCCTGCTCCTGAGACTGAGAATCAGTTTCCTGCATGAGACGTACCTCCCTTAGGCCTTATCCGACGGACCGCCAAGGCGGATGCGCGGGTCGAGGAATGCATAGCTAATGTCGACGAGCAGGTTGATCACCATGACGACGACGACGATGAGCGTAACGCCGCCCATAACGATGGGCCAGTCGCGCATGCTGATGGCGCGGTAGACCTCGAAGCCGATGCCGGGCCAGTTAAAGACCGTCTCGGTCAGGATGGCACCCGAAAGCATGCCGCCAAAGTCGACACCAATATAGGTAACGACGGGGATGAGTGCATTCTTAAGCGCATGCTTGATGATGATCGCGCGATTGGAGAGACCCTTGGCCTTTGCCGTACGGATGTAATCCTGGTTCATGACGTCAAGCAGCTGCGAGCGCATAATGCGGGCGGCATAAGCGGTCGAAACCGAAGCCAGCGTAATGGTCGGAAGCACATAGTGCATCCAATCCTGATACTGAGAGCTGGAACCGCCGGCACCCGAGATCGGCATGGAGAATGCGCCGCCGGTGAGGTCCTTAAGGATGACGCCGAAGAACAGCTGCAGCAACATGCCGAGCCAGAAGGCCGGGACGGCAACGAGAATCGACGTGGTGAGCGTTACCAAAATATCCCAGAAGGAATAACGCTTAACCGCCGAAATGATACCCGCACCGATACCCATGATTGCCTCGAGCACGATGGCGCACGCGGCGAGTTTGACCGTATACGGATACTTTTGGGCAAAGATTTCCGTAACCGGCAGCTTGCGCTGGTACGAATTGCCCAGATCGCCACGAAGCAGACCGTTCATGTAATACAGATAACGGTCTACAAGCGACGTCTGAACGGGATCGCCGTTCTCGTCAAGGATCGCGTTGCCGTCCTCGTCCGTCTGGACCAGGTGATAGCGAACGCGAAGCTGAAGCTCCACCTCGGGGGACAGAGCCTTGTCTCCACCGATCAGCTTGATCGGATCTCCCGGCACGATATTCTGGAGGGCGAACAGAATCAGCGTAACGCCCAAAAACACCGGGATGAACTGAAGCACACGTTTAACGATGTACTTACCCATACCACTCCCCTATCTAGGGATTAACCTAAATGGGATGCCGATCGCCAGACCGGCATCCCAAAATTACCATCAGCCAGTTTACCCCAGGTTAGGGAGAACTGTATGTTTCCCATGAGGTCTACGTAAATACTTGACCCTCACGGAAGCTGCAAAACCCTTAGGCGAGCTCGGCGGTACCCAGATCGGCGTGCTTCTGCGGATCAACATAGAGATGCTTGACGCGGTCAGAGCCAGCGATGGTGTGCGTGTAGAACATCACCGGGATAACCGGGCAGTCAGCAGCGACCATGGCGTCGGCCTCCCGCATCTTGGCGATGCGCTCCTCGTCATCAACCGTGGTGCGGGCCTCGTCGACCTTGGCATCGAACTCGGGGTTGCTGTAACCGGAGCGGTTGTCGCCACCGAGGGAGTCGGAGTGGAACAGCGGGTACAGGAAGTTGTCCATGATCGGGTAATCGGCGATCCAGCCCAGACGGCCGAACTGATAGTTGAAGTTCTGATACTGCTCGAGCAGGGCAGACCACTCAGGGGTATCGGAGACAGCGGTAACGCCAACCTTGGCGAGGTCGCCGATGATGGACTCCATGATCTCCTTGTGACCACCGTCCTGGTTGTAGGAAAGGGTCACGCTAATGCCACGATCGCCGTTAGCGCCAGCGGGAGCGACCTTGTCGAGGTACTCGTTAGCCTTGTCGACGTCATAGGCGCAGAACTCCCATGCGCCCTCCTTGTAGCCGGCGATTCCCGGAGGAACGATGCCGTCGGCGGGGGTACGGGTACCCTTGAAGATGGTCTTGCAGATGGCCTCACGGTTGATGGCCAGGGAGATGCCCTTGCGCAGGTCGGCGTTATTGAACGGCTCGGCCGTGGTGTTGCAGGTCAGATAGTACGTGGAAGGCTCGGCACCGAGCAGCATATGCTCGCCGTCACCCATGGTGTAACCGTCCTTGGACTCGCCACGGTCCTTCTTGGCGGCATCGATCTGAGCAACGGGAACGTCGCAGACATCGAGGTTACCGGCCTGGAACTCCTTGTAAGCGGTCTCCATGTCCTTGATGACCTGGAAGTGGATGCCATCGATCTTGGCCTTGTCGCCATAGTAATCGTCAAACTTCTTGAGGTTGATCTCCTGGCCATCCTCCCACTTACCGTCCATCATGAACGGGCCGTTACCGACCGGGGCAAGGTAGAAGCTCTTGACATCGGACTCGGCACACTCGGGAACCGGGGACAGAGCCGGGTGAGAGGCGACGAAGGGGAAGTCGGCGTAGGCAGAAGTCAGCTTGACGACGAGGGTCTCATCGTCGGGGCAAGTAACACCGCTGAGCTCGGTAGCGTTGCCGGCAAGCAGATCGTCATAGCCCTCGACCATGGAAAGGTGATAGGAGACCTCGGAAGGACCATACTCGGTGGCGATGGCCGACTTGGTGTTGACTAGACGCTCCCAACCGAGCTTGAAGGACTTGGAGGTAACGTCGTCACCGTTGTGGAACTTAGCCTTCTTGATCTTGAAGGTGAACTCGGTGGCGTCGTCGTTAGCCTCAAAGGACTCGCAAGCCAGCGGAACGATCTCGCCCTTCTCGGGGTCGTACTCCGTCAGAGCGTCGAAGAGCTGGTACTCGACCTGAGTGCCCTGATCCTCCTGGACGTTGTAGGGGTCGATGCAGACCGGGTTGTTGATGTAGAAGTTCAGCGTCGAACCGGACTCAGAACCGGAAGCGTCGCCGCCCTTCTTGCCGCATGCGGCAAGAAAAGCCATGGAGCTCGCAGCGAGGGTGCCGCCAACAAAGGCGCGACGACCCATAACGGGCTGGTGGAACATAGAATCAGCCATGCCATCCTCCTTATGAGATAGGACAAAGTGAATTCGGCCGGGCAACGTCGAGACAGCCCGATCGAACCATTCAAACGCGGTCCGCCGTTATGGCTGGTTATGCAGTGCGGACCAACGTTTCGCAATACAGTAGCGCATTTTATGCACAATATGGCGCTAATTCCGGTTAACGGTCGAGAATTTCTTTAGTTAGGCGAAGTATGTGGGGATATTTTGACTCTATTACAAGTCTGTAAACAAAAAGGGCCCCGCACATGCGGGACCCTTTACAAACGTATATACGCCGATGCTTAGTAGCCGACGATGCCCTGCGGGAAGAAGAACATGCACAGAACGACACACACAGCAAAAACGACGGCCATAATTACCGTCAGGCGATCGAGGTTCTGCTCCATGACGCCCGTGGCAGAGCTGGAGTTATACAGCGAGCTAGCGATCATATCCGAAACGCCGGTGCCCTTACCGGAATGCATCAGAACGAGAATCGTCAGCGCCACGGCAGAAACAGCCCAAACGACAAACAGAAGAATCTGGAACGGACCCATAGATAAGCTCCTTAATAGAACAATTCAAACTCCAGTACTGTACCACAACCTTCAACACTCCCCCACCTGCCATTTAGGGACGGGGTAGAAATGGCAGAAATACCAAAAAGGGGGTCGTCCGGTTGTGGACAACCCCCTTACTAGAAAACGGTATTTGTTTTCTATTAGGCCTCGGTGGCGAGCACGCGACCCGTCATCTCGGCGGAAGGCTCAATACCAGCCATGGTGAGCATGGTCGGAGCGATATCGGAAAGACGGCCGTCCTCGATACCGGTGAGCTTGGCCTTATCATCAACGATGATGAACGGCACGCGGTTGGTGGTGTGAGCCGTAAACGGATGCTTGGAACCGTCGGAAGCAACGTCAAACATGTGATCGGCGTTGCCATGGTCGGCGGTAATCAGCGCAAAGCCGCCCTTGGCGAGAATCGCCGGGACAACCTTGGACAGAGCATCGTCAACAGCCTCGACGGCCTTAACGGCGGCGTCGAAGACACCGGTGTGGCCAACCATGTCGCAGTTCGCGAAGTTCACGATGTAGAAATCAGCGCGATCCTCGTTAATAGCGGCGACGAGCTTCTCGGTAACCTCGGGAGCGCTCATCTCGGGCTGCAGATCGTAGGTAGCAACCTTGGGGGAAGCGACGAGCACGCGCTCCTCGCCCTCCTTGGGCTCCTCGATGCCGCCGTTGAGGAAGAACGTCACATGGGCGTACTTCTCGGTCTCGGCGGTGTGCAGCTGCTTCAGGCCATTGGCGGCGATAACGTCGGCCAGAACGTTCTCGGGGAACGTCTTGGGGAAGGCGACCTCGACGTCAAACGTCGGATCGTACTCGGTCATCGTCACAAAGTGCGAAAGCTTAATCTGCTCGCGCTCAAAGCCGTCGAACTCCTTGTCCGTGAACACGCGAGTCATCTGACGAGCGCGGTCGGGACGGAAGTTGAAGAAGATGGCCGCGTCGCCCTCGTGAATGCCCTCGTTGTGGGCAGCAAAGGGCTCGACGAACTCGTCGCCGCGCGGATCCTTCTCGTAGTAGGCCTTGATACCGGCAACGGGGTCGGTATCGGCATCGGACGCGTTGACCATGACGTCGTAGGCACGCTGGATGCGCTCCCAGCGGTTGTCGCGGTCCATGGCCCAATAGCGGCCCGAAACGGTGGCAACGCGAGCGTCGCAACCGGTCTCCTCGGAGATCTTAGCCAGAAAAGCGCAGAACTCGCTCATGTAGCCGGCACCGGACTGCGGGTCGACGTCGCGGCCATCCATGAAGGCGTGGACGCGAACGGTCTTGACGCCATGCTGGGCAGCCATCTTGACCAGAGCCTCGACGTGGTTCATGTGAGAATGAACACCGCCAGGGCTCATAAGGCCCATAAGGTGGAGAGTCTTGCCGTCAGCCTTGACGTCGTCCATAGCCTTGACGAAGACCTCGTTCTTGGCGATGGAGCCGTCCTTGATGGCGTTGTTGATGCGCGAAAGCTCCTGGAACACGATGCGGCCGGCACCGATGTTGAGGTGACCCACCTCGGAGTTGCCCATCTGGCCGTCGGGAAGGCCCACGTCCTCGCCCGAAGCACCGAGCGTGGTGTGGGGATACTGAGCGTACAGGCTATCAAGGAAGGGCGTCTTGGCAGCGGCGACGGCGTTCTCGCCATCGGCCGGAGCCAGGCCACAGCCGTCCATGATGATCAGAAGTGCAGGAAGATGACGCTGTGCCATATGTCCTACTCGCCTGCCTTAACGACCATAGAGGCGAAGTCGGCAGCCTTGAGCGAAGCGCCGCCCACGAGGGCGCCGTCAACGTCGGGCTTGGCGACGAGCTCGGCAATGTTGCCGGGCTTAGCGGAACCACCGTACAGGACGCGGATACCGTCGGCGAGCTCCTCGCCAAACATCTCCTTGAGGGTCTCACGGATAGCGCCGCAGACCTCCTGAGCGTCCTCGGCGGTAGCGGTCTTGCCGGTGCCGATGGCCCAGATGGGCTCGTAGGCGACGACGACCTGCTTGGGGCAGGTGATCTCAAGACCAGCAAGGCCAGCTTTGACCTGGTTCACGACGTGCTCGACATAGGTGCCAGCCTCGCGGACCTCGAGGGACTCGCCGCAGCAGAAGACGGGAACAAGACCGGCGGCAACGAGGGCCTTGGCCTTCTTGTTCTGGTCCTCGTCGGTCTCGTGGAAGTAGTCGCGACGCTCGGAGTGACCGATGATGCAGCAGGTGCAGCCAGCGGACTTGAGCATGTCGCAAGAGGACTCACCGGTGAAGGCACCCTTGGCCTCCCAGTACACGTTCTGTGCACCGAGGGCGATGGGGGCAGCCTGAATGCGGTCATGAACCGTGGTGATGTCGATGGTCGGAGGGCAGACGAGCACCTCGACGCCAGCCGGAACCTCGGGCAGAGCCTGAGCCAGCTCGTCGGCGAGCTTGGCGGCCTCGGCGACGTCGTTGTTCATCTTCCAGTTACCAGCGATAAGAAGGGTGCGATTAGGCATCGAGAAGCGCCTCCACTCCGGGCAGGGCCTTACCCTCGACGAGCTCCATGGAAGCGCCACCACCGGTGGAGATCCAGCTCATCTTGTCGGCCAGGTTGAACTTGTTGACAGCCGCGACAGAGTCACCACCGCCGATGATCGAGGTGCAGTCGGCCTCGGCGACGGCCTCGGCGATAGCCTGGGTGCCGTGAGCGAAGTTGTCGAACTCGAAGACGCCCATGGGGCCGTTCCAGAACACGGTCTTGGCGCCCTTGACGGCCTCGGCGTAGAGCTCCTCGGTCTTGGGGCCGATGTCCATGCCCTCACGATCGTCGGGGATAGCGTCGGAAGCGACAACCTCGGGGACAGCGTCCTCGCCAAAGTGATCGGCAACGCGGTTGTCGATGGGGAGCAGGATCTTAACGCCCTTTTCCTCGGCCTTCTTGAGCATCTCGCCGGCGCGCTCGACCCAGTCCTCTTCCTTGAGGGACTGACCGACGGTCAGGCCCTGAGCCAGGAAGAAGGTGTAGGCCATGCCGCCACCGATGATCAGGGTGTCAGCGGAGTCGATGAGGTGATCGAGAACGCCGATCTTGGAGGAAACCTTGGAACCGCCGACGATAGCGACGAAGGGGCGCTCGGGCTCGGCGAAGATGCCGGTCAGCGTGTCGACCTCCTTCTCGAGCAGGAAGCCGGCGACGGCAGGCAGGTAAGCGGCGGGGCCCACGACGGAACCCTGGGCGCGGTGAGCGGTGCCGAAGGCATCGAGAACGAAGACGTCACCATAGGAAGCGAGCTTCTTGGCGATCTCGGGATCGTTCTTCTTCTCACGCTTGTCGAAACGGACGTTCTCGAGAACGAGGACCTTGCCCGGCTCGACGGCGGCGACAGCCTCAGCAGCCTTCTCACCGTAGGTGTCGGCGACAAAGGCAACATCGAGACCAGAGAGCTCAGCGAGCTTCTTGGCGACAGGCTCAAGGGAGAGCTCAGGCTGGAAGCCGGTGCCCTCGGGACGGCCGAGGTGGCTCATGAGGATGACGCGAGCGTTGTGCTCAACGAGGTAGTTGATGGTGGGCAGGGCAGCCTTGATGCGGGTGGTGTCGCCAACGACGCCATCCTTGATAGGCACGTTGAAGTCAACGCGGACGAGAACGCGCTTGCCGTCGACATCGATGTCGCGGACGGTCTTCTTGGTAAAGGCCATGTTTGCTTCTACCTTTCGTACGTGTCTGCCTCCCATTACGGCAGACGATTTCCTATAAAAAGGGCGCGACCCTAGGGTGTAAGCCCTATAAG
This sequence comes from Collinsella sp., assembly GCA_019424945.1. Lineage (GTDB taxonomy): Bacteria > Actinomycetota > Coriobacteriia > Coriobacteriales > Coriobacteriaceae > Collinsella. The sequence goes on along the minus strand of JAHYYN010000055.1, from coordinate 4,922 downwards.
GCCGCGCCCTTCTTTAGACGCTCAACGAGCTATTCGCTAAAAGCTAAATTAAGCAACGAACTTCTCGAAGTACTTGATGGTGCGGACCATCTGAGAGGTGTAGGAGTTCTCGTTGTCGTACCAAGAGGTGACCTGAACGAGGGTCTGGCCGTTGCCGAGATCAGAGCACATGGTCTGAGTGGCGTCGAAGATGGAGCCGTGGGTCTCGCCGATGATGTCGGTGGAGACGATGTCGTCCTCGTTGTAACCGAAGGTCTCGGAGATGGTGGCAGCGTAGGCCTTCATAGCGGCGTTGACCTCGTCGACGGTGACCTTCTTGTCAACGACAGCGTAGAGGTTGGTGATGGAGCCGGTCGGCGTCGGGACGCGCTGGGCGGCACCGATGAGCTTACCGTTGAGCTCGGGGAGAACCAGGCCGATAGCCTTGGCAGCACCGGTGGTGTTGGGGACGATGTTGACGGCGCAGGCGCGGCTACGACGCTTGTTGCCCTTGCGCTGCGGGCCGTCGAGCGGCATCTGGTCGCCAGTCCAGGCGTGAATGGTGGTCATGATGCCGGACACGATGGGAGCGAAGTCGTTCAGACCCTTGGCCATCGGGGCGAGGCAGTTGGTGGTGCAGGAAGCAGCGGAGATGATGTTGTCCTCAGCGGTCAGCGTCTCGTGGTTGACGTTGTACACGATGGTGGGCAGATCGCTGCCGGCCGGAGCGGAGATGACGACCTTCTTGGCGCCAGCGTTGATGTGGGCCTGAGCCTTAGCCTTGCTGGTGTAGAAGCCGGTGCACTCGAGAACGACGTCGACGTCGAGGTCGCCCCAAGGCAGGTTGTTGGCGTCGGCCTCCTTGTAGATCTTGATCTCCTTGCCGTCAACGGTGATGGAATCCTCGCCAGCAACGACCTCGTGATCGCGAGCGTAGTTGCCCTGCGTGGAGTCGTACTTCAGCAGGTAAGCGAGCATATCGGGAGAGGTGAGGTCGTTGATAGCGACAATCTCGGAGCCCTCATGACCGAACATCTGACGGAAAGCCAGACGACCGATGCGACCGAAGCCGTTAATAGCAACCTTTACTGCCATTGTGTCTCCTTTCGTAAGGCCCCCGCAAGCTACAGCGCCCGCCGTTGAGGCCCACAAACTAACCACTCGCCTAATATACCTTTTTTTGGACTTGAATTTCACGAGAATAGTCGAAATTGAAAATCAAATTTACGTTAAAACGTTTTAAAGAATAAAATAGCAGCTAAATCCGTGTATAAGTCGATATTTTAAACTACCCGTTTGCTTCAATGAGCTTTTCAAGCCGTAAAACACGATGGTAGAGGGCCGACTTCGACAAGGGAGGGTCAGCCATCTCCCCTAAATCACGCAGCGACAGATCGGGATAGCGCTCGCGCAGGTCGCAAAAGACCGCCAAGGCATCCGGAAGCGCATCGCGAAGGCCGCGCTGCTCGAGCTCATCGATAAGCGCAAGCTGATGTTGGGCAGCACCGGCGCTTCTGGTCTGGTTGGCGAGCTCGGCGTTCACGCGACGGTTCACATCGTTCTTAACCAACTTGACCGCGCGCGCCTCCTCAATCTCGGCAACGCTGCGCTTGGCACCAATCAGCTTTAATAGATGCTCGATTTCCTCGGCGCTCTTAATGTAGACAGCAAAGGACCCGCGCCGCGCGTTAACGCGCGCATGGACCCCAATCTGCTCCAATAGATCGCAAAGTCCCCGAGCATACTGCTCGCCCTGCACCGCGATCTCCAAATGAAAGTCGCCGCGGGGATCGGCCACGAAACCGCCCGCAATGAGCGCGCCGCGGATGTAGGCAAGCCTGCAGCAGGGACGGGCAACGATGTGCCGGGGAACACCGGCGACGAGCCCTCCCCTGCGGTCGAGAATGCCCAGCAGCACCAGAGCCTTGTCCAGGTCGGGTTGATCGGGCAGGGTAATGAGATAGTTACGGACCTTATGCAAGACCGATTTACGAACGGTGAATTCCGTTTTGAGCTTAAGGATGCGATGCGTCAGCGTGATCATCGTACGCGCGACGGCGCCCGTCTCGGTCGCCACCGTCAAACGATACCGCCCGGAGCCGGCCAGCGAAAGTGTACCGCTCACACGCGTCAGGGCGGCAAGCGTCGACAAATCGCAGTATTCACATTCGGGTTCGCAGCGCGCGAGCTCGTCACGCACCTCGGCGGTAAACGACATGCAGGCCTATGCTTTCGTGTTCGCGCGTGACAGGTCGCGATGGGAAATGCTCACGTGATACTGGGCACCTTCCAAATAACGTGCCGTGGCCTCGGCGATGGCAACGCTGCGGTGTTGACCGCCCGTGCAACCGATGGCAATAGAAAGTTGCGGCTTGCCCTCCGCGATATAGCCGGGCATGACCGTATCGAGCAGCTGCGTCCAGGCCTTCCAGAACTCCTGGGTTTTGGGATGGTCTAAGACAAAATCGGAGACCTTCTTATCGAGGCCGGTCATCGTGCGCATCTCGGGATCGTAGAACGGATTAGGCAGGAAGCGGACGTCGATCATAATGTCCGCCTCGACGGGCATGCCGTGCTTAAAGCCAAACGAGAACACATGGACGTCCATGAGCTGTTGGTCGGACAGTTCGGAAAATGCCATACGTAGCTTGTTGCGCAGCGCAGAGGTGCGTAGGCGGCTCGTGTCGATAATCATATCGGCTCGATCGCGCACACCCTGCAGCTGCAGGCGCTCGCGCTGAATCGCATCGGCCGTAGTCTCCCCCGGCTTGGCAATGGGATGACGGCGGCGATTTTCGCTGTAGCGACGAATCAGTACCTCGTCAGAAGCCTCCAGGAACACGATGTCGCAGCTCATCTCGCGCTCTTCGAGCGCGGCGACCGCATCGAGCAGCTCATCGAACAAGCCCTGGCTACGCAAATCGCAGGTGACGGCGAGATGCCTGCCCACGCCCGTATTAATGCCGACGAGCTCGGCAAGCTGGGCGATCAGACGCGGAGGCAGGTTATCGATGCAAAAATAGCCCATGTCCTCGAACACGTGCATGGCCTGCGTGCGGCCCGATCCGGACATTCCGGTGATGATGACGATATCGGGGATGCGCTCCGAGCGCTCCGCCGCATCCATGGCATCTCCCTTTTGCATGTGCTGCCTCCCGAAAACAAGCGCGGGACCCAGCAACCCGGATCCCGCGCGGTCAATTGCCTTTATTGAGTATACCGCCCCGAGCGGATACGAGGCCTGTCTTACGCCTCAAGCGCAGCCTTGAACCAACTTGTAATACTCGTGGGGTGCGTGATGGCGGTGCCGACGACAACGGCCCAGGCGCCAGCATCGATCGCGGCGCGAGCCTCCTCGGGCGTATGCACGCGACCCTCGCAAATGATGGGAAGGCCGGGGAATTCCTCGGTCGCCTGACGCAGGAGCGGCAGGTCGGGGCCATCGGCCATGGTGCAGTCGATGGCGGCGACACCGTGAGAGAGCGTGGTAGATACCAGGTCGAAGCCCATATCAACCGCACGGCGAATGTCCTCGATGGTGGCACAATCCGCCATCAGGAGCACACCCTCCTCGTGCAGCGGACGGAAGGTATCCTCGACCGTCTTGCCATCGGGGCGCGGACGATCGGTGGCATCGATCGCCACGATATCGGCACCAGCAGCAACGCAGGCGCGGGCGTGACGCAGCGTCGGCGTGATGTAAACGCCCTCGTGTCCATCCTTCCATAGGCCAATAACAGGAACCTCACAGCGACCCTTAATGGCGGCAATGTCGGCAAGGCCCTGGCAGCGAATGGCGGCGGCGCCGCCGAGTTCGCAAGCGCGAGACATTTGAGCCATGGTCTCGGGCGTACGAAGCGGCTCGCCCATATACGCCTGAACGCTCACGACGAGCTTACCCTTCAGGGATTGAATCAAAGGATCGACGGTCATAAGGCTGCAACCTTTCTCAGAACAGCCTCCCGAGGCGTGTTGTCTCGGGAGGCTCCTACAGCAGATACGTTTACTTTAACGAAGCGAGAAGATGCTCGGCGGCACCGATGAGCGGAGCATCGCCCTCCAGAGACCCGATGAGAATCGGCGTGTCCTGGAGCGGATCGAGCGCCTGGCTGGCATAGCCCTCGTGCACCGAATCCTTCCACGTCTGCGAACGCCAATCGGGACCCTGATGAATTACGCCGCCCGAAAGCACGATGACCTCTGGATCCAGAATATTGGCAAGCGAGCCCAAGCTGGCGCCCAGCGCAAAGCCGGCGTCATGGATGACCTCGGTCGCCTTTGCGTCGCCAGCACGACACAGGTCGTTCACATCGCGACCGACCGAAGGACGGCTGGGGTCGACGCGGCCAAAACGCTCATCGTACATTCGACCAATGGAAGTGCCCGAAGCAACCGACTCCAGATGGCCGGAACGCCCGCAGGCGCAGGGAATGCCGGCGGCAGCCGAGCACTCGATGTGGCCCATATGGCCGGCAGCACCATGGAAGCCCTGCATCACGCGGCCGTTCTCGACATATGCGCCGCCGATGCCCGTGCCGATGCCAAGACACAAGACGGAGAACTTGCCCTTGCCGACGCCCCAGTGGGCCTCGCCCAGAGCATGAGCCTGCACGTCGCCTACGACGGCAACGGGAAGACCGAGGTCCTCGCGCAGACGCGGCCCCAACTGAACGCCGGACCAGCCGGGCATGATCTCATTGGCATACGCGATGGCGCCCGTCTTGGGATCGACGACGCCGGCGGCACCGATACCGACGCCAAGGACCTCGACATCGGGATTCGACTCGAGAGCAGCCTTGATGGACGCCTCGATACGCTGGAATACGGCCTCGCCGCCCTCCTGGGCCTCGGTAGGAACCTCGGCCTCAAAAACGGGATGGGGCACGCTGCCGTCAGCCGGGTACTCCATGATGGCAGTCGCGATCTTAGTTCCGCCGATATCG
>JAHYYN010000054.1:0-36217 GCA_019424945.1 Collinsella sp. | reverse complement strand
CCACAAAGGTGCCGTCCTGCGCCACCAGAGCACCGGCGGCATATACGCGATGCGGAGCCTTGGCAAACGTCAGGTCATCGAGCAACAGCAGGTCGGCGCGTTTGCCCGGGGCGATCGCGCCACGGAGCTCATGCGGGTCGCGACAGCCGTGGTCCAGGCCAAATGCCTCAGCCGTGGAAAGGGACGCCATGGAGATGGCGACCACCGGGTCGATGCCGGCCTCGATGGCCACGCGGCAGGCATTGTCGATCATGCCGGTCGAAAGAGCATCGGAGGGAGCGCAGTCGTCGGTCGCAAAGCAGCAGCGGCGGGCGCGGGCAGGGTTCTCCAGCAGCATCGGAGACAAATTGGCCAGGTCGTGGCTGCACGTGCCCTCACGCAGCATCACATACATGCCGCGGGACAGCTTGTCGAGCGCCTCCTCGGGAATCGTCGACTCGTGGTCGGCGATAATGCCCGCTGCGGCATAGGCGTTGAGGTCCATACCGGCAACGAGCGGCGCGTGGCCGTCAACCTGCTTGGACGGCGTCTGGTTGGCAGCATCGATACGAGCACAGGTCTCGGGGTCGGCCATAAAGACGCCCGGCAGGTTCATCATTTCGCCCAGACCAAAGACATCGCCTGGATGCTCGGCAAAAAACGCCTGCATATCGGCAGCCGAAATAACGGCACCGGCCTGCTCGTCGGGCAGCGCGGGCACGCACGAAGGCATCATGTACTTGATGGAGATGGGTGCGCGGCGGCCGTCCTCGATCATAAAGTGCAGGCCGTCCAGGCCCGCCACGTTGGCGATCTCGTGGCTGTCGGCAATGGCGGTGGTAGTACCGCGCGTCGCCGCCATGCGCGCATACTCGGCGGGGCGGATGTTCGAGGACTCAATGTGCAGATGTCCGTCGATAAAGCCGGGGGCGAGATAGCGACCCTGGCAGTCGATAACCTCGGCAGCCTCATAGGTACCGGCGGCATCGTCGCGACCGTCGTAGAGCACGCCGACGATTACGCCGCCCTTGACGGCAACGCTACCGGGCGCCACGCGCTGACCGTACACGTCGACAATCTGCGCATTGGTAAACAGCGTGTCGACGGGCACGCGACCCTCGGCGGCCTCGATCACAGACCTCATGACCTCAACGGACATACATACTCCTTTAACCGTAGAAATAACTGCGGGGCGGACGGGCCTTCACCGCAGCAAACCAATAGCCATTGTATGCCCAAAAGAAAGTCCCGCTAACACCCCTTCCGCTTAACGGCACACGCCGCTTGGCGCAATGGGGACAGGTTGCTTTGTACCAATGACAAGGAGTGTCCCAAAGTGCCGGCACAAAAGGAACGTCCCCAAGTGCCAAAAAGGCCGCAGTCGGAATCGTTCCGGCTGCGGCCCTATTGCACATGTTAGGTTAACCTACTTACTAGACCAACTTGAAGCCCTTGCGCTTGCCCACGGAGAGGGTGTCGCCCAGCTTGAGGGCACTCGGGTCGATGTTGTAGCTCTTGGGAGCCACGGCCTTGCCGTTGATCTTGACACCGCCGCCGTCGATATCGCGACGAGCCTGGCCGGCGCTCGCCGAAAGACCCAAGTCCTTGAGCAGGCCGGCGAGGTAGATCTGGCCCTCGTCGTTAACAGTCAGCTCAACGTGCTTCTCGGGGAAGTCGGCGAGCTGGCCTTCCTTGAACACGCGGTCGAACTCGGCCTGAGCCTCGTCGCCGGCACCGGCGCCGTGGTAGGTGTCGCACAGGTCGCGGCCCAGAGCGCGCTTGAGATCGTAGGGGTCGGCAGAACCATCGGCCAGGGCGGCGTCGATCTTGTCGACCTCGGCCGGGGTGAGCGAGCTGGCCAGACGATAGTACTTGCCGATCATCTCGTCGGGGATGGACATGGTCTTGCCGAACATATCCTTGGGGGCGTCGGTCAGGCCGATGTAGTTGCCATAGGACTTGGACATCTTACGAACGCCATCGGTGCCCTCGAGCAGCGGCATGGTGAGCGCGATCTGGGGCTCCATGCCCATCTTCTCCATAAGCTCGCGGCCGGCGAGCAGGTTGAAGAGCTGATCGGTACCGCCCATCTCCACGTCGGCCTTGATCTGCACAGAGTCGAAGGCCTGCATCACGGGATACAGGAACTCATGCAGGGCGATCGGCGTCTGAGACTGGTAGCGCTTGGTAAAGTCGTCGCGCTCAAGGATGCGGGCAACGGTGAACTTGGAGCACACCTGCAGCAGGCCGGCCAGATCCATCGAAAGGATCCAATCGCCGTTGTGCACGATGGTGGTCTTCTCGGGGTCCAGGATCTTCATGGCCTGGCTCACGTAGGTCTCGGCGTTGGCCTCGATCTGCTCCTGCGAAAGCTGCGGACGCGTGGAGTTCTTGCCCGAGGGGTCGCCGATCAGCGCGGTGCCGTTGCCGATGATGAGGGTGACGTTGTGGCCCAGGTCCTGGAACTGACGCATCTTGCGCAGGGGCACGGCATGGCCCAGGTGCAGGTCGGGGCTGGTGGGATCGACGCCGAGCTTGATGTTGAGGGGCTCGCCCTTCTCAAGCTTCTTGCGAAGGTCGGCCTCGGGGACGATCTGCGCTGCACCCGAGGTGATGATACGCATTTGCTCGTCAACAGACAGCATTGGGTATCCTCCTTTTGCTATAGCACCCTCACCGGATACGGCGGTGCTCGAAGTTCATAAACCCACTCATGATAACCAAAACGGCGCGGCCGAACACCTACGACAGGAAAATCCTCGTCCTGCCGCACGCGTCGATAACGACCGGCAAACGCGTGCCGTCACGTTCGACCAAAAAGCGCGCCCGCTGACGGCGCGAGCAGTCACGGCAACGGATCTGCCCCGTTGCATCCGTGGCGCAGGCGCCCTCGGCAGTCAGCAAGCAGTGCTCGCACACCATGAGCTCGGAACGGTCGGCATCGACAGGCCCCAAGACACCGGGACAAGCGGCAAGCTCGGCAACACGCTCCGCATCATTGCCGAGCAACTCGGCCGACAAGTACACCCGCCCCGCCCCGAGTCCGCGCAGCCAGGTAAGCGTGACCCGATTCGCGCAGAACACCGGCGCCGCCACGTCAAACGTCATGCCCAGCTCGCGAGCGATCACCACCTGTCCCAGGTTGCGGCAGACGACGCGCCCGGCACGCTGCATAAGTGAGCGGGTCCGATCAACGTCACCCGTGCGGCACACCTCGTCCAGCACCACAACGGCGTCGGACAAATCGCGTTCTCCGCGCGGATCGGCATCCATCAGCTGCCAAGCAAAAACCATGTGAGCGGGAACCGCGCGCTCCGCCAACTCCGTCGACGCACCGCCATCCACCGCAACGTCCTCAAAGGGCAGCATCTCAACGGCGCGCGCAACGGGCGCAATCGCATCCGCCTCGGCCCGCATGCGCTCCAACACCGCCGCTGTCTGATCCAACACGCCGGCGCTGCGAATCAGGTATACCTCGCAGCCCGCGTCCACCTTACGCTTGCAATGCACGACGACGCGCTTCCCCGCTGCGGCATCCACCGGGCAGGGCACCTGCGGCCAGCGCTTGGGCACATCGGGGCGCGCGTCGACGCCCGGATAGAACCGAATCTCGAGCGTGTCACCCGCCGCCACGGCGGCATCGAGCTCAACGGTCACCTCTTCGTGGCCTACAGCGACCAAGCGCCCCACGCGCACGCCCTGGTTAATTGCGCGCTCAAAGCTCATCAGCTCGGCACCCGAACGCCCTCGCAGGTACGCATCGGTAAACCCACGGTTAAACGACCTTCCCAGCTCGCGCTCAAGCTCTTCCACGGTACCGGGGTCCCACGCGCCGCCGCGCAGCATATCGAGCGCCCGGCGCCAAACCCGCACCACGTTGAATACGTAATCGGGGTTCTTCATACGCCCCTCGATCTTGAGCGACGCAACGCCGGCGTCTACAAGCTCGGGCAGATGCGCAATACCCAGATAGTCATGCGGACACAGCAGACGATCCCCCTCGACGGCGACAACGCTCTGTCCCGCCTCGTCCACTAGGTCGTACGCCAGACGGCACGGCTGTGTGCAGTCGCCGCGCATTGCCGAGCGCCCACGCCGCAGGGCCGAGAACTCGCACGCCCCCGAATAGCCGATGCAAATCGCACCGTGGCAGAATACCTCGATGGGCACGCCCGTGGCACATAGCGCCGCAATCTCGTCGACCGTCAGCTCGCGTGCCGTCGTCACGCGCTCGACCCCCAGCTCATCGGCGGCAAGCCGCACGGCGCTTTCGCTATGAGCGCCCGCCTGCGTGGACAGGTGAATCTCGACCCCGGGAATCGCCGCGCGCAGCGCGCAGGCCAACCCGGCATCGGCAACAATCAGAGCATCGGCGCCCAGCTCCAGTGCATGAGCTCCCAACGCCACCGCGTCGGACAGCTCATCGTCAAACACGAACACGTTGAGCGTCACGTACACACGCACGCCATGGGCATGCGCCACGGCGCAGCCGCGCGCAAACTCGTTATCCGTAAAGCCATGGGCGCTCACACGGGCGTTAAAGCCGCCCAACCCCGCATAGATGGCATCGGCACCCGCGGCGATGGCCGCAAGCATCTGGTCGAGTCCGCCCGCCGGCGCCAGCAGCTCGGGCAGCGCCGCACCGGCAGCATCCAATCCAGTCTCGTATTGTCCGCTCGGCCCCATCGTCCGAATCACCATCGGCAAACTCCTTACCAAGGTATGCATTCACTCTGAAAAATGCCGTCTTCCAGCATACACGAGGCCTCGCGCGCCCCGTTTGGTTTATCGTGTAATAACTTATGTCCATCCTGCCCCGACGGCACATCCACCGTCCGGCACGACATACCTGGAGGTCAATATATGGGTCCTCGCCAACGACAGGGACGCAGCCGTTCAAAGACGCATGCTCTGCCCATAATCCTGCTCTCGTTTTTGGGCTTTCTGCTGATTGCGGGCGTGGCGTTTGGCATCGGCATGATCGGCAACGTCAACCGCTGGCTGTCCGATCTGCCCGACTACACCGACGCCAACGCGTATCTGGTGAGCGAGCCCACCGAGATCGTCGACTGCAACGGCAACAAGATTGCGAGCTTCTACACGCAAAACCGCAAGTCCATCACCAAGGACGAGGTCTCCCCCTACGTGCTGCAGGGCACCGTTGACGTCGAGGACGAGCGCTTCTACGAGCACGGCGGTATCGACCTGTGGGGTATCGCGCGCGCTGCGGTGGCAACCCTCGGCGGCGGGCACGAAGGCGCCTCGACTATCACCCAGCAGCTGGTGCGCAACACCATCCTGCAGGAGGAGCAATTCGACTCGACCATTGAGCGTAAGGTGCGCGAGGCCTACATCGCCATCAAGATGGAGGACATGTACTCCAAAGACGAGATCCTCATGATGTACCTCAACACCATCTATTACGGCCACGGCGCCTACGGCATCGAGGCCGCAGCCGAGACCTATCTGTCCAAGAGCGCCGCCGACCTCACCCTGAGCGAGGCCGCGCTGCTCATCGGCCTTCCCAACTCGCCTTCGCAGTACGACCCCACGGTCAATCCCGATCTGGCACTGTCTCGCCGCAACAAGGTTCTCGACAACATGCTGCGCCTGGGCCACATCACCCAGGAGGAGCACGATGCCGCACAGGCCGAGCCCATCACCCTCAATGTGACCGAAATCTCGGGCAGCGGCGTCGACGTATACTCGCAGCCCTACTTTGTCTCCTACGTCAAGCAGCTGCTGGAGCAGGAGTTCTCGACCGACGTGCTCTTTAAGGGCGGCCTGACCGTCAAGACCACCATCGACCCCACGATGCAGCAGGTGGCAGAGAATGCCGTCCGCGAGCAGCTCGACACGCTCTCGCTTGACGGCCTGGACATGGGCATGGTCGTCGTCGACCCCAAGACCGGCTACATCAAGTGCATGGTGGGCGGCTACGACTACAACGCCGACGAGAACCACGTAAACCATGCCACGGCCAAGCGTCCCGTCGGCTCCACCTTTAAGGCCTTTACGCTGGCAACTGCCATCCAAAACGGCATGAACCCCAACGTCACCCTCAACTGCAACTCGCCGCTCAAGGCCAAGGGCACCACGACCGAGGTCCAAAATTACGCCAACCAGAGCTACGGCAACATCACGCTTAAGCAGGCGACGGCATACTCCTCCAACACCGGCTACATCCAGGTGGCGGAAGCCGTCGGCAACAGCAAGATCATCTCGCTCGTCAAAAAGCTCGGCATCGACCCCGCCAAGGACAACATCGAGGACGTTCCCGTCATGACGCTCGGCACCGGCTCGATCTCGCCACTCGAGATGGCCGCCGCCTACGCGACGTTTGCCAACGGCGGCTACTATCGCCAGCCGATCGCCATCACCGAGATTGATTCTCGTACCGGTTCGGTGCTGTACCAGCACACCGACAATCCCTCACAGGTGCTTACCGAGGGCGAGGCCGCCGCGGTCACCGATGTTCTGTCCGGCGTCATGAAGGGCAGCGGTACGGGTGCTGCCGGCGCCCTGAGTGTCAACCAGCCCTATGCCGGCAAGACGGGCACCACCGACAACACCACCAACCTTTGGTTCTGCGGCTATACCCCGCAGCTGGCGTGCGCCCTGTGGACCGGCTATTCCGCGGGCGAGATCCCCATCCAAAAGTACGGCACGGACCTGCTGGGCGACAGCACCAACCTGCCTGTCTTTAAGCGGTTTATGAACACCGTTCTGACCGGTACCGAGCGCGAGGAGTTTGCGACCGGAACGGCGCCCACCTACAAGAACAACAGCGTCTGGAAGTTCTACGGCACCAACAACACCAAGAAGACGGAGAACGACGACAAGGACGAGAACGAGGACGAAGAGGAAACTACCACAACGACTACCACGACGACCACGACCACCGAGACCACGGGTGGCGACACCACCGGCGGCACCGGTACGACCGGTGGCTCGACGGGCGGCTCAACTGGTGGTTCGACCGGCGGCGATGGCGGCACGCCTACGCCTACGCCTACGCCTACGCCTACTCCCGACCCCTCGCCCACGCCTGACGATACGGTCGGCTAGAAATCATCCGGCCATAAGCAACAAGGCCCCCGAGCAGCTTATTAAACTGCTCGGGGGCCTTTTAGTTTAAAGCGACCTGGTGGGCGGTCTTTATACCGGCAAACAAAAAAGGGGGTACCGACCAACGTCGATACCCCTTACAAGCCACTATGTCACGCACACAGTGCCGAGCGCACGACCCGCACGCCTACTTGCGAGAATTGCTCAGCTTATTGATCAGCGCCTCAAGACGCTCGCCGTCCTCGGCCGTCTGGGCAATAACCAAAATCGTATCGTTGCCGGCAAGCGAGCCAAGCACATCGGGCAGCTCTGCCGCATCAACGGCGGCGGCGATGCCGGAAGCCGTGCCAGGCTGAGCCTTGATCATAACCAGATTATCGGTGCGCAGAACGCCCGTTACGAGCTCGGAAACCATACGCTGCAGGTGCAGGTCCTCTGCCAGAACATAGATGCCCTCAGGGAGCTTACGCAGCCCCATATCGGCAATATCGCGAGAGACAGTCGCCTGCGTGCAATCAAAGCCCATAGCGCGGAGCTCATCGACCAGCACGCGCTGCGTGCGGACGTCCTTATTGCGCACAATATCTCTAATGGCATCCTGGCGCCCATTGCGTTTTTTAGCCATACAAACCCTCTCTCCAAAAGATGGCGGAGACAATCAATCAGTGATTGAATAGTTTAACGCTATTTGAAGGCTTTTGTGTATAAGAACGCATTTCGAAACAATTCTATGCAAATTTGTTTCGAGATGAGCCGTTTAGGCGGTTTTTGCGCCCATCCGGTTAAGAAAAGCTGCCAGATGCGTACACATCACGCAGCGCGCGGGCTTGGCGCTGGCGATCGGCCCAAACAACAGACCGAGCCCCCGATGGTTATCCTTGAGCGCGGCGACCATCTGACGGGTTCGAGGCGCCTCGAGCATATCACGCATACGGGCGGAACGCTCGATTGACGACACCCCATGCGGGCTCAGACACAAATTCTCGATGCAGGCGACCAGTCCGGCAAAGTAGAACTTCTGGCTTGCCAGCTTGAGCCGACCACCGCTATCTGCTTCCGAGAGTGAGTCCGCAAGCTCGTCGAGCGCTCGAGTGTCATCGGATATCCTGGCATACATGGTGGGATCAAAGGCATCTGTAAGCTTAGGTGCCACCGCGTGGAAACAAGCGTCGCCGCAGCCGGACACGAATCGTGCCTGCGAGAGCGCATAAGCCATAAACTCAACCGTACGGTACGCCTTGCCACGCGACAGGCATGCCTCAAACAGCGGACGGCTATACATCACGCCAGAGACTTGAGCAACCAAGCCGCCTAAAATCAACTGGGGCAGCCCGGTCACCATCGAGGATTTGCTATCAATGGAAATATGAGCAGCATCCAAGACGCGCGAATGGCGCTCTCGATGTGCATCATAGCGGTCGAGCGACACCGTGGGGAGCACTATGTCTGCCGTAGTATCGCACGCGATATCGACCATCTTGGAAAGGGACTGCGGAGCAAACCACTCATCGGCGTTCATAGCGATGATTTGAGAGCCACGCGAGGCAGCAAAACCGGCACGAAGACAAGCACCGCACTTCGAGTCCTCGACGTCAATCAAATCAATATGGATGTCTCTGTCGGCAGCAACTTGAAGCGAATGGCGCACACCGGGCGCAGCATCGCGGCAGACAACGACAATCTGCAAATCGTAGAGGTCTTGGTTCTGGATACTCTCGAGCGCACGCATCGCATAGCTGGGCGAACCTTCTACCACAAGGATCACCGAAAGTCGCGGATGCGAGCCACGTCGAACCAAGTTATCCGTCCTCTCGACAGCAATGAACCAAACCGTGGTTCATGGTACACCCCGGCAATAAAAGCAATGAGACACCGGTTGTATTGCACGCCAAGAACAGATGTTGCACACGCGCAGCCCACAGATGACGGGTGTCGACGCACGACGCGTCGAGCCCTCCCCTAGTCGAGCACGACAAGCTCGGCGGGATCGTAATCCACGCCCATAAACGTAAGGCCGCAGGCAGGAGCCGTGGGGCCCGCAGCGGTACGGTCGCAAGCATCGATGACCTCGCGCATCCACTCGGGTTCACGGCGATGCATGCCAATCTCGACAAGCGTGCCCACGATCGTGCGGACCATCGAATGCAGAAACGCATTGCCCTCGATGGTAAACGTCAGGATGTCCTCGCCAAACGCAACCTCATGGCCAAACTCGGCACGCATCACGCAGCGGTGCGTGGGCTTGCCCACAGCAGACGCCACCTTGCAAAAGCTCTTGAAGTCCTGCTCGCCCAGCAGCGCGGGACAGGCCGCAGACATCGCCTCAACATCCAATGAGTAGCGATGCCACCACACCGCACCGCGCGAAAGCACAGGGCGCGCGTCGCGATCGGCAATACGGTACGTATACGTACGGGAACGCGCATCAAAGCGTGCAGAAAAGCCTTTACGGGCCTTGTAGACCTCGTTTATGGCGATATCTTTGGGCAGGAGGGCATCCATAGCCCTCAGCCACCTACGGCGCGTCAAAGCCAACTCAGCGTCCGTTACGGGCACGCTGATGAACTGTGCCACCGCATGCACGCCGGCATCGGTACGCCCCGCACACGTCAGGTCGATCGGGCGGCGCAGGAGCGTCTCGATAGCGCGGCGTAACTCGCCCGCAACCGTCGTCTGACCGGGCTGCTCGGCAAAGCCGCTGTAGGACGAGCCATCGTAGGCCACGCGGAAAACGAGCGTGGCATCGAGCTCAGGAATCAAATTGAAATCAGACGGCGCGGTCATGGACGCTCCCAACAAACAGGCAATGGCATTTCGACAAAAAAAGAGGGGTACGCGAACGTACCCCTCGAATATAGCCTATGCAGACGGATTGTCTACTCAGCGGTCTCCTCAGCAGGAGCCTCCTCGGCAGCCTCGACCTTCTTGGGAGCAGCGGCCTTCTTGGGGGCCGGAGCAGCCTTCTTAGCCTTAGGCGTGCAAGGCTCGGTGACGAGCTCCATGATAACGATGGGAGCGTTGTCGCCCTTGCGGTTACCGAGCTTCATGATGCGGGTGTAACCGCCGTTGCGGTCCTGCCACATGCCCTGAGCAGCCTTGTCGAAGATCTCGGCAACGAGCTGCTTATCGCCGAGCTTGGCGATAGCCAGACGACGAGAGTGCAGGTCGCCCTTCTTGGCCCAGGTGATGATCGGATCGACGACCGAACGCAGCGCCTTAGCGCGGGTCTCGGTGGTCTTGATGCGGTCGTTCTCGAAGAGGGCCTTAGCAAGGCTCTTCTTCATGGCCTTGGTGTGGCTCGCATCGGTGCCGAGCTTCAGGCCCTTCTTAACGTTATGACGCATGGTCTAGTTTCTCCTCAAATATGCGAAGCATTAAGCCTTCAGGCTCAGGCCCATGGACTCAAGCTTGTCCTTCACTTCCTCGATCGACTTAACACCGAAGTTACGGATGTTGAGCAGATCGTTCTCCGAGAACTCAACGAGCTGACGGACCGAGTGAATGCTGGCGCGCTTAAGGCAGTTGTAAGAACGGACGGAAAGGTCCAGATCCTCGATCTGCTTGTCCAGCTCAGCGTTGTCGTTGGTGACCTCGGGAGCGAAGATCGAAGCCTCCTCCTCGACCTCGGGGGTCTCGGCAAGGTTCATAAAGGCGGCCATATGCTGGTTGATGATATTGGCAGCCTGGACCACGGCGTCGCGCGGGGCGATGGAGCCGTTGGTCTCGATCTCGAGGACAAGGCGGTCGTAGTCGGTGTGCTGACCGACACGGCAAGCCTCAACGAGCTTGGCGCAACGGGAAACCGGCGAGTACAGCGAGTCGACGTGGATCACACCGATGGGATCGTTGTCGCGTTTGTTGGCCTCGCCAGAAACATAGCCGCGGCCATAGCCGATGCGCATGCTCATGGTGAGATGGCCACCCTCGGTGAGCGTAGCGATGTGCTGCTCGGGGTTGACCAGCTCAAACTCGGACGGAATAAAGAAGTCCGCACCGGTGACCTCGCAGGGGCCGTCAACCGAAATGGTGGCGATCGCCTCGTCGGTCGTGCCGAGAGCCCTGAAGACAAGACCCTTGACATTCAGGACGATGTCGGTGACATCCTCGACCATGTTAGGGATGGTCATGAACTCGTGCTGCGCGCCATCGATCTGAATAGCCTCGACGGCGGCACCCTCGAGCGAGGACAGAAGAACGCGACGAAGGGAGTTACCCAGCGTATCGCCGTAGCCACGCTCGAGCGGCTCGACGGAGACACGAGCAGACGTCTCGTTGATCTCTTCGACCTGAACCTGAGGCCTAATGAATTCTGACATGTATTACCTCCAGCCTCAGCAGCCCGGATGGACTACTTAGAGTAGAGCTCGACGATGAGCTGCTCGTTGATATCACCGCTGATCTGCTCACGCGTCGGCAGAGCGAGCACGTTACCAGACAGCTTCTCGATATCGACCTCGAGCCAGCCAGGGACCTCAAAGCGCTCGGAGGAAATCAGGGCCTCCTTGATGGGGAGGAGGTCACGGAACTTCTCGCCGACAGCGACGACGTCGCCGGCCTTGACGCGGTAGGACGGGATGTCCACGCGCTTGCCGTTCACGGTGAAGTGACCGTGACGGACGGACTGACGAGCCTCTTTGCGGGTGCGGGCGAAGCCAAGACGGAAGACGACGTTGTCGAGGCGAGACTCAAGAATGATCATGAGGTTCTCACCGGTGACGCCGTTCATCTTACGGGCCTTGTTGAAGTAGCCGTGGAACTGCTTCTCCAGAACGCCATAGATGAACTTGACCTTCTGCTTCTCGCGCAGCTGCATGCCGTACTCAGATTCCTTGCGACGGCGCTTGGGCTGACGGATAGATTCCTTCTTGCTGCTGTAACCGAGCTCAGCGGGATCGATCCCGAGCTGACGGCAGCGCTTAAGAACAGGAGTCCTGTCGATTGCCATATTGATACGATCCTTTCAGTTACACGCGGCGACGCTTCTTGGGGCGGCAGCCGTTGTGCGGAATGGGGGTCTTGTCCTGGATGCTCGAGACCTCGAGGCCAGCAGCCTGGAGGGAGCGGATGGCGGTCTCACGACCGGAGCCGGGGCCCTTGACGAAGACGGAAACCTTCTTCATACCGTGCTCCATGGCCTGCTTGGCAGCAGCCTCGGCAGCCATCTGGGCAGCGAACGGCGTGGACTTACGGGAGCCCTTGAAGCCCACCTGGCCAGCCGACTTCCAGGAAATGACGTTGCCCTGGGGATCGGTGATCGAAACGATCGTGTTGTTGAACGTAGAACGAATGTGAGCCTGGCCCACGGAAATGTTCTTACGGTCCGCGCGCTTCAGACGGGCAGCGCGAACGTTCTTCTTAGCAGTAGCCATCTATCTAGCGCTCCTTATTTCTTCTTCTTAGCACCGATCTGACGCTTCGGGCCCTTGCGGGTACGAGCGTTAGTGTGGGTGCGCTGGCCGCGGACCGGGAGGCCCTTGCGGTGACGAAGGCCGCGGTTGCAGCCGATGTCCATAAGGCGCTTGACGTTCTGGTTGCGCTCACGGCGGAGGTCGCCCTCAACCATGATCTGGTTCTTATCGATATAATCGCGGATGGCGTTAACCTCATCCTCGGTGAGGTCCTTAACGCGCGTATCCACGTTAACGTTGCACTCGACGCAGATCTTCGTCGCAGTGGTGCGGCCGATGCCGTAAATGTAGGTCAGACCGATCTCAACGCGCTTCTCACGCGGGAGGTCGACACCATTAATACGGGCCAACGTAGTCTCCTCTCTTAACCCTGACGCTGCTTATGACGGGGGTTCTCGCAAATGACGAGGACCTTGCCATGGCGCCTAATGATTTTGCACTTATCGCACATCTTCTTGACCGAAGGACGTACCTTCATCGTTCTTCCTTTCGGTAGCGCTCAAACTACTTCCCTACTATCTACTCGCCCAGCCGCAGGCGTTTAAAACTATGGCTGGTCTTCACACACAATCCGACCGTAGGTTGAGCTAAGCCTGCAGCCGGAAATGGAGTGCGTGTATGCGTGCCGCTATTTATAGCGATAGGTGATGCGGCCGCGGGTCAGGTCGTACGGGGAAAGCTCCACGACAACCCTGTCACCGGGGAGAATGCGGATGTAATTCATTCGGATCTTGCCAGAAATGTTGCACAGAACCGAATGACCGTTCTCGAGCTCGACCTTAAACATGGCATTGGGCAGCGGTTCCTTTACCGTACCCTCAAGCTCAATTGCGTCTTCCTTCTTCACAAGCAATCATCTTTCTCTAGAAAACGACAGCGATTGAGTATTCTACAACACGTATGCACGCATCGTAATAACTTCGTAATGGCTCCACAACTAAGTGGAACTTGTTACATTTCTCCGCCTTGGAGCGAACACCAAGCACCTTGCGCATCCGTGGTGAGAATCACCGGGCCGTCATTGGTAATGGCGACGGTGTTCTCGTAGTGCGCGGCGGGCAGGTGGTCGTTGGTCGTGACGATCCAACCGTCGGAGCCCGTGCTCACATGGTTGGAACCCATCGTAACCATCGGCTCGATGGCAATGACCATGCCGGCCTGGAGGCGAACGCCCCTCCCCTTCTTTCCATAGTTAGGAACGTTGGGGTCCTCGTGCATCACGCGGCCAATGCCATGGCCCACATAATCGCGAAGCACGCCGTAACCGTGAGACTCGGCGAGGGACTGAACGGCATAACCGACGTCCCCGATATGGTTACCGGGAACAGCCTGCTCGATGGCAGCCTTAAGGCAATCGCGCGTGACCTCGCACAAAGCCTTGGCTTCGGGCGTGGGGGTGCCGACGAAAAACGTCCAAGCGTTATCGCCGACCCAACCGTCAACGACAGCTCCCGTATCAATGGAGATGATATCGCCATCGCGCAGGATCATGTCGGGGTTGGGAATACCGTGAACCACGGCATCGTTGATCGATGCGCAGATGGTTCCCGGGAACCCGCCGTAGCCCTTAAAGGCCGGGGTGCCGCCATGCATGCGGATAATCTGCTCCGCGAGCTGATCGAGCTCAAAAGTCGAAACGCCGGGGCGCACCATGGCTCCAACGTGGCGGAGCGCCATCTTAGATAGCGCTCCTGCCTTCTTCATCTGCTCGATTTGCGTTGCAGACTTAATCTTGATCATAGACCGAGAGCCTCTTTGACATCCCCGTACACGGTCTCGCGAGCCTGGTCACCGTTGACCGACTTGAGCAGACCCTGGCCACGATAGTAGTCGACGAGCGGGCTCGTGGACTTCTCGTAGACGTCGAGACGGTTCTTGATGGTCTCGGGCTTGTCGTCGTCGCGCTGATACATCTCGCCGCCACACTTGGGGCAGGTAGCATCGGCAGCAGTGCCGGTGTAACCGCATGCGCGGCAGGTGCGACGCGAAGACAGACGATCGATAATGACCTCGGGGGCCACATCGACCAGAAGGGCACAGTCGATCTCGCGACCCATGGCGGAGAGCTCGGAATCGAGCGTCACAGCCTGGGCGGTGTTGCGCGGGAAGCCGTCGAGGATGAAGCCCTGCTGGGCGTCATCGGCGGCAAGGCGCTCCTTGACAAGGTCGATCACGAGCTGGTCGGGAACGAGCTCGCCAGCGTCCATGTACTTCTTAGCCTGAATACCAAGCTCGGTGCCACCCTTGACGGCAGCACGCAGCAGGTCGCCCGTGGAAATGTGGGCGACGCCAAACTCGGCGACGAGCTCCTGTGCGACGGTGCCCTTACCGGCACCCGGAGCTCCGAGCAATACGAGGTTCATGAGCAATCCTCCTCTAGCCTATTTAAAGAATCCATCGTAATCATACATCTTGATCTGGCCTTCGAGCTTATCGACCGTGTCGAGCACGACGCCGACCATGATGAGGATGGACGTGCCGCCAAATGCCTGGATCAGATGGTTACCCGTGAAGGAGAAGATGATCGAAGGCACGATGGCGATGAGCGCCAAAAAGACAGCGCTGGGAAGCGTGATCTTGTTGAGCGCGTTCTTGATGTAGGCCGCGGTAGCCCTACCCGGACGCACGCCCGGAATAAAGCCGCCCTGCTTCTTAAGGTTATCGGCCGTGTCATCGGGGTTGAACACCATGGAGGTGTAGAAGTACGCGAAGAACACGATGAGGACAACGTTAAGCACCCAGTTGAGCCAACCGGTCGAAAGCGCGGAGGCAACTGCCTGAATCCAGCCGATGCCGGGGAAGAACACGGCAATCTGAGCCGGGAAGTACAGCAGCGCCGAAGCGAAGATGATCGGCACGACACCCGCGGTGTTGACCTTGATGGGCAGGTAGGTGGTCTGGCCACCCATCATGCGACGGCCCACGACGCGCTTAGCGTAGGAGACCGGGATGCGGCGCTGGCCGCGCTCAAGGAAAACAATCAGCGGGATAACCAGCAGGATGATGGCGCAGATGATCACCATGGTGATGATGCCACCGGCATTGCCCTCGGTGCTGGAGAAGATAGCCTGCGGCAGACCGGCCATGATGTTCGCGAAGATGATCAGCGACATGCCATTGCCGATACCGCGCTGGGTGATGAGCTCACCAATCCACATGATCAGCATGGCGCCCGCGGTGAGCGTACCGACGATCATGAGGTCGAAGATGATCTCGGGAGCGCCGGCGCCATTGAAGCTGATGCCGAAGCTCTTAAAGAGGAAGAGGTAACCCACGGAGTTGAGGATTGCCAGAGCCAGGGTGAGGTAACGCGAATACTGCGTAATCTTGGTCTGACCGACCTCGCCCTCGCGGGCAAGCTCATGCAGGGAAGGCACGACGGCCTGGAGCATCTGGAGGATGATCGAGCTGGTGATGTAAGGCATGATGCCCAGCGAAAACACCGACACATAGCTCAACGCGCCGCCAGAGAAAAGATTCAGGAGGGCCATAGCACCTGCGGCGACCGAATTGTTATCGGTCGAGAAAAGGCCCAGCATCCCCTGGAAGGGAATGCCGGGCACAGGAACGTGCGCACCAATGCGGTACACGACGAGCATAGCTATGGTAAAAAGAATCTTTTCGCGCAATTCTTTGATGCGGAAAGCATTCTTAAGACCATTTAGCACGGCAGCTCGACCTTTCCGCCGGCGGCCTCGATCTTGGCCTGCGCAGAAGCGCTGACCTTGTCGACCTTGACCGTGAACTTCTTGGTGAGCTCACCATTGCCGAGCACCTTGACGGGCTCGAACTCGCTCTTGGTGATGCGAGCGGCCTTAAGAGCGGCACCGTCGATCACAGCGCCGTCCTCGAACTTACGCTCGAGACGCTCAACGTTAACAGCGGTGTACTCGATACGACGGGGGTTACGGAAGCCCGGAAGCTTGGGCAGGCGCATAGCCAGCGGAGTCTGGCCACCCTCGAAGCCGGCACCCTTGGTGCCGCCAGAGCGGGAACCCTGGCCCTTCTGACCGCGGCCAGAAGTGGTGCCGTGACCCGAAGAATTGCCACGGCCGACGCGCTTGCGGTTCTTGGTGGAACCGGGCGCGGGAGTAAGATCGTGAAGCTGCATTTGCTACTCCTCTACAATCTCGACAAGGTGCTTGACCTTGAAGATCATGCCGCGGACGGACTCGTTGTCAGCAATCTCGCGAACCTCGCGGATCCTGTGGAGACCGAGGGCACGGACAGTACGGACCTGGTCCTGCTTGCAACCGTTGGTGCTGCGGACCTGCTTGATCTTGATGGTGTCAGCCATGCTTAGTTCTCCTTACCGACGAACATCTCGGAGACCGTCAGGCCACGGCGAGCCGCGACGTCCTCAGGGCTGGAGAGCTCCTTGAGGCCCTCGACGGCAGCCTTGATGATGTTGAGGCCGTTGTCGGTACCGAGGGACTTGGACAGGACGTTCTTGATGCCAGCAAGCTCAAAGAGGGGACGCACAGCGCCGCCGGCGATAACGCCGGTACCCTCGACAGCGGGCTTGATGATGATGCGGCCGGCACCAAAGTGGCCGAGAACCTCGTGCGGGATGGTGCCCTGCTCGGTCACCGGCACGTGGAACATGTTCTTCTTGGCATCGAGAGATGCCTTGGAGATGGCCATGGGCACCTCAGCGGACTTGCCCATGCCAACGCCGACGTTGCCCTTGCCGTCGCCAACGACGACGAGAGCGACGAGGCTCATGCGACGACCACCCTTGACGGTCTTCGACACGCGGTTGATGTAAACGACGCGCTCCTCGAACTCGGAGGCCTCGCGCTGCTGCTTCTGATTACGAGCCATGTGCTACATACCTCCTAGAACTCGAGACCGGCGGCACGAGCACCGTCGGCGAGGGCCTTGACGCGGCCATGGTAGATACGGCCACCGCGATCGAAGGCGACCTTGGTGATGCCGGCCTCGATGGCGCGCTTGCCAACGAGCTGACCGACCTTCTCCGCAGCCTCCTTGTTCGAGGTGTGGGTGCCCTTGAACTCGGCCTCGAGGGTCGAGGCAGAGACGAGCGTCAGGCTGGAGCCCTTGCTGTCGTCGATGATCTGGGCATAGATGTTGGCGTTAGTACGGGTCACGCGAAGACGCGGACGCTCGGAGGTACCCGAGACCTTGCCGCGAACACGACGCTGACGACGCTTGAGGCCTTCCAGCTTCGCCTTATGCTTGTTCATACGTAAACTCCTAAAAAGGTTGATCTTGCCAGCACCTGACGGGGTGCTGGTCTTATGCGAGTGAGTCGGTTACGACTACTTGGCGGCCTTACCCAGCTTGCGGCGGATGTGCTCGCCAACGTAGTGGATACCCTTGCCCTTGTAAGGCTCGGGAGGACGATGGCCGCGGATCTCAGCGGCGATCTGACCGACCTGCTGCTTGTTGATACCCTTGACGTTCACGTGGGTGTTGTCGGGAACCTCGAAGGTGATGCCCTCGGGAGCCTCGACGATCACGGGGTGCGAGAAGCCCAGGGAGAACTCGAGGTTCTTGCCCTTCTGCTGCACGCGGTAACCGACGCCGGCGAGCTCGAGCTTCTTCTCGAAGCCCTCGGAAACGCCAACAACCATGTTGTGGATGAGGGCGCGGGTGAGGCCGTGGCGGGCACGGGTCTCACGCTCGTCGTCGGGACGGGAAACGGTGAGGACGTTGTCCTCGACGTTGATAGCGAGCTTCTCAAAGACATCGAGCTCGAGCTGGCCCTTGGGGCCCTTGACGACAACGTTGTTGCCGTTGACTGCCACTTCGACTCCGGCGGGAATCTGGACAGGCTTATTACCGATACGAGACACGGTGATCTCCTTTCCTTCTACCTACCGAGCGAATTACCAGACGTAAGCGATGATCTCGCCGCCGACGTTGTGCTTGCGAGCATCGCGGTCGGTCATGACGCCATGGCTGGTGGAAATAATGGCGGTACCAAGGCCACCGCGGACGCGGGGCATGTCGGCAACGCCGGTGTACTTACGCAGGCCCGGCTTGGAAATGCGGCGGATGCCGTTGATGACCTTAGCCTTCTTGGGACCATACTTAAGCGTGATGTGCAGAGTCTTCTGGGGAACGGTGTCCTCGACATCGTAGCCCTCGATGTAGCCCTCCTCGTGCAGAACACGAGCGATCTCGACGAGCTTCTTGCTGCTCGGCATGGAGACCGTGGCCTTGTTCACAGAGTTAGCGTTACGGATGCGCGTAAGCATATCTGCGATCGGGTCTGTAAGGTTCATACAGATTCTCCTTCGTTCTTGATGAACACGTGCTCTTGGTTCTTCGCCGCCCTTAACGGCAAAGCCTTTTTAGCGCGTTTTCCCTGTTCCAAACTGATGCTTGAAACGCTGGTAGTGACTTACCAGCTGGCCTTCTTAACGCCGGGAAGCTCGCCCTTGAGTGCAAGCTCGCGGAAGCAGACACGGCACAGGCCGAACTTGCGGTACACAGAGTGCGGACGGCCGCAGCGCTGGCAGCGCGTGTACTCACGAGTAGAGAACTTCTGCTTGCGATTGCACTTGACGATCATCGATGTCTTAGCCACTTATATCCTCCTCACATAGAGTATTGTTCGCCCCAAGCGCCGCCCCCTTGTGGGAACGGCGCTTATAGGGCAGGTGAACCTATTTCTTGAACGGGAAACCGAAGGCGTCCAGAAGGGCCTTGGCCTCCTCATCGGTATTGGCGGTGGTCACGAAAGTGATGTCCATACCGCGCTGGTGATCGACGGAGTCGAAGTCGATCTCGGGGAAGATGAGCTGCTCGGTGACGCCCATGGAGAAGTTACCACGGCCGTCGAAGCTCTTGGCGGAGATGCCGCGGAAGTCGCGGATACGGGGGATCGCGACGGAGGTCAGACGATCGAAGAACTCCCACATACGGTCGCCACGCAGGGTAACCTTGCAGCCGATCGGCATACCAGCGCGCAGGCGGAAGGTAGCGATGGACTTGCGGGCACGGGTGATCATCGGCTGCTGGCCGGTGATGGCGCGCAGGTCGCGCACGGCACCGTCGATGGCCTTGGAATCGGTAGCGGCCTCGCCGACACCCATGTTCACGACGATCTTCTCAAACTTGGGAATCATCATGACGTTCTCGTACTGGAACTTGTCCTGAAGCTGCTGCTTGACCTCGTTGTTGTACTTGGTCTTCAGACGCGGCACATACTTCTCTTCTGCCATTGTTCACTCCTTCTTGGGGTTTTAAGCACGGGGCGTGGCCACGATGGGTTGTCCTCGTGCCTCCTGGCTGCATCCGCGCCGCTCATGGCATTTTGCGGTTTGGACTCGACGCAGCAGGAGCCGACAAAACAATCGGTACTATACGCGCATCGGGAGCGTATTTCCAGAAAAACCTCGTCTGCCTGCACAACTCCACAACTCCCCCGCACAAATGGATCCCAAAAAGCAGTTGCGGTGAAATAGGGACTGTTTGGCGGCCTAACAGGCTTAAACAGTCCGTATTTCACCGCAACTTATTGGTGGGGATGCGATTAGCGCTTGCGGGGGACGAGTTTGGTGCGGCGCAGGTGGATCATCTCGGCGGCGATGGAGATGGCGATCTCCTCGGGGTCCTCGGCCTCGATGGCAACGCCGATCGGAAGGTGCAGCTCGTCGATCTGGTCCTGCGTAAAACCTTCCTGCTCCAGGCGGGCACGCACAAAGGCCGTCTTGCGGCGCGAACCCAAGCAACCCAGATAGGCGGGTTTGGCACGCATAGCCTGAATTACCACGTCGAGATCAGATTTGTGACCCGCCGTGGCGACGACCACCAGGTCGCGCGGGCCGATGGGGCACTGCTTGCTCAGGCTCTTGTAGTCGACCAGACGACGGTCGTAGACACCGGGCACCCAATCGGGGGTCAGCGTGCCGGGGCGGTCGTCGCACGCCACGACGGCAAAGCCCGCCGCGTTGAGCACGCGCGCCGTCGCGGCGCCCACGTGTCCGCAGCCAAAGATGTAGGTCAGGCCCTCGGGGCAGAGCGTCTCGATGTGCGCGGGAGGAATCTCGGAGGCGGCGTTTGTATAGGTAACCTTACTCCCCTCCTCCACCAGCGAAAGCTCGGGGCAGCCGGCAATGGTGCGGCGCGATGCCTCGCCATGGTACTCGGCCACATCGCCCTCGAGCGCGCTTGCGATAAACGGCTCAAAGTCAATGACGAAGTCGCCGATGCGCCGATAGACCAAGACGTCGGCAATTTCCTGGAACAACGGTGCCTGGGTCGCATCCAGATGCAGATAGCACAGGCAGATGGCTCCGCCGCAGATCATGCCGGTATCGGAGTTCTCGCCGCCCATGGTGTAGCGGACCAGACGCGACTGTCCCGCGCTCAGGAGTTCGCGCGCCTCATCCAGCGCAAAGAGCTCAATCTTGCCGCCGCCGATAGTGCCCGCCTGGCTGCCATCGGCAAAGACGGCCATCCAGGCGCCCACACCGCGCGGTGACGACCCCGCCGTGCCGGCCACGACCACGAGCTCGCACGTCTTACCAGCCTTCAGAGCGCCAAGCGCAGCATTCACCACATCGAGCTTTTCCATTGCCGCCTTCTATCCTCTAAAGATATCGGTGAGCATAGCGAGTGCCTCGAGCACGCCGCCGCCGACCGACGTCGCCTTGTCCGAAATGTAGTTGATATAGCTGGCATCGCCGCGCGGATCGACATCGGCGCATTTAAAGCCCTCAGTCACCTGCACGCCGTTCGCCAAAAGCCCGCGCAGGCAGCCATCGATCTGCGTGCACATGGGCGTATCGTCCGCGTAGCCAATCACGTCTCCGGCGCTCACGATGTCGCCGATTGCGCGGTCGGACCGAAACACGCCGGCGGCGGGGCTGTGGATAACGCGCTCCTTGCCATAGCCGGCGATCACGCCCGGCACGCCCGTGTTGGGCTGGGGCGAGCCCTGGGTAATGACACGGCCCAAAAAATGCCCGCGCATGGTCTCGACCACGGCGTCGCAATCGACCGGCGCGGTAAAGCCCGGCCCCACGGCGATGACGGTAGGCGCCATGTCGCGCGTGGTGCCCAGGTTGCGCTTGGCCAGAATCGCGTCGACCACAGCCGCGGGTTTAAGCTCATCGAGCATCTTGGCCTGAGGGTCCACCACCACGGCGACATCCCCCGCTTGGGTAATCTCGAGCGCCTCTGCCGGCGTCTGCGCCAAGCGGGCGCGAATGCCCTCGACCTGGACCTCGCCCAGGCGAATAGCCTCGCAAAAACTGATTGTGCGGCGGATGCACGTGGGAACCGCGATATCGGCCATAACGACCGACACGCCGGCGCGCACCAAGCGAGCGGCGACACCCGTGGCGATATCGCCGGCGCCGCGAACATAAACGAGCATTCCCGGGGCACCTCCCTGTGCTACGGTTTGAGCAGAGCAAAAGCGGTTCGACCGCTACTCTGATGATTATTTATTATCACAGTATTATACGGCGGTGAACAGATGGAAACGGTTAGCGGCAATCTTGCCTCGGCGCTCAGGATCGAGCCGGGCATTACCGCGATTATCGGCAGCGGCGGCAAGTCGACGTTGCTCAAAACGCTGGGTCTTGAGCTCATGCGCGCTGGCGGCCGCGTGCTCCTCTGCACCACCACGCGCATGTTCCCCGTCGCCGGCGTGCCATGGGACGGGTCGAATCGTCGCCTGGACGCCGCGCCTTGGAAGCCAGGTGCCCCACACGCCCCAGGCTGCACCTGCGAGGCCTGCGCGGGGCTTGTGCGGGGAAGCATCTGCCAGGCAGGCGTCTTGGACCCCCAGACGGGCAAGCTCTCCTCCCCTGCCGAGCCGCTCGACCAGCTGGCACAGCGCTTTGACTATGTGTTGGCCGAGGCAGACGGTAGCAAGCGACTCCCGCTCAAGGCGCATGCCGCCTGGGAGCCGGTAATTCCCGCCGCCACGGCAAACGTTGTCTGGGTCGTCGGCGCCTCAGGGCTGGGCAAGCCCGTCGCCAAGGTTGTCCACCGCCCCGAGCTCTTCTGCGAGCGCTGCGGCTGCGAGCCCACCGACGCTGCCACCCCAGAGCGCGTCGCCATGGTGCTCAATGCCGAGCTGCAGATGCTGAACCTCGACAATGCCCGCATCATGCTCAACCAAGCCGACACGCTTGCCGACCCAACAATGGCAAATCGCTTCGAGGCAGCCCTCAACCGCCCCCTCATCGCCACCAGCCTCCAGGGGTAGCAATTTGGGACGGGGCTCTTTTTGCTACCCCGTCCCAAAAAATCATCTCCCAAATTAGCTACCCCGGCGGTCTTCCCGTTAGCGGGGCACGTAGCGGCCGGGTTGGGCTCCGGTGGGCTCGCCGTCGCGCGCAGCCAGCACGCCGTTCACAAACACGGCCTTGGCGCGGCCGTGCGCCTCAAAGCCCTCGAGCGGCGTATAGTCCACGGCCTGATGCTGCGTCGCGGCGCTAATCGTCCAGCGCGCCTTGGGATCCCACACGCACACGTCGGCATCGGCGCCCTCGGCAAGACAGCCCTTGCGCGGATACATGCCAAAGACGCGCGCCGGGTTCTCGCTCATCAAGCGGCACAGATCCTCGGGGCCCAGCTGTCCCTCAAAACTCGTAGCGATCGCGACGGGGCGATGCTCCACACCGGGCCCGCCGTTGGGAATCGCGCGGAAGTCATCGCGCCCGCGGTCCTTTTGCCCGTGCAGGTTAAAGCTGCAGTGGTCGGTCGCAATCGTATCGATCTCGCCGGCCACAAGCGCCTCGCGCAGTGCCGCACGGTCGCCGGCATGGCGCAGCGGCGGGCTCATCACATACTTGGCGCCCGCAAAGCCGTCCTCGCCCTGCTCCAAGTAGCGCGTATCGTCGAGCATCAGATATTGAGGACAGGTCTCGACATAGATGTTCTTCTGCCCGCGCGCTTTGGCAGCGCGAATGACCTCGAGCCCCAACTTGGTCGAAAGGTGTACCACGTTGACCGGTGCGTCGCCGGCCAGGTGTGCCAGATACAGCAGACGGCTCACGGCCTCGGCCTCGCACACATCCGGACGGCTGAGCGCATGGCCCTCGGGCCCGTGGATACCCTGCTCAAACACGCGCTTCTGCAGCTCATTCACCAGCGTACCGTTCTCGCAATGCACGCACAGTATGCCGCCAATACGCTTGAGTTCCTCCAGCACCTCGAGCGTCTCGGCATCGTCCAGGCGCAGATGATCGTAGGCAAAGTAGGTCTTGAACGACGATACGCCCGCCTCGCGCATGGCCGAGAGGTCGGCGCGGTTGCGCTCGTTCCACTCGGCGAGTGCCATATGAAAGGCGTAGTTGGCCGTGCAGGTTCCGTCGGCGCGGCGATGCCACTCGGCCAAGGCATCGGGCATGGTCACGCCGCGATCGGCCGTCGCGTAGTCCACGATGGTCGTCGTACCGCCGCAGGCAGCCGCACGCGTACCGGTCTCAAAGCTATCGGCCGTCCAATCCATGCCGGTCCAGCACTGCATGTGCGTGTGGCCGTCGATAAAGCCCGGGAACACCCAGCAGCCCGCAGCATCCTCGACGGTATCGCCCTCGGCCGGCTCAATCGCCGCGGCAATCCGCACGATCTTATCGCCATCCATGGCAAGATCGGCGCGGCGAAGCCCCTGGGGCGTCACGAGCGCGCCGTTTTTGATGATGATCATAATTGCTCCTTATTAATTGATGCAGTTGGCCACGCGATCAAAATACGAGCAGGCGGCGATATGCTCCGTTATGCGTCGCTGTCCCTTGACGGTATCGACGTCCCACAGCTCGTAGGCACGCGCCTCGACCAGCACCACGTCGGTACGGTCCTTGAGGATCGAACCGCCGCCGTCCTTACCCTCAAGACACATAAGTGCATCGAACAGTTCCGCCGGAAAGAGCACCGGGCTCGAAGGCTCACCGTTGCACGCAAGACGCACCGGATACTTGCGGCCACGCTCATCAAACGCGCGAACCATGGCCTCAAAAGAATCCGAACTCACGAGCGGCTGGTCGCCCGGCAAAAAGAGGCAACCCTTCCAGCCGCGGCTCGCCCCCCACGAAAGGCCCGCACGGACGCTTTCGCTTCTGAGCTTGCCATCGTGCAGCACACACGGGCAATGCTTGTCCTCGCAAATCTGGGCGACCTCGGGCCAACGCGTCGAAACCACGACGTCAAAGCCCCGGGGAACCGAATCGATGGTCCGGGCAATCAGCGGCTTGCCATAGATATCGGCAAGCATCTTGTTAGAGCCAAACCGCTTGCCCTCGCCCGAAGCCATAATGACGCAACCGAGTTTCATCTCCGCAAACCTCCCCTGGCTGCCTTGGACACCATAGTTGCTATACCCACCATAGCAAGCTCACACTCCGTCGGAACAGGCACGCACTCGTTTTCCAGCGAACGCCTCTTGGCTCCCCATAGCACAAAGGAGGGCACCCCGCGACGCAGGGCACCCTCCTCAATGGTGCAGATATGCCTACTCAGCGTCGCCGGTAAACGTGGTACCGGTCTTGCCGGCAAGACCGTCACGCGCCTTCTCGAGCAGCGTGATGAGCGCCGTGCGGCCCGGCTTGCTCTCGGCAAACGTCGAGGCGGCCTGGACCTTGGGCAGCATGGAGCCGCGACCGAACTCGTTGGCCTCGGACAGACGCTTTACGTCAGCCGCGGTCAGCGTGTCGAGCCACTGCTCGTGGTCGGTGCCAAAGCCAATGGCAACCTTCTCCACGGCCGTCAGGATAATCAGGGCATCGGCATCGAGCTGCTCGGCGAGCTTCTCGGCCGCAAAGTCCTTATCGATGACGGCGGCAGCGCCCTTAAGGTGGTTGCCCTGGGCCTTGGTGACGGGAATGCCGCCACCGCCGCAGGAGATCACCACGTGGTTGGACTCGACGAGCGACTTGATGGTGTCGAGCTCGACGATGTTCACGGGCTTGGGCGAAGCCACCACGCGACGGAAGCCCTGCTTCTCGTCGTGGATGAACTGGTAGCCGCGGTCGGCCTCCAGCTCCTTGGCCTCGGCCTCGCTCATCCACGGACCGATCGGCTTGACCGGGTCGGCAAAGGCCGGGTCGTCTGCCGCAACCTCGACCTGGGTGAGCACGGTGGCGACACCCTTGTCGATATTGCGGTCGAGCATTTCCTCGCGCAGCGCATTTTGCAGGTCATAGCCAATGTAGCCCTGGCTCATGGCGCCGCAAACGGACAGCGGGCAGGGAACGTACTTCTGAGGGTTAGAGCGCGTGAGCTCGGCCATCGCGTTGGCGATCATACCCACCTGGGGACCGTTGCCATGCACGACGACAACCTCGTTGCCCTCCTCGATCAGGTCGACGATAGCCTTGGAAGTCGTCTTGACGGCCTCCATCTGCTCGGGAAGGTTGGCGCCGAGGGCGTTTCCACCCAGGGCGACAACAATACGCTTAGCCATTTCTCAGCCCAGCTTTAGGCCTGGAACCAACGGGCGGTGTTGCGCTCGTCGAGGGCCTTGAGGGTAGCGGCGGGATCGGCAACCTTTTGCAGGAACATCATGGCTGCGATGGCGTACGGCTTGTAGCTGGCCTCCTTGTACATGCCCACGCGGTGCATGTCGAAGACGTCGGCGTTGACCTCGCCGTGCTCGCAGGAGACACCGGAGATGTCGGCGGGCAGCGGGTGCATAAAGATGGTGTCCTGGCCGTTGGCAGTCTTCTCCATGAGCTCGGTCGTGGAGCACCAATCCTGATGGGTGGCGTTCTGGGCGAGCAGCTCCTTCTCGAGCGCAGCGATGCCGGCGTCGTCGCCCTCGGCGTACAGATTGGTACGCTTCTCCATGGCGGCAAACGGAGCCCAGCTCTTGGGGATCACGATGTCGGCGCCCTCGAAGGCCTCGGCCATGGTGTTGACCTGCTTAAAGGTGGTGCCGGACTCGGCGGCATAGCCCTTGGCGCGCTCGACGACCTCGGGCATGAGGTCGTAGCCCTCGGGGTGGGCCAGGGTGACGTCCATGCCAAAGCGGGGCAGCAGGCTGATCAGCGACTGCGGGCAGGACAGCGGCTTGCCGTAAGAGGGCGAATAGGCCCAGGTGACGGCAACCTTCTTGCCCTTGAGGTTCCCAAGGCCGCCAAACTCGTTGATGAGGTAGAGCATGTCGGCAGAGGACTGCGTGGGGTGATCGGAGTCGGACTGCAGGGAGATGAGCGTGGGACGGTGATCCAGAACGCCATCCTCGTAAGCCTGCTGGACAGATTCGGAGACCTCGGCCATGTAGGCGTCGCCCTTGCCGATGTACATGTCGTCGCGGATGCCGATGACGTCGGCCATGAAGGAAATCATGGTAGCGGTCTCGCGGACGGTCTCGCCGTGAGCGATCTGGGACTTCTTCTCGTCCAGGTCCTGCAGCTCAAGGCCGAGCAGGTTGGCGGCCTTAGAGAAGGAGAAACGCGTGCGGGTGGAGTTGTCGCGGAACAGGGAAACAGCCAGGCCCGAGTCGAAGATCTTGGACGAAACGTTGTTCTCACGCAGCTCGCGCAGGGCGTCGGCGACGATGTAGAGAGCCTTGAGCTCATCGGTGGTCTTGTCCCAAGTGTGCAGGAAATCGCTGCCGTACATACCCTTAAAATCGAGGCCGTTCAGCTGCTCGACGAGCTCGGTAAACTTAGCGTCCATGGAAATGTCCTTTCTAAAGATGAAACGATCGCAATGAGTAGATGTGCTCCGGCATGCGCGTGTGGCTAGAACATGCAGAGCACCATGACGAGGACCCGCCACCGTTGAGGAAGCATGGGAGATAACGACCGCGGGCCCCAAGTCAACAGGGGGTGCCGGGGACACGAGCAGCCCCCGGCTCAACAAAATCGAGGAATGAGACTAATCGATCTTGTTGTTGGTCAGACCGGCGCGGAACACGGTGGCGTCGCCATCGGCCTTGCTCGGATCGTAGAGGTTCAGGGCAGCCACGTACATGGCAGCAGCGGTGACCAGGTCGTCCTTGTAGGTGACCTCGTTGGGAGCGTGAGCCTGAGACTCGGCACCCGGGCCAAAGCCCACGCAGGGGATGCCGTAGCGGCCCTGGATGGAGACGCAGTTCGTGGAGAAGGTCCACTTGTCGCACAGCGGGCGACCGGTGCGCTTGTCCATGCTGGGCTCGCAGCCGATGCGCTCGTCACCAAACATGGCCTTGTGGGCGTCGACGAGGGCCTTGACGTGCGGAGCGGTCTCCTTGTTGATCCACGTGGGGAAGTAAGCCTCGGTCTCGTAGACCTCGCCGGTCCAGGACGGACGGTCGTACATGTACATGGAGACCTTCACGTCGTCGCCGTACTTCTTGGCGGCCGGCAGGTTGCGGATCTCGTCCAGGCAGGACTCCCAGGTCTCGCCGGCGGTCATGCGACGGTCGATGGAGATGGCGCAGGAGTCAGCGACAGCACAACGGCTGGGGCTGGTGTAGAAGATCTGGCTGACGGTGCAGGTGCCGCGGCCCAGGAAGCGGGCATCCTCGAAGTGCTCGGGATTGTACTTGGGGTCGAGCATCTTGACGAGGCCCTTGATATCGGTCGACTCGTCGCAGCCGTTGTTGTTGAGGGCGCGAACGTCGGCGATGATGTCGGCCATCTTGTAGATGGCATTGTCGCCGCGATCGGGAGCGGAGCCGTGGCAGGAGGTGCCGTGAACGTCGACGCGGATCTCCATGCGGCCGCGGTGACCGCGATAGATGCCGCCGTCGGTGGGCTCGGTGGAAATGACGAACTCGGGCTTAATGCCGTCCTTGTTGTAGATGTACTGCCAGCACATGCCGTCGCAGTCCTCTTCCTGGACGGTGCCGACGACCATGATCTTGTAGCCCTCGGGGATGAGGCCCATGTCCTTCATCATCTTGGCAGCGTAGGTAGCAGAAGCCATGCCGCCCTCCTGGTCGGAGCCGCCGCGGCCGTAGATGATCTCGTCGGTCTCGTAGCCCTCATAGGGATCGGCATCCCAGTTCTCGATGTTGCCGATGCCGACGGTGTCGATGTGGGAGTCGATGGCGATGATCTTGTCGCCCTCGCCCATAAAGCCCATAACGTTACCCAGGCCGTCGACCTTGACCTCGTCATAGCCGAGGTTCTCCATCTCGGCCTTGATGCAGGCGACAACCTCGCCCTCCTCGCAAGACTCAGAGGGGTGGGAGATCATAGCGCGCAGGAAGCGAGTCATATCAGCACGATGGGACTCCGCAGCAGCCTTGATAGCGTCGTAATCGAGTTCTTTAGCCATAACAGTCAACCTTTCTACAAGGGTTTATCTACAGGTAGATATTTCAGATAGATCACTTGTGCCAAGTAGCGTGAGGTCGAGCACCCCACAAGCAAGTAACCTTAGGAGGCGGACGGAGGACTTTGCTCCGTCGCGAGTTCCGCACGAGCCGGAGAGCACTTAATGTGCTCTCCGTGCGAGCAGGACTGTCCGAGCAGGGAGTAAAGTCCTCCGGCTGCCTCCGGACAGGTCAGACCTGCTAGCAGGTGGGGTACTCGCCCTCCCAGACGATGCGACGGTACTGATCCGGATCGGTGTCGCCCTCGGTGGAGAAGCAGAGCACAGAGCTCGTCTTGTCCAGGCCGATGAGCTCCTTGAGCTCGGCGTACTCGGGATCGAGCATGAGGGTCTCGACCAGGCCGGTGGTCACCGCGCCGGACTCGCCGGAGATAACGCGCGGGTCGCCCTTCTCGGGAGCGCCCAGGGTGCGCATGCCGCGAGCGGTGACCCAGTCGGGGCAGGACACGAAGGCGGTGGTGTGGTTGCGCAGGATATCCCAGCCCAAGATGTTGGGCTCGCCGCAGCACAGGCCGGCCATGATGGAGGGCATGTCGCCGTCCACGATGCGCGGGTCGCCGTCGCCGGCGGCAGCGCCCTTGTACAGGCAGGCAGCAGGCGCGCACTCGACCACAACGAAGGTGGGCGGGTTATCGGGATACAGGTTGGTGAAGTAGCCCACCACGGCGCCGGCCAGCGAGCCCACGCCAGCCTGGACAAAGACGTGCGTCGGGCGGTTGATGGCCATCTCGCGCAGCTGCTCGGCAGCCTCGGAAGCCATGGTGCCGTAGCCCTCCATGATCCAAGACGGGATCTTCTCATAGCCCTCCCAGGCGGTGTCCTGAACGATAACGCCGCGCTCGCAGGCATCGGCCTCGGCGGCGGCCATGCGCACGCACTCGTCGTAGTTGACCTCTTCGATGGTCACCGTGGCGCCCTCGGCAGCGATGTTATCGAAGCGGGGCTTGGTGGAACCCTTGGGCATGTGCACGACGGCCTTCTGGCCCAGCTTGTTGGCAGCCCATGCCACGCCGCGACCATGGTTGCCGTCGGTGGCAGTAAAGAAGGTGGCCTGGCCAAAGTCCTTGGCAAGCTGATCGGAGGTCAGGTAATCGAAGGTGCACTCGGCAACGTCCTTGCCGGTCTCGTCGGCAATGTAGTTGGCCATGGCAAACGATCCGCCCAGGACCTTAAAGGCGTTGAGGCCAAAGCGATAGCTCTCGTCCTTAACGCACAGGTTGGACAGGCCTAGGCGCGCGGCCTGGCCATCCAGGCGGGCAAGCGGAGTGACGGTGTACTGGGGGAACGACTGGTGGAAGGCGCGGGCCTTCTTCACGTGGTCGAGGCTCATGATTCCCAAGTGCTTGTCATCGCTCTTGGGCATCGTGTTGCCCGCCCACTGGATCTTATCGGCCATACGGTGAACTCCTTAAGTTCTCTCTTGCCGGCCCCCGCATACGCGTTTCAGCCCGATCCCATTCACACGGCTGAACTTTTATGTGGATGCCAAACAAAAAGTTTGTTAGCACTGTTCTATCACACTTTTTGATTGGAAAACCTAACAAATTGTTTGTTGCCGTAATCGGTACCTTTTCGCCGCCGAACGGTCACATAACACAGCGACGCTTTCGTTATTTGCGAACAAGTGGGGTTTATGGCACAGTGAGCCCAAACTAATTTTTAGGAAGGCACCCATGACCCCCGCACAGATTGAGTTCTACAAGCGCCTTGCACACGGCCTGGCGCTCCAATTTGGCCCCAACTGCGAAATCGTCGTCCACGACCTGGAGACCGAGGATGTGGACCGCTCCATCGTAGTGATTGAAAACGGCCACGTCAGCGGGCGCAAACTGGGTGACGGCCCCAGCCATATTGTGCTTGAATCTATGCACGAGGGCACCGCCGACGTGCACGACCGCGAGCCGTACCTCACCAAAACCGCCGATGGCAAGCTGCTCAAATCGTCGACGATCTTTATCCGCAACGACGAGGGCAAGCCCGTCGGCATTTTGGGCATCAACTTTGACATTACGCTTATGAAGGCTTTTGAGCGTTCGCTCGACGCCTTTACCGGCACCGGCGGCACGGGCTACACCGAGCCCGAGCCCATTACCAAAAACATCGGCGACCTGCTCGAGGACCTGCTGCACGAGTGCGAACAGTTTGTGGGCAAGCCCGCGGCACTCATGACCAAAGACGAGCGCATTCGTGCCATTGGCTACCTCGACCGTCGCGGCGCCTTCCTCATTTCCAAGTCGAGCGAGCGCGCCTGCGAGTTCTTTGGCATCTCCAAGTACAGCTTCTATAGCTACCTCAATGAGGCCAAGGCGGCGACAGGCGACAAGTAGGCACTCGCCTGGATTGCCCCTCCCCTTTTGGGCGCGAGTTCTGGAAAGCACGAATCCAAGACCGAGCCGCTTGGGAAGTTCCATATAATCGATGTCATTAGTATTTCGAAAGGGTGGAACAGAATGGCGTTGAGCAAGGCATCATGCACCGGTCGCGGATTGATTCCGGCAATTGGTGGACATGTGCACCGCATGTTCGATGAGGGTGAAGACGACCTGTTTTCGCTGAGCCTTGACGACGTGATGGATGATCGCCCGTGGACCGCCGACGAACTCATGGGCGGTGGGGCTCGCCCGTCAAGCCCCAATCCCGCACTTGCGCCTAAGCCCGCATCTGCGCCGACTCCTGCGCAGTCGCCTGTTTCGACGCCCGCACTCACTTCGGCGACCACGCCCGCTCCCCGCCCCGCAAGCGACCCGTCCGAAACGGCGGCATTTCTCGCTGCAGCGACGCAGGGCAAATCGGCCGACAGCACCGTTATGTACAGCGCCCAGCAGTTGCCTGTTCCTGCGGCACGCAAGCCTCCGGTCACAAGGCTCGATGAGCCCGTTGCCCATCAGGTTGCCTACGATTCCTGGGCTGCAACCGATCTGGATGAGACCTCTACCGGCATGCCGGCGCTCGACGTTCCAGTTAACCCGCTTTTTGCCGCCAACACGAGTGCCGCGGACTATGAGAGCGGTACGGCATTTTCCGATTATTCCGATGGCTATGCTGGCAACGGTCGCATCGAGACCGAGGATTATGGCACCGCATCGAGCGATTATCTCAACGATCCGTACGCTGCCACGCCTGCACCGGAATATGACCCGGAGGCCGCGTCCGCGCCGGTGTATACCAAAAGCACAGGCGAAGAACGCTTCGCCGATTATTACGCCGAGGAAAAGGCGCTGCGTTTCTCGGAATTTCCGCAGGCAGTCAAGGTTGCCTTTATCGCCATTGTCATTGCCCTGCTCGGTGTCATTGCGTTTGAGGGATTCCGGCTGTTCTCCGGCCCCACCCAAGCGGAGTCGGAGACCCAGCAAAAAGAGGACGATAACGAGTATCTGGACATCAACACCCTCAAGGGCGACCCCAACGACGGGGACGACGAGTAGCGAGGGCTAAGGGAGGGTCGGAAGAGTCGGCGGCACGTTACGGCTCCAAAAGCCCTGCCATAAAGATGGGCAGATACAGCACGTCACCATCGCGGTGAAGATTACATTCCGCAAGTACCAGGGCGCGATCGATTCCGTAGCCCTTCGTTGCCAGTGCGTTATCGAGCGCCGCGTGGGACTTAAAACTCTTGCCCGATTTGACCTCGATGGCGAGCACTTCCCCATCGAACGTCTCTTCCACAAAATCGAGCTCACCGACCTTTTTGGACGTAAAGTAGCGCAATCTAAATCCGTGGGCTTTGAGCTCTTGGGCAACGAAGCCCTCGAATGCCGCCCCCATATTCATGCCAAAGGGGCCTTCTGCCTCCCCATCAAAAACGCCTTGGGCGACCCTTTTGGAATACGACGACATAAGCATTCCGGTGTCCAAGTAAAACAGCTTAAACAGATTTCGTTGCTCCCCCAATAAAAGGGGTGCCACGGGCGCCGTTACGTTATACACAGGAAGCGCGACACCCGCCTCCGATAGCCAGAGGAAATGATCTGTCACCTGCGAAAAACGTTTGACACCGTTAATCGATGACAGTTTGAATCGCTTGTTTTTGGAACCGGCCTCGCTGGGAATCAGATCATAGATATCGCGAATAACCAAGCGCAGCTCGGGCGGAGCGTACTTTGCGATGTCATCGCGATACAGGGCGTGAAGATCGCGGTGGATGTTTCGAACCTCGTCGACATTGCGCGTCGCCAAGAAGGAATTGACCGCGTCGGGCATGCCTCCCACCACCACATACTGATGGAACAGATCGAGCAAGCGGTCATACAGATAGCCGGGAAGCTCCCC
Organism: Collinsella sp.; assembly: GCA_019424945.1. Lineage (GTDB taxonomy): Bacteria > Actinomycetota > Coriobacteriia > Coriobacteriales > Coriobacteriaceae > Collinsella. The sequence continues at coordinate 3,242 of JAHYYN010000054.1, read as the reverse complement.
CTCATTCTTTAGACAGCCCCTGAGCATGTCAAACACGCTGGCACCAACGCCATTTGCCCAGCAAAACTCCTCAAAGTCGAGCGGGTACATCTGGACCTGCTCGACATACCCCACCGGCAGGGAATCGATGCCCTCGAGCTCAACGCCAAGGAGCGATCCGGTAAGGATGTATCGAAAGTCGCCGCGCTGGACCAGATATTTGATAAACGTCACCACGTTGGGGCATCGCTGCACCTCGTCGATAACCACAACGGTCTTGTTCGCAACCATCGGCTGCGTTGCAGCAATAGACATACGCATAAGCAGATCATCCGCACTTTTCGCCGCCAAAAACGAATCGCGCACGGACGCGTCGGCGATAAGGTCGAACGTCACGACATTTTCGAACGATTCATTTGCAAAGACGTTGACCAAATATGACTTTCCTACCTGTCGGGCGCCCTTGACCAAAAGAGCCTTGTTAGGCGACGAGGCAAGCCAAGATTCAAACTGTGCTTTCGCTTTTCTCTGTAGCATAAGCGCACCCCTTATTACGTGCTGTTTTAGCACTAGGATACACTTTTCCGTGGTTGCTAGATGCTCATTTCGACACTTTTTCGAGATTTTGAAGTGTGTATTACGACACTTTTCCGTACTTTTACACGGGATATTTCGACACTTTTTCGGATTTAAGCCTAACAGCAGCCGGCGAAATCAAGCGCCGTCTGCACATCATTTCGCAGGCGGCGCTTGATTTGTGTCCGCGCGCGCTGATAGACTCCATCGTGCCAGCAAGGAGCGGGCGCGTTTTATCCAGAGTCGGGGTAGAGAGTTGGCTCCACGATCCCGACGCCAACCGGCCAAGAGGCACGGTGGCCCTGCCAACATCGATGAAAGGAGTCCGTATGGACAATTTCTCCGTGCGCAGTGAGCGCAACTTCCACAACCTGGTAGCCAAGCCAAAACGAATGCATCTTCTGGACAAGCCGAACGGCTATGCCTCGGCCATGGTCAAGAGCAGCCTCTCCCACCAGATGCGCTTTACCGTGCAGGTGCTCGAGGAAGAGCTCTGCGTTGCCGGCGACCCGCACGTGCTACAGATCAAGCTGCTCGGAGACGACTCGCGCGAGTCGTCCAGCTGGAAGCTCTTTGCCGACGGCTCGTGCGTCGCAAGCGGCTCGGGTGACTTTGCCCGTGAGTGCTTCTGCGAGGGCGCCGAGGTGTTTTTGGACTTGTGTCGTGATGCCGTCGAGGCTGCCAAGCTGCACCAGTGGAGCCAGAGGGAGTATGAGCTGCTGAGTGCCGCGCGCGGGATTGCGGGGGTGTAAACAGGCGGAGCGCTCCTGAAGCCTTATTCCACACGATCGGGTGTACTCATCTGCAACTCGACTTGCTACCAGATGGTGCAATCACGTTCCACGTCGGTTAAGCCAGACCCCGGCCGGTCGTTGGCAAGTGAAACAACATCTCCCACCCATAGGCCTCTAAGACCGACCGTCCACTATAATCCAAGCGGTTAGCGTCTCCCAAAATCGCCATGGACACGTCTTCCAAGATGCCCTCTCAACTGTGCAGAAATAACAGCCGCCCATACGGTCGATGTGCTCCTTGCACGTCTCGCTGACCACGCAACGATGGAAAACAGGTTCCTGGACGGATGACCCCTGAGGGGATGCATGAAATCGGCATCGAGGCCATCGTCTGTCGAACAATACCTGCCCATACCTTTAAAACATGAGAACAAGACGCCGGCGTCGGTATCGTTTTCAATTCAGTTTAAAACTGAGGAGATTCAGGAGCCAACCGAATAAACTAAGACTCACTTAGTAATTGCTAAATTTCTGACTGGGTATATAATATCTGACAGTAATAAGGATTCTTTACTATATGTGAGGCAGAAATGACTTCAACGGATGATGAACTAGTCAGCAGGCTCCAAGCTCACCTGTCAACCATTCGCAAGGCGGCGGGCTGGAGTGGCGAACGGCTTGCGAACGAACTAGGCATAACAAAGCAAACCGTCAGCAGCCTTGAGACGGGTAAAACGCAGATGACGAAGATGCACTATCTCGCCATCAGGGCGGTATTCAACAACGAAATCGCCGTCAGCGGAAACGAGGATCTGGCAAAAATAATTCAGCTATTCGTTGACCAACCAGTAGCACCCAAACTAGAGAAGATGCAAAATGCCCTTAAAGAAGGGGATGAGAAGGGGACACAACAAGAGGCAGCTACTAAGCAGAGCGCCATAGTTGGAGCAACCGCTCTCACCGCCGCCCTAATCCCCGCTTCATCGGCATTGATTCCGGCATTGGGCTCTCTTGCATATCAACTTGCAAAATCAATCAAGAAATGAGGTGTACAGAAATTGGAGTCGGAAAACACTGATCTGCCCGCAAAGAACAAAGGCCTCGTGTGGCTCGAGCAGCACAAAGTCCAGATTGGCATCGGTGTATTTGTGGCAATCAGTTCAATCGTTAGCATTACGATTGCCGCGAAAACGGGCCATACGCCTAAATTCAAAACTATTTGCAACGGCGCAGACAAAGGTGTTGCCACGATTGCTAAGGCAGCAGAAAAGGCCTCCTTGCCAGTGGTCAACCTTACCGGAGTCAAGAAGACTGCAACGGGACTCGGACATGACTTGCTTCTTTCGAATCAGGCAGTTAACAAGCGTCTCGTCTCCAGCGGAATGATGACAAAAGAGCCCTGGGGTTACAAGCTCACAGAAGTCGGCAAACTCTTTGGGAAAGAAACAGTCAAAGTAACGCGCGCCGGTTATACCTTCTCAAATATCGAATGGGATGAAGCGGTTGTCCCGTTTGTTTTTACTTCCGACGAACTTGCGAGCATTAACGCCAAAAAAACTCACATTGCGCAAGTCATAGCCCAGTAGTCAAATCTGATACACCGTGCGCCCCGCGTACGCAAACGAAAAGGAGACACCATGGTCATATACAGAACTCAAGAATGGAACGGATACGGAAAGCAAAACTACTACTGGAATGAATACCGCCGTGAGGGCGACACGGTTGTCAAATACAAGTGTAATAGGCGCAAGTTCTTCGATGGGGACGAAAGCAACTGGGAAGAAAGCGAGCATGAAGAAGATTCGTGGAGCATTGACGATCCCAATATGCCCGATTGGCTGAACGGCTACCTCTAATAACTATTAACTAGCAGCCCTTGAAAGCCCCACTTCCCACAGTGAACTGCGTCCCAAATCTTGGACGCCCTAAATAGCGACTAGGCCGCGAGGGCCT
>JAHYYN010000053.1:0-2265 GCA_019424945.1 Collinsella sp. | reverse complement strand
GGCGTATGCGGGTACGGTCTGGTCCATGATTAGCGGCAAAGCTCCTTGATGCGCGCAACGGCGCGTTCGATGTGTTCTTGCGGGGTAGAGGCTCCGGCAGTGATGCCGATGTGGCGCGCGTTGGCAAACCATGCGGCCTCAAGCTCGGAAGCTTCCTCGATGTGGTGCGTGTGCTCGCAGGCATCGGCACAATTCTGCGCCAGGCGGCGCGTGTTGCCCGAATTTTTGCCGCCTACGACGACCATGCAATCACAGCGGTTGGCGAGGGTTGCGGCTGCCTGCTGGCGCTCGCTCGTGGCTGCGCAAATGGTGTTGATCACGCGCAGTTCCTGCACGCGTGGGGTGATGGAGGCCACAACCTCGGCCAGGTTCTGCGCGGTCTGGGTGGTCTGCACAACCAGACCTACCTTGCCCTTGAGCGACAGCTCGTCGGCGTCGGCGGCACAGCTCACGACCTGTGCGTCATCACCAGCATGGCCAAGAATGCCCTCGACCTCGGGGTGACCCGGCTCTCCCACGACGATCACGCGGTAGCCCTCGCGCACCAGGCGCTCGGCCGCCACGTGGACCTTCTTCACGTAGGGGCAGGTGGCGTCGACCACGTCGAGGCCACACTCGCGTGCGGCATCGATCACCTGCGGCACCACACCGTGGGCGCGAATGATCACGGTGCCCGAAGCAGCGTCGTCCAAGGTGTCTGCCAGACCAACGCCCGCCTCGGCGAGCTCGCGCACCACGATGGGGTTATGGATGAGCGGGCCCAGGGTGTGGACCTGAGTGTTCTCCGCTGTCTGCGGCGCGGCGGCCAGCGCCATGTCGAGCGCGCGCTGCACGCCGTAACAGGTGCCCGCGTGGGCAGCGATCTCGATGGTGGGGACGACCTCCTCAGCGACGGCCGCAGCGGTATTCATGACATTCTCACCCATGGCTAGAACCTGCCCGGGTGTTCGGCGCACAGGTCGTCGCGCATGGCGTAGACGCGGCCCATGGCCTCGGACTCAAACCAGGCCAGGCGCTCCGTACGCTTAAGCCCGGCCGGCGCGTCCGAAATCGAGACGGCCTTGCCGGCACGAATCCAGCACTTCTTGGGACGCATGAGCTTTTTGCCCGCGGGCGTGATGTCGGACCAGCCGCAGATGGCGAGCGGGTTGACGGGCGCCTTGCCCATCTGAGCGATGAGCGCAAAGCCGCCGTGGACCTCTGGCTTGATCTCGCGCGAGCGGATGCGCGTGCCCTCGGGGAAGATCAGGACGTCCTCGCCGCGCTGCAGCGCATGCTGGGCGGCGCGCAGGCACTTCATATCGGCAGTACCGCGCTCCACGGGGATGCCGCCCACGCGGCTAAAGGCCCAGCGCACAATCTTGCTCTTGGCGAACTCGGACTTAAAGATGGGACGGATGCGGCGGCCCCCAAAGAACAACGCCGTCTCCACGGCCAAGAGCTCGGCCATCGAGGTGTGGTTGCAGATGACCACGCTGCCGCGGCCTTCCTGACGCTCAAACAGCAGGTCAGCGTCCTCGACCTTCCAACGCCACATGAGCTTGGAGAAGGCCCAAAGGATGGCCATGACTACGACGACGGTGCCGCGGATGAGCGCTGGGAACTCTGCGTAGGGGGCGTTGTAATAGTCCTCGGGCGTCTGCTTAAACAGGCGCATGGGCTACCTCCTTTGGTTGATGAGGCCCTCGATAATGCGGACGACCTCGTCGATGGTATGGGCGGTGGAGTCGACGTGCACGGCGTCCTCGGCGGGCACGAGCGGGGCGACCTCGCGACTACTGTCGAGCTTGTCGCGCTGCTTAAGGGCGTCGAGGGTCTCGTCGACCTCGGCCTCGAGCTGCTCGGACGTGAGCGGCTGGGCATCGTTTTGGTGACGCTGCAGCACGCGGCGGCGGGCGCGCTCGCGCGGGTCGGCGGTCAGGAAGACCTTGACTTGCGCGTTGGGAAACACGACGGTGCCGATGTCGCGACCCTCGGCCACGATATCGCGGTCCTCGGCGGCGCGGCGCTGGTGGATGAGCATGGCGGCGCGTACGCCTGGGTAGGCCGAGACCTTGGACACGTTGGCGTCGACCTGCGGGGTACGAATGGCGGCCGAAGCGTCCTGGCCGTCAATGGTCAGGCGCGTGTCCTCGCCGGTACCGTTGGTAAAGCGAATCTCGATCTGCTCGGCGAGGGCGTCGATGGCTGCCTCGTCGTCCAGGTCGATACCGCGGTCGAGCGCGGCGAAGGTGACGGCGCGATACATGGCGCCCGTGTCGAGCT
>JAHYYN010000052.1:0-3041 GCA_019424945.1 Collinsella sp. | reverse complement strand
AGATGCCCGAATCTGCCGGGCCGGCGCCCATGTCATAGCTCACGTGGTACTGAGCGGAGACCTCAAGGCCAATGGTCACGTTGTCTTGGGTCTTAACGTCGATGCCAAAACCATTTTTCATGGTGCGCAGACTCACCGTGGCGGCCTTGCGGTCAATCACGGGCACCTTCACGTGGAAGCCCGCGTTGACGATACGATTGAACTTACCCAAGCGCTCGATGATCACAGCGTGCTGCTGCTCAACGACATAACAGGCGTTGGGGAGCAGCAGCAACAGGATGATGATGGGAATCAAAAGGCTGGTAAGGGCGGCGATGATACCGGAAAACAGCATGGTCTCTCCTCTGATAGGCACACGTTGGTACTAGGATACCCGTCCAAGGAGATCGTGCATAACAAAAAGAGCTCCCATTGCTGGGAGCTCTTTCAATCAATGGTGCGGGCGAAAGGACGTCCGCGTATCCGCTTCGCGGATCCGCACCGGCTTCGCCCGCCTGCCGGCGGACTCGCCAGCTCGCTAAAAACGCTCCGCGTTTTCTTGACGCTCGCTCCTTCACAGGTTCAAGTCCCTGCGATGGGCACATAACAAAAAAGCCCCCATTGCTGGGAGCTCTTTCAATCAATGGTGCGGGCGAAAGGACTTGAACCTTCATGGGGTTGCCCCCATACGGACCTGAACCGTACGCGTCTGCCAATTCCGCCACGCCCGCGTGCAGGAATTAGAATAACGGAGCGCCACCGCGAACGCAAGAACTATTTTTGAAAAAGTTTGCAGGCATTTTCCCAAGCGGCATGCGCGATTGTTTCGGCGTCCTCACCAGTGCGATCGACACGGTCGTTAACCAGCGCGTTTGCCGTAATGGAGATCATTGCGGGCTCGCATTCAAGACCGCGGATGGGCTCCGGAGCCATATACGGGCAATCCGTCTCGAACAAAATTCGATCGAGTGGGGTTGCCGCAAATGCCTCGCGCACGTCGTCGTTGCGCTTAAAGGTAGCCGCACCACCATAGGCGATATAGCAGCCCAGCTCCACAAAGCGCTCCATCGTGGCGCGGTCCTCGCCAAAACAGTGCAGCACACAACCGACCTGGGGCACGCCCACCTCACGAAGCACGTTGTACGCATCCATATGCGAGGTGCGCTCCCCATCCGAGTCCTCGTGCCGCAGGTGCAACTCCACCGGCACATTGCAGCGCATGGCGACTTCGAGCTGACGTGCCATGCAATCAATCTGCACGCTGTGGGGCGCCGGCGCGATATCGTCGTCATAGTCCATGTGGTAGTCCAGACCGATTTCGCCAATACCGGCGCACAAAGGGTCATCAAGCGCAGCAACAACCTGCGCGTGAATGTCGTCGGTATAGTCCGGCGCGCCATACGGATGCACGCCGGCAAGATACTTGATCTGCGGGATATCCTGCATCGGCAGAATTTCGCGCGTCAGCCAGTCGCTATAGTCCGTCACGCTGCGCTTGTCGGCGATGGGGTCGAAGACCGTCACCAACAGGTCGATGCCTGCCGCCTTGGCACGCACGAGTGTCTCGGGCACATCCTTGCCCCAGAACGAAAGCAGATGCGCATGTGTGTCGGCAAGCGGTGCCAAGGGCACGGGACAAGCAACCGTCTTCTTTTTCTTGGTAAACGTCACGCGTTCGGCATTAAGCGTCATGGGAAAGCTCCCGAGCCAGGCACACAAAGTCGGCGACGCCGAGCGTCTCGGCGCGCGTGGTGGGTGCGATACCGCAAGCCTCAAAGGCGGCATCGAGCACGTCCTTGGCAAAGCCGTTGGCGCTCATGGAATTGCGGATGGTCTTGCGACGCTGAGCAAATGCAGCATCAATCACGCGGGCTACAAATTCGCGATCGAGTCCTTCGGGCACCACACCGTCAACACGGTCGATACGCACGACGGCCGAGTCCACGTGTGGCGCCGGCATAAAGCAACGCGGCGGCACCTCAAAGCGACCCGTTACCTGCGCATACAGGCCAAGCTTTGCCGTATAGCCGCCATAGGTCTTGTTGCCCGGCACTGCGGCAATGCGATCGGCAACCTCCTTTTGCACCATGACGACGGCGCGTTTGAGCGCCGGCATCGTCTGGAAAAATTGCAAAATGATCGTCGCCGCCACGTTATAGGGCAAGTTCGCGACAAATACCGTCGGCTCACCGCCCGCAGCCTGCTCAATCTGCTCCGGGCCCACCTTAAGCGCGTCGCCCATGATAAAGCGGAAGTTGGCATAGTCGGCGGCGTGGGCGTCGAGCACCGGTTCGAGCTCAGGATCGGCCTCAATGGACGTAACGCACGCCGCTTCCTGCAGCAACGCAAGTGTCAAAGTACCGCAACCCGGACCCACCTCGAGTACGCGCTCGTCACCTGCAAGCTCGGCAAGCTCGCAGATACGCTCGATCACATGATTGTCGATTAGAAAGTTCTGGCCCAGGCGATGCTTGGTCGCAAGGCCAAACTCCTCCAGCAGCTCCCTTGTTGCCGTGGGGTTTGCCAAAGGCGAAGTTGTCATAGTTGCCTCCTTAGCATGATGGCGGCGTCTTGAAACGAAAGGGCATGGACCGTTGCGGCCATGCCCTTACATCTAAACAGCAAATTGCCGATATGGCGCTCGCGCGGTCTCTACGCCAGACGCGGGAACAGCGGATCGCCCTTCTCGACGGGCTGACCACCAGCAAGCAGGCCCCAAGCGCAAATGCCCTTGAGGTCGTCGGTCGCGGCCTCGTTCTCGCAGGACAGGCGGCGCAGGGCCTCGGCAGAGGTCTGAGGCATGAGCGGCATCAGCAGGTGAGCGGCAATGCGGATGGCCTCGAGCAGGTTGTAGATCACAAACGCCAGCTCGTCAGCCTTGGCCTCGTCCTTGGCAAGTGCCCAGGGCTCGGAGTCCTCGATGTAGTGGTTGGCGGCGTGGATGAGCTCCATGACCTCATCCTTGGCTCCGCCGTAATCGAGCACGTCCATCTTGACCATGTAGCGGTCGACCAGGCCATCGGCGATCTTTGCCAGCGGGTTATCGAACGCGTCGGCAGACG
>JAHYYN010000051.1:0-46787 GCA_019424945.1 Collinsella sp. | reverse complement strand
AAGAGGTACGTTTCCCCTTATAAAACCTGCCAAAATAAACCTGTCCCTTTTTGGTAGGTGGGAAATGGGTAATACTAAAGAGTTATCCGACCAGATGGGAATTAATCGATGGCCTATATCGAATTCAAAGACGTCATCAAGGCATACGGCGAGGGCGATGCCCGCATCCACGCGCTCGACGGCGCGAGCTTTACGGTCGAGCGCGGCGAGCTCGCCATCATTTTGGGTGCTTCGGGTGCCGGCAAGACCACGGCCCTCAACATTCTGGGCGGCATGGACACGGCAACTTCTGGCACCGTGACGGTGGACGGGCGTGACGTGAGCTCTGCCAACGAGGCTCAGCTTGTGGAATACCGTCGCGCCGATGTTGGCTTTGTCTTTCAGTTCTACAATCTGGTCCCTAACCTGACGGCGCTTGAGAACGTCGAACTCGCGGCGCAGATCTGCCCCGATTCGCTCGATGCCGAGCAAACGCTTCGCCAGGTTGGCCTGGGCGACCGCCTCGCTAACTTTCCGGCGCAGCTTTCGGGCGGCGAGCAGCAGCGCGTATCCATCGCCCGCGCGCTGGCTAAGAACCCCAAGCTGCTTTTGTGCGACGAGCCTACGGGTGCACTCGACTACAAAACTGGCAAGCAGATCTTGCAGCTGCTACAGGACACTTGCCGCAAGCAAGGCATTACGGTCATCATCATCACCCACAACTCTGCGCTGGCGCCCATGGCCGATCGCCTGATCCGCTTTAAGAGCGGCCGCGTGGAGAGCGAGACGGTCCAGCAAAATCCCGTGCCGATCGAGACGATCGAGTGGTAGCGCCCATGAATCAGGACCGCCAAAACAGCCAACGCCGCGACGCGCAGAACACGGAGCGCGAGCAGGATTTTACGACCTACCGCACTGCCCAAAGCTCAAACGATATGGTGCCGGCGGTGTTTCGCCGTGGCATCTACCGCACAATCCGAGGCAGTCTTAAGCGCTTCTTGTCCATCGTGGTCATCACCGCGCTCGGCGTGAGTGTGATGTGCGGTCTTAAGGCGGGCTGCGAGGACCTGTGCGATTCGGTTGACGCCTATTTTGACCAGCAGAATGTCTATGACATTAATGTGCAGTCGACCTATGGTCTTACGCGTGACGATCTTGCGGCCATTCAAGAGGTCGACGGCGTCGAGACGGCCGAGGGTATCTACACCGAGACCGCCTACACCGCCGTGGGCACAACGCGCGAGCGCGTGGTCGTGCAAAGTCTCTCCAAGGAGAACATCGATCAGCCAGTGCTCGTGAACGGCGATTTGCCCGAGGGCGCCGATGAGGTCGCGGTGACTTCGAAGTTCCTGAAGGCTTCGGGCAAAAAGCTCGGCGATACGGTGAGTTTTGCCGCCAATGACGCGAGCTCGTCGAACCAAAGCGCCAAGGATCAGTTTGCCGCGGGCGAGTACACCATTACGGCCGAGGTCCTCGATCCTACCGACGTGAGCTCCGACTCGACAGTCAACGCCTTTCGCGCTGCTTCGGCGGCGGACTATAAGTTCTATGTGAGCGAGGATGCCGCGACATCTTCTTCCTACTCCGCGGTCCACGTGGTCGTCGAGGGAGTCAAGAGCCTCAACTCCTATTCGGATGCCTACACGACAAAGATCAACGAGGTCAAAGGCAATATCGAGAAGATCCGCGAGGAGCGTGAGAAGGTGCGCGTCCAGGAGTTGACGGTTGACACGCCGACAAGCTTGGATACGGCCGAGCGTCAGGCCGCCATGCTCTTTGGGATCGAGCAGGACAACATCAATCGCATGGCCGAGGGCAGCGACGAGCGTGCGCAGGCGCAAGCCGACCTGGACCAGCGCCGCGCCGCCGCCGACCAGCAGTTTGCCGATGCCCGCGCCGAGCTCTCTGACCTAGGCGAATGCACCTGGTACATCCAGGACCGCGGCAATATCGCAAGCTACTCGAGCGTCGAGAGCGATAGTTCTTCGATCGAGGCCATCGCCACGGTGTTCCCGTTCATCTTCTTTATCGTCGCCGTGCTTATCAGCCTCACCACCGCCACCCGCATGGTCGAGGAGGAGCGCACACTAATTGGCCTGTACAAGGCGCTCGGCTATTCACGCGGGCGTATCCTGTCCAAATATGTGGACTACTCGCTGTGGGCGTGTCTGATCGGTGGCGTGCTCGGCAATATCATCGGATTTGTGGGTCTGCCGCTGTTCTTGTTTACGGTGTTCGACGACATGTACTCGCTGCCCCAGATGCTACTTTCGTACGACATCGTGTCCTCGATCGTTTCGGTGTCGCTGTTTGCCGTGGGCGTGGTGGGAGCCACGATTATCGCCTGCCGCCACGAGATGGCCGAGACCCCTGCCTCGCTCATGCGCCCCAAGGCTCCGCGCGCCGGTTCGCGCATTCTGCTCGAGCGCATCGGCTTTATCTGGCACCGCATGGGCTTTTTGAACAAGGTCGCTGCACGCAACCTGTTCCGCTACAAAAAGCGCGCCTTTATGACCATCTTTGGCATTGCGGGATGCACGGCGCTCGTGATCTGCGGTATGGGTATCCGCGATACGTCGGTCGCGCTGTCGCCCAAGCAGTACGGGCACATCACGCGCTACGACTTGCTGGCGGTCGCCAACCCCGACGATTTTTCGCAGACGTGCGCAGCACTGGATGAACGCAGTGCAGCCAAGGATTCCAACGTGACCGTGACTTCGACGCTGCCAATTATGACAGACAACGTCACCTTTACATTTGGCGGTAAGAGCGAGACCGTGCAGCTCATCGTGATTCCCGACGACCGCACGGGTGACTTGGGCGATTACGTGCGCCTGGAGGATGAGTCCAAAGAACCGCTCGCCCTGCGTGACGGGGATGTGTATTTGAGCAAGAGCTCTCAGCTGGTGCTGGGGATCAAGCCGGGCGATACGGCACACGTCCAGGATTCGTCGCTCAATGTTGCCAAGGTCAAAGTCAGCGACATCTCGCTCAACTATCTGGGCAACACGCTTTACATGACGCAGGGCACCTATGAGCGCGCGTTCGGTCGAAGTGCACGCCTTAACGGCGTCTTTGTGCTGCTTAAGGGTTCGTCGGCCGACCAGATTGCGTTTAGCAAGAATCTTAAGGGTGACGGTTGGCTTACGATTTCGAGTACGGCCGAGCATTGGGAAAACTATGAGGCAAACTTTACGATTATCAATTCGGTCGTGGTGCTTGTGACCTTTATGGCGGCGTGCCTGTCGTTTGTGGTGGTATTTACGTTGTCTAACACCAACATCTCGGAGCGCGAGCGCGAGCTGGCGACTATCAAGGTGCTGGGCTTCCGTCGCGGCGAGGTGCACCACTACGTCAACAAGGAGACGTTAATCCTCACGGCGATTGGCGCCGCGTTGGGCGTGCCGCTGGGTAGCCTGCTGGCCGAGAGCTTTACGTACATTCTGCAGATGCCGTCGCTCTACTTTGACGTTGAGGTCGAGCCGCTGAGTTATGTGCTCGCCGTAGTGCTTTCCTTTGCCTTTACGTTTATCGTCAACCTCGCTACCAATCGCACCCTCAATAAGATCGACATGGTCGGCGCCCTCAAGAGTGCCGAGTAACCTGCCAAAAAGGGACAAGTTTATTTTGGCAGGTTTTATCTGGGCAAACGCCGGACAACCATTAGGTGGCCCGGCGTTTGCCCCGTTTTGCCGGGGATGTCTGTCGTTCAGTGCTCTTACTGGCCAATCCAGTGTTGCGCATAGCTCTTAATGTCCTCGGTAAAACTGTCAAGGTCGTCAAGGGTGATCACGCTGTCGATAAGCAAATTGGCTATCTCGCGGTGCATTGTGCCGCGGCGAATGTCGTTTGCAATTACGCCTGAGGACAGCTTGTCTCTATTGAGGCGCTCTTCTAGTGCCCAAAATCTACTGGACGCTTCACTGTCGCCGTTCAGTATCTCAACATACTGGCCGATGAGCTTTTCCATATAACGTTCTTGCCATTGAGGAAGCATTTTCTTAAACAGCTTCCAGTCGCTTTCGGCTACGTCGCGCATATGTCCTCCGCTCGTTAAACGGGCTTTTCCATTTGCCTTTCATTCTATTTGGTTTTCGCTCACAGGCGTGGATGAGAGGCTCTCTTTAGCCTTCGAGATTGAGCTTGAATGGGTCGTATGTCATAAAATGGGCCTATCTATTACGTTTGCTACCACACCCTCGACCATGACAAAGATTATGAAATTAAAACCGCAGGTAGAGGGCTTGCCAATTATCGGAAAAGGCGGGTATGGTCGGCCCTCTCGAGTTAAACGTAGTAAATGGGCCCTTTTCTTGGTGTGCGGTCAGTTCAATGCTAATCTCCGTGCCGGAACTGACCCAGTTGTTTGTAAGTTGCGGTGATATAGGGACTGTTTGGCGCTTTGGAGCCTCAAAACAGTCCCTATATCACCGCAACTTGAAAGGGGCGGGCGGTGTCGGATGAGTGGCGCTGGCTGGTTGGGGCGGTTTAGGCCTGCTTGCGGCACTTCCATTGTTTGCGACACCAGCGCATGAGCGCCTTTACGATGGGAGTCGTGATGAGGATGATCCATGCGGGATGGGGCTGTCCCAAACAGAGCCACATGTAGAGGAACCAAGCGATGGCGGCTGCCGGGTAGATGACCTCGATCAGCTTAGACAGGTGGCGTCGATCGATGAAGTCACCAATCGCGTAGTAGACGGGAACCAAAAAGACGAGGAAGAGCCCCATGCCCCATGTGCCGTAGACAATGCCAAGCACCAGATAGGCAAGAGTGACAAGTGCGGGGAAGGGGAATTTGTTCCATGCACGTCCGACCTTGGTGTGGAAATGCCTACCATGATGGTCGAGCTTGTCGTGTGCTTCCTTCCAGCTGGAAAACGTCTCGCCATCGATGGTGACGGTGCCGTTGTCATTGGTACGCACGCTATGTCCATCGTCCTCAAGCGTATCGATATGCACGCCGCCCGGCCCCACATGCACCTCTTCGCCCTTGCGCTCGTTGGTCACATGGATGCCGCTCCAGCCAACATGGACTTCCTCGCCTTTATTGGGATCAATGACGTGGATACCGCGCGCGAGGGAAATATCGACAAGTGGTTTGTCGCCGCAATCGGCGTGCTCGGCAGAATCCTCAGCCTCATCTGAAGCTTTGGTGCCGGCGTTGCTGTCCTGTGCCTCATCATCAGCCTGTGAGTCATCAGCGCTAGCCACCGCCACCCCATACAGCAGCTCATCCAGCGACACGCCATACAGCGAGGCGAGCGCAATAAGGTTATCGGTATCGGGTGAGGACTCGCTGCGCTCCCATTTACTAACAGCCTGGCGGCTTACGCCCAGCTGGGCAGCAAGCGCCTCCTGAGAAAGCCCGGCAGCTTTACGGCGATCGACGAGGCGCTGTGCCATCGCAAGATCCATGGTGGTTCCTTTCGTTTGATGGTCGAATCGAATGAGCCGAGTATGCCGAGAACAACCGGTAGCGACCACCATTTCTAGTTAGAATCTGCCCCAACCCTACCGCAACTACCGGTAGCAACCCCTAGCGACCAGCCATTTTAGGACAAATGTCAGTGCTACTCTCAGCTAAGAGCCTGCAACATCCCAAAATCTCAGCCCACGCACTTGCAGCAAGAAGACGAATAGCCTCGGCCTCCGATGAGAGCAGTTCCAGCCGAGGCTATTCGTCGCCAAAGCTGATGCCCAACGCCTTGGCCTCGCGTACCAGATCGCTCTGGGGATCGACAAACTTGAGCTTGCCGGCGACCTCCTCGAGCGGCATGTGGCACATCTTGCCGTCACGCAGGGCAATCATGTAGCCAAACTCGCCGCGTAGGCAGCCAAGCGCTGCCTCGACGCCGCACTGGGTCGCAAAGATGCGGTCCTGGGCGTCGGGCTGGCCGCCGCGCTGCGTGTGACCGGGGATGGCGACGCGGGTCTCGCGACCGGTCTTGGCCTCGATCTCCTTGGCGATGTCGTACACGATTGACGGGCTCGTGCGCTCGGCGAGCTTCTTCTTGTACTCCTTCTTGGACAGTGCCGCGTCCTCCTTGGAGATGGCGCCCTCGGCGACGGCTACGATGGTAAAGCGGCTGCCGGTCTCCATGCGATGCTCGATGGTCTTGATGACGTTATCCATGTCGTAGGGGATCTCGGGAATCAGGATGACGTCCGCGCCGCCCGCGACGCCGGCATACAGCGGAATCCAACCGACCTTGTGGCCCATGATCTCGATGACAAACACGCGGCCGTGACTCGAGGCAGTGGTGTGGATGTCGTCGATGCACTTGGTGGCGACGTCGATGGCGCTCGTAAAGCCAAACGTCAGCTCGGTGCCCCAGGTGTCGTTATCGATGGTCTTGGGCAGGGCGATAACGTTGAGGCCCTCTTCGCGCAGGCGGTTGGCGGTCTTGGTGGAGCCGTTACCGCCCAGCATAAACAGGCAGTCGAGCTGCAGCTTATGATAGGTGTGGACCATTGCGGGCACCTTCTCGACGCCGTCGGCCTCGGGAATGTCCAGGCGCTTGAACGGCGTGCGGCTCGTGCCCAGGATGGTGCCGCCGCGGGTGAGGATGCCGCTAAAATCGGCGGGCGTCATGACGCGGAACCTGCTGTAGATAAGGCCCTGGTAGCCGTCCTCAAAACCATAGATCTCAATAGGCTCTTCGCTATTGGTCATAAGCGTTTTGACAATGCCGCGCATGGTGGCGTTGAGCGCTTGACAGTCGCCGCCACTGGTAAGAAGACCGATCCTAAGCATGATGAATCCTTCCGGGCAAGTTATAACATGCGCATAAGTTTACCCCCGCACACTGTTGATACGGGGGTAAAACGTGTTAGCTCAAGCGTATAGAAATGTAAACAACGCCAGGCGAGCGTAAAGTCGACGGGCCTGGCTCCTTACAGTGCGAATGCGTCGATGTCGCCCCAGTGGCGGCGCAGCGTGATGGCGGCAGCAGGCTCGGTGTTGTCAAAGACGACCGACCACTGCGTGTTGCTGGTGATGTCTTCCGGATTGGGCTCTTGCGCTGCAGCGCGTAGGGCCTTCCAAGCGACTGCCTCGTCTTGGGCGCCGGTATGGGCGTCGAGGACATCGGCGATTGCGGCGGCGCGCTCTTTACCATGGCCTAGCTCGCCATTCTTTTGGTTAGGCAGCACTTCGTCGCCATAGCAGGCGTAGAAGTTCGTAACCTGGGTTACAGGAGTCGCTTTGAAAGCGCGGTCCGGATCGCGCGGATCCCACTCTACTACGCGCGCGTCACCGGCGGCGTCGTTGATAAAGAAGTGGTAATCGCGTCCTGCCATGGCGTGCATGTCGTAGGCGGAAAGCAGGTCGACAGCTTCTTGCGTGGTGGCGGCACGGTCGAGCACCAGACGGATGGCGAGCGAGGTATTGATGACGGGGCGCTGCGTGTCCTGGTCACAGGGTTTGGAATCCAGGGTGAGCACGGCAATGGACACGCCACATTCGTTGACGCCGTCGAGCTGGGCAAACGGGCCCATGAGTGCGGCGGCGCGTCCGGCGACGGAGTCAAGCGGAGTGTTATCGCCCAGGTTGTTAAGGGCGGCAAACCCGATGGAGGCATAGCCGCCGCGTGGGTGATTGCGCACCAGCAGCGCCGAGGTGTCGTCCTTAAAGTCGTAATTGCGACCGGTACGCACGCGGCCTTCGGCATCTACGGCGACAAAAGCGCTGCAGGCAAACTGGGGCGCCTGGACATGTGCCGGCACACCGGGCAGCACCTGCGCCACCACGGCATCGATGTAGGCCTGGTCGTCGCGTACGCCGGCGGCGATGATGCGATCAAGATCGTAGTCGTAGGCGATGTCGATTGCGTACAGGTCATAGCCATCCGCGTAGCCGGTCAAGCGTTTGAGCGACGCGGCGGACTTGATTTGCTTGTGATAAACGATACCGGTGGCAGCGGCAAGGCCGACGGCGACACCCGCGACACCGCAGGCGATGGCAATGTTACGTGGCTTCATGACGGCTCCTCTCGTCCTGTTAGCGCAATTGTCGCAAAAGGAGCGCGGGCATGATGGCTCAACTTGGTGAGCGGCGCGGAATTAAGCACGGAATGAAGAGTGCGGCGCTGGCGTGGCGGGGTATGCTGGAGGGGACCATCAACCCAGCGAAAGGGGAGAGCATGACGGATCAGGAAACGATCGAGCGCGTGCACGTGACGGCCGACGATATCGAGGCCTCCAACGACCTTATCGACTTTATCGAGGCATGCCCCAGCATGTTCCAGACGGCAGCGACCATTATGGCCGAACTCGACGAGGCGGGCTTTACCTACCTGCCCGAGAACGCAGCGTGGGACATCGAGCCGGGCGGGCGTTATTACACGCAGCGCAACACCTCGAGCGTCGTTGCCTTTAAGGTGGGCGAAGACCTGGCCGCTACGTGGGGCGAGGACGGCGTTGCCGGCGACTATCATTTTCAACTCACGGCGTCACACAGCGATTCGCCGACGTTTAAGGTTAAGGCCGTGCCCGAGCTCGACGGCGCGGGCGAGACGCTGCGCCTGAACACCGAGGCCTACGGCGGCATGATCGACTACACCTGGTTCGATCGCCCGCTGGCACTTGCGGGCCGCGTGCTGGTGCGCGAGGGCGACCGTATCGAGAGCCGCTTGCTCGCTACCGAGCGCGAAGTTGCCATTATCCCGAGCCTTGCCATCCATATGAATCGTGGCGTTAACGAGGGCTTTGCGCCCAACCGAGCTGTCGACCTGTGCCCGCTCATCAGCGCCGGCGACCTTAAGCAGGGAGATTTTGACGCCCTGATCGCCGACGAACTGGACGTTGAGCCCGAGCAAATTTTGGGTCGCGACCTGTTCCTGGTCAATCGTCAGGATGCACGCATTTGGGGCTGGGCCGACGAGTTTATCTCGACGCCCAAGCTCGACGACCTGGCCTGCGCCTACACCTCGCTGCAGGCATTTTTGGGTGCCGAGAATGCGCACGACGTTTCGGTCTTTTGCTGCTTTGATAACGAGGAGGTTGGCTCCGAGACCAAGCAGGGCGCCATGTCGACGTTCTTGGCCGACGCGCTGCGCCGCATCAACGGGTCGCTGGGCTTCGATGACGAGTCGTACCACCGCGCACTTGCCGCTTCGATGCTCGTGAGCTGCGACAACGCGCATGCCGTGCACCCCAACCACGCCGAGAAGTGCGACGCCCGCAACCAGGTTGTGCTTAACGGCGGCATCGTCATCAAGGAGGCCGCCAACCAGCACTACTGCACCGACGCCTTTAGCCGCGCGGTGTTCCAGGCCATTTGCGATGACGCCGACGTGCCCACGCAGGCCTTTGCCAACAAGAGCGATATGGCCGGCGGTTCTACCCTGGGCAATCTGTCCAATATGCAGGCGAGCATGCATGCCGTGGACGTGGGCCTGCCGCAGCTTGCCATGCACTCGAGCTACGAGACCGGCGGCGTGCGCGACGTAATGTACGCCATCCGCGCCCTCACCGCCTTCTACGAGCGTGACCTGACCATCAACGGCGCCGAAAGAGTGGAACTCTAAAACCTGCCAAAAAGGGACAGGTTTATTTTGGCAGGTTTTATCTGGGCGAATGCAAAGGGTGAAACCGAACTAGATCTGCGATACGTGGCCGCCGAGGTGCAGTGCGCCTCGGCGGCTTTTTGTGTACAGAGTACGGCTAATGCTTATAAATGCTATACATGCTTTACGTATCTACCATAGAGTTTTATGATAGTTTTGAAGTATTAAGGAGGGGTCATGACCACAACAGCCGCTCAGATCAACGTGCGTCTCGATGCCGATCTTAAAAGGAGTGGGGACGCCGCTCTCTCCAGGGCCGGTATGACGCCGAGCCAAGCGGTGCGAGCGCTCTGGCAGCTTGCAGCATCGCTGGCCGATCGCCCCGGTGCGCTCGAGGATATCCTGCTGCCCAGTCGTGCCCGGGCGGAACAGCGCGAGCGCGAAAAGGCCGCCAAACGTAAGCTCGAGCTTATGGATCAGGGGTCGAAGCTGTTCGCTGCCGCTTGCTGTGAGTCGGGAATCGATATGGTCAAGGCTCAGCCATCGGACGACGAAGAGCTCAAACGGAATGCCTATGCGGATCGCTATGGCGAGGAGATGAGCTGGCTCTATGAGTGAGACTCCAAAGCGCATCTTGGTTGACACCAACGTGTGGCTCGATTACTTCATTCCCTCACGACGTGGTCGTTCGGTGGCGATTGAGTTTTTACGCGATGCATGCACGGCGCAGGTTGATTTGCTGTATGCGGCGACATCGTCCAAAGACCTGTTTTATTTGATTTCAAGCGAACATAAGGCATGGTATCGGCGAGAGCACGGTTCGCTTTCCCAGCATGCCGCTACGGTAGCGACTTCGCTTGCATGGGATTGTCTTAGCGTGCTGTCGCAGCTTGCCACGCCAGTGCCCTGTGACCTGAGCGACATCTGGATGGCGAGCAGACAGCGTGAGCTCCATAGCGATTACGAAGACGATTTAATCATTGCGGCAGCGATACGCGCTCAAGCAGATCTACTGGTCACCAACGATGTCAAACTCTGTTCACACGCACCCGTTGCAGCAATGAGCGTAGAAGACGCAAAGAATTACTTAGCAACGCTCTAGCAATTTGAAGACCCTGCAGGTTGAGCAAACGTCAGCGAGAGCCCGCCAGAGTGAGCAAGGTGACGTGAAAGAGGAGGGCATAGGCCTTTTGGCCATGCCCGACGATTGAACGTCAGATTGCCGCTCTGGCGGGCTCGCAGCGTCGAGGGGTTCCGGCGTTTGGCAAAACGCCGGAACAATTAGTGCTCGATCCAGCAGCGCAGGGTCTCGCCGGCCTGCAGGTGACGCAGATTCTCCGCGGCGATGTCGACGACGTTGTTGAGCGTGGCTGCCAGGTGGAACCAGCCGGAGACGTGCGGCGTGATGAGCATGTTGGGCGCATCCCACAGGGGGCTTGTCGCGGGCAGCGGTTCGGGGTCGGTGACGTCGACCGCGGCGCCGGCGAGATGTCCCGACTCCAGAACGGCAACCAAGTCATCGGTGACCACAAGGTCGCCGCGGCCGCCGTTGGCAAAGAAGGCACCTGGTTTCATCGCGGCAAAGAACTCGGCGTTCGCCAGACCGCGGGTCTCGGGCGTGCTCGGCATAAAGGATGCGACGATGTCGGCCTCTGCCAGGCGCTCAGGTAGGGCGTCCATGCCGTCCATGTCCTCAAACACAATGGGGTAGACGAGTGGATGGCGCTTGATGCCGCGGACGTGCGCGCCCATGCCGCGGCAGAGCGTGGCAAAGTGACCGCCGATATCGCCCGCGCCCAGCACCAGCACGTTGGCGTTTTTGAGCGAGGTAACTGGCCCCAAATCCTCCCAGCGATGTTCGCGCTGCAAGTCGTGATAGCCGGGCAGGCGCTTCATCATGGAAAGGACCATGGCAAACATGTGCTCGCTCACGGCCTGGCCGTAGGCGCCCACCGAGCAAGACAGTTTGGCGTCGGCTGGCACGGTGCCGGCGGCCAAGTAATCGTCATAGCCCGCGGTCTGTAGTTGCAGCAGCTGGAGGTGCTCGCATGCGGTAAGTAGGGCAGGGTCTATGTTGCCCAAGATCACGTCGGCGTTGGCGACTTGTTCGCGCGTGATAGCGTCGGCGCTCGTGTAGATAAAGTCCTCGCCCGGAGCGCTCGACTCAAGAATTGCGCGATGGTGGTCGTTGACGGGCAGCAAAACCAAGATGTTCACAAGTAGTCCTTTCCGCTTGACCCGCCAAAAAGGGACAGGTTTATTTTGGCGGGTTTTATCAGGCAAAACGTTCAAACAAAAACGCCGGATGCTAGACGAGCGTGCCCGTCAGCATCCGGCGCATCCACGGCTACCAGCTCAGCAGCTCGTAGCCGTCCTCGGTCACTACGAGCTGTACCTCGCACTGGGCCGAATCGCTGCCGTCCTTGGTGCGCACACACCAGCCGTCGCCCTTGCTAATCTTGATGTCGGGCGCTCCGGCATTGACCATGGGCTCGATGGTAAAGACCATGCCCGGAGCCATGATGGTGTCCACATCGGGCGCCTCGGTGGTAAAGCCTACAAACGGGTCCTCGTGGAACTCCTTGCCAATGCCGTGTCCGCCGTACTCGCGCACCACGCTAAAACCGGCGTCCTCGACCGTCTTTTGCACGGCCTCGGCCATCACGGACAGCGGTAGCCATGGCTTGACGGCGGCTAGACCCGCTTTCACGCTGGCGCGAGTGACGTCGACCAGACGCTGGCGCTCGGCAGAGACCTTGCCGATGCAGAACATGCGGCTCGAATCGCTAAAGTAGCCGTCCAAGATCGTGGAACAATCGACGTTGATGATGTCGCCCTCGTGCAGCACGTCCGTATCGCAGGGGATGCCGTGACAGACCACGTCGTTGATCGAGGTGCACACGCTCTTGGGGTAGCCCTCATAGTTGAGGTCAGCCGGCGTGCCACCGTGTTCGATGGTGTAGTCGTAGATCATCTGGTCGATCTGGTTGGTGGTCATGCCCGCGGCGATGTGCTCGCCTACGTAGTCGAGCACGCCCACGTTGATGGCGGCCGAGCGCTTGATGCCCTCGATGTCGGCGGGTGTCTTGTAGAGCGTGCGGGGCAGAACCTCCCAGCCCTCTTCCCACAAGCGCTCGAGGCGCTCATCAAAGGCGCTATGGCATTTCTTGTATTTCTTGCCGCTGCCGCACCAGCAAGCGTCGTTGCGGCCGGGCACGGGTCCATTGTCAAACATGGCTAACTTCCTTTCATTCGCAGCTAGTATAGCCCACTCACAGGGCAGCTGCGCGCTAGTAGCTCACCTGGCAGGGAATGCCGAGGGCTTGGACGCGCGCGGCAATGGCGTCGAGCACCTCAGGCGCCGCTTTGGCAAGGCCGGCGACCGGTGTCTCGCGCGCCACCGTGTAAATGGTCGCTTCTTGCGGGCGAATGCGCTCAAGCGCCACGAGCCAGGGGGCAACGTACTCCTCGCCGGTGTTGTCGATGGGCTTGCCCTGATACTCACCGGTCAAAAAGATCGTCTGGATAATAACGTGACCGTCAAAGCTTTCGAACGTCTCAATCTGGTGCTCGACGTCGTAGGGGCCAACAGGCTGGTCGAGCAGCTGGATAAACGCCGGGTCGACGGTATCGAGCTTAAGAATGTTGTCGTCGACCATCATGAGCGCATCGTGTACCTGGGGACGGTCGGCGCGTGTGCCGTTGGAGAGCACGGCGATCTTGGAGTTTGGGGCAAGCTCGTCGCGCAGCGCGACGGTGCCGGCGATGGCCTGCGGAAACTCCGGCGCGGCGGTGGGCTCGCCGTTGCCTGCGAAGGTGATCACATCGGGGAGCTCGCCCTCGGCTGCCATCTCGCGCAGCTTTGCCTCGAGCGCGTCGAGCACCACGGCAGCCGTGTTATACGGCTCGTGGCAGGGGCGCTCGGCATTGAGGCCGTTTTCGCAGTAAATGCAGTCGAACGTGCAGATTTTGCCGCTGGCCGGCATCATGTTGACGCCGAGCGAGAGACCAAGGCGACGGCTGCGAACGGGCCCAAAGATGGGGCTGGCATTCAAAAACGTAGACATAGACATATGCTCCTCAAGACAATTGTGCCTAAGCATAGCATCGGCTCCGAAGCAAGGTGCGGGCTCTTGCTTTACAAGTTTCGTTTTTGCACGTCGCCCATTATGCCGTGCCATGAAAAGCCTCAGGTCGGGTACAGTTAATCTGTTAACAAAGCGTAAAGCAATGCGGGTCTATCCAACCGTACTGACGGGCAACTGGATGGGCATTGACGATGGGAACACAGTATGGATTTTACGGTTGAGAATGCGGGCACCACGATCGCCTGTCGCGAATATGCCGGCCCGGATGTGTCGCCTGATACTCCTGCCTTGGTGTGCGTGCACGGCGCTTGTGTCGACGGCACATTTTTCGACAGCATCGCTTGTGAGCTCAGTCGCAACTACCGCGTCATTGCCTACGACCGCCGCGGCTGTGGTGGCAGCAGCGATGCGGCAGGCGGCAGTTATGATCTTGCCGCTCAGGCCGCCGACCTGCAAGCCGTGATCGAACACGTTGGCGCTCCGGCAAATGTGCTTGCGCACAGCGCCGGTACGTTGGTGGCGCTGGAGCTTCTTCGCACCGAACCCCATCTCGTCGCTCGCGCGATTCTGCATGAGCCGGCTGTATCGGCCGAAGGCGTCGGCATGGGCGCGGCTCCGGTTTTGCTCGATATGATTGCGGCTGGAAAGGTTTCAAGGGCGCTCCGGCTTTTCTTGGGAGCCCTCGGCGACTTGGACCCCGAGGCTCCTGGGACGACCGAGGCGGAAGTCAAACATGCCCTGCGCAATGGTCGTTGCTTCATGGCCAATGAATACGGAACAAATATGACATATGCTCCCGACTGGGATCGCGCCCGCGCGTCAAAGGCGGTGTCGGCCGTGTTTTTGGGGGAGCTTTCGGTCGGTACGCCCCGCGAGGCTGGTACGCGAGCGGCTGCCGAATATCTCGATTGTCCTCTCGTGACGATCCCGGGCGCGCATAACGGTCTGCGCGATCGCCCCGTTACGGCGGCAAACGCCGTTCGCGATGTCTTGGAGCGTTAGCACGCTCGATGACCTGCGGGGAGGGGGACTGCTAGCGTTTCGTCATTGTTAACGAATGCGCCCATAACCGTGCGCCCGCGGCTCCATTACCGCCATTTGCCAGGTCATAAAAATGTAACGATAATCGCGCGTTTGCCTGCAGTTGTCAGATGTTACCCTTGTACCATTTGATATGCGCCGTTGCCGTGCGTAACGATAGAAAGGGCCCCATATGCTCAATAATCACGAGGTCAATCTAACCGACGAGGAGGCTGCCGCCGAGGTCGCCCGCGTCGCGAAGACCTACCCCGTGGTGCGTTTGCTGTCGGCCGATCAGATTAAGAGCGAGCCTAACTGCTTGCTCGCCGGCGATCGCTGCCCTTGTCTGCGTCAGTCGAGTCTTGAGGCCTTGGCAGACTCCGATGAGGTGTCGGAGCAGCTGCTCAATGATGGTATTGAGTACCGCGCTCGCCTGCGCCCTCTGAAGGTCGAGGGTGAGCCTCACGTTCTGCTGATGGTGCGTCCGATTGATGAGCGGGAGGCCGCAGAAGAGGACCTTGTCTACACCGACGTGCTGACGAGCGTGCGCAATCGCCGATATTACGAGGAAAAGCTTCGTAGCGCCCGTATGCAGGCCGGCGTGGCCATGATCGACCTTGATGATTTTAGGGCCTTCAACGATACGTATGGCCGCCATGCCGGCGACCTTGCGCTTGGTGCCGTGGCGACGGCCATACGCAGCGGTGTTCGTTCGACTGACGAGCTTGTGCGTTTTGGCTGCGATAAGTTTGTGGCCGTCATGCCCAATATTCCCTCTGATGACTTTGCCCGTCGCCTGCATCAGGTGTCCGATGCCGTTCGTGCCACGATTATTCCGGGCCATGAGCACATGAGCTTGACGGCATGTGTTGGTGGCGTTCGCATTCATGGCGAGACGGTCGATGAGGGCGTTGGCCGCGCTGTCCAGTTATTGAGCCGCGCTAAGGCAAAAGCCGGTACGGTCGTGACCGACGCCGATTCCATCGAGGCCTTCCAAAGCGAAAAGCCTACGGTGCTTATTGTCGATGACTCCGAGATGAACCGAGTCATTCTCAACGAGATGCTCAAGGACGAGTATTGCATCCTCGAGGCCGACAACGGTCGTACGGCGCTCGACATGGTCGACCGCTATGGCGATGAGTTGTCGCTCGTGCTGCTGGACATTGTCATACCGGGCATAAGTGGCTTTGAGGTGCTGGCCGATCTGTCGCGCCGATCGGGTATCGATAATCTGCCTGTCATCATGATTTCGAGCGAAGATTCCGATGATGCGGTTTTGCGCGCGTACGAGCTGGGCGCCTCGGACTATATCAACCGCCCGTTTGACTCCCGTGTCGTGCGCCGCCGTGTAAGCAACACCATCCGCCTATACGCCAAACAGCGCCGCCTGACGAACCTGCTGTCCCAGCAGTACAACGAGCGCGTCAAGAACAGTCGCATGCTCATCGACATCATGGCCGGCGTCATGGAGCTTCGCAACGGCGAGAGCGGCAGGCACGTTACGAACATCGAAAAGCTGACCGAGCTGCTGCTTGGCTGTCTGGTCCAGCGTAGCGGCGCGATCTCCCTCGACAATGAGGAGCGCTCCACGATCGCCCTGGCTTCGGCGCTGCACGATATCGGCAAGATGTCGATTGACGATGCGATTCTCAACAAACCCGGACGCCTTACGCCCGAGGAATTCGAGATTATGAAGACGCATACCACGATCGGCGCCGACATGTTGCTTGAGCTGGGTAGCCATCACGCCGGCAATGCGCTTATGGAATATGCGTACCAGATTGCGCGTTGGCATCACGAGCGCTGGGACGGCAAGGGGTATCCCGATGGCCTTAAGGGCGACGAAATTCCCATTGCCGCACAGGTGGTTTCGGTGGCCGACGTGTACGATGCGCTGACGAGCGTGCGCGTGTACAAGGATGCCATCCCGCACGAGGAGGCTATCCAGATGATCCTGGACGGTAAGTGCGGTACCTTTAACCCGCTGCTTCTCGATTGCCTGCTCGAGGTGCAGGACCAAATTGCCGAGACGTTGGCACGCCCCGCTGACGTCGTCGCGTTTCCCACGATTTAGTTTGACCAAAGGAGTTTTAACCCATGATTTCCATGCGTGAGGCGTATGAGAAGATCGGCGCCAATTATGATGACGCGTGCGCTCGGCTGATGGGCGAGGAAATGCTCGCCCGCTTTGCCCTCAAGTTTTTGGATGACGAGAGCATGGACAAGCTAGAGGCCGCTATGGCGGCGGGAGACGCCGAAGGTGCGTTTATGGCAGCGCACACGCTCAAGGGTGTGAGCCAGAACCTGGGATTCGATAATCTGTACGAGCCGGCGGTCGTGGTGACTGAGGCACTGCGTGGTGCCGATGCCGTTGACGGCGCTCGCGAGGGAATGCATGCGTTGCAGCAGCAATATGCGGCTACGATGTCGACCCTGCGCGAGGCGGCCGAATAAGAGCTTGCGAGCCTTGATGACTATGAGAGTGGATAATCTCCCGTTTTAGGCCCGGTGGTGGCCTCGAAGTGGGAGATTATCCACTCTCGTTCGATACGTGTCCAAAAATCCACTCTCACCCCTTCTGATTAGTGAATGGGCTATGCGCACTGGCGGGGCTTTCCGCATGCAATCAATATCGTTGTTCGATAAACTGTTCGAATAACGATAGAGTCGATGAGGGTGAGTGTATGTCTAACAGCGTTCAGCGTATGGCCAAAGCGGGCGAAAATATCAGGAAGCTTGGCTTTTGCATGGCAGCCGTTTTTGCAGGGATGCTCGTCTCTTTTGCCGCGTTGGTTGTTTACGTGATCTGGTATGCGGTTGCAAACGTTGCTTCTGTCGATTCTTTCGGCGTCGTGACGCTTCTCGATGGCGGGTGCATCGTTATCCCAAGCGGACTGTGCCTGGCACTCGTCGTGGGTATTTCGCTTGTCGTTCTGTGTGGGATCAGCCGTAACATCTCGCGAGGCGTCTCGCCCTTTACCAAGACGCATGTGCGGCTTATCCGTGTTCTTGCGCTTGCCTTTGCTGTTAACGCCGCGGTTTCGCTTATTGGTGCCTACGGATCGGTCAATCTTACCATTGGTGGGCTGGAGCTTTACGTCGTGCCTCATTCCTTCGTTATTGAGATTTGCCAAGGCGTTGCCTTTGATGCGGGGTCGCTTATCGGCGCGGCTGTCTGTCTGTGTATCTCGGTGATCTGGAGCTATGCCTCGCTGCTCCAAGAGCAGTCTGACGAGCTTGTGTAGGAGGAAGCATGAGCTATCTCATCATCGAGCTTGAGGCGCAGCTGCTTAAGACCGGAAAGACCAGTGCTGATCTGATTCGTGCCACGGGGCATACTCCGGCTAATATTTCTAAGCTAAGAAACGGAAAAATTAAAGCTATTCGCCTTAAGACGCTTCTCGATATTTGCGATGAACTTGACTGTCAACCGGGAGATATTATTCAGCGCGTGAGCGAGAAAGAGCTTGAGGAGCTGATTGTCGAGCGCGCAAAAAATGTCGTGAGGCAGATGCGGGACGGCGGAGACAATGAGGCGTCGCTTCCGACATCAGTCTTTGCTGTCGATTTGAGCGACGAGTAGCTTAAGGCGAACAACTAAAACGAAATATCAGCGTGAAGGGACCCGTGTCTAACACGGGTTCTTTCTTCTAGATTATCTTGACAAATACGAGTTATCGAAAAACAATAACTACAAGTAACTACGATAAAAGAAAGGAGGAACGATATGAGCGCATCAGCGATAAAGCTATCGAAGGTGTCGAAGCGCTATGGAAAACGGCGTGTGTTGCATGACGTTTCCTTCGAGGTGGATCAGTCTGAGCTTTGCGCCCTTGTTGGTGCAAACGGGGCAGGCAAAAGCACGCTCATTAAAATCGTATTGGGCCTCTGCGAGCCATCGTCGGGGAGCGTGGAGCTCTTTGGAGGCAAGTCGAAAAAAGACCTGAGCTTGATGCGGGCGCGTGTCGGCTACGTGCCAGATTCCAGCGGTGCATACCAATCCCTCAGTGCGGCTGAGAATCTTCGGATCCGATGTGCGGAATGGGGGCTCGATGAGAAACGTGAGGTTCCTCGCGTCTTGGGCCTAGTCGGGCTGGACGTCGATGAGAAAAAGAGTGTGAGCAGTTTTTCTCTGGGAATGAAACGGCGACTGGATATAGCTACGGCTTTGTTGGGCGACACCGACGTACTAATTTTCGATGAGCCGGCAAATGGGTTGGACCCGCTGGGCATCGAGAGTATATGGGCCCTTATCGGCCGATTGAATCGAGAACAGGATAAGACCATGCTCATCTCTAGCCATGATTTGGATGAGCTGGCATCGGTTGCAACATGCTGCCTGTTTCTTCATGACGGCGAACTGCTGAAAAAGGAATCGATGGACGTCATAAGGGATGAGGCGCCATCCCTAAAAGAGTATTACAGGCGCTTGATGAAGGCGGTCTCGCTATGAAGCGGGCGATCCATCCCATAAAGGCAGATATGATGCGTTTGCACAGGATGTTTCCGGCGAAGTTTGGTCTTGCGCTTATGCTGGCGTTCGGCCTTCTCTTCGGTGTCTTTCTAAAAAACGGAACAACGTTGCTCGCCTTTGGCAATAGCGTTTGTGGGGAGGATATTGGTTTCATCTGGAATGCAATCGATCCTTCTGCGCCTGATGAGTCCCTTGCGCGCAGCGCTTTTGCCGGTACATCCCTGTTCGTTCCGCTCATCGTTTGTTTGGCGCTTTTACAGGAGCGCGGCTATGAAGAGGGATGCCGAATTTCTTCAGCAAGAGGTCTTACCCGCTTTTATGGGGTTCTAGCACATGCGCTTTCGTCTGCTTTAATAATTGGCGCAGCATATAGTGCGCTTTGCTTTCTTCTGTTTGCAATAGCCATAATACGTGGAGGGCATAGCTACGCGCATGGCATGCTGGCTGCATTTTTGCCTGCAATGATAGTCAACACCGTATTGGTGATATCGATTGCGCTGGAGACGGTGACCATCTATCGGATTACAGGCAGCGCTGTATTGAGCGGGGCTGCAATAATAATCGGATTTGTCATGAGCTTGACGCTCTACGGAGCCTTCCTTCAGGCACCTATACCATCCTTGCGATGGATCTTCTTCCTTCCTGGGCCGTACCTTGGAGTCGGATGTGCCCTTGGGTATAGCGATATGGGGCAACTGGCGCTTCTGGGCTATGGCGTGGCAGCCAGCTGTTTATCGGTATTGATTTACGCGCTCGTGAGCTTTCGTGCTGGGGGTGTGCTCAATGGCTCGTCAGATTAAAAGATTCCTCCATTCAGAATTGAAGCACGTGAGTAAATGGACGTACGCCTTAATCCCGGTAATTTATGCGTGCATGGTGGTATTGCAGCTTAATTCTTTCCCGATGTGGTTCTGTAGTCTCCGTGAGAACAGTTTCTTGGGCTTTTTCCCAGACCCGACGCTTCTGCTATCGGCGGAGGATGTCCTTCTATTTGGTAATGCAGAGGTTTTTCGCGGTCTGCTGTTCAACGTAGCCCCGTTGGCTCATGCATTGTTCTTTCCGTTCATCGCGGCTTGTATTGTGCCGCGCTTTGTCAGTTCGGGCTTTGTCGAGGAACCGTGGGGGCTGTCGGAGGCTCGGGGAGGGAAGCGGGCGTGCGCTATCGTTGCGCGAACGGTGCTGTCTTCTTTCGCCCTATTGGGCGCGTTTATCCTGTCAAGTGTCGTTTTGTACTGTCTTAACTGTGTAATCGTTTTGGATGCTCAACAGTGTTTCAACCTGAATATGTTTTGCTATCGACTTCTTCTGGCGAGTGCCGTCTGCCTTGCATATGTGGTCTCTTGCGTGATCGTTGTTTCCTATTTTGGGTCCGGCTTCGGTCCTATTGGCATGCTGTTGCTTGTCAATGTCGTAACGCTCTACATACAGGTCGGAGCCAATTCCATGCTTCCGTTTCCGTCCTCGATGCTCATGTGGATTTGCGGCGTGACCCCGTTGGGGGATGGTCAATGCACCTCGATTTTAATTGACTGCCTCATAAACGTAGCAAGCGTTTTTGCCATCTGCTTTACCGTCGACCGATTGCGGTCGAGATTTCTTTGATTGTTTGTGAGGGATGAACATACCGAGCATATCAAATACAGGGGGGCGGGCACCGTAGTTGGTGTCCGCCCCCCCCTAGTATGTGAGGCTTTAGCCTGTGTGGTTCGTAAACTAGCGGGCCTGCTTAACCTTTGCCGCCGCCTCGACAAACGACTTCCACAGGTTAAAGTCGGTCTCGAGCGTCTTCCACGTGTACTCGGGATGCCATTGCACGCCCAAGCAGAATGGCTGGCCTTCGACCTCGATGCACTCGGGAACGCCGTCAGTTGCCTTGGCGACCAAGCGCGTGCTCTTACCCAGACGGTCGACGCAACAGTGATGTGCCGAGTTGGTCTGGATCAGCCTGTGCCCGCCAAGCGCGCGCTCCAGCAGCGAGCCCGGCACGACCTCGACGGGATGCACGGGGTCGTTGAGCACGTGGGTATGGCGCCACTGCGTGCGGCCCTCGCGCGCACCCAGGCTCGGCACGTCCATGCACAGGGTGCCGCCAGTGGCGACATTGAGCAACTGCGTGCCGCGGCAGGTGGTAAAGAGCGGCTTTTTGGCGCGGAGCACCTCGCCGACCAGCTTAAACTCAAAGCTATCGCGGATCTCGCAACAGAGGGTGGGGTCGTAGGGTCGATCATCGCCCCAACGTTTGGGATTGACATCGGGGCCGCCGGGAATGGCGATGCCGTCGGCGATATCGACGTAATGACGGATGACCTCAATGTCCTCGGTGATGGACATCTGCAGCGGCAGGCCGCCGGCGGCAAGGATGGCATCGACAAAGACACTTGCGATTTCCTCGTTGGGGGAGAGCGTCTCGCTTAAAAACGGCTTCGCCTCTTCCCAGCGCGGCGCGACGAGGATGAGCGGGCGGTCGGCGGGATCGACGTCGACGTGCGGGGTGTATGACGATGAAGTGCGAGTTCCGATCATGGGCGTGGCTTTCGAATCCGGGTGGACATGGCGCAGGGCGGCGCGGGGCAAACGCTGCAGATGAATGTGTCCCGCGTGGCAATTGGGTTAGTGGCCCTTGATGGAGTTGAGGAAGTCTTGGGCGCGCTTGGTCTGGGGATGGTCGAAGAACTCGTCGGGCGTGCCGGTCTCTACGATCTGGCCGTCGGCCATAAACACGACGCGGTCGGCCACGCGGCGGGCAAAGTTCATCTCGTGCGTAATCACGATCATCGTCATGCCCTGCTGGGCCAGGCGGACCATGACCTCGAGCACCTCGTTAATCATCTCGGGGTCAAGGGCGCTTGTGGGCTCGTCAAAGAGCATGGCCTTGGGCTGCATGGCAAGCGAGCGGGCGATGGCTACGCGCTGCTGTTGGCCGCCCGAGAGCTGTGCGGGCACCTTGTCGGCCTGCTCGGCAACGCCCACGCGGCTCAACAGATCCATGGCGCGCTCGCGGGCCTCGTCCTTGGAGACGCCCAGCACATCGACCGGTCCCAGCATGACGTTCTGCAACACGGTCATATGCGCGAACAGGTTGAACTGCTGAAACACCATGCCCAGCTCGGCACGCATGCGGGCAAGATCCTTGCCTTCCTGCGGCAGGGGCTCGCCCTCGATGAGAATCTCGCCCGAGTCGATGGTCTCCAAGCGGTTGATGGTGCGGCACATGGTCGATTTGCCCGAGCCCGAGGGGCCGATCACGACGACGACTTCGCCGCGGTCGACCGAGAGATTAATGTCGTTGAGGACGTGCAGATCGCCATAGTGCTTATCGACGTGCTTGAGCTCGATCAGCGGCTGATTACCGGTGGAAGAAGTGCTCTGTGCCATGGTGCTCGGCTCCTTATGACTCGAAATGGTAAATCGTTAGCGAATGATGGTCGCGCCGGTCTTGTGCGAGACGTAGACGGCGGCCTTGTTGATTGCAACGTTGATGAGGATGTAGATGACCGCGATCACCAGATAGACCGACACGAGGGCGTCGTAGTTGGTAATGAGTACGCGGGCGTTTTGCATGAGGTCGGGGTAGCTCACCACGTAGGCGACGGTGGTGTCTTTGACGACGACTACAAGCTGCGAAATCAACGACGGAATGATAAAGCGAATCGCCTGCGGCAGCACGATTTTAAAGGTGATTTTAGCTTTGGCGAGACCGAGCGCCTGGGCGGCCTCGACCTGGCCGCGCGGCACGGCATTGACGCCGGCGCGGAAGATCTCGGCAAGCACACCGGCTGCAGCGAGCGCGACGGGAAGCGTGAGCATCCAAAACGACGGCAGCGCGATCTTGTACTGGGGCAGCACCAAAAAGAAGAAGTAGATGAACAGTAGGCTCGGCACGCCACGGAAGAAATCGGTGAGCACGCGGCAGACCAGCTGCAGCGGCTTGATGTCGCTGGTGCGGCCGAGCATGAGGGCCAGACCCAGTACCAGCGCGATGGCGCCAGCGGTGAGCGCGACCTTTACCGTGCCCTCAAAACCGGCAAGTAAGAACTTCCAGGTAGTGAGGTGCGTAAAGAAATACCAATAGTGGACTGAAAGCTGACCGGTCACATAAAAGCGCTGCAGTACCAGAGCGATGAGCGCGGCCACGGCAACAAGTGAGATGGCGGTGCCGATGCGAATCTTGGCGCGCATCTTGGGGCCGGGAGCCTCGTAGAGCGCATCGCGCATGGTGAGCGCGGGAGAGGAATGCTTGCTCATCGGAGGATCCTCACCTTCTTATCGATGTAGTTGCCAATGTGGCTCACCACAAAGGCCGTGCCCAGGTAGCCGAGCGCCGAGATAAAGAACGCGGCGACGCCGCCAAGCGAGCGCGTGTTGATATAGCTCACCACGCCGGTGAGCTCCTGCGGTTTAAGCGGCACCTGGCTACCGAGCGCGGTGGTGAGCATGACGGCGATAAAGAGGTTGGTCATGGGCAGCACGCTCGAGCGCAGCGCCTGCGGAATCACGATCTTGGCGAGGATACGGCTGAAGCTCATGCCGAGCGAGCGGGCGGCTTCCACCTGGCCGACGCCGACGGTGTTGATGCCGCTCATAAAGTTCTCGGAGCCAAAGGCCGAGCCCAAAAGGACCGTGGCGACGATAACGCAGGTGCGGTAGGGCAGAACGACCTTAAGCGGCGGCAGCGCATAGACGACGATGATGAGCAGCGCGATGCCGGGGATGTTACGGAAGACCTGAACATACAGGTCGCCAAAGACGCGCAGCGGCTTGAGCGGCGACACGCGCATCACGGTGACGGCTACGGCCAGCACCATGGCGATGACAAACGACTCAAGCGTCATGCCCCAGGTTGCTAGCAGCGCGTCGATATAGTTCTGGCCATAGAGCGACCAGAGCTCGGAGAGACTCATGCGGACCTCCCGCCGATAAGGAAAGGGGCTCCCGTGTGTACGGAAGCCCCGACAACTCAGTGAGGAAACAGTTTACCGCAATAAAGCGCATCATGCGTTTCCGTATGGTTTCGCAGCGGTCGTTACCAGGCTCGCTGCCTAGGCGCCGATCTCGGGCAGCTCGGGAACATTGGTGTCGCCCGTACGGTCACCGATGCAGATCTGCCACAGCTCGGTCCAGGTGCCGTCGTCCTCGATCTTCTTAAGGAAGTCGTTGACAAAGGCGACGCCGTCGGAATCGAGCGGCAGGCCGATACCATAGGGCTCCTTGCTGCCGAAGGGCTTGCCGGCGATCTTGTACTTACCGGGCTCGCGGACCAGGGCGCTCTGCTGCATGTTGTTATCGATGACGTAGGCGTCAACGCGGCCCTGCTGGAGTGCCTGGCGGGCCTCCTCGTCGGTCTTGAACTCCTGCTGGCTAGCCTTGGGGGCGAACTCCTCCAGGATGGCGGGGCCGTTGGAGCCGGACTGGACGGCGACGTTCTTGTCGGCCAGATCGTCGACGCTCTTGATGTCGTCGTTGTCGGCGAGCACCAGGATGGCCTGCTGGGTGTAGTAGTAGGGGCCGGCGAAGGAGACGAGCTTCTTGCGCTCGTCAGTGATGGTGTAGGTGGCAAAGACGGCGTCGACCTGGCCGTTCTGCAGGACGGACTCGCGCGTGTCCGAGGTCACCTGGGTGATCTCGACCTTGTTCTCGCCCAGAATGTAGTTGGACAGAAGCTGTGCGATACCGGCGTCGAAGCCGCGGGTCTGACCGTCTTTCTCGTTGAGGAGGGAGAAGAGCGTGGAGGTCTGAACGCCACCGATCTTAAAGATGCCGGCGTCCTTGACGGCCGTCGCCCAGGTGCTGGCAGCGATGGCGTCGTCA
Organism: Collinsella sp.; assembly: GCA_019424945.1. Taxonomy (GTDB): domain Bacteria; phylum Actinomycetota; class Coriobacteriia; order Coriobacteriales; family Coriobacteriaceae; genus Collinsella. Next base: position 21,909 of record JAHYYN010000051.1, on the reverse strand, counting down.
TCGGCCTTGGGGCCGTTGTCGACGAGCTTGTCGAATGCCTTGGCGTCGAGCGTGGTGGAAGCCTCGGTATCTTCGGAGCTCTTGGAGGAGCCGGTGGCGGAACCCTTGTCGGTCTCGGCGCTGGTGTCAGAGCAGCCGGCAAGACCAAGGCCGGCGACGGTTGCGAAGGTGGCGGCAACGAAGCCGCGGCGGTCGAGAACGACCTGCTGGGAGAGGTTCTTGCTCATGGTAGAACACCTTTCTCAATAAAATCCCTAGCGGTTGAGTAGAGTTATACCCTATCGCGCTCAAATGGGTCAACACGAAATAACTCAGAAACATACTTACCTTATGGGTTATTCAACCTACCAAAAAGGGACAGGCACCTTTGTGGTGGTTCTGGCCGATGCAGCGGCATGCCTTGCTGTTTTGTCTCGATCTGTAACATCTGCAGCCATTTTTGCCGAGTAACTGTTACAGATTGAGATTATCTCTTCAGGGGAATTCGAATGTCTCGATCTGTAACAGTTAGACGGCCAAAAGGTCTCTTTCTGTTACAGATTGAGACAAAGGTCAGGGGCAAAGACGGTTTGTCTCAATCTGTAACAGGTAGACGAGAATTCGGGCCATAGATGTTACAGATTGAGATAATCGCGTCGCGAAAATAAAAACCTCCGCAGGGGTGCTTCCCTTGCGGAGGTTTTTTACTCGTTGAGTAGCCTTACGGCCTCGGCAGCCATGTTCTCGACCGTCATGCCGTTCTGAGCGAGCAACTCGTTGGGGTCGTAGCGGTCGGGGAAGCCCTTGGCGATGCCAAAGGTGCGCGTGCGCACGGGCGTGCAGGCCAAGTAGCACGCGACACGCTCGCCCCAGCCGCCGTCCAAGATGCCGTCCTCGAGGGTGACGACAACGCGATGCTCGGCGGCAAGGCTGTCGAGGAACTCGCGGTCAAGCTCGGTTGCAAAGCGAGGGTTGACGAGCGTGGCCTCGATGCCGTACTCGGCAGCCAAGCGATTTGCCACGCGCTCGCCCAGCTCAAAGAAGTCGCCAAGCGCGAGCACAGCAACGTCGCGACCCTGGCTCAGCACGTTGTAGCGAACGGCGCTGTAGTCGGCGTCTTCGGCGGGCGCCAGATCGGGACGGCTTACCAGGCCAATACCAGGCACACGAATCGCCACGGGATGCTCGCGGTGGTCGAGCGACCAGCTTAGCATGGACAGATATTCCTCCATGCAGGCCGGCGCCAGGTAGTGCATGTTGGGAAGACCGCCCAGCATGGAAATATCAAAGAACGAAAGGTGCGTCTCGGACGTAGTGCCAAAGATTGATGCGCCAAATACAAGGATCGTCGCCGGGGCATCGTTGAGGCACAGGTCGTGCCACAGCTCGTCATAGGCACGCTGCAAGAACGTACCGTACACGCCAAAGACCGGCTTGGCGCCCGAGCGCGCAAGCGCGGTGGCAAAGGTCACGGCGTGCTCCTCGGCAATGCCCACATCGACGAACTGTTTGCCGGCGGCAGCGCGAAGCTCGGGTGTAAAGCCCATGATGTAGGGCGTGGCGGCCGTGATGCCCACGACCTGCGGATCGTGCTCGATGGCGGCGCTGAGCGCCTCGCCCGTAATGTCGGCATAGGTGCGCGGCGCAGGCTCGCTCGGATGGCCCGGGCAGAGCTTGCGCCCAGTCGCCATGTCAAACGGACCCACGTGGTGCCAGCGCTCGGGGTCGCTCTGGGCCGGCTCAAAGCCCTTGCCCTTGGCGGTGGAGACGTGCAGCACGATGGGATGATCGATATTGCGCAGTTCCTGCAGCGCGTCGACCAGGGCCAACACATCGTTACCGGCGTCCAGATAGCGGTAGTCGAGCCCCATCGCGCGGAAAACGTTGCGCTCGCAGGTGCCGTTGCTGGCGCGCAGCTCGGCCAGATTGCGATACAGGCCACCGTGGTTTTCGGCGATGGACTGGTCGTTGTCATTGACGATGATGATCAGGTTGCTGTCGAGCTCGGCGGCATTGTTAAAGCCCTCAAACGCCAGACCGCCCGAAAGCGAACCGTCGCCAATGATGGTAATGACGTTGTAGCTGTCGCCCGCCAGATCGCGGGCGTGTGCCAAGCCGCAGCCCAGGCTCACCGATGTGGAGGTGTGGCCCATGGCGAACAGGTCGTGTTCGGACTCGTCGGGATTGGCAAAGCCAGAGGCCTCGCCGTAGCGTGCCGGGTCGATATAAGTGTACGCGCGCCCAGTCAGCGCCTTGTGGGCATAGGTCTGGTGCGACACGTCAAAGACAATTTTGTCGGTGGGGGAGTTAAACACGCGATGGAGCGCAACCGTAAGCTCAACGACGCCCAGGTTGGGGGCAACGTGCCCGCCGACGGCGGCGGAGCTTTCGAGGATGGCGTGGCGGATCTCGCCGCAGAGCAGCGGAAGCTCGGCGCGATCGAGAGCCTTGACGTCCTCGGGCGTTGTCGTTTGCGTAAGCAGCATCGTTGTGGGTTACTCCATGCGAATCGTGCGCCGGCACTCCCTCGGCCGGCACAATTGCACAAGACAGTCTCGCACATTTTGGCGTTTGATATGTGACGGCGGCGCGGTAATTCGCCAACTGGTGGGGCAAAACGTTTTGTCCGATGCCATACTGGTAAATTCGATGATGATTTTATTCATTGCGTGCAGGCTGCGGCTTGCCGCCGAGCGCCGCCGGAAGGAGGCCGCATGTCCGATACCGTTCGTGCCGAGAAAATCGCGCGCGAGGTCGACGATGCCGCCCGTCAGCTTGCCCAGGCGGGCCGCTTGGACCTGATGCATGAGTTTATCCAACATGGCGATGTGACGGTCTATACACATGTGACCTCGGTAGCGCGGGCAAGTCTGTCCTTTGCCGAGCGCCTGGGCCGCGTCGGTATCTCCGTCGACCGCTTATCGCTGCTGCGCGGGGCCCTGCTGCACGATTACTTTCTCTATGACTGGCACGATCCCGACCCAAGCCATCGGCTGCATGGCTTTCGCCACCCGTTTTTTGCCTTGGCGCGTGCGGAGGAAGATTTTGAGCTGACGCCGCGCGAGCGGAATATTATCGTACGGCATATGTTTCCGCTGGTACCGGTGCCGCCGACGTGTCGTGAGGCATGGATTGTGTGCCTGGCGGATAAATGGTGCGCACTGCGCGAGACGATTGCCGGCCGTCTGCCGCGCAAAGGCGGCGCGAACGATTTGAACGAGGGCCCGAGTGACGGCTCGAGCAAAGAATCGAACGAAAAGAGGAGTGAGTAGACGGTGGGAACCGCGATCGACATGGCATTTGACGGCGCGACGCTTGCCGCATGTCCGCTCTCGGCGCTGGTACTCTCGTTTGCCTTCTACGGTTTTTGCGGCTGGGTATGGGAGTCGACAGTCTGCGCCATGCTCAACCACGGACGCTTTGCCAACAGCGGCTTTTTGCTAGGGCCGTGTTGTCCCATCTACGGTGCGGGCGGCATCGCGTGCTGGCTGCTGCTGCGTGGAATCCCAGACGCCTCGAGCCAGTTTGTCGCTGCCGCGCTCGTATGCAGCCTGATCGAATATAGCGTGGGCGTGCTGTTGGAAAAAACGACGGGTGCCCGGTTTTGGGATTACTCGCATCTGCCGTTTAACCTGCACGGACGCATCTGCCTGTACTGGGCCTGCGCGTTTGGCTTGGGTGCGTTGTGTATTTGCCGTTTAGTGGAGCCGGCATTGCTTGGGCTGCTTGGCCATCTGCCGGTGCTGATTGTGCGGCTGTCCGCCTTTATCGTCGCGGTCGCGATGATGGTCGATGCGGTGTGCTCGTTGGCGAGCTGGCGGCGTCTGTCCGATCAGCTTGAGCGCGTGCGTGCCGACCTTGCCGACCGCATCAATGAGTCGCTTGCCGACGCCTCCGACTCTATGCTCGAACGTATTCCCGATTCGGCGATTGACTCGGTGGCGCAGACGCATATCCGCGGTCGCGCCGTTAACGCTTGGCTGGCCGAGCTGGGCGACGCCGCGCTCGATGCCCTGCGCGAGAAGACTTCGATGCCGACGTTTATCTCGGATGGTGCTCGCGGCCTGGCGCTCGCTGCCCGTCGCGTGGCCGATGCCGCGCCGAGCATGCCGCGTCCGTCGCTCGGTCGTCGCCTTGCCGGCAAGCGCATGAGCCGCCCGGTACCGAGCGTGTCACTCAGCCGCCGCGACCTACGCTTCTTTAACGCCTTCCCGCGTCTGCGCATCAATCGTTACGAGGGCGTCATCCGAGCTACCGACCTCCGCGACCGAGCCCGCGAGCTGTTCCGGCGCTAGCCAGAGCGGAGCCAAGCGCGCCCTTCTCGTTCGCACGTTTCCCGTTCGTTTCGCGTCCGTTGCCGCGCCGTTTCCAAGATTGCGGTGCCGTTTCCATTCGACAACGCAGCGTTTAACAACGCCGTATCTGGTCTACACCAGTTGCCCCTCGGCCGCATGATGGGCGCCGACAACGTTCATGCGACCAAGGGGGAGCGAATGTACGATACGGGATCGACAACGTTTATGCTCATCTGCACCATGCTCGTGTTTTTAATGACACCGGGTCTGGCGTTTTTCTATGGCGGCCTGTCCAGGCGCAAAAATGTCATCAACACCATGCTTATGTGCTTTGGCGCCATTGGCCTGGTTGGTGTGCTGTGGATTGTTGCCGGCTGGTCGCTGGCCTACGGTGGCGACGGTTCTAGCCCGTTTATTGGCGGCTTTGACCAGTTGCTGTGCCTGCCGGTGCTCAACCAGGTGCTGCAGGCGGCCGAGGGCAATGCTGCGGATGGTGCCGTCTACCCTCAGATCATCAACATCGCCTTCCAGATGGCGTTTGCCATGATCACCGCCGCTATCGTTACGGGCAGTCTGGCAGGCCGCGTTAAGTTTGGTGCCATGACGGCCTTCCTGGGCATTTGGCTGCTCGTGGTCTATGCGCCGCTCGCCCACATGGTTTGGGGCGGCGATGGTTCCTTTATCGGCGACATCATCGGCGCGCTCGACTTTGCCGGCGGCGACGTGGTACACATTTCGTCCGGTCTCACGGGCCTGATTCTCTGCTTAATGCTCGGCCGTCGTCGCGGCTTTGGCATGGTGAGCTACCGTCCGCATAACGTGCCGTTTGTGGCGCTGGGCGCCGGTCTACTTTGGTTTGGTTGGTTTGGCTTTAACGGCGGCAGCGAGTTTAAGGCCGACGCCGTGGCGGCACTCGCCATCCTCAACACCGTGACGGCCAGCGCGGCGGGCATGGTCTCGTGGCTTGTCGTCGAGCGCGTGCACACCGGTCGTCCCACGCTGGTGGGTGCTAGCACCGGTTTGGTTGCGGGCCTTGTGGTGGTTACGCCGGGTGCGGGCTTTGTCGAGCCGTGGGCGGCGCTGGTCATGGGCCTGATCGTATCGCCCGTCTGCTATCTGGCCATCAGCCATCTTAAGACCAAGTTCGGCTACGACGATGCGCTCGACGCGTTCGGTTGCCACGGTATCGGCGGCATCTTGGGCGGTGTGCTCACGGGCCTGTTCTGCGTGCCGGAGCTCTCGTGGACCGGTAAGGGCGGCCTGTTCTACACGGGCGACGTGTCGCTGCTTGTCTCGCAGGTTCTGGGCATTGTGGTGACGGTCGTTATTGTGCTGATGCTTGACTTGGTGATCGCCGCGGTGGTCAAGGCGCTGTTCCACGGTAGCCTGCGCGTGGACGAGGCCGACGAGGCACTGGGCCTGGATGCCAGTCAGCACGGCGAGAGCGCCTATCCTTCTTTCTCCGGACTCGATTAGCAGCTTCCCCAGGCTCCGCACCTTGCCGTTCAATCGTCGCGCGGCTTCCCCAGGCACCGCACCTTGGGTTTCAAACCGTCGCTTGCGTACAAAAGTACGCGGCGCTCCTCTTTCAACCCAATCTGCGGCACCTGGGAAACCCGCCTCATTGAATGGCAACTCATTTCTTTTATTGAAGAGAGGAATTCACTATGAAGAAAATTACGGCGATCGTTCGTGCTGAGAAGCTTGAGGTTCTTAAAGATGCGCTGTTTGCTGCTGATGTTCGCGGTATGACTATCAACCAGGTGCAGGGATGCGGCGCGCAGCATGGCTGGAAGGAATACGTGCGCGGCAACGAGTTGCTCGTCAACACGATCCCCAAGGTGCAGTTCACCCTCATCTGCGCCGACGAGCATGTCGACGGTATCGTTGACATTATCTGCAGCGCCGCTCGCACCGGTGCCGTCGGCGACGGCAAGATTTGGGTCGAGCCGGTCGAGGATGTTATCCGCATCCGTACCGGCGAACACGGCCCCGCCGCGGTGTAGGGCCGACCGTCTGTCATCTGCAACGTTAAAATACTGCAGTGAGGCATAAGGCTTGTGTTGCGGATGGACGGATTATGGGTCGCAATAAATATCCCGAGGAGACGGTCGCGAAGATTCTCGACGCGGCACTGGAGCTATTCTGTGCACAGGGTTATGAGGGGACGAGCATTCAAGATATCGTTGACCGTCTCGATGGCATGACCAAGGGCGCTGTCTATCATCACTTCAAGAGCAAAGAAGAGATTTTCAACGCCGCGTTTGATCGGGCGATGGCTCCCGTCGTCGAGGCTCGTCAAAAGCTTTTCGAGGACCGGCGCCTTGACGGGGCGCAGAAGCTCCAGCGCCTGTACTCTGCGGATTCGATCGTTCCCCAGGTAGAGCTGTGGCGACGTATGAGCCCCGCTGCCGACCCCATCAAGAGCTCGCGCTTATTGGCGATTCAGTTTCAGGGCACATTTGATGAGTCAGCCAATCGCTGCCTATTGCCCATCATCCGGGAAGGCGCGGCGGATGGCTCTCTCACATGCGAGTACCCGGAGCAGGCGGCAGAGGCCATAGCGCTCCTTGCGAATCTTTGGCTGATTCCGCTATTCAGACCAAACGATTCGCTTGAGGCGATGCTCGCGAGGGCAGAGTGCCTCTCTAGGATGTCCCGTGCGCTTGGAATCGACCTGGGGCAGGACGTTTGCGAGACTACCAAGAAGGTCTGGAATGCCTGGACGGCAGACATCTAGATAGATACCAACGGTATGTATTGTGTGGAGGAACGCGCCGGCGCTACCCGGAGAAAGTTGGCTGTACATAATACATACCAATAGTATGTATCTGGGGAGAGTTTTGCATGTCCATCGAGCGGAAAAGACTTGACGCGGCGGGTGCCGATACAGTCCGTCGCGCGAGCACACGGCGGTTTGCCGCCTTGCTGCTGGCCCAGGCATGCTTGCTTCTGGGAAGTGTCGTTCTCTGCTTTGCTTATCCACTTTATGTGCTGGACGAGACGGGCTCTGCCACCGCATATGGCCTTGTGGGGGCGGTGTCTTTTCTTCCTTATCTTGCGGCAACACCTTTGGGCGGTGTGCTTGCGGACCGCGCGGATTGCGGTCGCATCTTCAGCGTTCTTGGGATGGCGCTCGCGGCGGTGACTGCTTGCATGCCCCTGTGCCGGAACGCGTTTGGCTGCGTCTCGTCGACAATAGTGTTGCTGTGTACCGACTATGCCGCTCAGGCAATCTGCAAACCTGCGGTTCAGGCCGCTATTCCCGAGCTGTTGGGTGAAGATCAGGTTGAGCGAGGGTGCGCCTGGGCTTCTCAAGTCACGATGGGGGCAAACATCCTGGGCCCCTTTGCCGGGGCGGCCCTTTACGGCTGGGCTGGAATCGATGGCGCAGGAGCCGTGGCATCTTTGGGCTTTGCCTTCTCCGCAATTGTTGGCACGCTGTTTTCTCGGGCGCCTTCATGCAACAAAGAAAGAGATGCGAAAAAGGGCCAGGGCCCCGATCTTGGCCTACGTAATGCGATTGCTTTCTTTGGGGCTAAACAAACGCTGTTGCTCACAGTTTTGCTGGTAGCGTTGTTCAACCTGGCGCTCGCGGGCGCCTCGTTGGGTACCCCCGTTGTCGTTTCAGTGCATCTCGGGGCGTCCGCTCAATGGGTTGGCCTCATTGAGGGGACGGCCGGGGCCGGCGGACTCGTTGGCGGACTAATGGTCGGTATGTCACCGTATAGGTTCAACGCGGGGCACATGGGGCGATACATCCTGTTGTCGACTCTTGGGGTCGTTCCGGTTTGGATATCGTTGGCGATCGGCGCGCCCGCATGGGCCGCATGCATCGCCTATTCGCTCGGCATGTTCTGGGTGATGCTGTGGGCCAATATCGCTTCGATCGAGCTTATTGGGCGCGTGCAGCGCGAGGCTGCAAGAGGGGTGAGAGGAAAGGCTCTCTCGATTGTTCACCTGCTGCTTTCGTGCACCACTCCGATAGGGCAGATGGTTTATGGCTACGCTTACGACATGGCAACGCCTGCGGTCGTTATGGCGGCGATGGTCGCTGCCGGCGTGCTCGTCGCTCTTTTGCTCGGCATGTTTGAACGCAAAGGGGCGGGCGAGTAAGGCCTTGGGCGGTGTAAGCCCTCGCGTAAGGTTTGCTTACCCCGCCGTTTCCAGTTCTCCTGCTCGTCTACAATATCGTGCAGACGAAAGAGAGGTATGTCCATGATCAAGATGTTCGCGAGTGATTTAGACGGAACGCTGCTTAACGCCCTGCACGAGGCAGATGGGACTATCCGCCGCGCCATTCGCGAGCTGACCGAGGCTGGCTTGCATGTGGTTCCCGCGACCGGACGCTCGACGCTGCCGATCGGCGAGCATGGCTTTACAGGCCTGGCGCTTGACGCCTGCTGCTCCAACGGATCCATCGTGCGCGACAGTCATGGCGAGGTGCTCAAAACCTGGACCGTCGACCCGCAGATCACCGAGGAGCTACTCAAGGAGTTTCCGGATATCTGCTTTGACTGCTCCACGCCCGACGGCATGTTCTCGAGTGGTTCGTTCGAGATGCACCAGGCGGGCTTTAAAAAGGACAGCCCCATCAAGCGTATCGTGATGCGTGGCATGCGTGCACGTGGCGGCTATCACGAGGAGCAGTATTTCGACCAGTCGATCGGCGACATCTTGCGCCACGATGTGTGCAAGATCAACTGTCGCGTGACCTCGCGCGAGCTGGAGCGCGACCTTAAGGCGTATCTTGCCGAGCGTTCGGACCGTGTGGTCAACGCGCCGTTTGACCCCGTGATGTTCGAAATCACGGACGTGACGTGCAACAAGGGCGAGAGTATTGCCTGGCTGGCGGGCTACTACGGTATTGCCGAGGACGAGGTCGCGGTCTACGGCGACGGCGGCAACGATATCGCCATGCTCAAGCGTTTCCGCCACAGCTACGCGACCAAAAACGCAAGCGATGCAGCTAAGGCCGCCGCGAGCGCAACTATCGGCAACTGCATGGTCCACGCCGTCCCCAAACACATGCTCGCCACCATGCGCAAGCAGAACTCCTGCACCGTCATCGAATAATGTGACAAAGGGACTGTCCCTTTGTCACAGTGGGGACGAGCTTCTTTAAACACGAACATATATTCGCATATTTAACTGCGCTTTGATAGAATCGGTATCGTTGGCGGCAGTTCCATGTGCCGGGCAGCGCCCTCCATCTGATGGGAGGTGATGCCCATGACCGATTTGATTGATTTCGTGAGGCTCCTGACCGCATTGGTCTCGCTTCTTACGACGCTTATCGGACTTTCCGAGGCACTCAAGCAACGCTCGAAGCGTAACAGAAGGGGTCGCCGCCGCTAAGGCGTTGACCCCCTAAAACAAGCAACGGCGCTGCCCAGCCAGCTAGAACTTGGGCTGCCGTCGACACTATTCTACCCACGAATGACATTTTGGACAATCGGCAATGTCGCTTCAGGCTGGGACAAAGGGACAAAGGGGCTGTCCCTTTATCACATCCAAAATATTGCCTTTACGTGTTGATGCACACGGTGTGCAATAATACTCGCACTGTGCAATAGCGCACAGGCTGAGTAACAAGGAGGACGCTTGTCCCAGCTCGAGAAATGCGATCGCCGGTCCCTTCGCTCGCAGCGTGCCCTTCGCCAGGCACTTGCCAGCGAGCTTGCCGAAAGCGGCGACCTTTCGCGCATTAATGTCGCGTCGCTCACCGAGCGCGCCGGTCTTACGCGCCGCACGTTCTATTCGCACTACCGCGATATCCCTGACTTTATCAATCAAATCGAGGACGGCTTGCTGGCCGAGATCCGTGAGCGCATTGAGCTCATCACCGCAGCTCAGCTGCCCGATCTCTATCACAACATAGATGAGCTCGAGCCGGCGCCCGGTTCGGTTGAGCTGCTGCGTTATCTTGCGGCCAACCGCGACTTAATCGGTGCGCTGTTGGGTCCGGGCGGCGACCAGGCCTTCATTAAAAGGATCATCGACACCGCTCGTGAGGCTGTGGTGCCGCGTGCGCAGACGGGCATTTTGGGCCTGGCGCTGGGCACGTTCTTTGACTACTACGTTACCTACGTCGTAAGTGCCGAGGTCGGCATGATTCAGCGCTGGTTTGAGCGTGGACTCACCGAATCGCCTGAGGCCATGGCGCGCATTATGACGGTGCTCGCTTTTGTGCGCCCCGGTGACCTGTATGGCCAACCCATCGATATCAACGTGCCGGAATACGGCATGAAGCTATTGAACTTGCAGCTCGAGGACGCGGCCGACACCGCCGCAACCGTCGAGTCCAACAACTAAGAGGAGAGACAATGAGCAAACTCGTCGAGGGCATCAAGGACCGCATGGTCGCTGCCGCACGCGAGGCCGCGCCCGCCGTGGTGGACGCCGCGCAGAAGGCCGCGACTGCCGCTGCCGAGAAGGTCGCCGAGGCAGTTGCCGATGCCAAGAACGCGGCAGGGGAGACGTCCGTTGCCAGCGAGCCCGCCACCGCCGCTGAGCCCGTAGCCGCCGCCCACGCCCCCGAAGGCGCGATCTTCAACCCCGGCAACGCCCACGGCAACCTGCACCTGGGCATCGACGTGGGCTCCACCACCGTTAAGCTCGCCGTGCTCAACGACGACAACCAGATTGTCTACGCCAAGTACCAGCGCCACCACACCGACGTCCGTGCCTGCGCCCGCGACCTGTTCGAGGGCGCTGTGACCGTGCTGCCGACGGCCCAGATGACCTGCGCCATTACTGGCTCGGGTGGCCTGCTGCTGTCCCAGTGGCTCGACCTGGAGTTTGTCCAGGAGGTCATCGCCAGCAAGCGTGCCGTCGAGACCCTCATCCCGGCCACCGATGTCGCCATCGAGCTGGGCGGCGAGGACGCCAAGATCATCTACTTCGATAATGGCATTGAGCAGCGCATGAACGGCACCTGCGCCGGCGGCACGGGCGCGTTCATCGACCAGATGGCAACCCTGCTGCACACCGACGCCAGCGGCCTCAACGAGCTCGCGGCCAACGCCACTACCATCTATCCCATTGCCAGCCGCTGCGGCGTCTTTGCCAAGACCGACGTGCAGCCGCTGCTCAACGAGGGTGCCCGCCCCGAGGACGTCGCCGCTTCCATCTTCCAGGCTGTCGTGACCCAGACCATCTCGGGCCTGGCGTGCGGTCGTCCCATCCGCGGCAACGTCGCCTTCCTTGGCGGCCCGCTGCAGTATCTCTCCGAGCTGCGCCACCGCTTCTACCTCACGCTCAACCTGGACGAGGAGCACCGCATCGTGCCCCAAAACGCTCACCTGTTTGTGGCGAGCGGCGCCGCCATGGCGCACGAGTCCAACAAGCTCAGCACGTTCCCGCAGCTCATCGAGGCTATCGACAGCTTGGGCGACACGCAGGGTGCCGAGGTCGAGCGCCTGGATCCGCTCTTTGCCACCGACGAGGACTTTGCCGAGTTCAAGGGCCGCCACGACACCGAGGTCGTCCCCAAGGGTAAGCTCGACGGCTACACCGGCCGCGTGTTCATCGGCATCGACGCCGGCTCCACCACCATGAAGGCCGCGCTCGTGGGCGAGGACGGCCAGCTGTTGCACACCTGGTACGGCAACAACAACGGCGACATCCTGGGCACGGCCAAGGTCATCATGGCCGATTTCTACAATCACATCCCTGCCGGCTGCACCATCGGCCACGTGACCACCACGGGCTACGGCGAGGCGCTGCTCATCGAGGCCCTCAAGGCCGATTCCGGCGAGATCGAGACCGTCGCGCACCTGCGCGGCGCCAAGGCATTCCTGCCCGGTGTCGAGTTTATCCTGGACATCGGCGGCCAGGACATGAAGTGCCTGCGCGTGAAGGACGGCGTCATCGAGCACATTATGCTCAACGAGGCCTGCTCATCGGGCTGCGGCAGCTTTATCGAGAGCTTCGCCGTGTCCATGAACATGGACGTGCGCGCGTTCGCCGATGCCGCCATCCATGCCAAGGCCCCGGTCGATTTGGGCAGCCGCTGCACGGTCTTTATGAACTCGCGCGTCAAGCAGGCGCAAAAGGAAGGTGCCACGGTGGGCGACATCGCGGCCGGCCTGTCCTATTCCGTCATCAAGAATGCCCTGTTCAAGGTCATTAAGCTGCGCGACCCCAAGGAGATCGGCAGCCAGGTGATCGTTCAGGGTGGCACCTTTATGTCCGATGCCACGCTGCGCGCATTTGAGCAGCTCACCGGCGTGCACGCCGTGCGTCCCGACATCGCCGGCTGCATGGGTGCTTACGGTGCGGCCCTGCTCGCCCGCGACCGCGCCGGCGCCGACGGCACCTCGACCATCCTTTCTGCCGAGGACATCGCGCACCTCACCGTGACGCAAAAGCACGTCCGCTGCGGCCGTTGCTCCAACAACTGCCAGCTCACCGTCAACGATTTTGGCGGCGGTAGGCGCTTCATTACCGGCAACCGCTGCGAGAAGGGCGCCGGCCACAAAAAGCAGAAGACCGAGGCCCCCAACCTCTTCAAAAAGAAAAACGAGCTGCTCTTTAACCGCGAGGTGCTGAGCCCCGACGAGGCCCCGCGCGGCACCGTCGGTATCCCCCGCGCGCTCAACATGTACGAGAACTACCCCTTCTGGCACGCGTTCTTTACGCGCCTGGGCTTTAGCGTGCAGCTGTCCGACCAGTCGAGCAAGAAGACCTACCAGGCGGGCATCGAGTCCATGCCGTCCGAGAGCGTGTGCTATCCGGCAAAGATGAGCCACGGCCATGTGATGAACCTTATCGACCGCGATGTCGACTTCATCTGGATGCCGTGCGTGCGCTGGGAGCGCAAGGAGGATCCGACCGCCGGCAACTGTTACAACTGCCCCATCGTCATGAGCTACCCCACGGCGTTGGCACTCAACATCGACGAGATCCGCGAGCAGAACATCGAGTTCCTGTATCCGTTTGTGCCCTATCACGACAAGACCGAGCTCAAGCGCCGTCTGTACCAGGTGCTCGCCGTCGACCGTGTGGCCGATGCTGAGGCCGGTCGCGGTCGCGTGCGTGGACCCAAGATCACGCGCTCCGAGGTCGATGCTGCCGTCAACGCTGCCTTTGAGGCCGACGCGCGCTTCCACGAGGACATCCAGACCATGGGCGAGGAGGCCCTTAAGTGGGTCGAGGACCACGGCGGTCACGGCATCGTGCTCGCCGGTCGTCCCTACCATAACGACCCCGAGATCAACCACGCCCTGCCCGAGCTTATCTCGAGCTTTGGCTTTGCGGTCTTTACCGAGGATTCGCTCGCGCATCTGGTAAAGCCCGAGCGTCCGATTCGCGTCGTCGACCAGTGGATGTACCACAGCCGCCTGTACGCCGTCGCTCGTTTTGTGACGATGCGCAACGACCTGGACCTGATCCAGCTCAACTCCTTCGGCTGCGGCTTGGACGCCCTGACCACCGACCAGGTGCAGGAGATCCTGGAAGCCAGCGGCAAGATTTACACCGTGCTCAAGATCGACGAGGTGTCCAACCTGGGTGCCGCGCGCATCCGCATCCGCTCGCTCATGGCCGCGCTTAAGGACCAGGAGGCCGAGCGCTTGGCCGAGGCCACGGCCGCGGGCGAGGCTTACGAGCAGGGCGATGCCGCGCCGGTGGCGCCCTCCACGGATGCCCCCGCGTTCGCGAGCCGCAAGTACACGTTTGAGGCTCAGCGCGAGAGTGCTTCGACCGCATGGCCGAAGGTGCCCTTTACCGAGCAGATGCGCGACGAGGGCTACACCATCCTGTGCCCGCAGATGGCGCCGATCCACTTTGACCTGGTCAAAGAGGTGTTCCGTGGTGCCGGCTACAACTTGGAGCTGCTGCCCTCGACCGATCACGATGCCGTCGAGGCCGGCCTGCGCTACGTGAACAATGACATTTGCTATCCGTCCATTTTGGTGACCGGCCAGATTATGGAGGCCATCGAGAGCGGTCGGTACGACCTGTCCAAGACGGCCGTGGTTATCAGCCAGACCGGCGGCGGCTGCCGTGCCACCAACTACATCGCGCTCATCCGCAAGGCCCTGCGCGAGAGCGGCCACCCCGAGATTCCGGTGATCTCGCTTTCGGCCGTGGCGCTCGGCGAGGACAACCCCGGCTTTAAGCTGACGCCGGCGCTGCTTAAGCAGGCCGTGTACGCGGTGCTCTTTGGTGACGTGATGATGCAGATGCTCTACCGTTGCCGCCCGTACGAGGCCACGCCCGGTGCCGCCAATGCACTCTACGAGGAGTACATGGCGCGTGCCCGCAAGCTGGCGCCCAAGTTTAACAGGCATAACTACACCAAGCTGTGCCGCGAGGCCATCCGCGCGTTCGACTCCATGCCGCTCGTGGGCGAGGGTACCAAGCCGCGCGTGGGCGTGGTCGGCGAGATCCTGGTCAAGTTCCATCCCACGGCCAACAACCACGTGGTCGATGTCATCGAGCGCGAGGGCTGCGAGGCCGTGGTGCCGGGCCTGCTCGACTTCTTCCTGTACTCCATGAGCAACGCCGAGCTGCAGAAGGACGAGTTGGGTAGCTCTGCTACGACGCGTGCGGGCATGCAGGCGCTCATCAAGCTTGTGGACTGGATGCGCACGCCGGTGGAGGAAATGCTCGAAAAGTCCCGCCGCTTTGAGGCGCCCGAGCGTATCGGCACCATGGCCGACAAGGCCCGTACGGTGCTTTCGGTGTGCAACAACATGGGCGAGGGCTGGTTGCTCACGGCCGAGATGCTCGACCTGATCGACCATGGCGCGCCCAACATCATCTGCACGCAGCCCTTTGCGTGCCTGCCCAACCACGTGGTGGGTAAGGCTGTGATCAAGGAGCTGCGCCGCCAGCATCCTGAGAGCAACATTGTCGCGGTGGACTACGACCCCGGCGCGTCCGAGGTCAACCAGCTCAACCGCATTAAGCTCATGATCAGCGTGGCCAAGGAAAACATGCGCGCCGGCAAGGGCTTTAAGCTCGAGAAGGTGGCGCCGCTCGCGATGGACGAGGTCACCGGTCAGATGCGTGCCCATGACGACTGCGTGAGCTGCGGGCCGGCCAGCGAGGAGGCCGTCACATCGGTCGCCAAGCGTCTGGGACGCGGCATTAAGAAGTAACTGGCCTGCTATGGGCTAGATATGAGACAAACGGGCGGTAGCGTATCGACTACCACCCGTTTTTGCTGGACATATGTTGCGTAAATGCCCCAACTATCACCCTTTGCGAACTTAGATTTCGGAAGTATGCGGCAAAATTTGAATAGGCCGAGCACGCTGGATATGTCCAAGCTCTGTGCCTGCGGTTTTATTGGTGAAAAACCGGGGTGTGCTCGAGGGCTCCGGAATTTGCCGCATACTTCCGAAAACAACGTCTCGGTGGCACCAAAAATTGTCCTCGGAACCCTGAGATAATGAACATATGTAGCCGTTTGCCGCGAAATACCGCCCGTTTATAGAACCCACCCCCAGCGCGCGTCATCCTTACGGTTGAATAAATACACATCTATGGAATTACGTAAGAGAGGACCGTTCCATGAGCTACAAGACCGTTTGTGTTGCCGGCGGCGGCGTGTTGGGAAGCCAGATTGCCTTTCAGGCTGCCTACTGCGGCTTTGATGTAACGATTTGGCTGCGCAGCGAGGGCAGCATCGGCCGCACCCAGCCCAAGATCGATCGCGTGCGCAAGGAGTACATTGCGGCAATCGAGGGCATGGCGGACGGTACGGGCGAGTGGTGCGCCGGTATCGCCGATGGCACCCAGCCCTTCGACAAGGAAGCGGCGCTCGCCGCCGTCGAGCGTGCCTACTCCACACTCAAGCTGGAGCTCGATCTTGCCAAGGCCGTGGCCGACGCCGACCTGGTCATCGAGTCTATGGCCGAGGACACCCAGGCAAAGATCGACTTCTACAAGAAGCTCGCCCCGGTTCTGCCGCAAAAGACCGTCATCGTGACCAACTCATCCACGCTGCTGCCGAGCACCTTTGCCAAGTACACCGGCCGTCCCGAGAAGTACCTGTCGCTGCACTTTGCCAACTCTATCTGGAAGAACAACATGACCGAGGTCATGGCACAGGACCAAACCGACAAGCGCTACTTCGACGAGCTCGTCGACTTCGCCAACGACATCCGCATGCTTGCCCTGCCCGTCAACAAGGAAAAGAACGGCTACCTGCTCAACTCCATGCTGGTACCGTGGTTGCTTTCGGGTCTTGACCTGTACGTCTCGGGCGTGAGCGACCCCAAGAGCATTGACCTCGCATGGACGCGTGGCACCGGCGCTCCCAAGGGCCCGTTCCGCGTATTCGACACGGTGGGTATCCAGACGGCCTACAACATCGTCATGCAGTATCAGAAGGTGCCGGGCTTGGTGAGCCCGCTGCTCAAGAAGATGATGATGCCCTACAACTTTAAGGCTATGGCGTCCGTCCTCAAGAAGATGCTCGACGAAGGTAAGCCGGGCGAAAGCTCGGGCGAGGGCTTCTTTACGTACTAAAAATGATCTCTTGGGGGCGGAAGCGTTGGGGATCTACGGTAGTATGCGACAAGATCTGAATAGGTCGAGCAAGAGCCGTAGCGCGCGTTGACGTTTGGCCAATAGAACGCAAAAATGCACCGTTCGCCGATACTCCTCTCGCGAGTGGTTGCCATATGGTTTGATGTTGTAAACATATGATTGCCGGCAGGCCGTAGGTGACGTTCGTCATGATACCGGAGGTACCAAGTATGTTTTGCACTCCGTTAAACAAGTATCGGGCTGGTTGACATGAACCGCCGTACTATCTCGATAGCCCTCGCAGTGGTCTGCCTGGCTGTGCTCCTGGGCGCTGCAGGGCAGTTTGCTATAAATCGAGAAACATCCTATATGCAGGAATGCGTTTCCGAAGGCTTTGCCATTGATGGTTACTATCGGGATGACGAAACAAGTCGGGAAACCCTGGCTTTTCTTGAGGAGGACAACTGTCGATGGCAGCTGGTCGACCAAGACGGAATCTGCACAGACGGGCAGTTTAAGCGTACGGATGACCCCAACATCCTGATATTAAAGAAGGAAAACGGCGAAGAATTCGGTGCGGTCCACGTGGCGTATATTTCGCGCCGACGCGATCAGGGCTTGCTCTACCTATTTAGAGATACCAGGGTGACCCGTTTTTATCTGGTGAGTACCGGTCCGGCGTTTACAGTGGAGTCTGGCGATGTCGATGCGGACAGATGATTCACGGCAATAAATCAGCGAGCGGAGCGCGGCCATGGACCGCGCCCCGCTATTTGCTCGTGGCCCGCGTCACGTCTGCGCCATGTCGTGACTCGCGGCTGCGCGCATCCATCCCACGTCGCGTATTACTGCACATCAAACTCCACGCGATCGAGCTCGGGCACATTGAGGTCGATGAGCTTGCGGGCTACACGGCGGTCGTGTGCCCCAAGCGTCTCGCTTGTCGTCACGTGGGCGACAACCTCGCGCTCGACAAGGCCCTCCTCCTCGCCTTCGGTGGCCGAGGTCTCGACGGCAACGGTGTAATCCTTAAAGCCCGGCAGCACCGCGGCAAGCTCGCGCGTGGTTTCGGTGACGCCGTAGCCGTCCTGCACGCCGGCCTGTGCCGAGCCAATGGACCCCGCGGTCATGACGATGCAGGGGATGGCAAAGATCACCGTACCCACGATGATGCGGCGGCGCACCTTGTGTGACAGCTCATCGACCTCGGCATTTTCCTCGGCGGTCACAATGCCGTCGCCGTTGAGGTCGCGCTTGAGCGGCACGCGCAAAAGAAGTAGTACGGCTTCGGCCGCCAGCGCGATAAAGACGACGTTGATGCCAAACTCGTAGAGGGCCGAGAGAAACAGCGACCCGCTCGCGATGGCGATGCCATAGCCCGCCGCGCACAGGGGCGGCATGAGCGCGGTCGCCACGGCCACGCCGGCGATGAGCGTGGCGGGTTCCTGGTCGCGCGAGTTGCCCAGTCCGCCCGCAAAGCCGCCCGCGAGCGCGACGGCAAGGTCCCACACAGTCGGTGTCGAGTTGTCGATGATGGCGGCCGTGGTGGTGCCAAGGGGCGAGAGCTTAAAGTACAGCGTGGACGTGATTAGACAAAAGACCATCTGCAGCGCGAGGCCGGCAATTGCCTCGACGGCAATCTCGCGGTCGAGCGTGGCGATGCCGTATGCCATGGCAAGGACCGAGCCCATGAGCGGACAGATGAGCATGGCGCCCACGATGGCAATGTCCGAGTCGATATCGAGGCCGATGCTCGCGATCAACATGGCAATGATCAGGATGCATAAGTGCGAGCCAGTCAGGCGCGCCCCGTTTACAAAGCGCTTGCGAATCACGTGATAGGGCGCGCGTCCCTCGCGTATGTTGAACGCCTGCTTAAGGAAACGGGTGGCATTCTCCATGGCCTCGCTGTGTGCAGGGCGTATACCGTGACGACGATGATGACGCTCGCGCAGCCGCTTGATCTGTTGTTTGTCGAGTTCCATGCTTACCTCGTTTAGCTTCTGAGCCGCTTCTTGCGTCTGTCGTCTTTACTCTACACCGCGTTAGGCGAGGTGTCAGACAAGGTTTGTTGACCTGGAAGTCAGGACAATCGACATGGCTAAAACGCCGTGAGGATCATAAGAGTCAAATAGACAAAAAAGCGCGGGGCCGGTTTGATTCCGACCCCGCGCTCTGCGCTGGTGCGTTGTTGTTCGGCCTACCCCAGCAGGCTCAGACCAACAGAGACAAACGCCAGGATAACGCCGACGATGGACTCGCCGCCGAGCAGACCGCTGGCGACGACCAGGCCCTGCTCCTGGAAGGCGGCATCCTTGGAGGCCTTCTCCTCGTCCGAAAGACCGGCAGCGGCGTCGCGGCGTGCGGCCCACTTGTCGTAGGCGAGCTTGGCGCAGGAGCCCAAGAAGGCCGTGAGCGACATGTAGAACGGCAGGTACACGCCCAGGCCGATCATCATGGCCGGAATGCCGAGCCAGTACATGACGATGCCGGCGATAAAGCCGCCAACGAACCACGGCACGCTCGGGATGCCCGAGACCATGGTGGCGACGACGCTTGCCTGCGCGGCCACAAAGCTCTTGTCGGGGCCGAAAGCATCCGGACCATAGGCGGTGACAAGCGCGACCATGACGGCAGCGGCGACCAGGGCGCCCACGATGCCGCCGATGGCCTGGCCGATCCACTGCGCACGCGGATTGGTGCCCAGCACGGCGCCGGCCTTAAAGTCGTTCATGACGTCGCCCGCAAGGCCGCATGCCACGGCCACGATGCCGGCGATAAAGAACAGCTTGACCTGGGCGATCTGTGCGAAGGCAGCCACGATGAGCATGACGATGAGGCCGAAGATCTCCATGGGGTCGATGCCCGTCTGGCCGCAGCTCTGCGCGCTCATGATGGTGGTGACAAAGGTGAACAGCGTGACGATGACGGCCGGGACGGGGCCAAGGTCGAGCGCGATGGCGACGATCACGGCGATGGCGGCAGTACCCAGGCCGATGATGCCGGCGTCGAGCTTAAGCGAGCCCGAGATGAGCGACTGCTCGTCGGTGTCGCTGGAGCTGTCGGCGGCGAGGCCGCGGGCGATGCCGGCGACCTGCGGCAGGATGTCCTTGAGGACGACGGCGACGCCAAAGCCCATCATGAGACCCATGCCGAGCGATTTGACGATGCCCTGCGCAGTCACAACGTCGAATAGACCGGCAGCGGTGCCGCCCACGATGATGCCAAAGTTACCTAGCAGCGCGCCGGCAAACCAGAAGGCAACCGGGGCGAAGCCAACCAAAAAGCCGATGGAGAGCAGCATGGGCGAGTTATAGATGGCAAAGGTCACGCCGGGGATATTGAGCGTGCACAGCATGCTGGGCACCACGCCCAGAGCGTCGCGAAGCACGCTGTAGATGCCTGCGATGGCCATGGAGCCAAAGAGCTGCTTGCCGGTCTTGCCGCCGGCCTCGGTGGCGCGCAGTGTCTGAGCTGCGGCATTGCCGGTGGGAAACTCCAGCGCGGCGTCCACGATAAAGTGGCGGTGGATGAGCGCGGTGGCCAGCAGGCCCAAGATGGTGCCGGCGAGTGCCACGATAAACATGTCGAGCCAGCTGATCTGGTCGGCATAGCCCAGCATCCAGGCGCCCGGGATGGTAAACGCCAGGCCGCCGGCGACCATGGCGCCCGCGGACATGATGGTGTGGGTGACGTTGGCCTCGTTGAGGCTGGCGTCACCCATGAGCTTCAGGAAGAACAGCGAGATGACGGCAGCGAAAATAATCGGCCAGGGGAGTGCACCCATCTTGAGGGCCGTGTAGGCCGAGCTTGCCGTGATGATCACGCAGCCAAGGACGCCGATGACGACGCCGCGCAGCGTGAGTTGCCCGCGCATCGAAGCGCGGTTCGAGGGATTGCTCATATAAAACTCCTTTGCGTATATCCGCTTCCCCCGGGAGCGCCGTTACGGATACGGCGCGGGAAGTCGGGTTACCAAGGGCCGCCGCGTGAGCTCGCAAACGACCGCGCACCAGTATAGCGGCACGGCAGTTAATTTGGGACTGGGCTTTTTTAGCTATCCCAAACGAAGCCGAAGGATGATTATTCTGGGACGGGGATTTAAAAATCATTGCGTACCTGATGATTTTTAAATCCCCGTCCCAGAATAATCATCGGGATATACTGCTGGGCAGACGAAAGGAGCGCCGACGATGCTTAATGGGTGCGCATATATATTGACGGTCGACGTGGGCAACACGTTCATTCGCTTTGGCCTGTTTGCAGAGGATTCGGCCGCGGCGCAGGAATGTCCGCTTGCGACATGCGAGATCACGACGCCGTCGAGCATTACGGCCGACGAAGCGCGCATGCGACTTATGCAGGTCATGGGCGCGCTCGCCGCCGATGCAGGTGTGCCCGGGGTGCTTGCACCCGCCGCGGCCGTGCTGAGCTGTGTAGTCCCGGCGCTCGAGCGCCCGTGGAAGGCGGCACTTTCCCGCACCTGCACGGGGCGCGTGCTCACCGTGGGGCCGGGACTTAAGACCGGCATACCCGTGCACTACGACGATCCGGCCGAGATCGGCCCCGACCGCATCGCCGATGCCGTGGCGGCCCGCGCCGTCTACGGCTCGCCGTGCATCGTGATTGACCTGGGCACGACGACCAATATCGAGGTCATCGACGTGCACGGTACCTTTGTGGGCGGCGTTATCGCGCCAGGCCTGGCCCTCGGCGCCCGTTCGCTTTCGGCGGCAGCAGCGCGCCTACCCCAGGTTGAGCCCTCGGCGCCAACGCACGTCATCGGACGCAACACGCGCGAGGCCATGCGCTCGGGTGTGGTTTTGGGCGAGGTAGCCCGCATCGACGGAATGCTCGACATGGTGCTTGCCGAGATGCGCGCGACCAAGGCCGCGGGAGAGGGCGATGTGCCCATCGTCATTACCGGCGACGATGCCGAGGCACTTGCGGCGCTGGTCGGCCATAGCCTGACGGTAGACGACGCGCTGACGTTGCGGGGTCTCGCCGAGCTCTACCGCATCAACCAAAAGCCCCGCTGCGCGTAGGGCGAGGGGCTGGTGGGATAAGCGCCCCTACCTTTCACCTGCTACAATGGGCCAAACTATTGCGATTACGGAGGTGTCTGCCATGTCGGACGATCTTCATCAAACTT
>JAHYYN010000050.1:0-25897 GCA_019424945.1 Collinsella sp. | reverse complement strand
GCTCGCCGTCGTGCGGGCCGCTTATCTTCTCCACGATCTCGCACGTCACGTTGCCTCCACGCAGCACGCGCGCCGTACCCTCGGTAGAGCAGATGTCAAAGCCCAGATAGCGCAGGATACGGGCGACCGAAAGGATATGGCGCTTGTCGCGGTCGCACACGCTAATGAACACCTTGCCGCAACTCGGGTCGGGCAGCTTGTAGTCGATCGCCAGCTGCGTCTTGGCGTATGCCTCGGGATAGCTCTTAGCGATACCCATGACCTCGCCCGTCGACTTCATCTCAGGCCCCAGGATGACGTCGGCGCCCGGGAAACGACCCCAGGGCATGACGGCTTCCTTCATGCAGAACCAGTCCAGTTGACGTTCGTCGCTCGGCAGGCCCAAGCTCGCGATGGAATCGCCTGCCATGATGCGCGCCGCGCACTTGGCCAGCGGCACGCCGGTGGCCTTGGAGATGAACGGCACGGTACGGCTGGCGCGCGGGTTGGCCTCGATCACGTAGACGGTCTCGCCCTTGATGGCATACTGCACATTGACCAGACCGCGGACTCCCAGCGCCATCGCGATGCGGCGCGTAGTCTCGCGGAGCTTCGCCTGCAGGCTCTCGCTAAAGCTAAACGGTGGGATGCAGGTCGCAGAGTCGCCGGAGTGAATACCGGCCTCCTCAATATGTTCCAGGATGCCGCCGATGTATACCTCTTCGCCATCGCACAGGGCGTCGACATCGGACTCAATCGCACCCTCCAGGAAGCGGTCCAGATACACCGGGTAGTCGGGGCTAATGCGCGCGGCCTCGGCCATGTAATCGCGCAGATGCTCGGCATCGTAGGCGATCATCATGCCGCGGCCGCCCAGCACATAGCTCGGGCGCACCAGCAGCGGATAGCCGATGTGCGCGGCCACGGCCTCGGCCTCCTCAAACGAGGTGGCCTGGCCCGCCGGCGGGTACATGATGCCCAGCTTGTCGAGCAGAGCGGCGAAGCGCTCGCGGTCCTCGGCAAAGTCGATGGCATCGGGCTTGGTACCCATGATGTTCACGCCGCTCTCCTCGAGCATGCGCGCCAGCTTAAGCGGAGTCTGGCCGCCGAGCGTCACCACGACGCCGTCGGGGCGCTCGACATCGATAACGTCCATGACGTCCTCGTAGGTGAGCGGCTCAAAGTACAAGCGGTCCGAGGTGTCGTAGTCAGTCGAAACGGTCTCGGGGTTGCAGTTGACCATGATGGTCTCAAAGCCGCGGGCCGCCAGCGCATAGCTCGCATGCACGCAGCAGTAATCAAACTCGATACCCTGGCCAATGCGGTTGGGGCCGGCGCCCAGGATCATCGCCTTGGGCTTGTCCGCCGGCGTGGTCTCGTCGGGAGCCACGCACTTCTTGGCATCCGGGCTCGTGCGGTAGATGTTCTCGTACGTCTTGTAGTGGTACTCCGTGGCGCTCGAAAACTCCGCAGCGCAGGTATCGACCGTCTTCATGCTGGGAACCACGCCCAGACCCTTGCGATAGGCGCGCACAAAGCGCTCGTCCGAGCCGGTCAGCGCGGCAATCTCGGCGTCGCTCGTGCCGTACTGCTTGAGCAGGCGCATCGCGTCGGCGTCGATATCCTCCACACGCAGGCCGCGGATGCTCTCCTGGACCTGCACCATGTCGTTGATACGGTTGAGGTACCACGGATCGATACCGCAGATGGCATGGATGTGGGCGATGTCCCAGCCACGGCGCAGGGCCTCGACCACAAAGAAGATGCGGTGCTCGGTCGGGGTTGCCACGGCCTGAGCGAGCTCATCGTCGCTCAGCTTGTCGGCACCCTCCTTGCCACCGGCGCAGATGCCCTGGTGACCGTCCTCCAGTGAGCGCATGGCCTTGCCGAAGGCCTCCTCAAAGGTGCGGCCGATCGCCATAATCTCGCCCACGGCCTTCATGCGCGTGGTGAGCGTGGGGTCGGTACCCTTAAACTTCTCGAAGGCAAAGCGCGGCACCTTGACCACACAGTAGTCAATCGTGGGCTCAAAGCAGGCGGGCGTTGCCTTGGTGATGTCGTTGACGATCTCGTCGAGCGTGTAGCCCACGGCCAGGCGAGCGGCGGCCTTGGCGATGGGGAAGCCCGTGGCCTTGGAGGCCAGTGCGGACGAACGGCTCACGCGCGGGTTCATCTCGATGACGATCAGGCGGCCGGTCTGGGGGTTCACGGCAAACTGCACGTTGGAGCCGCCGGTCTCGACGCCAATCTTCTCCAGAATGGCGAGCGACGCGACACGCATGCGCTGGTACTCAAGGTCGGAGAGGGTCTGCGCTGGCGCCACGGTGATGGAGTCGCCGGTGTGCACGCCCATGGGGTCGAGGTTCTCGATGGAGCACACGATGATGCCGTTGCCGGCGTGGTCGCGCATGACCTCCATCTCATACTCTTTCCAACCCTCGATGGACTCCTCGACCAGCACCTCATGGGCAGGCGAGAGCTCAAGGCCCTGGCTCACGATGGAGACGAGCTCCTCGTGGGTATGCGCGATGCCGCCGCCGGCGCCACCGAGGGTAAAGCTCGGGCGCAGTACGCAGGGATATCCCACGCGCTCGGCGATAGCCTCGGCGTCGGCCACGCTGTAGGCGTAGCCCGAGCGCGCGACCTCCAGGCCGATCTCGGCCATGGCCTCGTTAAAGAGCTTGCGGTCCTCGCCGCGCTCGATAGCGGCCAGGTCGCAGCCGATCATCTCGACGCCGTACTTGTCGAGCGTGCCGTCCTTTGCCAGCTCGACGGCGGCGTTCAGACCGGTCTGGCCGCCCAGCGTGGGCAGCAGCGCGTCCGGGCGCTCTTTTTTGATCACGCGCTCGATAAACTCGGCGGTGATAGGCTCAACATAGGTGCGGTCGGCCAAGCCCGGGTCGGTCATGATGGTCGCCGGATTGGAGTTGACCAGGATGACCTCAAAGCCATCCTCCTTGAGCACCTTGCAGGCCTGGGCGCCGGAGTAGTCGAACTCGCAGGCCTGGCCAATAACGATGGGGCCCGAACCAATAACGAGGATGCGCTTGATGTCAGTACGTTTAGGCATGTTAGTTCTCCTCGGTCGCAGCGTTCTCGGACTCGGCGAAATTCCAGCCGGCGAGGCGGTCCTTCGCGGTGTCGATGTCCAGGTAGTTCTCCTCGCCGTCCATGAGTTGCGTAAAGGCGGTAAAGAGATAGTGGGCATCGGTGGGGCCGGGCGAAGCCTCGGGGTGGTACTGGACCGAGAAACACGGGGCGTCGAGCAGCTGGATGCCCTCGGCGGTGCCATCGTTGAGGTTCACATGTGTCAGGCGAATGCGACCAAAGCGCTCGTTCATCACGACCGGCGCGACGCCGCGACGCACCCAGGCGCGCAGGTCGCCATCGGCCGCATGCTCGGTTTCGCCGCCGGAAAGCTCCGGAATCAGTTTGCCCAGACTGGGGAACAGCAGGCCAAAGCCGTGGTTTTGCGCGGTGATCTCCACGCGACGGCTTACCAGGTTCATGACCGGCTGGTTGCCACCGCGGTGACCGAACTTAAGCTTTTCCATCTGAGCGCCGCAGGCCAGGCTGATCATCTGGTGACCAAGGCAAATACCAAAGACCGGCACCTTGCCGATCAGCTGCTGCACCTGCTCGTAGGTCTCCACCACGGCATCGGGGTCGCCGGGGCCGTTGGACAAAAAGACGCCATCAGGATTCATGTCGAGCACCTGCTGGGCGGGCGTATCCCACGGCACGACGGTGAGGTCGCAGCCGGCACGGACCAGGCCCTCCAGAATACCGCGCTTCACACCGCAGTCGTAGGCGACCACTTTGTGACGGGCAGGAGCGGCAGCCGCAAGCGCAAAGCCATGCGTGGCAGGCAGGTCGGCGGCCACAAACTCGTGAGGCGCGGGACAGCTCACGGTCTTGACCAGGTTCTCGCCCACCAGCGTGGGCGCTGCGTCCAGACGCTCGGCGAGCTCGTCGACGTCGAAGATCTCTGTCGAGATAATGCCCATCTTGGAACCATTGTCGCGCAGATGGCGCACCAGAGCGCGGGTGTCGACACCCTCGATAGCGACGATGCCGTGAGCGCGCAGGTACTCCGGCACGCTGACGGCCGAGCGCCAGTTAGAAGGCGTAGCGCACATGTCGCGAACGATCATGCCGCGCATAGCCGGAGCGCTCGCAGGGCGCACGGCGTCGCCGGGGAAGGCCGACTGGACATCGGTCTCGTCGATACCGTAATTGCCGATCTGCGGATAGGTCATGGTTACAATTTGGCCGGCATAACTCGGGTCGGTCATGACCTCAAAGTAGCCCTCAAGCGAGGTGTTGAAGCAGACTTCGCCGGTCGCGGTGCCCTCGGCGCCGCATGCACGTCCATAAAAAATGGTCCCATCCTCAAGATACAGGATGCAGGGACCGCAGGTGCCCTTGCTGGTTTTGGCCAGCATACGCTGGCAAAGCTCGCTGGGCGCGAAGGTGCGGGCGGCAGCGCCCGCGGTATGGTTGTTCGCCATAATTCTCCTTCCCGGTCTCACAGGACCGGCTTAAAGGTGTGTAGTTAGGCCTCGCGGTATTGTAACCGCAAGCATGCCTCATGGCGTTAATTTCATCGAAATGTTTACGAAATGATAATTATGACTTTCTATGCATAATGATTTTTCTGGGACGGGGATTAAAAATCATCCCGCGGGGCTTGTGGCTCACACGGGATGATGGCGTCTTATTTTTTCTTGTCCTGTTCCAGCAGATCGGACGGTGAACGATCGGGCTTACCGCCGCGGAAAATCTCGCGGCCATGCAGACGATGCTCCAGGTCACGTTCGGCCTTTTCCTCGTCAATCTTGGTCTGGCTCACCACCGGGTCCTCGATCAGCGACGAAACCGAGTTCACCTGTTTTTGAATGCGCTCGGCAATGGTGTCGTCCATGCTTACGATGCGCATCTTCCAGTCGATACTCGTGGCGTTGGATGAGCTCTTGGTCCACACAAACGTCAAAATGGCGCTCTGATGACCCCGCGCGGAGAACATGCCAAAAAAGGAATCGTGCTGAATGTTGCTATCCTCGTCGATATAGGCGTGAACGTTATACACCACGCGGTCAATCTTGTCGTTGAGCAGGGCGTTGGTCGCAAGCGCCGCGGCCTGGATCTGCCCGTTGGACAGCAGCTCGAGCTCATTGGCAGACGATGTGTCCAACACCGTCACCTCAACCGTGCCCGTGCGCTCATCGGCCTCGTCGACAGAAAAATCAAGCGGGAACTGCGTAAAGCCGTTGCCCCATTCGAGTCCACCCTTGAGCGCGGTCGAGACGGTATCCACCGAAACGCTCTCGGACAGGTTGGCGGTATTCAGACGGCGCATCACGCCGTAGCCGATCTGCATGCCCACGATCAGCACCAGAATACCGATGACCACGGCCATCGCGGTCTTCGTAATGGTATGGCTCACCTGCGAGCCCGAAGGATCGTCCTCGGACAGCGGGTCGATATGTTTTGCCTGGCTCGCGCGGTCCTCGCTGCGCAGCTGCGCTAGCGCCGCTTTGTCACCGCGCTTGGCCGCAGCCTCCTTCTCACGCATGCGCTCGGTTCGCTTTTTGGCAAGCGTGGGATCCAAGACACCGGATGCATCGATTTCGGAGAATAACTCCGTCACTTCTTCCGGAGTCAAAGGGTTCTTGTCAGCCATAAACTTCCTGTCATATCAATCAGTCGAGCTCGTGCGCACGCGCACCTTCGAACTGCATTCGATAGTAACGGGCATAGGTGCCGCCACGGGCGAGAAGCTCCTCGTGCGTGCCACGCTCCACAACGCGACCATGCTCAACGGTCGCAATCTCATCGGCATGCTTAATGGTCGAAAGACGATGGGCGATGATAATCGTGGTGCGGCCGCGTGCCAGCTCTTCGAGTGACTCCTGCACCGCCTCCTCGCTCTCGTTATCCAAAGCACTCGTCGCCTCGTCCAAAATCAGGATCTTGGGGTTCTTGAGAAACACGCGCGCAATGGCAACGCGCTGCTTCTGTCCACCCGAAAGACGGCTGCCGCGCTCGCCCACCACGGTGTCGTAGCCCTGAGGAAGCGACTCGATAAAGGCATCGATGTTGGCGCGACGGGCGGCCTCGGCGATCTCTTCTGCCGTAGCGCCCGGCTTGCCGTAGGCGATGTTCTCGCCGATTGTTCCGTCAAACAGGTAGACATCCTGCTGCACCAGGCCGATGGCGCGGCGCAGGCTCTGCTGCGTCACATCGCGCACGTCCTGGCCGTCGATGCTAATGGATCCGGCAGCCACGTCATAAAAGCGCGGCAGCAGCGAACAGGTCGTGGACTTGCCACCGCCCGAAGGGCCAACCAAAGCGATGGTCTGCCCGGGCTTGATGGACAGATTCATATGGTCGATAACGGGACGCTCGTCGGCATCACCCTCGCCCAGCTCAACGTCCTCGTAGTTAAAGCACACGTCGTGATAATCCACGGCGCCGGCAGTCACCTGCAGATCCGTGGCGCCCGGCTTGTCCTGGATATCCGGCGCGGTCGAGAGCACCTCGTCCATACGCTTAAAGCCGGCGATAGCCTTCTGATACGTTTCGGCCGAATTGACGAGTGTCTCGAGCGGCGTGCAGAACAGCGAAATATAGAGTGCAAAGGTCGCCATATCGACCGCCTGCAGCTGTCCCTGGGCGACCAGCCAGCCGCCCAGCAGCACCACGATCACATAGAGCACACCCGAGAGCAGGCCATACGTCGCGGTATAGACGCCCATGGCGTGATACATGTTCTCCTTGGACGAAAGATAGCGATTGTTGGAGGCGCGGAACTTGAAGCGTTCGGTCTCCTCATTGGCAAAGCTCTTGACCACGCGCATACCCGCCAGCGAATCCTGCAGCTGCGCATTGATGCCGCTGATCTTTTTGCGGTTGTCGCTAAAGACCTCGCGCATGCGCATGTTCTGCCAAAACATGATGACCGCAAACGCCGCCGTCACCACGGCCATGGCGAGCGCCAGCACCGGGGCGATGGTAAAGAGGATCACAAACGAGCCGATAATCTCGATGCCGCAGATGATGATCCACTCGGGTACGTGATGCGCCGCCTCGCAGATATCGAACAGGTCGTTGACCACGCGGCTCATCATGTCACCCGAGCTGTTGCGGTCGAAATATGCAAAGCTAAAGCGCTCGTACTGGTCAAACAGGTCCTCGCGCATCTTGGACTCCATGCGCGCGCCCATCACGTGACCCCAATAGCTCACAAAATAGCGGCAGGCGCAACGGATGACATACATCAGCACCAAACCCACCGCGATCATACCGAGCGCCTGCATAATGGCAGCCTGACCCTGGGTAAACAACCCGCCGGTCAGATTGCGCAGGATAATAGGAAACGCCAGGTCAATGGCAGCAAGCACCAGAGCACAAACAGTATCGGCAACAAAAAGCCCCATCTGGGGCTCGTAATACGAGAGAAACCTTTTAAACATGCAATCCTCGAAGAGAAATAAATAGCGTGAGAAATCCGGTTGAACCGGTCAGGCTGAAAACAAAGCGTCCCAACAAGCATAACGCCGATGTTCTGGCAGCGTCAGCGAAAACGTCCCTAAGCGAGCAAGGTGCCTTGAAAGAGGAGCGACGCGTACTTCGGTACGCGAGCGACGATTGAAAGGCAGATTGCCGCTTAGGGGCGTTTGCAGCGTCGACTCGTTACGCGGTTTGGTAAAACCGCGTAACCTAGAGCTCCGCACCCCCAAGGCGATGCGCGATGCTATCGCAGGCAAGAGCGCCCACGACGGTCTTGGCGTCTTCGATCTTGCCGTCGAGCACGGCGTCGATCAGCTCGTGCAGCGGCACCAGGTCAACGTTGACAAACTCGTCATCGTCGGGGTTGGGCGCATCAAACTCCAGCTTGGTAGCCAAGTAGATGTGAATGATCTCGTCGCAAAAACCGCAGGACGTGACAATCGACGTCAAAAAGCGAATGCGACCGGCCCTAAAGCCCGTCTCCTCGTGTAGCTCGCGCTTAGCGCAATCGAGTGGGTCCTCGCCCGGGTCGAGCTTGCCGGCGGGAATCTCGACCGTCACGCGGTCGATGGCGGTACGGTACTGACGCACCAGTACGATCTTGCCGCTCTCGGTCAGCGCCACAACGGCCGCCGCACCCGGATGGCGAACGATATCGCGGGCACTGCGGCGACCGTTGGGCAGCTCAACCTCAAGACGGTGGACGTCGAGGATCTTGCCCTTCCAGGCGCACTCCTCCGAAAGAATCTTCTCGTGCAGCTCGGCATCGTGTGGGTCGTCGTCGCCCAGCACCAGCGCCGGCTCGTCAGCGACCTCGCCACCAGGTTCGCCCTCGGCGTGCCCATACACGCGGCTGTCCTCCTCGACGATCTGCGCATCCACGAGCTCTTCGTTCTTCTCGTCCATCCGTCTCATTCCTCTCGGATTTTAGGCATCCCAGGCGTCGCGGCCGCGCAGCGCGCGCAGGCCGATGTCGTGACGCAGGGTCTTACCCTCAAAATCAATCTTCTCGCAGGCCTCGTAGGCAAGGTTGCGAGCGTTCTCGAACGTGTCGCCCAGAGCGGTCACGGCAAGCACGCGACCACCATTGGTCAAGAGCTGGCCGTTCACCACAGCAGTGCCCGCGTGGTACACGGTCACGTTCTCCATGGCCTCGGCATCGGTGATACCGGTGATGACCTTGCCCTTCTCGTAGCTGCCGGGATAGCCCGCGCTCGTCAGGACAACGGCCACAGCCCACTCGTCACGCCAGTCGAGCTCAATCTGATCGAGCTCGCAGTTGGCGCAGGCGAGCATGACCTCAACCAGGTCGTTCTTAAGGCGCGGCAGCACGACCTGCGTCTCGGGGTCGCCAAAGCGGGCATTGAACTCCAGCACCTTGGGGCCGGCAGGCGTGAGCATAAAGCCGCCATACAGGCAGCCGCGGTAGTCGATGCCCTCGGCAGCGAGCTCGGCCACGGTCTGCTCCATGACCTTCACCATGGTGGCGTGCTCCTCGTCGGTCACGATGGGCACCGGGCTGTAGACGCCCATGCCGCCGGTGTTGGGGCCCTTGTCGCCCTCGAGGGCGCGCTTGTGGTCCTGCGAGGTGGCCATGGGGCGCACGGTCTTGCCGTCGGTAAAGGCGAGCAGCGAGCACTCGGGGCCGGTCAGCATCTCCTCGATGACCACAGTATTGCCGGCATCGCCAAAGGTGCCGCCAAAGCACTCGCGCACGGCCTCCTCGGCCTGCTCAAGTTCGATCGCCACGATGACGCCCTTGCCCGCGGCAAGGCCGTCGGCCTTGACGACCAGCGGGGCGCCCTGCTCACGCACGTAGGCGAGAGCCGAAGCCTCGTCGGTGAACGAGCCGTAGGCTGCCGTCGGGATACCGGCGCGCTCCATGAGCTGCTTGGAGAACAGCTTGGAGCCCTCCATCTGGGCACCCTCGGCACCCGGGCCAAAGCAGGGAATACCCGCCGCGCGCACGGCGTCGGCCACGCCCGCCACGAGCGGAGCCTCGGGGCCAATTACCACGAGTCCGCATCCGTGGCTCTGCGCAAACGCCGCCACGGCCGCAGGATCGCAGTCGTCGAGAACAACGTTCTCGCCGCAGCTCGCGGTGCCGCCGTTGCCCGGCGCGATGTAGAGCTTGCCGGCGCGCGGTGATGCTGCGAGCTTAGCTGCCAAAGCATGCTCACGGCCGCCGCTGCCCAACAACAGGATGTCGATGGTTTGAGTGTCCGCCTTCAAGGGTGCCTCCTCTATGGATGAATGGCCCGCTCCGCGCGAGCCCTTTGCAAGCAAATATACCCCTCGGCCGCCCGCTTGGGCTGCAAAGGGGTATATCGCAATAACCAAATAGTCCCGATTACTTCCAGAATCGGTTGATGATCTGCTCGCGACCGGCGCCGACGCCAATGAACGTCACGCGGGTGTGTGCCAGATCCTCGATAAACGCCACGTAGTCCTGAGCCTCCTGCGGCAGCTCATCAAAGCTGCGGCAACCGGTGATGTCGCACTTCCAGCCGGGGAGCTCCTCGTAGATGGGCTTGGCATGCTCAAAGCGCACCTGATGCTCGGGCACGCTGGTGTAGCGCTCGCCATCGACGTCGTAGGCCACGCACACCTTGATGGTGTCGAAGGCCGAAAGCACGTCGAGCTTAGTCAGGGCGATATCGGTGAGGCCGTTGACGCGCGAGGCGTAGTTGGCGATGGGGCCGTCGAACCAGCCGCAGCGACGACGGCGACCGGTGGTCACACCGTACTCATAGCCCTCCTCGGTCAGCGTGTGACCGGCCTCGGACTCATAGGAAAGCTCGGTGGGCATGGGGCCCGAACCGACGCGGGTGATATAGGCCTTCATGACGCCCAGCACGCGGTCGACGTTCTTCATGCCCACGCCGGAGCCGGTGATGGCGCCGCCGGCGGTGCAGTTGGAAGACGTCACGTACGGATAGGTGCCGTGGTCGATGTCGAGCAGCGTCGCTTGGGCGCCCTCAAACAGCAGGTCCTTGCCCTCATCGATCATGTTGTTGAGCAGCAGGCTCGTCTCGGTGATGTAGGGACGCAGGCGCTCGGCCATGGGCAGGTACTCGTCGCAAATCTGGTCCACGGTGTAGGTGGGCAGGTTGTAGATGAGCTCAAGCTCGGGGTTCACGCGGGCGAGAGCGGTCTCCAGCTTGTCGCGGAACAGCGCCTCGTCCAGCATATCCTGCATGCGCAGGCCGATGCGGGCCATCTTGTCCTGATAGCACGGACCGATACCGCGCTTGGTGGTACCGATGTTCTTCTTGCCGAGCTTCTGCTCAAAGGCGCCATCCAGGTCGATGTGGTACGGCATGATGACATGCGCGTTGCCGCTAATCTTGAGGTTCTTGGTGGTGATGCCGTCGGCCTCAAACATGTCGATCTCCTCAAGGACAACCTTGGGGTTGACGACGCAGCCGTTACCGATCACCGACACATGGTCGGAATACATGATGCCGGAGGGCACCTGGTGCAGGCCGTACTTCTTGCCGTTGACGACGATGGTGTGGCCGGCGTTGTTGCCGCCCGAGTAGCGCACGACGGCATCGAAGTCGCCGGCGACCAGGTCGCAGATCTTACCCTTGCCCTCATCGCCCCACTGGGCACCGACCAAAACGGTTGACGGCATGTTTACTCCTTACATTCATGGACTGTCTACGCGCCACGCCGGCACGCAGAAGCACAAAACATTCCCAGTATACCCGTGCAACGGGCGCCTGTCCTACTCCTCGGCATGTGCCCCATCAAGCTCATAGAACTTGGTGGATGCCGGCAGGAACATCAGGTCGACGTCGCCGATCGGGCCCGAACGGTTCTTGGCCACGACGATACGCGTAACGCCCTCGTCGGGTCGATCGTCGCGCGAGGCTTCGGCCTCGTCGGCGGAGCGGTCCAAGAACATAACGATATCGGCGTCCTGCTCGATGGAGCCCGATTCACGAAGGTCGGAAAGCTGCGGGCGCTTGCCGGTACGGGATTCGACCTGACGCGAGAGCTGCGACAGCGCGATGAGCGGGATCTTGAGTTCCTTGGCCATGATCTTCAGACCACGCGACATCTCGGAGACCTCGACGGTACGGCTCTCGGAGCGGCGTCCCGGCGGAGGACTCACCAGCTGCAGGTAGTCCAGGATGATGATGGCCTTCTCCTTGTTGTGGAGCATGCGGCGGCTCTTGGCGCGAATCTCGGTCACTGTGGTGCCGGGCGTATCGTCAATCAGAATATCGAGCTTGGACAAGGTCTGCGTGGCCTCGTTGATATTGGCCCACTGCTCGGGGCTAATGCGGCCCATGCGGAAGTCACTGATCGAAATCATGGCGTAGGCGCAAATCAGACGCTGGGCAATTTCCTTGCCCGACATCTCCAGCGAGAAGAAGCCGACGGTATAACCGGCCGCGGCAGCGTTGAGCGCCAGATTCAGGGCGAACGACGTCTTACCCACAGCAGGGCGGGCGCCGATGATGATGAGCTGGCCCTCGCGAAAACCCATGAGCATGCGGTCGAGCGACGGGAAGCCCGTGGGCACGCCCGCAGCCTGGCCGCCTGCCTGGCACACTTCCTCGGCCTCGTTATAGGCCTCGACCATAAACTCGGTCAGCGTCTTGTAGCTCGACTTGACCTCGCGCGCCGTGACCTTGAGCAACTTGCTCTCGGCCAGCTCCACGACCTCTTTGGTATCGGTGGGAGCGTTATAAGCCAGCGCGTTGATCTCGTTGGTGGCGCCGATCAGCTCACGCAGCATCGAATCGCGGCGAACGATAGCGGCATGGTGCTGCCAGTTGACGAGCGACAGGGTCTGACCCATCAACTCCAAAATGTAGGCCTCGCCGCCCACGGCATCAAGCTTGTTGATGCTTCGCAGGTAATCGATCAGCGAGATGGAGTCGATGGGAATGCGGCTGTTGTACATATCGACCATCGCGGTATAGATGGTCTTATGAATGGGCCGGTAGAAGTCATCGGGCTGCAGCTCGACCTGGGCCTCTTCGACCACCTCGGGCGATAGCAGCATAGCGGCCAGTACATTGGCCTCTGCATCTTGGTTTTGGGGAAGACCCAACTTGGAACCGCGGTCCTCAACCGTCAGCCCGGTCTCCCTATCGTCATATGCCATGAGCATCCTCATTCATATCGCTTGCGAGCATCCATAGTATCAGCCACGGTCCCAAAACGCGCCGCGCGCCGCCAATCATCACCGAACCAAACGGATGAACGGTCCTGTATATAGGACTTCGACGCAACGTTCACCATGACACTCACTCAGCGCAAAAAACAAAAGGGCGCCCTGGTTTCCCAGAGCGCCCTTCTTAGAACAAGATTGTTGCGTTGCAGCAAATGCTACTCGGCAGCAGCCTCAGTCTCGACCTCGGCGGTCTCGGCCTCGGCGACCT
Organism: Collinsella sp.; assembly: GCA_019424945.1. GTDB lineage: Bacteria > Actinomycetota > Coriobacteriia > Coriobacteriales > Coriobacteriaceae > Collinsella. The sequence goes on along the minus strand of JAHYYN010000050.1, from coordinate 13,007 downwards.
CAGCGGCCTCCTCGACCTCAGCCTCGGCAGCGAGCTCCTCGGCGGTAACGCCGACGAGAACGACAACCTCGGCCTTGATCTCGCGGTACAGCGAGATGGCAACGGTGTGGGCACCGGCAACCTTGATGGGCTTACCGAGCTCGACGCGCTTGCGGTCGATGTCCATACCGAGCTGAGCCTTGATGGCGTCAGCGATCATAGCGGCGGTAACGGAGCCAAAGAGGATGCCCTCGTCGCCGACCTTGACGTCAACGGTGACCGTCTTGCCCTCGAAGGCAGCCTTGGTCTCGTTGGCGGTAGCCAGACGGACGGCCTCGCGCTTGGCGATGTTGTTGCGACGCTCGTCAAGCTGCTTGAGGTTGCCCTTGGTGGCGGCAACAGCGAGCTTCTTGGGGAACAGGAAGTTCTCAGCGTAACCCTGAGCGACCTCTACGACGTCACCCTCGCCGCCCTTGCCCTTGATCTCATCGAGAAGAATAACCTTCATGATGCGTCTCCCTTCTTAGCCGCGGTCGCGGTTGCCACGAGAGGAAACCACGGGGACGGTGTACGGCAGGAGAGCCATCTCGCGGGCGCGCTTGATGGCGTTGGCGATGTCATGCTGATGCTGCGTGCAAGCGCCAGTGACGCGACGGGGCTTGATCTTGCCACGGTCGGTCATGTACTTACGGAGAAGCTGAGTGTCCTTATAGTCGATGAACTCAGTGTTCTCCTTGCAGAACTGGCAGTACTTACGACGCGGCTGACGTGCAGAAAAATCATTAGCCATGTCAAAATACCTTTCGTTTGGCAACTTCGGCGAACCGAAGCCGCCTCTCACTCAAAAATAGGTGAACAACCCTTAGAACGGGATGTCCTCATCGTAGACGTCGACCGCGGGCGGCGTAGCCACCGGTGCGGCAGGACGTGCTGCAGGCGCGGGAGCTGCGGGGGCGTAACCGCCCTGATCGTAGCCACCCTGGCCACCACGGGAGCTCATAAACTCGATCTCATCGACGATGACCTCAAGCTTGCTCCGGCGCTGGCCGTCGCGCTCCCAAGAGCTGTAGCGCAGCTTGCCCTCGATCGCGACCTTGTTTCCCTTTGCCAGGAAACGGCTCACGGCCTCGGCGCGGGTGCCGAACATGGTGCAGTCGACAAAGTTGGGATAGTCCTCCCACTCGCCAGTCTGCGCGTTGCGGCGACGATCGTTCACGGCGACGCCAAAGGACAGAACCTGGGTTCCGCCGGCGGTGGCGCGCAGCTCGGGATCGCGGGTGAGGTTACCGGTGATGTTCACTCGATTGATGCTCATAACTCACTACTTCCTCTTGGGGCACAAGCCCAGTCCAAAACGACAGTCTTACTCCTGGTCGTCGCGACGGACGATCATGTGGCGGACCACAGCGTCGGTGATGCGCAGGACGCGATCAAGCTCGGCGATCTGGGTAGGATCTGCGTGGAAGTTGATGAGGGTGTAGTCACCATCGGTGAGGTCGTTGATCTCGTAGGCGAGCTTGCGCTTGCCCCACTCGTCAACGGAGTCGACCTTGCCAGCGCCCTCAGCGATCGTGGTATCGATACGCTTCATAACAGCGAGACGAGTCTCGGGGTCGAGCGACGGGTCAACAAAGAACAGCAGTTCATAAGCCTTCATATTGTCACCTCCTCTGGGCAAATGTGGCTTCAGGTCGTGAAGGTGCGCCTGAAGCAGGAAAAGACTTGGTAATAATATCTTTCAACCTCCCAGGCCGCAAGAATATGCAGCTACAACCTCATGACCTCCACATATGCCCATACTCACACGGCATTTCATGCGTCTTCCAACCAAATGCTGACCAAATGCTTGACGGAACTGTGGACAAGATACGGCGCTGCGGGGACAAACCAAATCAAACTGCAGGTCAGCCATTGCAAGGCTGTGGTCGCAAAATGCATACCAGTGGCTCACAACACCGTTCAAATATTTTTAAAATTGCTGCCACGTCGTCTATAAATACCTATTTTGAACAATTTGTTGTATGCAGCCATGCTGGTCAGAGCCCGTTTTTGACCTTCTCGATCCCGTCACGAAGCCAAGCGATTCAAAAAATGCCAACTTTTCTGTTTGCACTTTGCGATTCCTCGTGTATACTGACTTTCGCATTTAACGGAGAGTTGTCCGAGTGGCCGAAGGAGCACGATTGGAAATCGTGTAGGCGTCAAAAGCGTCTCCAGGGTTCAAATCCCTGACTCTCCGCCAGTTAATTCCAAAGCAGGCCTTCGAGCCTGCTTTGTTTTTACCCCACGCGGAGGGGTGGCAGAGTGGTTGAATGCGGCGGTCTCGAAAACCGTTTGGCCTGTATAAGGTCACGAGGGTTCGAATCCCTCCTCCTCCGCCATTTTGGTTGAGAAAGCTCCCGAAAACGGGGGCTTTTTTGTTTAGAGTCCCTTACAAGCAAATACGGCGGAGGAGGAGGGATTCGAACCCGCCAGGGCGCAAAGCGTAAAGAAAACGCGCCAGTGGCGCGTTTTTAGCGCAGCGCGGTCGGCGTAAGCCGACCGGATAAATTTTGAGCGCTGCTCAAAATTTAGACATCCCTCCTATTCAACCACGCCCCCATCGCGTTCAGCATCGACCCAGATCCCCAAACATGGAACCTACGCCCGCATCCAGTCCTGACCGTTTGCCGAGCAATAGGGTCGCAATCGGCGCCGAACATGTACTATGTACGGGCATTGTCCAAATCCGTAATCCAAAGGACCCCATCTTGCCCGTCGTCGCCGCTATGACCGTTACCTCACACGCCACGGATGCCATGGTCGCCATCCCGTTTTGGCTCGAAATGTTCGCCGTCGTCGCGGCTTCAATCTCGGGCGTGTTGGTCGCGCGCGAGCACAAACTCGACCTGGTGGGTGCAGTTGCGCTCGCCGTGGTCTGTGGCTTGGGCGGCGGTCTTTTACGCGACATGACGCTGCAGGTGGGCAACGTCTACATCCTCAACCAGCCAATGGCGCTGCCGCTTTCCATTGCCACGGCAGCCATCATCTATATTTTCCCGGCAATCGTCGACAAGCCCGAAAAACTCATTCCCCTGCTCGACATCATCTCGGTCGGCATCTACGCCGCCACTGGAGCAGACAAGGCGCTGGTCTACGGCTTTGCACCGGCGGTGTGCATCATGATGGGCTTTTTCACCGCGGTGGGCGGCGGCATGTTGCGCGATGGCTTTATGGGCGTGGTTCCGGGCATTTTCCAACGTACTAACTTTTATGCCATCGCCGCCATCGCCGGATCGACAAGCTATGTGTGTCTCGTTATGAGCGGCATTATGAGCAATGTCGCCGCGCTGGTCGTATGCGTTGTCGTGACCATGGGTCTGCGCTGGCTCTCGCTGCGCTTTGACATCAAAAGCCCCACCGAAGAAGATATCGCGCGCTTCTTGCACCGTAAAAAGTAAACAGCACGGCACGACCCTTCGAAATGCAACCGAGAGGTTCTTTTAGAGCGCCCACGCGTTGGGTACCCTGTTAGGTGTATGTCGAGCATCTGACGAAGGATTCACTATGCCCTGTAATCAATTCCCGTCGACCCAGCGCCGTAAAGCGTGGGTCCGCATCACGATCCTATTCGCGCTCGTCGCCCTAGCGGTCACCGCACTTCCCACGGCGTCGTTCGCCGGCACAGACACCGCAGGCAACGTACTTGCGACCGACAATGACGCCAATTCGTCCGGCGTCGAAGGTGACCTGTACTGGGCAGGTCAGGCCCTCAACTTGGACGATGCGTCCATCGGCCGCGACATAATTGCAGCAGGCGAGAGCCTCTCCATCCGCGACTGCACGGTGGGCGGCGCCGTCCGCTTGGCGGCGCGCACCATCGACATTGCCAAGACTACGGTTGATGGCAGCGTGACCGTTGCCGGCCAGCATGTCGTGCTCAATTCCGACAGCACCGCCAACTGTTTCTATGCGATAGGCGAGACGGTTGCCCTGCGCGGCTCTACCAAGTCGGCAGCGCTTGCGGGCGACACGGTGACCATCGATGGCACCGTCGAGGGCGATGTCGAGGTTTGGGCCGACAAGCTCATCCTGGGCAAGAACGCCCACATCACCGGCACCGTGAACGCGCACGTCTCCGAGGACCCCGAGCGCGCCGCGGGAGCCGAGGTCGGTGCCCTCAAGATCGACCGCACCGAAAACGAGGATACTTCCACCGTTAACGATGTCATCGGCGGCATCGTCGCCGCGGCACTCTCGACCTGCTTTGTCGCCCTGTTGCTCGAGCTCGTCTTTCCGCGTGCGACCGCCAGCGCCGCCGGAATGCTCCACCAACGTCCCACGCCCCTGTGGGTGAGCGGTCTTCTGGGTACGATTGCTGTCGTACCCGCCGTCCTGCTGCTGATTATCTCGATTGCCGGCCTGTCGCTTGCCGGAGCCCTCTTGTGCGGCGTTATCGGCATCGCGTTGGTGTCGAGCGCCTTTGCGGGGTGCGCGATCGCCCGCATGATCGGACACAACCAGAACCGCTACGCCATGGCAGCCGTCGGCGGTGTGGCCGCAGGCGCCCTCACAGGACTTCCCCTCATCGGCGACTTCATCAGCGGCGTGGCATTTGTCTTTATGCTCGGCTACGTTATCCAGATCATCTGGCGCAACGCCCACCTCAAGCCCCAACAAGCCTCCAACACGCCAGGACTCCCCACCGCCTAGCCGCCAACCACCACAAAAGGGCCAGGCACCTTTGTGGTGGCGCAAAGCAACCTGACCCCATTGAAACAAAAAGGGCGCCGACCATTGCGGTCGACGCCCTTTCTTATTGGCGGTTATAAGCCCCAGCACTTATTTGTTGACCTGGCCAGCGCGGACGGCTGCCTTCTTGCGGTCGGTGGCGTTGAGCAGACGCTTGCGCAGGCGGATGTTCTTAGGAGTGATCTCCACCAGCTCGTCGTCAGCGATGTACTCCAGCGCCTCTTCCAGCGAGAAGGTGCGAGGCGGCACCAGCTGGACGGAGATGTCGGAGGTCGAGGAACGCTGGTTGCCCAGGTTCTTGGTACGGGCGATGTTGACGACCATGTCGCCGGCCTTGCTGCGCTCGCCCACGATCATGCCCTCGTAGCACTCGGTACCCGGCTCAACGAACAGCTGGCCGCGCTCCTGCAGCGTGCCCAGAGCGTAGGCAACGGCCTTCTCGGTGGTCATGGAGATCATGGCGCCGTTCTGGCGATTGCCGATCTCGCCGGCGTAGGGGCCATACTCCAGGAAGGTGTGGTAGAACACGCCCTCGCCGTGGGTGACGTTCATAATGCGGTTCTTAAGACCCATGATGCCGCGTGTCGGGATCTTGAACTCAAGATGGGTCACGATGCCCGAGGTGTCCATGCTCGTCATGATGCCACCGGAGGTGCCGAAGACCTCGACGACCTTGCCCGAGTACTCGTCCGGGCACTCGACGACGGCCTGCTCGACAGGCTCCATCTTGTTGCCGTTCTCGTCCTTCTTAAACAGAACGCGGGGACGGCCGACCTGGAACTCAAAGCCCTCGCGGCGCATGGACTCCATCAGGACGGACAGGTGTAGAATGCCGCGGCCCGAGACCTCGACGCCGCTCTTGTCCTCGAGCTCCTCGATCTTCATGGTCACGTTGTTCTCGGCCTCGTTGAACAGGCGCTCCTTGAGCTGACGGGCACCCACGATGTCGCCGTCACGGCCGACGAGCGGGGAGGTCGAGGCCTCAAAGACGATGGACAGGGTCGGCGGGTCGATCTCAATGGGCTCGAGCTCGACGGGGTGCTCGGGGTCGGTGTAAACATCGCCGATATCGGTGCGGTCGATACCCACGACAGCGGCGATATCGCCGGCGCCGACTTCCTGGCACTCGGTGCGGCCCAGGTAGTCGAAGGTGAAGAGCTGCTTGACGGTAGCGGTGGCGCTGGAGCCGTCGTTCTTGACGACCAGAATCTGGTCGCCCTGGTGAATGGCGCCGGAATACACGCGACCGATGCCGATGCGGCCGACAAAGTTGGAGTGGTCGATGGTCACGCACTGCATGGCCAGCGGGGCGGTCTCGTCAACCTCGGGCGCAGGCATATCGTCGATGATCATATCGAGCAGCGGGTACATATCCATGTTGCCGTCGTTGGGGTCGAGGCGGGCAAAGCCATTCATGGCGCTGGCGTAGACCACGTGCTCCATGGCGAACTCAAGCTGGTCGTCGGTGGCGCCCAGGTCGGCCATAAGGTCGAGGCAGTCGTTGTAGGCCTTCTCGGGGTTGGCACCCGGACGGTCGATCTTGTTGATGACGATCATGATCTTGAGGCCGGTGTCGATAGCGTGACGCAGCACAAAGCGGGTCTGGGGCATGGGGCCCTCAAAGGCGTCGACCAGCAGCAGGGCGCCGTCGGCCATACGCAGCACACGCTCGACCTCGCCGCCAAAGTCGGCATGGCCCGGGGTGTCGATGACGTTGATCTTGACGTCCTTGTACTCGATAGAGATGTTCTTGGCGAGAATCGTGATGCCGCGCTCGCGCTCCTGGTCGTTAGAGTCCAGGACGCGGTCCTCGACCTGCTGGTTGGCACGGAAGGCGTCCGTGGCACGCAGGAGCTTGTCAACCATCGTCGTCTTGCCGTGGTCGACGTGGGCGATGATGGCGATGTTCCTCAGATTGTCTACGCGCATGTAGTTCCCCTATCTTCTATCCATATACAAACGGCACGCGTATGCGACCCACCCAGCAATGCAACGCTCGGCGGGAATATTGAGCCTTTTACCGAAAACTCGTTTATTTTAGCGATTTTAGATGAGAGGGGTTTCCTCACCTGCAGGTTCAGGGTCGCTCCACATAAAACCATCGCCGGCACCCATGCCCTCATACAGCACATATGCCGAAAAGCCGCTCTCGAGCGTGGTTTCGAAGAAGCTCACGAGCAGGGCGTCGTGATAGCCGCCGTCAATCTCGACGCAGCCGGTATAGCCGATGGCATAGCGGGCGATACGGCCCAGGCCCTCATCCTTAAGGCCCATCTTGTGCTCGGAGATAAAGTTGGTGGCAGCCTCCAGGCACGCCTCTTCGCCGTCCTCGTCGAGTGCCGCCAGATAGCGGTTGGAAGCAGCGTCCTCGATCGCCACAACTACGCCCGGATTCTCGCCGGCGGCAAGGTCGTCCAAGAACGCACCAATCAGGTCACACACCATGGCGTCGAGCTCGGCGGAGACGTTACCGGCGTCCTGCATATCCTGTGCCATCTCTAGACCTTCCCATCGAATCCGGCGTCGTTACAGTTCTTGTGCCTCGGCAGCGATCTTGGCGGCGGCGTCGCGGGCGCGCACCATATCCATCGCGCGCTTGTCGAGCACCTTGATCTGGTTGGTCAGCATTACTGCATCGACCACACCCCAGATTACCAAGCCTGTTGAAATCGAAAACCCAAGCGCACCAACTGTACCACGAAGACGAGAACAGATTACCGCGACAAGGGCGGAGATGATAACCATCTTGATATAGGAGCCGCGGCGCTCGCGAAGCGTGCGGGCCTGCGTCACATAGGCGATGCGAGCCGCCTCGGATGCCTCCGAGCGCATCTGGGCTTCACGCGCGATGGCGGCCGCTTCAGCCGATACGCGGGTACCCATCAGCGACCTCTCCGCTCGCGTACCAGACATTTAGAAATCATCGGGGGAGAGCGTATGGACGAACTCGTCGAACTTCTCGAACTCTTGCTCGTCGTCAACTTCCTCGGCATGGGCAGAAACGGTACCCAGGCGATTCATGATGTCGTCCTCCACAAACATGGGGGCATTACTGCGCACGGCAAGGGCAATGGCGTCACTGGGGCGGGCGTCAACCTTGCGCTCGCCACCATCGACCAGCACGACAATCGTCGCATAGAACACCGGCGGCTCGGCGCGAACGATCTCGATGCGCTCGAGCTTGGCGCCCAGGGCATCGACGGTGTCAAGCAGCAGGTCATGCGTTATCGGGCGCTCGGCGCGACCGTTATCGATGCCACGGCTAATGGCCGCGGCCTCAAACGAGCCGGTCTGAATGGAAAGCGAACGCAGGGGTGCCGTCGAATCCGACTTGCCGCAGCGCTCGCGAAGCACGATAAGCGATGGCACGGGACCGGCGGCCATGACGATGGTCTCTATGTCGACACGAACCATGGAACACCTCCGGTACATAGCGGTTAACACACGGCAGGGTCGCCGCATTGAATAGCTATACTACCCAATCTTTCGCCCAGCACACAAAATCAAAGTAGTTAATTTGGGACGGGGCTATTTTGACTACTTTGTTGGATAAGAAAAAAGCCCCGAGGCAATGCCCCAGGGCTCTTAACGTTTTGATGGTGGACCTGACAAGATTCGAACTTGTGACCTCCCGGTTATCAGCCGGACGCTCTAACCAACTGAGCTACAGGTCCATCATGGTGGAGGTTAGGGGGATCGAACCCCTGACCTCAGGCTTGCAAAGCCCGCGCTCTCCCAGCTGAGCTAAACCCCCACGGAGAAAGTAATAAACACCCCAGCGGCGACTCGGCTCTCGCTGGGGTGTTTATTGCGAAAGAAAGTGGTGGACCTGACAAGATTCGAACTTGTGACCTCCCGGTTATCAGCCGGACGCTCTAACCAACTGAGCTACAGGTCCATCGCGCAAGGGATATATTAGACGAGTCGTTACGCGCGCGTCAACAACTTTTTTCAAAATCTTTGAGAGTGTGTCTGACGGGCGTGCGAGATGGGTTAGGCTTGCTGCTCTACAGTCCTGCGCAAGACGAAGGCCACATTAAGTGGCCTTCTTTGCGTGCGGAACTCGCGACAAACCTAACCCATCTCGCCCAGCCGTCTGACACGGGCTCCGATCTTGTCAAAAAAGCGGTCGGCGCGCAGGTGCGCCGACCGCCGATATATGGGGTCTGATGATTTTTACCAGCTAGTTCCTCTTACTCGTCGAGGAGATCTTCTGGCATGTCGTTGCCGTCGCCCAGGTCGACTGGGGCGTCGTCGGTGTCGGCTGCGGCCTCGGCGCCTTCGCCTTCGGGCTTTTCCTTGGCTGCCGTCATGCGGGCGACAGCGCATACGCGGTCGTCGTCGTCGACGGTCATCATCTTGACGCCCTGGGTGGCTCGACCGGTTTGGCTGATCTCGTCGGTCTTGACGCGAATGACCGTCGCGCCCTCCGTCACGATGAACAGCTCATGCTGCGGGCCCACCGTCTTCATGGCTGCGAGGTTACCCTTGCGCTCGGTCATCTGGATGGTGTAGACGCCCTGACCGCCGCGGTTCTGCTCCGGGTAGTCCGCAACCGGCGTGCGCTTGCCGTAGCCGCGCTCGGTGATGACGAACAGGTCGCCATTGCCGTTGGTGACTTCCATGCCCAGAACGCTCACGCCTTCCTTCATGCCAATGCCGCGAACGCCGCTGGTATCGCGACCGGTGGCGCGCACCTGGTCCTCGGGGAACATAATCGCCTTGCCCGCGGTGGTTGCCATGATGATCTTGTCGCCCTCGCGCACGCGACGTACAGCGAGCAGTGCGTCGTCGTCCCTCAGGTTGATGGCGATCAGGCCGTCGCGGCGGCTGCGGTCATATGCGCTCATCACGGTCTTCTTGACCATGCCGCTCTTGGTGGCAAACATCAGGTACTCGTCGGCCGGGAACTCGCGGCAGCTGATGACGCTCGCGATCTTCTCGCCCTCCTCGAAAGGCAGCAGGTTGACGATCGCGGTACCGCGCGCCTGGCGCGTACCCACCGGCAGCTCGTGCACCTTCAGACGATAGACCTTGCCCTTGCTCGAGAAGAACAGCACGTACTCGTGCGTGGACGCGATGAACATCTCATCGATGACGTCGTCCTCTTTGAGGTTGACGCCCGACACGCCCTTGCCACCGCGCTTCTGGGCACGGTAGGCGGCCACCGGAATGCGCTTGACATAGCCGGTGTGGGTGATGGTCACGACCATATCCTCGTCGGCGATGAGGTCCTCGACATCCAGGTCCTTCTCAACCTGGCTGATCGCGGTGCGGCGCTTGTCGCCAAACTTCTTGGAGATCTCGCGCATCTCTTCCTTGATGACGCCCAGAATCTTCTCCTCATGCGCCAGCAGGTCCTCGTAGTAGGCGATGGCGCGGCGCAGGCCGTCCAACTCTTCCTGAATCTTGTCGCGCTCCAGACCGGTCAGGCGACGCAACTTCATCTCGAGGATGGCCGTGGTCTGCTCGGGCGTAAAGCCAAAGCGCTCGATCAGGCGGCTGCTGGCCTCGGAGTCGGTCTGCGAGGAACGGATGATGCTGATGACCTCGTCAATATGGTCGAGAGCCATCAGGTAGCCCTCGAGGATATGCGCGCGGGCCTGGGCCTTCTTAAGGTCGAAGCGGGTGCGGCGGGTGACGACGTCGACCTGGTGGTCAATGTAGTGCTGCAGCATCTCGCGCAGGCTCAGGCATTTGGGAACGCCGTTGACAAGCGCCAGGTTGTTGGCGCCAAAGGTCGTCTGCAGCGAGGTGTACTTGTACAGGTTGTTGAGCACGACCTGCGGGATGACGCCCTTCTTGAGCTCGATGACCAGACGGATGCCCTTCTGGTTGGACTCATCGCGCATGTCCGAGATGCCCTCGATGCGCTTGTCGTTGACGAGCTGGGCGATCTTCTCCTGCAGGGTGCCCTTGTTGACCATGTAGGGAATCTCGGTAAAGACCAGGCGGCTGCGGCCGGTCTTGGTGGATTCCACGTGGGCCTTGGCGCGCACGGTAATGGAGCCGCGGCCGGTCTCGTAGCTCTGCTTAATGCCGGCGCTGCCCATGATGATGGCGCCGGTGGGGAAGTCCGGACCGGGCATGATCTGCATGAGCTCGTCGACGGTAGCGTCGGGATTATCGATCAGGTAGCAGGTTGCCTCGATCGCCTCGGTGAGGTTATGCGGGGCGATATTGGTGGCCATGCCGACGGCGATGCCCTGGCTGCCGTTGACCAGCAGGTTGGGGAAGCGCGCAGGCAGCGCCACGGGCTCGGCGAGCGATTCGTCGTAGTTGGGCTGCCAGTCGACGGTATCCTTCTGCAAGTCACGCAGCAGTTCCATGGCGGGCTTGGCCAGGCGGCTCTCGGTGTAACGCATGGCCGCCGCGCCGTCGCCGTCGATGTTACCGAAGTTGCCGTGACCGTCGATGAGCGGCGTGCGCATGGAGAACCACTGCGCCAGGCGAACCATGGCCTCATAGACCGCGAAATCGCCGTGCGGGTGGTACTTACCGATAACTTCGCCGACCGTCCACGCCGACTTCTTATGCGGGCGGTTGGGGTAGATGCCGCTCTCGTTCATCGCGTACAGGATGCGGCGGTGCACCGGCTTTAAGCCGTCGCGCACGTCCGGCAGGGCGCGCGCCGTGATGACCGACATCGAATACTCGATAAATGACTGCTTCATCTCGCGGCCAAACTCCGAAATCTGGAGCTGGCCGCCGTTTATATCCTCGCCGGCCGAGGCACCACGATCGACTTCGCCAAAGCTCTCCTCGAGCTCACCGTCGTCGTCCTCTTCCTCGTCATCATCGGCATCGGGGTTATAGGCGTCAGGATCGCCGTCCTCGCCCTGCTCAGCACGGGCAAGCAGGCGCTTCAGATCGTCGGGCATGCCGGCATCGCCGGCCTCGTCCATACCCTCATTGTTGTTGATATCGTCTGCCACGTTACCTCCTCATGGTTTGCGTGGTCCATTAGTTCCCTACCACGGAGACGGATTACCGGGAATGCCGGATAACCCTCCTAGGTTTTCCAGGTGCCCCAGGTTGCCCTGAAGGATGAGGGCGCACGCCTTGCGTGCGGCGCCCGAAATCCTGAGGGGCAAGATGGGGTGCCTGGGAAAGCTAGGCGTCAAGGAAACGCGCGTCGTGGGCATGTTTCTCGATGTACTCGCGGCGATAGCCGACCTCGGAACCCATCAGCTCACGCACGGCGCGGTCCGCCACCACGGCGTCCTCGATCGACACACGCTGCAGGATGCGGGTCTTGGGATCCATCGTCGTCGAGGCAAGCTGCTTGGGGTCCATCTCGCCCAGGCCCTTGTAGCGCTGGACGGTATAGCCCTTGCGCTTCTTGGTGATCTTGCCATCCTTGGCCTTGCCGGCCTCGTCGTTGTCGTCGGGGTTCAGGCCCAGACTCTGGATGGTGTCGCGCAGGATCTCGTCTTCGGGCTGGCGGCCGTTGGGATACACGTAGTGGATCTTGTTGCGCACCTTAATGCCAAAGATGGGCGGGCAGGCAACATAGACGTAGCCGGCATCGATCAGCGGACGCATGTACTTGTAGAAGAACGTCAGCAGCAGAATGCGGATATGCGCACCGTCGACGTCTGCATCGGTCATGATGATGATCTTGTGGTAGCGCGCCTTGGTGATATCGAAGTCGCCGCCGTCGCCGGCACTCGTCGTGACGCCGCAGCCGATCGCGGTAATCAGCGACTGGATGGTGTCACTCGAGAACGCGCGATGGTCACCAACGCGCTCGACGTTCAAAATCTTGCCACGCAGGGGCAGAATCGCCTGGATGTCTCGGCGACGGCCGTCCTTGGCCGAACCGCCTGCCGAGTCGCCCTCTACGATGAAGAGCTCGGTCAGCTCGGCATCGCGCACCGAGCAGTCGGCGAGCTTACCGGGCAGGGATGCCGTCTCGAGCAGGCTCTTGCGGCGGGTCGCCTCGCGCGCCTTGCGGGCGGCGTTGCGCGCCTTGCAGGCCTGTTGCGCCTTCTTGACGATCTCGCGAGCAGGCTTGGGATGCTCCTCGAGGTAATCGGCGAGGCCGTCGGTCACGATCTTGAGCGTGAGCGCACGCATATAGGAGCTGCCGAGCTTGGCCTTGGTCTGGCCCTCAAACTGCGGGTCGGGCAGCTTGACCGAAATAACGGCCGAAAGACCCTCGCGCACATCGTCGCCGGTCAGGTTGGCATCTTTTTCCTTGAGCAGGTTCTGCTTGCGTGCGTAATCGTTGATCACGCGGGTGAGCGCGGTGCGGAAGCCCTCAAGGTGCATGCCGCCCTCGGGAGTGTAGATGT
>JAHYYN010000005.1:0-23172 GCA_019424945.1 Collinsella sp. | reverse complement strand
CGCCGATGCCGGCGGGAAGCCCGTAAATGCCGCACTCCACGATGCCGCCGATGCTGTCGAGTTCGTCGCGCGCGGCTAGGATCTCCTCACGCATGCGGCCGGCTGCGGCGGCGTCAATGCACGGCAGATCGTTCGTAAGGATCGCCTTGCGGTCGGCCTCGCGATAGACCATATCGTCCATCGGCAGGTCGGAGATGCCGCCGATCTGCGCCACATGCGCCATCACTTTAATGCCGCAGGCCTCGAGTGCCTGCAGCGCAATGCCGCCGGCGATGCATAAGGGGGCCGTTAGGCGGCCGGAGAAATGACCGCCACCGGCGACATCGTGCATGTTGTGATACTTCACGCGCGCAGGGAAGTCCGCATGTCCGGGGCGGGGCTTGCGGCGCAGCTCGGAGTAATCCTTGGAGCGCGTGTTGGTGTTCTCGATAATCGCGGCGATGGGCGCGCCGGTGGTATGTCCGTCGACCACACCGGCGATGATGTGGGCGGCGTCGGCCTCGCGGCGTTTGGTCGCGGTCTCGTCGCGACCGGGGGCACGACGGTCGAGGAAGGCCTGCAGCTGCTCCTGGTCAACAGCGATGCCCGCCGGAATGCCATCGAGGGAGCAGCCGATGGCGGGGGAGTGCGACTGACCGAAGATGCTTAAATGCAAGACGTTGCCAAAGGTCGAGGACATGCTATTCCTCCTCGAGTGTGACCTTGCCGCCCAGCAGGCGGTAGTGGTCGAAGAAATCGGGATAGGACTTGTTGACGGCCTCGGCGCCGTGGATCACGACCTCGCCGGTGGCGCGGCTCGCGGAGATAGCGGCCATCATGGCGATGCGATGGTCGTTGTGCGAATCGACCTCGCCGCCGGTGAAGGCATCGACACCCTTGATGATGAGGTCATCGCCGGCAATGCGCACCTGCGCGCCCAGCGCGGTGAGCTCGCGGGTGGTGGTGGCCAAGCGATCGGATTCCTTGATGCGTAGGCGGGCGCAATCGCGAATAAAGGTGCGGCCTTGCGCCAGCGATGCCACGGCCGAGATTACGGGCACCAAGTCGGGGATGTCGTGGGCGCTCATCTCAAAGCCGGCGAGCTTGTCGGACTGCACAGTGGCGGCGTTGGTGGAGCGCACAATGCGGGCGCCAAAGCGCGAAAGCGCGGCAAGCACGTTACGGTCGCCCTGTGCGGAGCTCAGTGACACGCCCTCGACGGTGATTGGGTCGGTGCCGATGGCACCGGCGCACAGCCAAAAGGCGGCGTTGGACCAGTCGCCCTCGACGGCTACGCTGCCGGGCGTGCGGTACGAGCCACTGTTTACGCGGAAGTTCGTGACCTCGGGCTGGCCGTCCTTGGCCGGAATACGCTCGACGTTGACCTCGACGCCAAAGGCCTTCATGGCCTGGATCGTCAGGTTGATGTAGGGGCGGCTCTCGATGAGGCCGGTTACCTGCACGCAGGAGGGCTGGGCCAAAAGCGGGGCCGCCAGCAGCAGGCCGGAGATATACTGCGAGCTCACATTGCCCGGAAGCACAAAGGTGCCCGGGCGCATGCGTCCGCTCGTCTTGAGCGGAAAACCGCCCAGACCCTGCAGGTCGCAGCCAGCGGCGATGATCTCGTCCGAGAGCGGGGAGAGTGGGCGGGCGCCCAAGCGTCCCTGACCCACAAAAGTTGCTTCTGCGCCCAGCGCGCAGGCGACAGGCAGCATAAAGCGCAGCGTGGAGCCACTTTCACCGCAGTCAAGCGTGCTGCCGGCAAGGGCCTTGAGCAGGCCAAACTCAACACTCTTCATGGTGGGGTGGACCTGGAAGCCGTCCTCGACGGTCTCGATGCGAGCACCCAGGGCCGTAAGGCAACGCACCGTGGCCTCGATGTCGGCGCAGGTGGTATTGCAGGTGACGTGTGTCTCGCCGTTGGCAAGCGCAGCGCAGATGATCAGGCGATGCGCCATCGACTTGGACGCGATGGCGGGAACGGTGCCCTTGAGCGGGGACGGGGTGATGCGGGCTAGCATGCGGATGCGTCTCCCTTCTGGCCGAGGCCCTCGGCAATGAGTTCGTGGAAAGTGGAAAGCGTTGTGCGGTCGATGCTGCAGCGGCCAATGCCGTGCGGAATCACCAGGTCGATGGTGTCGCCCGCGCGCTTCTTGTCGTGGAGCGCCTCGGCAAAGACGGTATCGGCATCTAGGTCGCAGCGGGTCTTGAGGCCATGGCGGGCGCAGAGCTCCTCAATACGACCGGGCAGTGCAGCATCGCAAGCGCCGTGCAGGGCCGCGGCGCGCGTGATGATGCCCATGCCGATCGACACGCAGTTGCCGTGTCCGAGTTCAAAGTGCTCGCAGGCCTCGACGGCGTGTCCGGCGCTGTGTCCAAAGTTGAGGAGCTTACGCTGGTTGGTTTCGCGCTCGTCGGCGACGACCACGGCGCGCTTGATGTCGATATTGCGGGCGATGATGAGCGCTACGCGGGCCACATCGCGGTTGAGCAGCTCCAGCGTGAGCGGGGTCTTCTCCAGCTCGGCGAAAAGCTCCGGGTCGGCGATCACGGCGTGCTTGACGACCTCGCCGCAGCCGTCGGCGAACTGCTCGGGCGTGAGGGTGGCCAGGCACCCCACGTCGGCAATAACCACGCTCGGCTGCCAAAAGGCGCCGGCCAGGTTCTTGCCGGCAGCCAGGTCTATGGCGGTCTTGCCGCCCACCGACGAATCCACCATGGCGAGCAGGCTCGTGGGGATCTGCACAAACTTGCAGCCGCGCATGTAGGTGGCGGCCACAAAGCCCGCCACGTCGCCCACGACGCCGCCGCCGAGTGCCACGATCACGTCGGAGCGCGAAAGCTCGTGTTCGGCCACAAACTCCAAAATGGCAACGTAGGTCTCGGCGCGCTTATGGGCCTCGCCGGCCTCGAAGGTGCAGATGCTCACCTCGTAGCCTGACGCCTCCAGGCTCTGCTTAACGGGCATCTGGTAGAGCGGGCCCACGTTGGTGTCCGTCACGATGACGGCCTTGGTGCCGCCGGCGGTGGCGCGCACGAGCGGCCCCGCCTGCTCCAGCAAAAACGTGCCAACATGCACCTGGTAGGGGCGTGCAGTGTCGATATCGATGGTAATCGCCATAAGCTTCGGTCCTTTCGACCTGGCGTGATGGGTTGTCTAGTGGGAGGCCTCGTCGTCGAGTGCGCGCTTAATGCGGTCGCCCTCGGCAAGGAGATTCTCCAGATAGCGCTGGTCGCGGTCCTTGAGCGCGCGGCTGTAGGCGCCAAGCGATTCGATCAGATGGTCGATCTCGAAGGCGAGCGCGTCGGCGTCGTCGATCATGAGCTCGGACCACATCTGGGGGTTGAGGTGCGCCACGCGGGTGAGATCGCGGTAGCTACCGGCCGAAAAGCCGTGGTGGACCTGGGCAGTGGGGCTTTTGACGTAGGCGTTGGATACCACGTGCGCAAGCTGGCTCGTGAAGGCGATGACACGGTCGTGCTCGGCGGCGCTGGTCACGCTGAACTTGCCAAAGCCCAAGGGGCGCACCATCTCGCGCACCTGGCCCAAAAGCTCCAGCTTGAGCGCATCGTCCACCGCGGGCGGTACGAGCACCAGCGGGGCGCCCTGGAACAGGTCGGCGCGGGAGTGTGCATAGCCCGAGTACTGCGTGCCCGCCATGGGGTGCGCGCCCACAAAGTAAAAGCCGTGCTCGCGGGCAAGCTCAAAGGCGCGCTCGCACACAATGCCCTTGACGCCCACGGTGTCGATCACCACGGGACCCATGATGGCGTCGGTGTCGGTGGCGTCGGCGAGTGCCTGGGCGTGCGCCTCGAGCCACTCGATGCATGCCTCGGGATAGCAAGCCAGGACGATGATGTCGCATTCGCCGAGCGTCTCGTCGTTGAGCTCGCCGGCAACGGTGCCCATGCTGGCGGCCGTCATGACATCGTCATCGGGATCCCAGGCCAGCACGCGGACGCCCGCCTGCGCATAGCCGCGGGCAAAGCTGCCGCCGATCAGGCCAAGGCCGACGATGCCGGCGCACTTGGGGCCGCCCTGGTTAACGCGCGCGTTTCTCACTGTACCCATGGGCTACTCCATGGTCTCTTGGCAGACAACCTCGCGGATGGCTCGGATGCGGCGCATGGTGTCGTCGAACTGATCGGGGGTGAGGGCCTGGGCGCCGTCGGACCATGCGCGGCTGGGCTCGTCGTGGACCTCGATCTCCAGGCCGTTGGCACCGCAGGCGGTCGCGGCGAGCGCCATGGGCTCAACGTAGCGGGTGTAGCCGGTGGCGTGGCTGGGGTCGGCGACGACGGGCAGGTGCGACAGGTGGTGCAGCACCGGAACGGCGTTGAGGTCGAAGGTGTTGCGAGTACGGGTCTCGAAGGTGCGGATGCCGCGCTCGCACAGGATGACGTTGTCGTTGCCCTCGCTCATGATGTACTCGGCGGCCATGAGCAGCTCGTCGACGGTGCCGGCCATGCCACGCTTGAGCAGGATCGGGGTCTTGGTCTTGCCGACCTCTTTGAGCAGGGGGAAGTTCTGGGCGTTGCGGGCGCCGATCTGCATGACGTCGATCTTCTTGTCCAGGAAGACCTGCACGTCGCGTGGGTCCATGATCTCGGTGACGATCGGCATGTCGAGCTCAGCAGACGCCTCGCACAGCAGGTCCAGACCGGCGGGGCCCATGCCCTGGTAGGCGTACGGGGAAGTGCGGGGCTTGTAGGCACCGCCGCGCAGCATCGTGGCACCGGCGGCCTTCACGCGGCGGGCGATGCGGATGAGGTTCTCGCCCTCGACGGAGCACGGGCCGGCGATGACCTGGAACTGGTCGCCGCCGATCTTGACGCCGTGGCCGCAGTCGATGACGGAGTCCTCGGGGTGGAACTTGCGGTTGGCGCGCTTGAACGGCTCGGAGACGCGCTGCACGCGCTCGACGACATCCATGGACTCGAGCAGGAACGGGTCGATCTTGGTCGTGTCGCCCACCAGGCCGATGATGGTCTCGTTCTCGCCGCGTGAGACGTCGGTCTTCAGGCCCTTTTTCTCAATCCAGCTGACGATGTGGCTGACGGCCTCGTCGCTGGCGCTCTCTTTTAAAATTGCAATCATGGTGTGCCTCTCACCTCGATGGATAACCCTTGCAAAAACGGCCCGCATCGCGAGCCGTGTACATATGGTGCATGAGAGTTTATACTATCTGACTCGCTTTTGCCTTCTAAAGTGGGCCGTTGAGCCGCGTCTTCCTCGGAATTGCAAAGCTTTTTCTTTTATTTTGATAGCCCGTGGTGCACTTGGGTATAATGCCAAACGTTGGCCCTATTAGCTCAGGGGATTAGAGCGTCTGCCTCCGGAGCAGAAGGCCGTTGGTTCGAATCCAACATGGGGCACCATCGAACGTGAGACCGTCCGAACCTCGCATGGTCCGGGCGGTTTTTCTTATACCGACGCGACGTGATGGGACGTGGTATGGCAGCAACGGATATCGAGCGCGGACTCTCGACCGCCGAGGTCGAGGAGCGCATCGCCGCCGGTAAGATCAACCGCAACATGGAGCTCAAGACCAAGTCGGTCAAAGAGCTCATCATCGAGAACCTCTGCACGCTGTTCAATTTGATCAACGTGATCTTGGCGTTCCTGGTCATTTTGACCGGTTCGTTTAAGAATTTGACGTTCCTGTTCGTGGTGTTCCTCAATACCGCTATTGGCGTCATTCAGTCCATGCGTTCCAAGAAGATGGTCGATAAGCTCACGCTGCTGACCTCCAAGAAGGCCATCGCGGTGCGCGACGGCGCCGAGGTGGAGCTCGACCTGGACCAGATCGTGCTCGACGACATCATCCGCCTGGGGCGCGGCGACCAGATTCCCGCTGACGCCGTGGTGGTTTCGGGCGAGGCGCTCGTGAACGAGAGTCTGCTGACGGGCGAGAGCGACCTTATTAAGAAACAGCCCGGTTCCGAGCTCATGAGCGGCAGCTTTATCGACTCGGGCCTGCTGCGCGCCCGCGTGATCCATGTCGGCGCCGACAACTACGTGGCCAAAATTAATAACGAGGCCAAGTACGTCAAAAAGGTCAATTCCGAGATCATGAACGCGCTTAACGCCATCGTGCGCTTTGCGAGCATCATCATGATCCCGCTCGGTTTGGCGTTGTTTGCCTCGAGTGTGAGCGAGCTGTGGGATGCCGCGGGAACCCCGGGCGATAGCGCGCTTTCGTGGTGCTTCTCCGAGCTGTTGGCTGGTCATGTGCCTTCGTCGGCGCTGCTGTCCACGGTGGGCGCCCTGCTGGGCATGATCCCGCAAGGCCTGGTGCTGCTGACCTCGTCGGTGCTCGCCATCGCCACGGTGCGCCTGGCCCGCCGCAAGGTGCTGGCGCAGCAGCTCTACTGCATCGAGACGCTCGCGCGCGTCGACGTGCTGTGCCTGGACAAGACGGGCACCATCACGTCGGGTCGCATGGAGGTCGAGGGTACCTATCCGCTGCCGGTCGAGGGTATGGGTGCGGGGGAGGGCGACGCCGCCGTTCCCGTCGATACCACGGTGCTCGATTTTGCGCTGGCTAACGTGGCGCGTGCGACCTCGGCCGATGCCAACGAGACCTGCCAGGCGCTGCTCAACTATTACGCCGATCGCCCGGTCGAGGTGTCTGAGCCGCTGTCGGTCATTCCGTTCTCGTCCTCCAAAAAGTGGAGTGGTGCCTCGTTTGCGCAGGGCTCCTATGTGATGGGTGCGGCGCAGTTTGTGCTCTCTGATCGTGCGTTTGCCCAGGTCGAGAACCGTGTCGCCGAGCTTGCCGATACCTGCCGCGTGCTCGTGGTGGCGCGCGTGGACGGCTTTACGCCCGATGGCGATATGGTGGGCGAGGCCGAGCCCGTGGGCTTTGTGACCATCCGCGACGAGATTCGTACCTCGGCGGCCGAGACCATCGGCTACTTTAACGAGCAGGGCGTGACCCTTAACGTGATCAGTGGCGACGACCCGCGTACGGTGTCGTCGATCGCGCACGTGGTGGGCGTGCCGGGGGCGGACGCTTATGTGGACGCCACGACGCTCGATACGCCGGCCAAGCTCGATGCCGCAGTGGACCGCTACCATGTCTTTGGTCGTGTGACCCCGCAGCAGAAGCGCGAGCTCGTGCAGGCGCTCAAGCGCCGCGAGCACACCGTGGCCATGACGGGCGACGGCGTCAACGACGTGCTGGCGCTCAAGGAGGCCGACTGCTCCGTCGCCATGGCGGCCGGCTCCGATGCCGCGCGTAACGTTGCTGAGATCGTACTCGTCGACAACGATTTTGCCTCGATGCCCGCCGTGGTGGCCGAGGGCCGTCGCTCCATCAACAACCTGCAGCGTTCGGCTTCGCTGTTCTTGACCAAGACGCTGTTCTCGATGGGCCTGGCGGCGCTGTGCATCGCGCTGCCGCCGTACCCTTTCGAGCCGATTCAGATGACGCTCATCAACTTCTTCTGCATCGGCGCGCCGGGCTTTGTGTTGGGCCTGGAGCCCAACAATGCTCGCGTGAAGGGGTCGTTCCTGACGAACGTGCTCAAGCGGGCACTGCCGGCGTCGATTGCGGTCATTTTGGCCGCGGCGCTCGATATCTTTGTGGCGCGCGTGTTTGGCTTTAACCAGCTCACGCTGTCTACGATGTGCCTGCTTACGTCGTGCGCGGCGAGCGTCAGCCTGATCTGGCGTATCTCGCAGCCCCTCACGCCCTTGCGTGTGGCGCTCTTTGTGTTTGTAGTCGTCGGCATCCTGACGGGCGTTATCGGATTCCCGAAGCTGCTGTCTATTGCCAACCTGTCGATGGGCCAGATGGTTATCTTGGCTGTCATCGTGGTCTTTACCTGCTCGGTGTTCTTTAAGCTCGCCACGATGATGGATTCGCTCAAGCCGCGTCGTCGTCATGCCGCAACTGGTTTTGGCCGCGGTGTGCGCGTTCGCTTGGGTCGCGGTGGCGGCAAGGTGAGCTCGACGGGTTCGACGGCCGAGCGTTTTGCCAAGCGCGTCGCCGCCGACATGGCGCAGCGCCGCGAAGCTCGCACCGTTCGCGAGGCCGAGGCCCGCGCACTCGAGGGCGTGGCCCAGGCCCAGCCCAAGAAAAAGAAGGGTAGCGGCGCCAAGCGCTCCCGCGTGACCAAGTCCGCCCAAGGCATCAAAGTCTCGATGCCAAGCAAAAAGAAGAAATAACTACGCGCCCTGGCGATGTTGAATTGGTGCCTTGCTCCTGTGGGGCCGTGGCGATGTTATGCTCTAACCTCGATTGTTTGAATTGCTTCGAAAAGAGGATGCCGTGATCTGCCCGCATTGCCTTAAGACTATCGAGGACGGCGCCTCGTTCTGCCCCTACTGCAACGCCTATGTGGGTCCGGGCGATGGTCCGGAGCACACCGAGTTCGTGTTCTGTGAGGGCTGCGGTGCCCGTCTTTCTCCGCATGATCGCACGTGCCCCAAATGCGGACGCCCCGCTCCGGGTATCCTCTCCGAGGACGCGGCCGCATCCGACCTGGCAGCGGGCCGCACGGCGGGCTTTCCGCGCCTAACGCAAGAGCAGATCGATACCGAGGTGCCGCATGCGCCGGCCTCTGCCGCTGCGGTGCTTTCGGACGCCGCCGACCCCAATGAGACCTGCGTGCTGCCAGCTTTCGATAAGGATTTCGGTATCCCCAAGGTCGATATTCCCACGCCCGTTTCCCTGCATGACGATGCTCAAAAACCCAAGCGCAAGGTGCATCCCGACGAGGACGCCTATCACAAGCACAAGCGTCATATCCCCAAGCCGCTCATTATCATCGCGGTCCTTGCCGTCGTTTGCGGCGGTGCCTATTGGTTCGTGACGGCCGATCCTATGGGTGTCATGCCTGGCTTCTACGACCAGTTTGGCCAGGCCGCGCAGACGACCTTCCCCACGCGTCAAAAGGGCGAGGCCACTGAGGACGATACCAAGCAGGACGATTCTGCCGAGGTGGTCCAGGAAGAAACCGTGCTCACCGATGATCAGCTCTATACCAGGCTCGACGGTCTGTATCAGACCATCGTGTCCTATGCTGACGAGGATCAGATCGGCGAGGTCATCGATTCCTTTAACAACGGCTATCTCCGAACGCCGCTGTCCACCCGTCAGGAGCTGTCGCAGAGTGCCTACGCCCTGCGTGACCAGATAAAAAAGACGCAAGATGAGCTTAACAACCTGAAAGTACAGGACGATACGGTCTATGCGGATGACATCGCCCACTTAAAGCAGCTTGCCGAGTGGATGTATGAGCGCGTCGACGTGATCTGCCAGAGCTGGGATATCTCGCTGGCCATTCCCGATGGCGAGTCGATGAGTTCCCACCAAAGCGAGATCCTGGCGCCCATCGCGCAGGGCGGCAACAGCGCGCTGAACCAGTACGACGCCAATGTGGGTTCCTGGAAGCCGCAGCAGCGTTCCTAAAATTAGTTCGCCATAGTCGGCATAACCTACGTGCGCAATTGATGTAAGCCCGTGCTTATTGCTACAATTCGTACAAATATGCTTTAAACGCACGAGGAAGGAACCACATGTTTGGTTTTAAGAAAGAGCTCTACACGCCCGAGTATCAGCTTGTCGGCGACGAGTGCGCCGTAATCGAGACGTCGAAGGGTACCATCAAGGTCAAGTTTGACGGCGAGGGCGCTCCCATTCATGTCGCGAACTTCTGCGAGCTTTCCACGATGGGTTTCTATGATGGCCTTAAGTTCCATCGCTATGTGCCCGGTTTTGTTATCCAAGGTGGCGACCCCAATACCCGCGACATGTCCGGCGCCGACGTCGCCGCCGGTCTTGAGGGCCCCGACGGCATGCCCGGTACCGGTGGCCCCGGCTACTGCATCAAGGGCGAGTTTGCCACCAATCCGCGCAACAGCCATGTCGATGGCGCCCTTGCCATGGCACGCTCCATGGACCCCGATTCCGCGGGTTCGCAGTTCTACTTCTGCCTGGGTGCCCAGCATAACCTCGATTCCGGTTACACCGTCTTTGGTACCACGGTCGAGGGTCTCGATGTGATTTCGCAGCTGCGTGCCGGCGACGAGATCGTCCATGTCGAGATCGTTCACGAGTAAAGGGGGCTTCCTTGAATAGCCAGCTGATCCAACAGGGCCGCGCCGCTTACCGCGCGGGTGATTTTTCCGCTGCAGCCCAGATGCTTGGGGCGGCAAAGACTCCCGATGAGATTATGGGCGAGGCCGATCACCTTCGTGGCAACGCCTTGATGCACCTGGGCATGTATGCCGAGGCCGCCGAGGCCTATGCCGCCGCCCTCAACGACGGCACCTACGGCAAGCGCGGCGCGCTGCTCACCAACCGCGGCAAGGCGCTTGCCGCCGTGGGCGACTACACGACGGCCGCTCAGGCGTTCTCTGCTGCTACGCAGGATGCTTCCTATGCCACGCCGTTCAAGGCCTATCTGGGCCTGGGCAATGCGCTGTTCCAGTCGGGCGACTATGCCAACGCGGGAACCGCCTTCCGTCAGGCTGCCATCGACGGCGCCAATCCGGCTCCTGCCGCCGCACTCGGCGAGCTCGGTCGTTGCTTCATTAAGCTCGGCCGTCCGGCGGATGCCGTGGAGACCTACCGCACGGCTATCGACTTTGCCGGCCCCCGCGACGACACGCGTGCGCTCAACGCCGGCATGGGTCAGGCGCTTTCTGCCGCCGGCCGTCCCTCCGACGCACTCGACGCCTTTAACGCCGCTACTGCCGATGGCATCTACCAGCTCACCTCCGAGCAGGCCGACGAGCTTGCCCGCGTGCACGATTCGCTTGCCGCGCTGTCTGCCCAGACGGCCATGGCCACGGCTCCGGCGCCCGCGATGGACGCTCCTGCCGTCGATCCGCTCGATCCTACCGGCGCGACCGGTCAGTTTATGCCCGATCCCTCGGACACCGGCTTCTTTACGCTGTCCGAGTCCGAGATGGTCCAGCAGGACCGTCAGGATCGTAAGCAGGCCAAGGTCCGTCGTCGCCATCGCCACACGGGTCTCAAAGTCTTCCTCGTGCTGCTTCTGCTCATTTTGATCGCCGCGGGCGGTCTGGGCTTTGCCTACACGCGCGGCTTTGGCTTCCCGTCTCAGGAGTCTGTCGTTACCGATCTGTTCCAGGCTGCCGGCGACGGTGACGCCGCAAAGGCCGAGTCTTGCCTGGCCTCGAACCTGTCCGAGGACGCTAAGTCGATGATCATCTCCTCGATTCCGCAGGGTGCCACCGTGTCCGTCGAGGGCATGGATCAGTCCATGACCGAGACGACCGCTAAGGTGAAGGCATCGCTGTCCAAGGGCGGCGAGCAGGAGTACACCGTCAAATTCGTGCGCTCCGACAACCATATCGGCTGGGCCGTTTCTTCGCTCGATATGGATTTCTCGGCTGCTGACAACCAGTAGTGACCTTATGGGATTTAGCTTTGCCCGGCGCTTCACCGCAAGTGAGGTGCCGGGCTTGCGCTAGTATGATGAGCTAGTAGTTTTCCAGCAATCATCCAACACATCAGGAGTTGCGTTGTTTTCTTTGATGGATATGTTCTTCGGTAGCTATGCGGGCGATCTTGCCATCGACCTCGGCACCGCAAATACGCTTGTCTCCGTGCGCGGCAAGGGCATCGTCATTCGCGAGCCCTCTGTTGTTGCCATCGACAAGAACGACGAGCGCATCCTGGCGGTCGGTATCGAGGCAAAGCGCATGCTCGGCCGTACGCCCGGCAACATCGTGGCCGTTCGTCCCCTGAAGGACGGCGTCATCGCCGACTTCGATGTTACCGAGGCCATGCTTCGCTACTTTATCGACAAGGCGTCCGAGAAGCGCTATCCGTGGACTCCGCGTCCGCGTGTTGTCGTCTGCGTTCCCTCCGGTGTCACGTCGGTCGAGAAGCGCGCTGTCTTTGAGGCCACGATCCAGGCCGGTGCCCGCCAGGCCTATCTGATCGAAGAGCCTATGGCAGCTGCTATCGGCGCCGACCTGCCCGTCGAGGAACCCACCGGCTCCATGGTCATCGACATCGGCGGCGGTACCACCGAGGTTGCCGTTATCGCTATGGGCGGCATCGTCGTCTCGCAGTCCATCCGTATTGCCGGCGACGAGTTCGATCAGGCCATCCTCACGCACGTTCGCGATGCCTACAACCTGGCCATCGGCGAGCGTACGGCAGAGGACATCAAGATCAAGGTCGGCTCCGCCGTGCCGCTCAAGGACGAGCTCGACGTCGAGGTCAACGGCCGCGACGTGATCACCGGTCTGCCCAAGACCGTGCGCATCGAGAGCGAGGAGATTCGTCGCGCGCTCAACAAGCCGCTCGACGAGATGGCCAAGGCCGTCAAGGACGCACTCGACGCTACGCCTCCCGATCTTGCCTCGGACCTTATGTACTACGGCATTTTGCTGACCGGTGGCGGCGCGCTGCTGCGTGGTCTCGACGTGCGCCTGCGCGATGAGACCGGCGTTTCGGTCAACGTCAGCCCCACGGCGCTCGATAACGTCGTTAACGGCTGTGCCCGCGTGCTCGAGGCCAATGCGTTTGATGGCGGCTTCGTCCAGACCAATGCTTAATTTCCAAAAGGTGGATTCCATTTGGCACGATCTTCGGGTTTCTCCACAAATCTGAATACCAAGCGACAATCAACGGGTATGCGCCCGTTGATTGTTTTCAGCCTGATTTCGGTGTTGCTGCTCACGTTTTATATTCGTGAGGGCGAGACGGGGCCGATTCATGCCGTGCGTTCGGGTGTGACGACGATTACCTCGCCGGTGCGCTTTGTGGGTTCGGCTGTGGCGGCTCCCTTCAATGCGATCGGCAACGTGTTCTCTAACCTTACGGCGTCGCAGGACACGCTTGACGAGCTTAAGAAGCAAAACGAGGAACTGACCTCTAAGGTCGCCGAGCTCTCCGAGGCTCAAAAGACCGCCGAGCGACTGGAGGGTCTGGTCGGCCTGCAGTCGACCTACAACCTCAAATCGACTGCAGCTCGTATCGTCGGCGCTTCGGGCGATGCCTGGACCTCGACCGTCACCATCGATAAGGGTTCTGCCGACGGTCTTACCATCAACATGCCTGTGACGAGTTCTGCCGGTGTCATAGGCCAGATTATTGAGGTCTCGGCCAAGACGTCCACCGTGCGCCTGATTGGCGACGAGAACTCGGGCGTGTCCGCTATGGTGCAGGACACGCGCGCCCAGGGCATGCTGCAGGGTCAGGCTGACGGCACGCTGCGTCTTGAGTACGTGAGCGTCGACTCCGACGTTAAGGTTGGCGACATCATCGTGACCTCGGGCATTGGCGGTGTGTTCCCCAAGGGTCTACCGCTCGGCACCGTCTCGTCGGTTGAGAAATCGGCAAACGACGTGTACTACACCATTGTGGTGCGCGCCCAGACGACGGCCGAGAACAACGAGGAAGTGCTGGTCATTACCTCGCTGACCGACGAACAGTCGGCCTCGGATGAGGACGTGAACACGGCCAACAGCACGCCGCAGGGAACGTCGCGCGATGCTGCGACCAAGACGAAGGACGAGAGCCTGGATGACAGTTCCGACACGTCCGAGACGACCGATTCCGGCTCGAGCGAATAGGGGGCATGTCCATGGATCTACATGAGCAGGGGATGAGCTCCCGCACGTTTGTAATCGCCGCCATCGTGTGCGTGCTGTTGCAGGCAGGCCTGGCACCGCAGATCTCCATTGCGGGCGGTCGCGTCAACTTTATGATTATCCTGGTGTGCCTAAGCGTGTTCTCGGGCGACCCGACCCGTGCCGTCGTGTGCGGTTTTTGCAGCGGCTTGTTCTATGACCTTTCCGCTGCCGTGCCGGTGGGCGTTATGTCGCTCCTGCTGACCGTGGGTTCTTTTGCCCTGGTGCATAGCGCCGCCGGTCAGACGGGCGGTACCCCGAGTGCGCGCGGCATCACTGTGGGTGCCTTCGCGCTCGTCATTAATGTGATCTACAGCATCATCTTGCTGTTTATGGGTTTGGAGACGAGCTTTGTCGTGGCGATCTTCGGCCATGCGCTGCCGTCTTCGATCCTGACGGGTCTGGTTGCCATTCCGTTTTTGATGTCCGGCGTCGTGCCGCAGTCCGGTTATGGATTCTCCGCACGTGGCGGACGCCAGACGGGCATGCGCTTTAAGCCCAAGACCCGTAAGCTCAAATAGGGGAGGCTCGTAGATGTCTTCCCAGATGACGGTTATTATCGCCGGTATCGTGCTGGTTGTGGCCATCGTGGTTGCACTGGTCATCATGCGTCGCGGCGATTCTCGTTTTACCTACGATACGCAGCATGGAACGGCCCCGCGCGCCACCGAGGGCGAGGGCAATACCGCGGCGACCGCCTTTAAGGGCCGCTTCTCCATCCTCACCACGGGTGTGGGCGCGATGTTCGCGGCGCTTGCCGTCAAGCTGTGGGGCATGCAGATGGTCTCGTCGGACTATTACGAAAAGCAGGCTAATAGCAATCAGACGCGCACCGTTACCACACCCGCTGTGCGCGGCCGCATCCTCGACCGCAATGGCGTGGCACTTGTCCAGAACCGTCCCTCACTTGCTGTCGTGGCCTACCGCGACCTTGCCGAGGATGAGGTTCTGGTTCGCCATCTTGCCAACGTGCTCGGTATGCCCTACGTGGCGGTTCTGCGCAATATTCAGGACAATTCCGAGGGCGCTCAGAGCCTGCATACCATCGCGACGGACGTCCGTCGCTCCACGGTTGCCTATATTCAGGAGCACGCCGGCGAGTTCCCGGGCGTCAAGATTGCCGAGCGTACCGAGCGCCAGTATCCATATGGCGAGACGGCATGCCATATCTTGGGCTATACCGGCACCATTACCTCCGAGCAGCTCGAGGCCCAGAATAAGAAAACCTCTGGTGATGATGATGCTTCTGCTGGCCGGATTACGTACCAGTCGGGCGATATCGTGGGCCAGGCGGGTGTTGAGAGCTACTACGAAAACCTGCTGCAGGGTATTCGTGGCGAGCAGACCGTCAAGGTCGATGCCTCGGGCAATGTGACCGGTCAGGCCGGCGCCGTGCCCGCCAAGGCCGGCTCCGACATTAAGCTCACGCTCGACCTCAAGATCCAACAGGCCTGTGAGACGGCGCTGGCGAGCGCCATCGAGCTTGCCAAGACCACTGGCTACAGCAATGCCGGCAACGGCGCTGTGGTGTGTCTCGATCCCAACAACGGCGAGATCCTGGGCATGGCGAGCGAGCCCAAGTTCGATCCGTCCGTCTTTATCGGCGGCGTCTCAAATGACGTGTGGACCGAGCTCAATGATGACAAGGGTTCGCACCCGCTGCTCAACCGCGCCATTAGCGGACAGTACATGTCGGCCTCGACCATTAAGCCGCTCTCGGCACTGGCCGGTCTTGAGTTTGGAACCTACACTTCAACGCAGACAACCAACTGCACGGGCTATTGGACGGGCTTGGGCAAGGCTTGGGGCAAGCGCTGCTGGCTGACGTCTGGACACGGCACCATGACGCTGCAGTCGGGTATTGCCAACTCGTGCGACCCCGTCTTCTACGATATGGGCAAGGCGTTCTTTTATGACGAGCAACATTCCGAGGGCCTGCAGGAGGTCTTTCGTCGCTGGGGCCTAGGCAAGACCTGCGGTATCGATTTGCCGAGTGAGGGCGCGGGCCGTATTCCCGATGCCGAGTGGAAAGAGTCGTACTTTACCGACGCCTCTGCCGAGGACCGCAAGTGGAATGCCGGCGATATGACCAACATTGCCATCGGCCAGGGCGACATTTTGGTGACGCCTCTGCAGATGGCATGCGCCTACATGGGCCTTGCCAACGGCGGTAAGCAGTACGTGCCTCACGTGTTTTTGTCTGCCGTGTCGCGCGATGGCGACGGCGATGCCTATAAGTACAACGGCAAAGGCAAGAAGAAGCGCTTGGAGGCCAAGATCAACAGCGATTCGGATTTGGCTCTTGTTCGCAACGGCATGCACGACGTGATTTACACGGCATCGACGTCCCTGGCGGCTCACTTTGGCACCCTGACGCCGCAGGTATACGGCAAGTCGGGCACGGGCGAGAAAAGCGGCGAGGACGAATACGCGTGGTTCTGCGCCTATGCGCCGGCCGATGATCCCAAGTATGTCATCGCTACTGTCCTGGAGCAGGGCGGCGGTGGCTCAGATACCGCGATGCATGTCGTGCGCGACGTGCTCGGCGCGATTTATGACGAGCCCGATACCTCTTCGGCCTCGGGCGATTCTTCGGTTCGATAGGAGGTTGCGATGGATTTTTCTCCGGCGGATCTGTTCCGTTCAACCAAGACCGGCTCTCGCAGCAGCCTGGACCGCGTCAACAAGCAACTTTCGGCCTCGCGCGGTACGTTTCGCCAAAAGGTGCATATCGGTGTGCTGCTGGCTACCGTCGCGCTCGTTGCCTATGGCGCCATCATTATTTGGTCGGCGTCACAGTTTAAGGCCGACGCCTCATTCTCGCGCCACCTGCTGGGCATTGGCATTGGCGCGGTGCTTGCGGTGCTCGTCTGGCGTACCGATCTGCGCGGCATCTCTAACTTCTCGACGGCGCTGCTCGTCATTGACCTTATTGTGATCTTCTCGCCCAAGATTCCGGGCCTGTCCTATACGGGCGGTCTGGGCATGACGGGCTGGATCAAGATTCCCGGTATCGGCTTGA
Organism: Collinsella sp.; assembly: GCA_019424945.1. Classification (GTDB taxonomy): domain Bacteria; phylum Actinomycetota; class Coriobacteriia; order Coriobacteriales; family Coriobacteriaceae; genus Collinsella. Next base: position 6,550 of record JAHYYN010000005.1, on the reverse strand, counting down.
CATTCCAGCCGGTTGAGCTTGCCAAGCTCATCACCATCTTCTTTATCGCCACGCTTGGCTCGCAGTATAACGGCCGCATCGATACCGTTCGCGACTACGTCAAGCTCTGCGGCATGCTGTCCATTCCGTTTTTGGCCGTCGTCGCCATGGGCGACCTGGGCTCGGGCCTGGTCGTGCTGGTCTCGGGCGCCATCGTCATCTGCATGAGCGGTGCACGCCGCGAATGGGTGCTGTCGACCCTGGCCCTGCTCGTGGGCCTGGTGGCCCTCGTCCTGGCGCTCGATTCGGTCTTTGATTCGTTGCTCGGCCACGATGTGCTCATCAAGCAGTATCAGATGAACCGCCTGACGGTCTTTATCGACCCCGATAATGCCGATTCGGACGATGCCTACAACCTGCAGCAGTCGCTTATCGCCGTTGGCTCGGGCGGCTTCTTTGGTAAGGGTTTGGGCCATGCGACGCAGTCGGCCGGCGGCTTTCTGCCTGAGTTCCACACCGACTTCGTCTTCGCCTTCCTGTCCGAGACCTTTGGCTTTTGCGGTTCCTTTTTGCTCCTATGCCTCTACGTGCTGCTGATCTTTTCGACGATTCGCGTCGCCTTTAAGTGTGAGTCGCTGTTCTTGCGCCTATCGTGTGTGGGCATCGTTGGCATGTGGGCGTTCCAGACCTTCGAAAACATCGGCATGTGCATCGGCATGATGCCGATTACCGGTATTCCGCTACCGTTTATTAGCTTCGGTTCGTCTTCGATGATGATTCAGCTGCTGACGGTGGGTATCGTACAATCCATATGGCGGCATCGTTCGGGCGCCGCGTAACCGCTGGAGGGGTTTGCTATGAAAATTCCCGTAGATAAGCTGACCCGCGCTTTTAAGATGGGCGCGTCCGTTAAGAAGGATTCCGATACGCCGGTGCGCGTCTCGGTCTATCTGGATTCGTCCGCCTCGCGCTTTCTTGCTGAGACGGTGCGTGACGCCTTTGTGCCGCAGACGACCTCGGGCATTGTGCGCGTCGAGCGTCTGGGGGAGGAGCGAATTGCTCCAAAGACCGATACCGATGTGGTACTGGTGCTCTCGTGTGGTTCCGACCGCCTGGAGAGTGCCGTGCAGGAGCTCGTGATCGCCGGCGCGCCCGTGTGCGTGCTTGCCGAGTCTGCTGTGGAGGTGCCGTTTATCGAGGAGTCCACGCCCATGCTCGGCGTGGTGGCGGCAACCGATAAGACGTATCTGCTCGAGACGCTTGCCCGCTGGATTCTCGATCGCACCGACAAGGAAACGGCTTTTGCGGCGAACTTTGCCTTTATGCGCATCGCGGCAGCTAATCGTATCATCACCTCGTGCGCGCTCACCAATATGGCGACCGGTGCGCTGGTGTTTTTGCCGGGCGCCGATTATCCCGTTATGGCGCTGGCGCAGGTGGGCATGCTCTTTGAGCTCGCTGCCGTCTTTGGACGCGGCATTAAGCCTGAGCGCGGCTACGAGGTCGCGGGCGTGCTTGCCGGCGGTCTTGTGATCCGCGCGGTCACCCGCGCGCTCGTCAAGCAGACGCCGCATATTGGGTTTGCCGTTAAGGCGCTCACTGCTGCCGCGGGCACCTATGGCATGGGCCGTGCGCTTGTTTCGCTCTACGAGCGCGATGTCGACTACAGCCGTGCCAACGAGGTGGTCACTGCCACGTTCTCCCGCGTTCGCGATCTGGTGACCACGGTCGCGGGCGCTACCCGTCCTATGGCGTCCTACCAAGACGCATCCGATCTCGCTGCTTAGGGGTTTTCTGTTGCGCGTTCCGTATCAAGACTGCTTTCATTTAATTGAGCCGCTGCTCGCCAAGGTCGAAAAGCCGAGCCGCTATATCGATCACGAGTGGGGCACGCTTTCCAAGGCCGATGCCGACTACCGTTGCTGCCTGATCTACCCGGATGTGTACGAGGTTGGTTTGCCCAACCAGGGCATCGCCATCCTCTACAACATCCTTAACCAGGCCGAGGGCATCTCCTGCGAGCGTGGCTATGTGCCGTGGCCCGATATGGGTGACGCCATGCGCGAGGCGGGCATTCCGCTGCTGTCGCTCGAAGGTGCTGCCCCCGTTGCTTCGTTTGATATCGTCGGTCTGCATGTGCCGCACGAGATGGCGGTGACGAACTTCCTCGAGGCACTCGATCTCGCTGGCATTCCGCTGTTAGCGGCCGACCGAGGTGAAGACGACCCCATCATCATCGCCGGCGGCCCCTCGGTGTACAACCCCGAGCCGTACGCGGCCTTCTTCGATGCCATCCTCATCGGCGAGGGCGAGGAATCGCTGCTCGAGACCTGCCAGCTGCATCGGCGCCTGCGCGACGAAGGAGTCCCGCGCGCGCAGATTGTTGAGCAGCTTGCATCCATTGCCGGCAACTACGTGCCGTCGCTCTATGAGATTCGTCACGACGAGCCCTGCTCGCCGCATGGCTACACCGTGCCGCGCGAGGGCAAGGATGCTCCGGCCGTGGTCTACAAGCGCGTCGTCGAGGATTTCGGCGCCACGAATCCGCTGTCGCAGTCGTGCGTGCCCTATGCGCAGCTGGTTCACGACCGCCTGTCTATCGAGATTCTGCGCGGCTGCGCTCGCGGCTGTCGTTTTTGCCAGGCCGGCATGACGTATCGCCCGGTGCGCGAGCGTTCGGCCGACCAGATCGTCTCGTCGGTGATTCAGGGTCTGGAAAAGACCGGCTATGACGAGGTGTCGCTGACCTCGCTCTCCACGACCGACCACTCCTGCATTCGTGACGTGCTCGGCAGGCTCAACCGTCGCCTGGAGGATACGGGTATTCGCGTGTCTATTCCGTCGCAGCGCTTGGATTCGTTTGGCGTGGATATGGCCGAGTCGGTCGCCGGCGAAAAGAAGGGCGGCCTGACGTTCGCGCCCGAGGCCGGCAGCCAGCGCATGCGCGACATCATTAACAAGAACGTGACCGAGGAGGACCTGGACCGTGCGGCCAAGGCGGCCTTCGAGGCCGGCTGGAACCGCATGAAGCTCTACTTTATGATGGGCCTTCCCGGCGAGCGCGACGAGGACATCGTGGCCATCGCCAATCTGGCCGATCACGTGCTGGAGCTTGGTCGTTCCGTGGTGCCCAAGGCTCGTCGCGGCTCGATCTCGGTGTCCATCTCGGTTTCGGTCTTTATCCCCAAGGCTGCCACGCCGTTCCAGTGGTGCCCGCAGCTCGACTACGACGACGTCAAGCGTCGCCAGAAGTTGCTTATCACGAGCGTTCGCAACCGTGCCGTCCGCGTGCATTACCACGATGCCGAGACTTCGCTCATCGAGGCCGCGCTGTCCCGCGCCGGTCGTGACATGACGCCCGTCATCATCGATGCTTGGCGCGCGGGCTCTCGCTTTGACGCCTGGGTAGAGCATTTCTCGCTCGATAACTGGAAGGAGGCTGCTGCCAAAAACGGCATCGACCTCAATGAGCTCGTGCACCTGCCCTACGAGTTGGACTGGCGCCTGCCGTGGGAGCATGTGAGCCCCGGCTGCACGCGCGGCTTCCTCGAGCGCGAGTACCGTCGCTCACTCGAGGGCGTCACGACTCCCGACTGCACCCGCACGTCGTGCACCGGCTGCGGAATCTGCCCCACGCTTCACGCCAAGAATGTATTGATGGGTGATCGCGCATGAGTGAGCGCCTGACCGACACCCCCACGCTCTTTAGGCTTCGTGTTCGCTATGGCAAGCGCGATCGCCTTAAGTACCTGGGCCATCTCGAAGTAATCCATACCATTGAGCGCATCGTGCGCCGCGCGGGACTTCCCTATGCCGTCACGCAGGGCTTCTCTCCGCACATGCGCGTGGGCTTCTCTTCGGCGCTACCGGTGGGTACGTCGTCGACCTGCGAGTGGTATGACCTGTTTATGACCGAGTTCGTGGCGCTCGACGAGGCGTTTGGGCGCCTGGCTGCGGCGTCTCCGGCCGATCTGGCGCCCATCGAGGCGGCGTACATCGACGTGCGCACGCCGGCGTTGACGGCGCAGCTCACGCGTCTGTCGTATCGCATCGACCTGCACTTGGATCCCGAGGCGCCCGTAAGCGCCGACGAGGTGCGCGCTGCGATTGACATGCTGCGCGCGGACCATGGCATCGACTACGCGCGCGGCAAAAAGAGCAAGCGCTTGGATTTGGATCACACGCTCGTGGGCTATGAGCTCACGGCAGGGGAGCGCCCGGACCATTTGGTGCTCATGCTCGACACCCATGCCGACAACGAGGGCTCCATGCGTCCGGAAATTTTGCTTTCCGCTGCTGATGTTTTGTTGCAGGGCTTGACCCCGGGCGTGGATGCACCTATTGTTTCCACCGGTATGCAAGACCTCGTGACCATCTGCTCCTACGATGTCGAGCGTCAGAATCAAGCATGCGAGGACGACGAGGGCCGACTCGTCAGCCCCATACCTGTGCGAACTTGTGGATTTGCTCCACATACTCGTTGACGGGGGTATTTTCGCCTGCTACTATATTCGGCTGTTGCACTAACTGATGCATGAAGGGCAAGTAAACATGTACGCAATCGTTAACACGGGCGGCAAGCAGTACAAGGTCGCCACCGACGATGTCATCACCGTCGAGAAGATCGAGGGCAATGAGGGCGACAAGGTCACCCTGCCGGTCATCTTCCTCAACGATGGTAAGAAGATCGTCACCGATCCCGACAAGCTGGCCAAGGCCAAGGTTACCGCTCAGATCGTTGAGCAGTTCAAGGGCGAGAAGCAGCTGGTCTTCAAGTTCCACAAGCGTAAGCGCTATCGTCGTCTGAAGGGTCACCGTCAGCAGCTCACCAAGCTGAAGATCGTGAAGGTCCAGGCTACGTCCCGCGCCAAGAAGGCTGTCAAGGCAGAGGCCGAGGCTGTTGCCGAGGCTCCCGTCGCCGAGTAGATTACACTCGTAACGAAAGAGTAGGTATACACAATGGCACACAAAAAAGGACTCGGTTCCTCCCGTAATGGCCGTGACTCCCGCGGTCAGCGCCTTGGCACGAAGCGCTATGCCGGCCAGACGGTAACCACGGGCACGATTCTCGTCCGTCAGCACGGCACTCACATCCACCCGGGTGAGAACGTTGGCCGTGGCAAGGACGACACGCTGTTCGCGCTGGTCGACGGTACCGTTGAGTTCCACAAGGGTATCAAGCACAGGGTCAGCGTACGCCCGCTCGCGAACGCGTAATTCACCCTTCATAGAGCACATATGTGGGAGGCACTTGAGTTTTAGGATTCAAGGGTCTCCCTCTTTTTGTAGGAGGCGATTCTGTTGTCACAGTTCACCGATATCAGCCGCATTAACGTGTGCGGCGGCGACGGCGGAGCCGGATGCATGTCGTTTAGGCGCGAGGCATTTGTCCCCAAGGGCGGCCCCGATGGCGGCGACGGCGGTCGTGGCGGCAATGTCGTCATCCAGGCCGATGCTCAGCTGTCTTCGTTGATCGATTACCGCTTTAAGCATCACTTTCGTGCCGAGCGCGGAACGCACGGTCAGGGCGCCCGCCGCAACGGCAAGAGCGGCGAGGACCTCATTTTGAAGGTCCCCATGGGCACCGTGGTCCGCGAGCTCGATCCCGAGACGCAGACCCCGATGTTCGAGATTGCCGACCTGGTGCACGACGGCGAGCGCGTTGTCGTGGCGCCCGGCGGTGCCGGTGGCCTGGGCAATACGCACTTTGTGACGTCGGTGCGCCGCGCGCCCGCGTTCGCTCAGCTGGGCGAACCGGCCGAGGAGCACTGGATTGAGCTTGAGATGAAGCTTATGGCCGATGCCGCACTCGTGGGCTTCCCCTCGGTGGGCAAGTCCTCGCTTATCGCGCGCATGAGTGCCGCCCGTCCCAAGATCGCCGACTATCCGTTTACCACACTCGTGCCGAACCTCGGCATGGTGCGTGCCGGTGAGTATTCTTACGTCGTTGCCGACGTTCCTGGTTTGATCGAGGGTGCGAGCGAGGGCAAGGGTCTGGGCCATCAGTTCCTGCGCCACATCGAGCGCACGGCCCTGATCATGCATGTCGTTGACATGACGGGTGGTTTTGAGGATCGCGACCCGGTTGAGGATTACCGCATCATCAACCGTGAGCTCGAGCAGTATGGCGCCGAGCTTTCGGAGCGTCCGCAGATCGTCGTCGCCAACAAGTGCGATGCGCCGGGCACGGCCGACAAGATTGCCGACCTCAAGCGTGCGGCGCTCGACGACGGGCATATGTTCTTTGCCGTGTCCGCCGTTACGGGTGCCGGCCTCAATACGCTGATGCTTGCCGTGGGCGAGCAGGTGGCTAAGCTGCGAGCCGAGCTGGCGGTCTCTGATGAGCCGGTCGATCTGCGCGACGAGGAGTGGGAGCGTCGCCGTCTGCAGCGCGAGAAGCGTTTCCGCATTGTCCAGGAGGAGCCCGGTGCCTTCCGCGTGGTCGGTCGTGCCATCGAGCGCATGGTCATCCAGACCGACTGGGAAAACGAGGAAGCCGTCATTTACCTGCAGCACAAGTTTGCGCGTATGGGTGTTGACGACGCGCTCGAGAAGGCCGGTTGCCGTGCGG
>JAHYYN010000049.1:0-43380 GCA_019424945.1 Collinsella sp. | reverse complement strand
TCCTGGGCTTTACCGAGGAGCGCGCCGAGTCTCAGTTTGGCTTCCTCATGGAGGCTCTCAAGTTTGGTGCGCCCCCGATGGGCGGCTTCGCCCTGGGCCTGGACCGTGTGTGCATGCTGCTCACCGGCTCCGACTCCATCCGCGATGTCATGGCGTTCCCCAAGACGGCCAGCGGCTCCGATCTCATGTCGGGCGCCCCGAGTGCCGTTAGTGGCGCCCAGCTCAAGGACGTCAGCCTGCGCCTGATGTAGGCAAGCGACTACATATTGCTTGTAACGAGGGAAGGACGTGTGCCTTCCCTCGTTTTTTATGCGCGGGCGTTGCGAGGGCATAGGTTGACTGGGCGTCGCGGAAACTGCGTCCCAGAATTTGCACCCAGAGCGGGATGGGCTTTCCGCTAGGGCCGCTCAGCGGAAACTGCGACCCGGAATTTGCGTCCAGAGTGGGCTGCGGTTTCCCAAACAGGGCCCTTTGGGAAACTGCGACCCAGACTCCAGCCAAATAACGGGACGCACTTTCCAGTCGAGCTTCTGGCGGGTCTCGACAAGCATCTAACGCTACAATAACTACCACGTGGCTGGGTTTGCCGGCCGAATGTGCGACGTCGTGGGAGGGGACATGGTCGAGTTTACAAAGACGATTAAAGATCCGTTGGGATTGCATGCCCGCCCGGTTGCGCTGCTCTATGACATTATTGCCAAGCATCGTAGCAACGTATCGGTCAGCATCGGCGATCGCCATACCGACGGCCGCGATGTGATGGGGCTCATGGCTCTCTACGGCGAATGTGGCGAAGACATCGTGTTCCGCGTTTCGGGCGTGGATGAGGCCTCCTGCGTCACGTCGATCAGAAACCTCTCGCTTTAACCGCAATAATGTGGCAAAGGGGCAGCCCCCTCTGTTGCATAAATTGGTATGACAAGGCACCGCAAAGAGACAGTCTTTGCGGTGCCTTCTTTGTTTCATATAGGAAACTTTTCCGAAAACTGAATGGGGACCCTTTCCAAAAAGTTAACCACGTGCTAGTTTACTGTAGCGAACATAGACGTGGTTAACTTTTGCTGCGTCGATGTTGAGGACGAACTGACGTTAGGAGCACACTCATGTCTTGCGGACCGCAGATGCCGGCCATGCCGCTTTCGATGGTGAAAGCGGGCGAAACCGTGCGCGTGTCTCGTGTAAAGGGCAATGAGGACATGAAGCACCACCTCAAGGACCTCGGCTTTGTCGAGGGCAGTGAGGTTCACGTGGTGAGTTCGAGTGGCGCCAATATCATCGTCACGGTGCTGGGCGCACGCTTTGGTATCGATTCCAAGGTTGCCATGCACATCATGACCGTCAGTTAGTCCGCAGCATTTAAAAAACCGAAAGGGGGACAAGTAAATGAAGACGTTGGGTGACGTTAAGGTGGGCGAGAGCTCCACCATCGTCAAGCTTCACGGTGAGGGTGCGCTTCGCCGCCACCTTATGGACCTGGGGCTCATCAAGGGCACTTCGTTCAAGGTCGTAAAGGTTGCACCGCTCGGAGATCCGGTCGAGATCAACGTGCGTGGCTACGAGCTCTCCATCCGCAAGGAGGAGGCTGCCGTCGTCGAGGTCCAGTAAGGGCCGGTGGCACATATTTCTGCAGATAAAGTTAGGTTTTTCTAACTTAATGCAGCATCTTTGAAGCACATTATCCAGCCTGCGCGGAGAAAGCAGCGCGGGCACACAAGGAAGAAGGATTGAATGGCGGATTCTCAGATCCATGTCGCGCTGGCGGGTAACCCCAACTGCGGCAAGACCACGCTTTTCAACCTGATCACCGGCGCCAACGGCTACGTTGGCAACTGGCCCGGTGTCACGGTTGAGAAAAAGGAAGCCAAGCTCCTGAGCGACAAGAACGTTACCATCACGGACCTCCCCGGCATCTACTCGCTTTCCCCCTATAGCCCCGAGGAGCAGTGCTCGCGCGATTACCTCATGAGCGGCGAGCCCGATGTCGTCGTCCAGGTGGTCGACGCCACCAACCTCGAGCGCAACCTGTACCTAGCGCTTCAGGTTATCGAGACCGGCCTGCCCGTGGTCGTCGCCCTTAACATGGCCGACTTGGTCGAGAAGAACGGCGACAAGATCGACACGGACAAGCTCTCCAAGAAGCTCGGCTGCCCGGTCATGATGATCTCGGCCCTTAAGAACAAGGGCATCAACGAGCTGTTCGAGCAGGTCAAGAAGTCCGCTGCTTCCAAGGGCCAGGTGCCGGAGCACAAGTTCGATTCCTCCATCGAGGACGTTCTGGACCACATCGAGAACAACCTGCCGGCGAGCGTTCCCGCCAACAAGCGTCGCTACTACGCTGTCAAGCTGTTTGAGCGCGACGCGGACGCCTGCAAGCTCATCAACCTCACCAAGGAGAAGGCCGCTCGCGTCGAGCAGCTGGTCGCCCAGTGCGAGCAGGATTGCGACGACGACGCCGAGTCCATCATCACCGGCGAGCGCTATGGCGTGATTGCCCACATTATCGACGAGTGCATGACCAAGGCTCCTGCCAAGATGAGCACCTCCGAGAAGATCGACCGCGTGGTTACCAACCGTATCCTGGGCCTGCCGATCTTTGTGGTCATCATGTTCTGCGTGTACTACATCGCCGTTTCCACCCTGGGCGGCACGGTGACCGACTTCACCAACGACCAGCTCTTCGGCACCGACGGCTGGTACGTGCTCGGTCAGGGTCGTGACGCCTATGACGCAGCTGTTGAGGCTGCGGGCGACAACGCCGACTCGGTCGACCCAGCACAGTACGGCCCCTATGTCCCCGGCATCACCACCGTGGTGCACGACGCCCTTGTGGCGGGTGGTACCGAGGACGGCGGCCTGGTCGATTCGCTGGTCTGTGACGGTATCGTCGGCGGCCTGGGCGCCATCTTCGGTTTCGTCCCGCAGATGTTCCTGCTCTTTGTGATGCTGTCTTTCCTGGAGGACTGCGGCTATATGGCCCGCGTCGCCTTCATCATGGACCGCGTGTTCCGCCGCTTTGGCCTGTCCGGTAAGTCCTTTATCCCCATGCTCGTGTCCTCGGGCTGCGGCGTCCCCGGCGTCATGGCCACCAAGACCATCGAGAACGAGAAGGACCGCCGCATGACGGTCATGACCACCACGTTCATTCCCTGTGGCGCCAAGCTGCCGATCATCGCCCTGCTCATGGGCTCCATCATCGGCGATTCTTCTACCACCGCCGCGTGGATCAGCCCGCTCTTCTACTTCCTGGGCGTCTTTGCCGTCATCGCCTCGGGCCTCATGCTCAAGAAGACCAAGCTCTTCGCCGGTCGCCCGACGCCGTTCGTTATGGAGCTTCCCGCCTATCACTTCCCGGCAATCCGCTCTTGGGCGCTGCATGTATGGGAGCGCTGCTGGGCCTTTATCAAGAAGGCCGGCACGGTCATCTTCGCCTCTACCGTCGTGGTTTGGTTCCTCTCCAACTTTGGTAGCTACAACGGTTCCTTTGGCTTCCTGCCTGCTATGGACGGCATCCCCGAGGAGTTTATGGACTACTCCGTGCTCGCCATGCTGGGCAACCTGGTCGCTTGGATCTTCGCCCCGCTCGGCTTTAGCACCTGGCAGGCCACCGCGCTGACTGTCTCTGGACTTGTCGCCAAGGAGAACGTCGTCGCCACCGCCGGCTCGCTGCTGTCCGTTGCCGACGCCGCCGAGACCGACCCGAGCCTGTGGACCGCGTTCGCCGGCATGTTCCCGACCATGGGTGCTTGCGTTGCCTTTGGTGCATTCAACCTGCTGTGCGCTCCGTGCTTTGCCGCCATGGGCACCATTCGCAATCAGATGGACTCCGGCAAGTGGACCGCGATTGCCATCGGCTACGAGTGCGCCTTCGCATGGGTGATCGGCCTGTTCATCAACCAGTTCTACAACCTGCTTGTCCTTGGCCAGTTTGGTATTTGGACGGTTGTAGCCATCGTTCTGCTGGTTGCGATGCTCTTCCAGATCTTCCGTCCCATGCCTAAGCACGCCTGGACCGACGAGGACGAGACCAACACCGCCTCTGCCGCAGTTTCCGCCTAAGTCCGAATAAGGACCAGCCCTTTTTCACGAGCCCGGGTGTCCCAGCGACCCCCGGGCTTTTTGGTGAGGGAGATGTGGCGTTTCCGCAGATAAAACCGACCAAAATATACCTGTCCCTTTTTGGCAGGTGGAGAATGGGGTAAAGTAAGTGGTGGTTAACTAGAGGAGGCTTGCTATGGCACCTATCGATATTGTTGTACTGGCTGTTATCGGCATTGCGTTTGTCGCCGTGTGCGTGCGCATTTATCGCAAGGGCACCTGCGCCGACTGTGCTCAGGGTGGTGTTTGCACGGGACATTGCTCCAACAAAAAGACCTGCGCCGCACTTAAGGGCGTGGATAAAATCGCCGAAGACCTGGGCCGCGGTATCAAATAGGACTCAGGCATCAAAGCGCCCCGCGAGCATCCGTTCACGGGGGCGCTTTGTGCATTCGGGGGCGAGCGCGGCGATTGGACTCGATGCCGCCGGCCGTCCGCATTTGAGTCGTTAGGGAGGGTGCCCCCTCTTGCGGCGTACATTTTTGGGAATATTCAGCAAACGTATGTCCCGATAGAGGGGCAGAACGGCTGTTTTAAGTGCCTCCGATGGCGTAATTCGCCATCGTAGGCACTTATTTATGCCGATCGGGCGCAAAATGCGCACCAAATGGGGCGTCGAGGACGCTGCGCGGCGCACTCCGATGCTGAATATTCCCAAAAATGTACGTCGGGACATGACCCACCTGGGCAAAAGCACACAAGTTCGGTGTTCAGGGGTGCCAGTATCGGCGGTATACTAGAGTTTTTTGAACCGAGCAGAAGCCGGGGGAACACGTGCGCTCGGGCACCGCTCGGTTGCTGCTACGATAGATAGGTCAGTAATTTGCCGCCGAGCGGCTCAAACGAAAGGAAGCCTGCATGGAGTCATCCGCCTACCCGATGCTCTTTAGTCCGATCAAGGTCGGTACGACCGAGGTCAAGAACCGCGTCTTTATGCCGCCGGTGTCTACCAACCTGGCCGATCACGGCTATGTGACCGACGACTTGGTCGATCATTACCGTGCCCGCGCCAAGGGCGGCGTGGGCCTGATCATCACTGAGGTCGTGACGGTCGAGCCTACCTATACCTATCTGCCGGGTGACATGTGCTGCTACGACGACACGTTTATCCCCGGCTGGGAAAAGCTCGCCGCCGCCGTCCACGAGTACGGCTGCAAGATCATGCCGCAGCTCTTCCACCCCGCCTACATGGCCTTTAACATTCCGGGCACCCCGCGCCTCATCGCTCCGTCCTTTGTGGGCCCGTCCTATGCCCGCGAGGCTCCGCGTTCCATCACCATCGACGAGATCCACGAGCTCACGCATCAGTTCGGCGACGCTGCCGTGCGTATGCAGAAGGCCGGCGTCGATGGCGTCGAGGTTCATGCGGCGCACGCCCATGGCATGCTCGGCGGCTTTTTGACCCCGCTCTATAACAAGCGTACCGACGAGTACGGTGGCTCGCTCGACGCCCGCATGCGCTTCTTGCTCGAGGTCATCGCCGAGATCCGCGAGCGCTGTGGCAAGGACTTCATTATCGACGTCCGCATCTCGGGTGACGAGTACACCGATGGCGGCTTGACCCTCAACGACATGATCTACGTCTCGCGCCGCCTGGAGAAGGCCGGCGTCGACATGATCCATGTGTCGGGCGGCACCACCATCAAGCGCGGCTCTGCAATTCCCGCTGCCGGCACGCAGCAGGCCTCGCACGCTGCCTGCTCGCGCGAGATCAAAAAGCATGTGAACATTCCCGTTGCCACGGTCGGCCGCATCAACGAGGCATGGATTGCCGAGGAGCTGATCGAGGACGGTGCCGCCGACATCTGCATGATGGGCCGTGCCAATCTGTGCGATGCCGAGTTCTGCAACAAAGCGGCTGCCGGCAACGCCGACGAGATCCGTCCCTGCATCGGCTGCCTGCGCTGCCTGAACGGCATCATGTTTGGCAAGCGCATCTCCTGCACCGTCAACCCGGACGTGGAGCGCGACGAGGCCGGCTACGAGCCTGCCGCCGAGGCGAAGAACGTGCTCGTCGTGGGCGCCGGACCCGCGGGCATGGAGGCGGCCTACATTGCCGCCAAGCGCGGCCATAACGTGGTGCTCGTGGACAAGCAGGACGAGCCGGGTGGCGAGATGCGCATCGCGGCCGTTCCGCCGGCAAAGCAGGAGCTCACGCGCGTGATCAAGTATCAGTACCGTCGCCTGGCCGAGGCCGGCGTCACGTGCGTCTTTGGTACCGAGCTGACCGCCGAGGACATCCAGCGCGATTACGCGGGCTACGAGGTTGTCCTGGCTTATGGCGCCGAGCCCATCGCTCCGGCTTTTATGCAGGGCTTTAAGCAAGTTATGACGGCTGACGACCTGCTGGGCGGCAAGGCTTTCCCGGGCAAGAAGATCGTCATCGTGGGCGGCGGCACCGTCGGCTGCGAGACGGCCGATTACCTGGCCCCGTTGGTCAACGACCTGTCGCCGGCCAATCGCGACGTCACCGTCATCGAGATGACCAAGACGCTCGCCGCTAACGAGGGCGGCGCCGGTCGCGCGGTGCTCATCACGCGCATGCTCTCCAAGGGCGTTCACGTGCTAACCGAGGCCAAGGTGACCGAGATCACCGAGGACACCATCTCGTACGAAAAGGATGGCCAGATCCACACCATCGCCGATGCCGATACGCTGGTGCTTGCCATGGGCTATCGTCCCAATACCAAGCTTGCCGACGACCTTGCCGCTGCCGGCGTTGCCATCCACGTGCTGGGCGATGCCAACAAGTGCGGCAACATCCGCGACGCTATCGGCGATGGCTACAAGGTTGCCTGCGAACTCTAGTCAACCCCTTGGTGCATGAAGAGGGGCGTCTCTGCGCCATCCGATAGCAAAACAGCGGTGGTGTCCCGGGTTTCGGGATGCCGCCGCTTGCTCTTGCGGTGCTGGCGACGTGAGCACCGCCTCTTTCACCGCAATTGAGGGGATGGGGGATGCGATAGTATTACGTGGTATTCGACAAACCGTGAGCTTCATACGAGGGCTTTATGGAACAACACCAGCATTATCAGAGCCTGCAAGATCAGGCATATAACGCATTGCGCTCCAAGATTATCTATGCCGAGCTCAAACCCGGCACGCGCCTTTCGGCGATTGGTCTGGAAAAGGAGACGGGAATCGGGCGCACGCCCATTCGCGAGTCTTTTGTGCGCCTGCGCGAGCAGGAGCTGGTGGAAACGCGTCCCAAAAGCGGCACCTATGTCTCAAAAATCAGCATGGAGCACGCCGAGAACGCCTGCTTCTTGCGCGAGAAACTCGAGAGAAGCGTGCTTATTAAATGCTGCTCTGCCGCCACGCCCGAGCAAAAGCAGCGGCTTGAGCAGATTCTTGCCGAGTCCGAATCGCTCGACCATCGCGAAACGCGTCGCTTTTTCGACTTGGATAACCTGTTTCATGAGACGTGTTTTGAGATTGCCGGCCGCCATATGTTGTGGGATTGGATGAAGAGCGTCAACACGCATTTTGAGCGATACAACTGGTTGCGTATGGTGTCGCAGGATCTGGATTGGGAACCGATTCGTCGGCAGCATCGCCGGATTCTCGAGGCCATTAAGAAGGGCGACACCGACACGGCGAGCTATTTGGCAGAGACGCACTTGCATCTGATGCCCGAGGAGCAGGGCCCGGTTATCGCCTTGCATCCCGACTATTTCGAGCTGCCCAAAGACTCGGCTATCTAACTCGCGCCCTTTATTAGCTGCGGTGAAATTAAGATCGCTCTGCGGGTCTGGTGGCGTAGGCAGTTCGCATAAATGCCTAAAATGGCCCAGACTGCCGACAATTAGGAAACGGGGTGCGCTATGGCGCAGATGAGGATTAAGGACATTGCCGCCGAGGCGGGCGTGAGCCCGGCCACGGTCTCGCGCTATCTCAACAACCGCCCCGGGCAGATGACCGAGGAAACCCGCGCTCGCATCGCGGCAGTTATCGAGCGCACCGGCTATCGTCCACGTGCCGCCGCGCGCAATCTGCGCAGCTCGCGTACCAACCTCATCGGCGTGATTTTGGCCGACATCGCCAACCCGTTCTCGAGCGCCATGCTCGAAGGGCTTTCCGCCAGTGCCGCCGCGCGCGGCTGCTCGCTCATGACGGCCATTAGTGGCAACGACCCCGCCAAGGAGGCCGAATCGCTCACCAGACTTATCGATGCCGGCGTGGACGGCCTGGTCGTCAACACCTGTGGCGGCAATGACGAGGCAATCGCCGCGGCAGCGGGACGCTTGCCCGTCGTGCTGCTCGACCGCGATATTGCCGCCGGCGGTGTCGATCTGGTGACCTCCAACAACCGTGAGCTGGTCGCCGGCCTGGTAGATGCCTTGGCTGTCGCGGGCAGCGAGCGCCTGTGCCTGCTCACCGAGGCAAGCGACGACAGCCCTGTGCGTCGCGAGCGTGCCGAGGCCTTTGTCGACGAGCTTTCGCGCCGCGGCCTTGCGGGTGAGGTCGTCACCCTGGCCGATGGTGGCGTCGAGGGTGTCAGTCGCCTAGACGAGACCATCCGTGACTATGCGGGGAAAAAGCTCGGCCTTATCGCCGTCAACGGCCTGGTTTTCCTGCGTCTGACCGAGGCACTGGCGCAGTTGGGACCCTCGTTGCCGGCTGGCCTCAAGATTGCGACGTTTGACGATTACCCCTGGAACCACGTGCTCTTTGGCGGTGTGACCACGGCCGCGCAAGATACCCTTACCATTGCCGAGCGCGTAGTCGAGCGTCTCTCCGAGCGCATCGACATCGTTACCACTACGGTGGGCGATGCCGCAAAGCTCGCCCCCAAGCGCATCGAGGTCCCCGGCCACATCGAACACCGCGCCTCGACCTCGCGCTAACTACTCGTTCGCAACTGCCTGTTCGCGCACGTTTTTTGGGCGCTTGATACGCTTTAACCCTGCGGAAACATTTTTCTGCGATAGTATCTGCGATATAGACCAGTCGAAACCCGCCCGAAAGAAAGGGGAGCGACATGAACCAGCAGAACATCGATTACGTACTCCGCTCCGTAGAGCAGCGTGACATCCGCTTTGTGCGTCTGTGGTTTGTCGACATTCTTGGCCGCCTCAAGAACTTTGCCATTAGCCCCGAGGACCTCGAGGTCGCTTTTGAGGAGGGTATTGGCTTTGACGGCTCTGCCATCGAGGGCTTTGCCACGCCCGAGGAAGCCGACATGCTGGCGTTCCCCGATGCTTCGACCTTCCAGATCCTGCCGTGGCGCCCGAGTCACAACGGCGTCGCTCGCGTGTTCTGCGACGTGTGCACCCCCGATTGCAAGCCGTTTGCCGGCGACCCGCGCGATGCCCTGCGCCGCATGTTCCACAAGGCCGAGAAGGCTGGCTATCTGCTTAACGTGGGCGCCGAGCTGGAGTACTACTACTTCCCCGACGAGCACACCCCCGAGCCGCTCGACAACGTGGGCTACTTCGATCTTTCGGTGAGCGACGCCGCGCGCGACCTGCGTCGCAACACGGTCCTCACGCTCGAGAAGATGTCCGTGCCCGTGGAGTACACCTTCCACGCCGCCGGTCGCTCGCAGCACGGCATGAGCCTGCGCCACGCCGAGGCCCTGAGCATGTCCGACGCCATTACCACGGCCAAGCTCATCATTAAACAGCAAGCTTACGAGAGCGGTTGCCACGCCTCCTTTATGCCCAAGCCGTTGGCGGGCGAGGACGGCAGTGCCATGTTCCTGTGCCAGTCGCTATTCGACCACGACGGCAACAACGTGTTTTGGGGCGAGGACGACGAGAAGTACCATCTCTCCGACGTCGCCAAGCACTATATGGCTGGCATCCTGGCGCATGCCCGCGAGATCAGCGCCATCACCAACCCCACGGTCAACTCGTACAAGCGCATCACGACGGGCGGCGACTCCGTGCCACAGTACGCCACGTGGGGCCTGCGCAACCGCGCGAGTATGGTCCGCATTCCGGTCTACAAGCCCGGCAAGCAGCTGTCCACGCGCATCGAGCTTCGCAGCCCCGACCCCATGGCCAATCCGTACCTGGTCAACGCCGTCACGCTGGCGGCTGGTCTGGACGGCATCGAGCGCAAGCTGGAGCTCCCGCCCGAGGCAACGGCCGAGACGCTCAAGCTTACCGACCGTCAGATGGTCGAGGCCGGCTACGCGCCGCTGCCGCGCTCGCTCAAAGAGGCGCTCGACGTGTTTGAGGACTCGCAGTTTATGAAGGATGCCCTCGGCGAGCACATCCACAGCTTCTTCCTCAAAAAGAAGCGCGACGAGTGGCATAAGTTTGAGTCTACGATCACCGAGTGGGAGATCAAGCACTACCTGGCGAACTCCTAATCGCGCTGGCTTGTTCCAGTACGATTGAGCTCATTTCTTTGGAGGCCGATATGTCCGAAAAGAGTGCCCTGTTCATGGCGCGCACGACGCGCTTCCACGAGTTTGCCCGCAGCTTGACGACTACCCTGGGTGTCGAGGTGAGCCTGGCAACCCCCGATTCGCCAACTGCGGCGCACGACTTTGACCTGCTGATTCTCGATTCAGATGGCATCCGCAGCGACCGCATCGATCAGATTGCCAAGTGGCTTGACGATCGTGGTGGCGTCCCCATGCTGGTGATCGTTGACGACGAGGCGCTCGGCACCTTGCGTCTGCCCAATCACGCGCATGCCGACTTTGTATGCCCCACGGCGACGCCCAACGAGCTCAAGGCTCGCGCGCAGCGCCTGATGGGCGAGGAGGAGACCGTCACCGCCGACGATGTGCTCAACATCGATAACCTCGAGATCAACCTTGCCACCTACCAGGTGACACTCGATAACGAGCCCATCGACCTGACGCTGATGGAGTACTCGCTGCTGAGCTTTTTGGCGACGCACCCCAACCGTGCCTACAGCCGCGAGGTGCTGCTGCACCGCGTGTGGGGCTTTGAGTACTGCGGCGGCACGCGTACCGTCGACGTGCACATCCGACGCATCCGCTCCAAGGTGGGCCCGCAGATCGCGGCGCACATCACCACCGTCCGCGGCGTGGGCTATCTGTTTAAGGACTAGATTTCCACCACAAAGGGGACAGGCACCTTTGTGGTGGTTTTGACGCAGGTGCGGGTTCCTTTTTGGGCCTGCAACAGAACTTAAGCCTTCCTAAAAGATTGCGTTCTCATACACTTGCGCCCGCATATTGGGGTACAACTCAACGTGAACAACGATGGCCCGCCACGTGTTTGGCGGGCCTTTGGTTATTTGACGAAAGGATCGCAGCCATGAGCGAGAACGATTCCCAGCGTCCCCAGGATGCGGGCAACGCCGGCGAGACCCAGCAGCAGCCGCGTGTGCAGGTGGAGTCGACGCCTGCCGACAGCAACATTCCCTACGTGCAGGCATACGACACGCAGACCGGCAAGCCGCTGGGCGGCCAACAGGTTGTAAACAAGCACACAGTGGTCAAGACTAAGACCAAAAAGCTGCCGATCTTTATTACGGCGCTCGCCGGCTGCGCCTGCGGAGCCCTGCTGGTCATCGCGCTCATTATGAGTGGCACGCTCAATATCGGTGGCGGCAAGAATGCCGTGACGGCGGGTGCTTCGGGTTCATCGACGCAAAAGATTACGATTGATTCCGAGGACACCACGCTGGCCGAGGCCGTTTCTGCCAAGGCCCTGCCCTCCGTGGTTTCCATCACCGCCACTTCGAGCGGCGGCCAGAATGGCTCGCTTTCGCAGTCTGCCGACGAGTCGGACAACTCGGGCAGCGTCGGTTCGGGCGTGGTGCTCGATACCGAGGGCCATATCCTCACCAACAACCACGTGGTCGATGGCTATGACCAGTACGTGGTTACCATGGATGACGGCACCACCTACGAGGCCGAGTTCGTGGGCAACGATGCCTCGAGCGACCTGGCCGTCATCAAGCTCAAGGACGCCGACGCCTCCAAGCTCACGCCGATCGAGATCGGTGACTCCTCCAAGCTCAACGTGGGCGAGTGGGTCATGGCGATCGGCTCGCCGTTCGGCAACGAGCAGTCTGTCTCCACGGGTATCGTCTCGGCGCTCTATCGCTCCACGGCCATGAGCTCTACCAACGGTAACACCATCTATGCCAACATGATCCAGACCGATGCCGCCATCAACCCGGGCAACTCCGGCGGCGCGCTCGTTAACGATAACGGCGAGCTTGTGGGTATCAACTCGCTCATCGAGAGCTATTCGGGCTCCAGCTCGGGCGTGGGCTTTGCTATTCCCGTTAACTACGCCAAGAACATTGCCGACCAGATTATCGACGGTAAGACGCCGGTGCACCCGTACCTGGGAGCTACGCTTTCGAGCGTCAACGCGCTCAACGCCCGCACCAACAAGTTGAGCACCGATAGCGGCGCGTACGTGGCGAGCGTCGTCGAGGACGGTCCCGCCGCCAAGGCCGGCATCCAGGAGGGCGACGTCATCACCAAGCTGGGCGACGATGAGATTTCGAGCGCCGATGGTCTGATCATCGCGCTGCGCAGCCACGAGGTGGGCGAGAAGGTCGAGATCACGCTCATGCGCGGCAAGGAAGAGAAGAAGGTCACGGTCGAGCTGGGCTCCGACGAGGAGCTGCAGAACCAGCAGCAGAACGACAGCGCGACCGATACCGGCAACGGCGGTATTACCGACGAGCAGCTGCGCCAGTATCTGGAGGAGCTGCTTGGCCAGCAGGGCCAGGGTCAGGGCAACGGTCAGGGTTTCTAACGAGCCGTTTCGCACATATCGAGCCAGAGGGGGGCTGTTCCGCCAACGCGGGACAGCCCCCTCTTTTCCTATTGATCCGTTGGGACAGAGGAAAACGAATCATTTGGAAATGGCAAGGGCATGGTTTGATCGCGCGATCCATCCCGGTTCGGCGGCTGCCGATTCGGTGCGGTTTGAGACCGCTATTCGGCGCCATGGTGACCGGTGGTACTCTAGTATCCGTTTGAAATCGAGCGAAGGAGTGCCGCTATGGAGCAATCGAGCCTGTTTGGTGACGGCGTGGACATCGATACCGAAACGCCCGCGGGCGCGGATGCCGCTGCACCGGCCGACGCCCATGCCCAGGCCGCCGCGCGCGCGGCCGAGCTGCGCCACGAGCTCGATTACCACGCGTACCGCTACTACATGCTCGATGCGCCCGAGATCACGGACGCCGCCTTCGACAAAATGCTCGTTGAGCTGCAGGAAAT
This sequence comes from Collinsella sp., assembly GCA_019424945.1. Taxonomy (GTDB): domain Bacteria; phylum Actinomycetota; class Coriobacteriia; order Coriobacteriales; family Coriobacteriaceae; genus Collinsella. Next base: position 30,113 of record JAHYYN010000049.1, on the reverse strand, counting down.
CGAGGCGACCTATCCCGATTTGGTGACGCCCGACAGCTATACCCAGCGCGTGGGCGGCTACGTGAGCGAGCAGTTTACGCCTGTCACGCACATGGCACGCATGTATTCCATGGACGATGCCATGGATTTGGACGAGCTCGACGCGTGGCTCCAGCGCACCGAGGATGCGCTCGGTGCCGGCAGCGTCACCTATACCTGCGAGCTTAAGATCGACGGCTTGGGCGTCGCGCTTACCTACCAAAACGGCACCTTCGTACGCGCCGCCACGCGCGGCGACGGCACCACGGGCGAGGACGTGTCGCTTAACGTGCGTACCATCAAGGATGTGCCCATGCACCTGTCCGAGCCGGCGCTCGCCCACATGGGCGCCGACCGCGAGCGTACCATTGAGGTACGCGGCGAGGTGTACATGCCCAAGGGCAGCTTTGTTCGTCTGAATGAAGAGGCCGATGCCGAGGGCCGCGACCCCTTTGCCAACCCGCGCAACGCTGCTGCAGGATCCCTGCGCCAAAAGGACCCCAAGGTCACGGCGCGCCGCGACCTGGCCACCTTTATCTACGCCATTGCCGATACCGATCCGCTGCACGTTCACAGCCAGCGCGAATTTCTCGACTGGCTGCGCAGCGCCGGCTTCAGCGTCAACCCCAACGTGGCCCGCTGCGCCACGCCGGCCGAGGTCCACGAGTTCTGCGCCCAGGCCCTCGAGCACCGCGGTGACCTGGACTACGACATCGACGGCGTAGTCGTAAAGGTCGACAGCTTCCAGCAGCAGCTCGACCTGGGCTTTACTGCTCGCGCACCGCGCTGGGCCATTGCCTTTAAGTTCCCGCCCGAGGAAAAGCAGACCGTCCTACGCGAAATTCGCATCCAGGTGGGCCGCACCGGTGTGCTCACGCCGGTCGCCGAGTTCGACCCGGTGACGGTTGCCGGCTCCACCATCGCGCGCGCCACGCTGCACAACATCGACGAGATCCGTCGTAAAAACGTGCGCGAGGGCGATACCATCATCGTGCACAAGGCGGGCGACGTGATTCCCGAGGTCGTGGGCCCGGTGCTCGACAAGCGCCCGGCCGATTCGGTCGACTGGCACATGCCCGAGGTCTGCCCCGTGTGCGGCAGCCCCGTGGTTCACGAGGATGGCGAGGTGGCCTACCGCTGCGTGTCCATCGACTGCCCCGCACAGCTCAAGGAGCGCCTGCTCCACTGGGTGAGCCGCGGCTGCATGGACGTCGACGGCCTGGGCGACGAGATCGTCGACAAGATGATCGCCGCTGGCCTGATCCACGATGTCACGGACTTCTACCAGCTCACGGTCGACGACATCGCCGGCCTGGACACGGGGCGCGTGTACGCCAGCTCCAACAGCAAAAAGGGCGTTAAGAAGGGCGATCCCATTCCGGTAGGCCTTAAGACGGCCGAGAAAATCATCGCCGAGCTCAACAAGTCCAAGAGCCAGCCACTCGGGCGTGTGCTGTTTGCCCTGGGCATCCGTCATGTGGGCAAGAGCGTGGGCGAGGTCATCGCCGAGCGATTCCTATCGATCGACAAGCTCATCTTGGCGAGCGAAGAGGATATCGCCGAGTGCGAGGGCATCGGTCCCAAGATTGCGGCGAGCGTCAAGCAGTTCCTGGCCGTGCCCGAGAACCTCGCCGTGCTGGAGCGCTTGCGTCAGGCGGGCCTGTCGCTCGAGGTCGACTTGGGCGCCGCGCATGCACAAGCCGCAGCCGACGCTGGGGTGGCGGGCGAGCTTGCCGACGCACAGCCGCTTGCGGGTCTGACCTTTGTGCTCACCGGCACGCTCGTCAACCGCACACGCGACGAGGCGGGTGCGGCGCTCAAGGTGCTCGGCGCCAAGGTCTCGGGCAGTGTTTCAAAGAAGACGAGCTATCTGGTCGCCGGCCCCAAAGCGGGCTCCAAGCTCACCAAGGCCGAGCAGCTGGGTGTACCCGTACTGGATGAGGACGCACTCGAGCAGATCTTGGCTACTGGTCAGGTGCCCCAGGCGTAAGGCATCGATAGCCAAATTGAAGAACCGCCCGGAAGCACGATGCCTTCCGGGCGGTTCTTATTTTGACGGGGCAACGGGCACGGTGATCTGCGTCACGTAGGTTGCCGGATCATCGCTGATGATGTCGTCGATCAATGCGATCTCGCGCGAGGGGCCGGCGGGCGTCAGGTGGCGTTCGAGCATATAGCTGAGCAGCTGCTCGTAGCGCGGGGCTGCCTGCCCGTGCGTGCCGCGAAAGCTTATGGTCAGGCACTGCGTGGCGGGTCGCGTCTCGACGTTGCCCACGTAATCGTCGGTGTCATCGAGCAGCAGAAAGACCTCGTCGTAACCATCAAAATCACCGGTGGCAAGGCGTTCGGCGCTGATCCCGACGCCCAGGTTGCCCAAAAAGACAAAGGTCTCGTGCTGGCCCTTCTGCAGTTGACGAATCTGCCACTCCAGCGCATAGGCGTCGGTGGGGTTGACGCGTTCGTGCAGCACAGCGCAGCGAAGCTCGGGCGCGTCGATTTCGCAGATGGTGTCGAGCTGGGCGTCCAAGGCATCGTGCAACAGGGCAAGTCGGTTGTCGATCTTGCGCGACACGCGCTCCAGCTCGCGGCGCTTGCGCTCGATCAGTTCTTGCTGCTGGACCAGCTGCCGCTGCATGAGGTCCACATCGCGCGTGGTCACAAACTCACGGATTTGCGCTAATGGCAAGTCGAGAACACGCAGGTGGCTGATGGTGTTGAGCGTGGAGAGCTGCCGCGATCCGTAGTAGCGGTACCCACTCGCCGGATCGATGCGCGCCGGCTCCAGCAGGCCCATCTGCTCGTAATGACGCAGCGTACCCACACTCAGGTTAAACAGGCGCGCCACCTCGCCAATGCGGAGCAGGCCCTCGGTGCGCTCGTCGGATATGTCGGTCATGGCTCTGTTCCTTTCTGTGGCAGGCGAAACGGGACGGTCCCACCGTATTTCTTGACGTGAAAGTTCCGTGCTACGCCATCAGCTTGTCAAAAGTTCCGCGGCGGTTGAGCACGGTAAAGGCAATCACGCAGATAACCGCCGACAGAATCGACCCGCACGGCGAGGCGATACCCATGGGGAACAGCGTGTCGGAATAGGCGTTCGACAGCAGCCATGCACCGGGCACGCGAATGAGCACCACGGCCAGCACGTTGTGCGCAAAGCCGATGTAGCTCTTGCCATACGCAGCGAAAAAGCCGCTAAAGCAAATGTGGATGCCGGCAAAGATCGCGTCGAAAATATAGCTGCGCATATAGCCGGTGCCGGCGGCGACCACCGCGGGGTCCTTGGCAAAAAAGCCGATAAACGCCGGCGCCACCAGCCACATCAGCACCGTGATCAGGCAGCCGTACACCACCGAGATGGTCATGGCGTCCCTGAGTACCTGACGCGCGCGGTCGCCCTTGCCCGCGCCGGCGTTTTGCGCCGTGAGCGCGCTGACGGTCGCGCCCATGGAACTCGGCACGATAAACAAAAAGCTGATCATCTTCTCGACCAGGCCCACGGCGGCGGCGTCGACGAGCCCGCGGTGGTTGGCGATGACGGTGATAAACATAAACGCCACCTGGATGCAGCCGTCCTGCACAGCCACGGGCACGCCGATTTTAAGAATGCTGCCGAGCACCTCGGGCTGGGGGCGCAGGTCGCTGCGCTTAACGTGGATGTTTGTGCGACGGCTCTTGAGCCACACGAGCGCGAGGGCAACGCTGGCCGTCTGCGCGGTCACCGTGCCGAGCGCTGCGCCCACGGGGCCGAGCCCCATGTGACCGATAAACAGAAAATCGAGCGCGATGTTGATGATGCACGCCACGCCGATCACGTACATGGGCGAGCGCGAATCGCCCAGCCCGCGAAAGATGGCCGAAAGAATGTTGTACGCGGCGATAAAGGGAATGCCGATAAAGCAGATACGCAGGTAGGCGGCAGTGCCTTCGACCGCCTCGGCCGGCGTGCCAATGAGTGCCACAATCTGCGGACACAGTGCGAGCAGGACAGCGGCCAGCACCACCGAGACACCCATAAAGAGCGTGATGGTGTTGCCGATGGCGGTCTCGGCGCGGTCAAACCGACGCGAACCCACGGCGTGGCCGACGATAACCGTCGTTCCCATGGCCAGGCCCACGAGCGTCACGGTAATGATATAGAGCGTCTGCGCGCCGTTGCCCACGGCGGTGATGCCGGCGGCGCCGCTAAACTGTCCCATCATGTACAGGTCGGCCATGCCGTAGAGCATCTGCAAAAAGTACGAGAGCATATAGGGCAGGGCAAAGACCGCGATGGTCTTAAGGACATTGCCGCGTGTGAGGTCGTGTTCCATAGGTGGGGCTTTCTGGCTGGGTTTGTTTTGCTACCAGTGTAGTGAAAACCCTACAACGATTATAGAGTCAAGGTTTGTGACGACGACGGGGCGAAAAAAAGTCACGCTCCAAGCACGATGCTTTGACCCCTCCATGCTCCTCACCTCGCCTCGAACCATCACAACATTCGCCGTTTTTTGCCAAAATCGGGGAAAGCATCGAATGTTGTGATGGTTTTTCTGCCACTCGATCGGGTGGAATCGCTTTCTTGCGCGCGAAGGTGTGCGGACCCGTGGGCAGGGGAATAAGGTTGGTTATCCGACTCCATTGGAGGGCTCATGGACCTGCCGATCGTCCTGTCCCATAAGACTGCCTGGCTGTACCACAACGTGGCGCGCCCGTCCGAGCCGCTCTCGCGAGCAAGCAGCCTATACGATGAGGACTCGCTTGCTAACGAGGCGGAGCCGACCGCGAACCTGCCCAAATTGGGACTCGATGCCAAGGGGCTGAGGGCTTCAACGGCAGTTGGAATCGTTACCGACTATCTGGTTTCGCTTGGTATTCCACGAGAAGAGCTCGATCATATCGACACGCTCGTCAACTTCGATTTTGAGCGCTCGACGCCGGCTGGATTTAGGTGCCACGTGTTTGGGGCGCCGGTACCTCCAGGCCATCTTATCGAGGTGGCGGAGGGCCTTCTGGTGGTTGATGAGGCCATGTGCTTTGTCCAGGCGGGTTCGTGGATGAGTGAGCCCGAGCAGCTGGAATATGGCTACGAAATCTGCGCCCGATACCATTTGAATCATCTGTCGACAGGCGATTATATCGAGATGGGGCAGAGGTATACCGTTGCCGACTTGATTGCCTATTGCAATGAGAACCGATCTCGTCAGGGGGCTATACGCGCGGCCGCCGTGCTCAAGCGCGTGCACGATGGCGCGCGGTCGCCCATGGAGACGGCCACCGCAATCATGGTCGTAGCAAAACGTTTCCAGGGCGGGCTGGGATACGCCAAAATCGAGCTCAACCATAGGGTCGATGTTCCCAACGAGTTCAAGTGTCTCGCAAAGGCCGGGTATTTCGAGATTGACGTATATGCGCCTGCGAGCGGTACGGGGATTGAATACAACGGCTCGGACCATCTTGATAAACAGCGCAGCGCGTCGGATGCGGAGCGTATGACCGTGCTGAGCGCGCTGGACTTTAGGATGATCGTCCTCACCGGGACTCAGTTTGCCCATCAGCTGCAATTGCACCGGGCGATGAACGCCATTGCGCTCGCTATGGGCCTCAAGTGCGACCGAAGCGAAGCGTTCCAAAAGCGGCAGAACGACCTTCGAGAATTCGTGATTCGCCACTGGGACGGCGGCCTCTAGGGGCGCTTTGGTCTTTCTACGGGGTGCCGTGGGCAGGCAAACCATCACAACATTCGACGTTTTTTGCCAAAAACGGGAAAAGCATCGAATGTTGTGATGGTCTGTGTGTTGAGGATGGGCTTGGGAAGTCCGTTTTGCTCGAAGCGACCTGTCCTGTCGTACGGGTGTCGGCATGATTCTCCCGTGGGGTATTATGTTTTCCGAAGAATAAAACGCCGCGTGAGGGGAGGGCTGCGTGGACGGGCACGTGCAACATGACGGCTTTGGCCGCGATATCAACTACCTGCGCATTGCCGTTACCGACAAGTGCAATTTCCGCTGCATTTACTGCATGCCGGCCGATGGCGTGGCGCCCCGTGCACACGACGAGCTACTCAGCGCCGAGGAAATCGCCCGCTTTGTGCGCTTGGTGGCGGGGGAGGGCATTCGCCGCGTACGCCTGACGGGCGGCGAGCCGCTGGTCAGCCGCCGTATCATCCCGCTCATTCGCGACATCCGCGCGATTCCGCGGATCGAGGACATCTCGCTCACCACCAACGGAGCCCTGCTGCCCAAGCTGGCGCCGCAGCTCAAGGACGCGGGGCTTAACCGCGTCAACATCTCGCTCGACACGCTCGACCCTACGCTCTTTGGAAAGATCACGCGCCTGGGTCGGCTCGAGCAGACCATGGCTGGCATCGACGCGGCGCTGGTTTGGGGCTTTGAGCCCGTTAAGGTCAACTGCGTTGTCGTGCGCCGACTCAACCAAGATGTGGCGGCCCTCGCGCGGCTCACGCTCGACCGCCCCATCCACCTGCGCTTTATCGAATACATGCCCATCGGCGACGAGCGCACGAGCTCGCATTGCGCTGTGGACCCGCATGCGCCCGCGCTCAATCCCGAGCTGTGGGATGCGAGCGATACCGTGCCGAGTGACGAGCTGCGGGCGCGCATCAATGCCGGGGTCGCCGCGACGGGGCTGGGCGAGCTCGAGCCGCTCGACATCAACGACGCTCCTGCCGGCGCGGGCCCTGCGCGCTATTGGCGCTTTCCGGGCGCGGCGGGAACGGTCGGCTTTATTAGTGCCATGTCCAATCATTTTTGTGCGAATTGCAACCGTCTGCGCCTGACGGCCGATGGCAACGTGCGTCCGTGCCTGTTTAGCGATGCCGAGTATTCGGTGCGTGAGGCGTTGCGCCGTGGTGATGATATGCAGGTACTTTCGATTTGGCGCGATGCCGTGGCCCACAAACCGCAGGAACACGCGATAATTGAGGGCACGCAACGATTTATGTCCCAAATCGGAGGATGATCATATGGCCAAGAGCAGGTACGCCGATGCCACCAAGGCCGCTCGCAGGGCCGCGATGTCTGCCCACAAAGTCACGGCTGCGGCGAATGCTGGCAACGCCGACGCGTCCGCGCAGCCGACTGCCAGCGCTGCCACCGAGCCCGCCCGTGATGCCCGTCGAGACGAGCTGACGCACGTGGACGCCAAGGGCGAGGTGCGCATGGTCGACGTGTCCGACAAGGCCGAGACCCATCGCATCGCCATCGCCGAGGGCACCATCCTCATGCACCCCGAGACACAGGCCATGGTGCTGCAGGACCGTGCCAAGAAGGGCGACGTGCTTGCCTGCGCGCGCGTGGCGGGCATTATGGCCATCAAGCGCACGAGCGACATCATCCCCATGTGCCATCCGTTGCTCATTACCAAGAGCAAGTGCGACATTGCACCCATCGCTGCGGCGGGGACGCCTGCCGAGGATGTGCCCGAGGGCTGGGCACCGGCGCGCGCGGACGGACAGGTCGGTTTTCACGTGCTGGTTATGGCGGGCGTGACGGGCAAGACCGGCATTGAGATGGAGGCCCTGACTGGAGCGAGTGCCGCGTGCCTAACGATCTATGACATGTGCAAGGCCGTCGATCGCGGCATGGAGATCGTCGACGTACGCCTTTTGCACAAGGAGGGCGGCCGCTCGGGCGTGTGGGATCGTGCAGAGCGTCAGGCCGCTGCTGTCGAGGCCGCTGCCGCAGACGGCAACGCGCCCGCGAGCGCACCCGTCGCCGTCGCGCCCGCAGTTCCAGCTCCGGCCGTCCCCGCGATCGCGTTTATCGGCTACCAGAACTCGGGCAAGACCACGCTCGTTGAGAAGGTTATCGCCGAGCTCACCCGCCGCGGCCTGCGCGTGGGTTCGCTCAAGCATCATGGGCACCACGGCTTTGATATCGACGTGCCCGCTAAGGACACCTGGCGCCATCATCAAGCCGGATCCAAACACGTGGGCCTCATCTGCGCCACGCGCTGGGCGGAGTACGCCGACACGCGCGAGGAGGACGAGATGCCCGCGCGCGAGCTGCTGTCGCGCTACAACGATGTCGACGTGGTGATCATCGAGGGCTACAAGACCGAGGGCTTCGATAACATCGTCGTCGCGCGATCCGGTGTCGACCGTCTGCGCGGCAAGAGCTCGCTCGACCTGGTCGACGGTCACACGCTGGCCCTCGCCTGCAACGAGGCCCTGGCACGCCAGGCCTTCGACGCCGGCTTTGCGACCCGAGCCATCAACATCAACGACGCCCGAGCCATCTGCGATCTGATTCAGGACCATCTGGCCTAAAACCTGCCAAAAAGGGACAGGTTTATTTCGGCAGGTTTTATCTGGGCAAACGTCATTTCCACCACAAAGGGGCCAGGCACCTTTGTGGTGGTTTTTGCTTTGGTAGATGTGTGAGACCTGCCTTACAATCTACCAAGTAGTTCATGACGGGCGAAAAACGGAGAGAAGGGGCTTGATGCGTCCTTAATGTTTCATGCGGATAGATTGATTTGACAGACGGTGGCGAATGCCCACCGTCCGCATTTGTATGAAACAAGGAGTCTCCATGCTCGCCTCTCTTTTCTCAAAGCCTCAACCATCGCTGTCCGCGCAGGCCAAGCGCCTGGTGGCGATGCGCTTTCTCATCTACACCGGTTTTCAGACCAGCTACTTTATCGGCGTTATCGGAACGCTCACCTATGCAGACGATGCCTCGGTCGTTGCGACGTCGCTGGCCGTCCTCTTTATGAACGTCTTCGTAATCCTGGGATCCTTTGCGGGTGGCGCGGCGCTCGACGCCTGGGGCCCACGCCGTCATTTCTTGCTGAGCATCATCGGCGCTCTCGCAACTGGCACGGCAATCATCGCCTTTGGTAACACGACCGGCGTCGTCCTGCTCGGCGCGGTGCTCCTGGGCTTTGTGATGGGGTTCGCCCAGCCCATCGCCACATCCTATCCGGCCTACCTCACCGACGATCCTGTCGAGCTCAAAGACATCAACTCCGCCATCGCCATGTTCTCTAACGTGAGTATCATCGTTGGCCCCACGCTGGGCGGCTTTGTCGCGGCGGCTGCATCGTCACGCGCGGTGTTCGTGCTCATGATGATCTTTACCGCGTTGGCGCTCATTGCCGGTTGGGGCTTTAGGCCGAAGACCAGCCATGTCGCCGGGGATGCGGATGCCGATTCGGCAGAGGAAGGGGAGCGTGCGGGACAAAGCCCCGACCCCAACACATCTTCCCACGCCACCTTCGCGACCAGCATCAAGACGGTTTTTACCAACAGCGTCCTCGCCCTGCTGTTCTGCATTATTTTCCTTTCGAACTTTGGCTACGGTGCCTTCGATCCGCTGGAGTCGTTCTTCTACCGCGATGTCCTGCATGTCGGTGTCGAGTGGATGGGCTGGCTCTCGTCGGCCAGCGGCGTGGGCGCGGTGCTGGGCGCCGTGGTCGCGCTCCGCTTGCCGCCGCACCTGGTCAACCTTAAAACGCTGCTCATGGCGCTCATGTCCGTGGGTCTGGGAAGCCTGCTCTACGTGGGAACGCCGTACGTGGGCGTAGCCCTTGTCGGCCAGATTGTCCTGGGCGTGGCGTGGGGCGTCGTCAACCCGCTCCACAACACGATCGTGCAAACGACGGCCCCGCTCGAGCAGCTCGGTCGCGTCAACTCGGTCATGGGCTTTGGCAACATGTTCGCCGGCGTAGCCCCGCTGGCGATTGCCCCCTGGCTGGCGGCAACGTTTGGCGTTCAGCAGACGCTCGTTGGTGCGGGCATGGTCGTGACGGCAGTTCCCGCGGCGTTGCTGTTGTTTGGCCGCCGACACTTGGATCGTGCCGCAAAGCAGTAAAAACCATCACAACATTCGATGAAAACCGCGTTTTTGCCGAAAAACGTCGAATGTTGTGATGGTTTGCGCCCCGGGCCAGGCCATCCTGCGGGTCCGGCCACCACAAAGGGGCCAGGCACCTTTGTGGTGGTTTTTGCTTTGACGGGCCGCGCCCGCGCCTTGGTATACCATGTACGCCGTTCACGAATACACCCCACACCGCCGCACAACCCAGAAAGGCCCCCCATGGACACCACCTTCAGCCACATCAAAGCCGTGTTCTGCGATATCGACGGCACGCTGCTCACGAGCCAGCACACGGTGTCCCCGCGCACCGTGGCGGCGATCCGCGCCCTGCGCGAGCGCGGCGTGCTGTTTGGCCTGTGCACCGGGCGCGACGCCCACGCGACCGAGGCCATGTACGAGCTCTGGGGCATCGAAGGCCTGGTGGACGTGATGGTGGGCTGCGGTGGCGCCGAGGTCATCGACCGCGCGCACGACATCAACGAGCTGAGCTATCCGCTGCCGGGCGAGACCATCGCGCGCATCTGCAAGCACATGGCGGACCTTCCGGCAACACCCGTCTGCCCCCGAGACGGCGTGTTCTACGTGCCCGAGAGCAACGCGTGCGTCGAGCACCTGTCGCGCGTCGACGGCGTGCCCTACCAGGTGGTCGATTTTGCCGAGTTTTTGCGCGAGCCGCAGCCCAAGGTGATGTTTACCATGGCGCCCGAGGTAATGCCGCGGGTGATTGAGCGGGCGTCGACGTTTGCCGATAACACTGTTAAGGCGGCGGCTCTGCAAACCACGCAGCGGCTCTACGAGTTCATGGATCCGCGCGTGTCCAAGACGCGCGGTCTTGTGCGCGTGGCGGAGCTCAACGACATGGAGCTCCAGGACATCTGCGTGTTTGGCGATGCGGACAACGACACCTGCATGGTGGCCGACGCCGGCGTGGGCGTGGCTATGGCAAACGGCAGCGACGCCACCCGTACCGCCGCGGACTTTGTAACCGCGAGCAACGACGAGGACGGCATCGCGATCTTTATCGAGGAACATCTGCTGTAGCGCCGGGGGGCAGCCACAAAGAGGGCAGAGCGCCTTTGTGGTGGTTTTCCAAGCGTCCCAACAGTCGATTGTTGGGACGCTTTTTTGTAGCGAGGAGATTTGCGGCCGGTAACATGCGATGCCATTCAAGTGTCGATGTATGAACATATCGGCACACGCTAGTTGTGCAGTAATTGACCAATTAGCTCATAACTAATATTTCCAGGTAGATATACTGCCATTCACGGCGCAATTTTGACCGTTCACAGATTGAGCGGGTTAAAACAAAGTGTTGTACAAACAATGATAAAGTGTCATTTATCTAGATTTGCTAACGAGTTTACCAGCGTCTTTCCGAAATTTAACCCTCGAAAAACAATGCATAGTTTGAATAATTGTCAAGAAGTTAAGGCAACGTAAAGCAAAACTGACATTGTTAGGCTTGCGTTGTTTAAACAAAGAGTAATAATATGCATATCGAGCGCGAGCAATTATAGGTTGCGCGCCCAAGTTTGATGGTGAAAGAGCAAGATCGCGGTCTCTTGGGGAGGAGACATCGATGAAAGCGAATTCGGACAAATCTAAGCAGAGTAATAAAGCGACGCGCCGTGTACTGGCAGGCGTTTTGTGCGGAGCCTCCGTTTTGAGCCTGGTACTGTCGCTCGTCATGCCTCCGATCTCGCAGGCCATTGCCAACGATGCCCAGACGGTTTCTACCGAGGAAACTGTGATGGGGGGGGGTTCCTCAAGTGAGTCTACTGATGTAGGCAACACCAACAACGGGGATACCGAAAACCAGAATAGTGACGATGCTGCGGGCGACGACGAAATCCAGCAGGAGGAGCAGCCCAAGGACGAGTCGCAGGCAGAAGAAAATGAAGCGATCGACGATGGCGCTGGTTCGTCAGCCGAGGAGGCTGTGGCGAGCGAAGAGACAGCCACGGACATCAAGAATGCCGGTGACTTGCAGGGAAAGCTTCTAGGCGTTGAGGAAAATCAAACCGCCAGCTTTACGCTTGCGGCTGATATTGACTTTCCTGGTGAAATCACACTTAACAAAGGCGGCAGCAATATCACCCTTGACCTAAGTGGTCATAAGATTAAGCACTCGAGCGCCGACAAGCCGTTATTCAATGTTGCCGGTGGTGCGTCACTTACAATTAGGGATTCTGCACAGGTGGGTGAGACGGTCAGCGAGGGCCAGCAGCTAGCTGATCAGGGACAGAGCCTGAATGCCGATAATTATGACAAGAATGCCGCCAATTATGGCAAGAATGCCGAACTGACTTACGATAACGATAACATTCCATCTAATCTTACCTACTACGTGACCGAATCGTCCCCGAGCGGAACAGGCACAACCGAGACACTTGTCAAACATGACGTTGAGATTAAAGGCGCCATCGTGGCGTGCGGAGGCAACGCAAATCTAAAGCTCATCAATCTATATAACAACAACGGCAAGGGCGGCACGTTTAACCTTGTGAGCGGCGTGATCACGCAAAAACAAGGCGGCAGCGTTAGCAGCTTGGTCTATGCCGAGAACGGCTCTACCGTCAACATGCGCGGCGGCTATGTGTGTGGAGCTTCTGGCTCGGGTGCGGGCGGCGGAATTGAAATACACGGTAATTCGACCCTCGAGGTTTCCGGTGGCGTAATTGCCGGCAACAGTGCTCCTAGTGGCGGTGGTGTGTATGCTAAAGACTCCACGGTCAACATAACTAATGGCGTAATCTCCGGCAACAGCACGCTTGCTACTGGTGTTGGTTTCGGCGGCGGCATCATGGCCGAAGGCGGCAGCGTTACTGTTTCTGGTGGCTACATTACTAACAATAAATATGCCAATTACTGTGGTAACGATGGTAATGGCGATCATGGCGGTGCTGGACTTGCCGCTAAAAACGGTACTCATGTCACCATTTCGGGCGGCCAGATCACGGGCAACTATTCTGAGGAAGCCGGCGGCGGCGTCTATGTGACCGACATCGAACACCAAGGGGCGAGCTCGCGCAAGACAATGGCATGGCTCAACATTACGGGGGGAACTATTGCCTCTAACGTGAGTTTTCGCTCTGAGGGTGCCGGCATTCGCGTGGGCCAGATGGTTGACGCGATGATAAAAGGAACGTCAAATTCAAATCCAGTCTATATCACTAATAACCACTGCATGTCTCGCTTTGACTGGGGTGGAGGCGGCATCTTCGTCCAGGGCGATTCTAAGGTCGCGTCTAATGCTGGTAGGCTATTTGTCTATAACTCCTATATAAGCAGCAATGAGGCCGGTGGCTACGGTGGCGGCGTTGCGGTTTGCCCGACGGGTAAGACTTTGGTGACAGGCACCGACGGCACGGCGATTTTCGGTAATACTTCTGCCGGAAATGAGCAAAACGCGAACGACTACGAATCCGTGAGTAATACAGGCAATAACGGCACCCCCCATCTTTCCGGCGGTGGTCACGGTAAGGACCAGGACTCCGACGCCTACAATGCCGAAGTGTTTCGCGAAAACGGCCACGCGGACTTCTTCCTTGCGGCGGAGGGTCATACGACTCCGATCGCGGCGGTGATTGGCAAAATGCTTGGCGGCGGCGATGCTAAGTATCGGGGAAGCTTAGAGCTCCAGAAAGCCATTACTATCCCCGCTAACGGTGGCGTGCAGGTATATAAAAGCATCGGCCTGAGTTCGGATGTTAAGGCTCAAGACCCCGAGGCGATCAATGCGCGAAAGGCTGCGCTAGAGGCGGGCGCGACGTTTATCACGGGCAATTATTCCTGGAACCATGGCGGCGGCATCATGTCGAACGGCGACCTGTACATGGGCGCGCCTGAGGACACGTATGTCTATCCGAGCCTCAAGCTCAAGGCGACCAAGAAGCTGGAAGGCCGCAAGCTCAATGATGGGGAGTTCTCCTTTACGGTGTATCGCAAGGATTCAGACGACCCTTTGGCTGGCACGACAGCTGGCACGACATTCAATCGTGACGTTTGCACCGAGGTTGGAACAGCAGCAAATGATGCAGAAGGCAGCATTACGTTTGACCTTGGTGAACAATTCGCATCGAGTGGCGCGGGTAACGAAATCACATACTACTTGGTCGAAGACCCCGGTGGTGATTCTGGCATCACGTACGACTCCAGCGTGTATAAGATTGTGGTGACGGCCGAAGATACCAAGACCTTGCTCATGTCTGTTCCGAGTAAAGAAAACTCAAGCCAACTGAAGGATCTTTACATCCATAACTACACGATTAAAAACGTCGGTGTAACCAAGTACGAATTCCGCGAGTCGTCTGGGAAGTGGGAGAACGTAAAAGCGAGGAGCAAGGTGCAGAAGAGTGGAGACTATTATCCAATTATCTGTGAGGGTGACTCCACGACTTTCACTAACAAGTTCACTCCGTACGACTCGAAGGGCTCCTGGACGCCTATGGCGACTAAGGTCGTTGAGGGTGGCGAGATGAAGGAGTTCACGCTCCAGCTTGCGACCGACACAGATTTTACGGATATCGTTAGCAGCAAGTCCACCACTGCCGACGGCGACAAGTCCCAGACCCTGAGCTTCGACAAGATTGATTACAAACTCGATCAACTCGACCAGCTCGCGTCTGGCCCCGCTGGCCGTGGTGCTTCCAAGACCTTCACGTACTACGTGCGCGAGAAAGACGACGGTTCGCTGTTCTCGCACTATACGTACGACAAGTCGGTCTATCAGATTACGGTTAACGCGACTGACGACTCTAACCACCATATCGACGTCACTGCGACCTACAAGCAGATTCAGGATCGTGATGGCAAGCCAGTGACCAACGACACGGGCCGCGAACTCACTGAAAGTTCCACCCCCACCTTCACCAACACCTACTCCACCTCTTTGCCCCTTTCTGGTATGTCGGGCGTCACTCTGACGTACCTTGCCGGCGCGGCGGTGCTTTGCGCTGCTGCGGCCTGGATGCACATTCGTCGCAAGGCGAATGCGAAGGGAGGTGAGCGTCGTGAATAAGAAAGTTTGCTCCTTCCCGATCTTGTTTGCGCTGCTTACCCTCCTGATCGGCACCTGCGCGGTTGTGTTCCCCGCATCCGCGCAGGCCGCGCCGACCTCGACCGGTTCCATCACGGTGAGCGGCACCGTGGCGCGCAGCTACGACGCCTACCAGATCTTTAGCGCCAACGTCGTCGACGGCGACAGCGACGCCAAGATCGCCACCGACCTCGCCTGGGCAAGCGACGCCGTGCGCGACGCCGCGCTGCCTGTGCTGCACAGCGCCGGCATGCCCAATTCCCAGACCACCGCGCAGGAAGCTGCCGAGTGGCTCAACACCGATTCCCACCTTACGAGCGCGCTGAGCGCGCAGCTCGCTCGTTCCCTCCAGAGCTCTGGCGCCGAGCTCGCGGCCCTCAACGCGGGCACGGCGGCCGAGCTGCCCTGCGGCTACTGGCTCATCGTCGCCGACGACGACGCCATCGCCCAGGGCGAGGCCGGCACCGCGCCGATCATGGTCCTGGTCGGCGGCAGCGCCGTCACCGTCAAGCCCAAGGCGGCGACGCCCAAGGTCTCCAAGCACGTGCTGGAGGACAGCACCGCCGCCTGGCAGAAGGCCGCCGACGCCACGGTCGCCGACGACCTGTACTGGCGCCTCTCTGCCACGGTCCCGGCGGGCCTCACGGCCTACGACACCTATACGGTACGGTTCGTCGACACCATGAGCGCGGGGCTCGACCCCTCCAAGGTCGCCGCGAGCATGCGCGTGTACGTGGCGGCGGGCGCGGACGGCGGCTTCGACGCTGTCTCGGCCGGCAAGGACGGGCGCGCCGGCACCGAGCCCGCGCAGGGCTGGACCGATATCACGGCCCAGTGCGCCACCAAGGTGGCGGCGGACGGGACCTTCACCGTGCGCACCGGCGACCTGATCGCCGCGCTCGGCGGGGCCGACGCCTTTACCGCGGGCGCCCGCGTGGTCGCCGTGTACAATGCGCCGCTCAACAGCGCGTGCAACCACGGCATCGCGAAGGGCAACCCCAACGAGGTCTACCTGCGCTACCCGCGCTCCCCCTTTGCCGACCAGTCCGGCGACGCCGGCTTCACCCGCACGCCGAGCGATGACGCGTGCGCCTACACTTGGGATCTCGCGCTCACCAAGCGCGGCAGCGACGGCGACAAGCCGCTTGCCGGGGCGGTCCTGAGTATTACCGACGACCGCGGCCGCACACTGTCGGCCGACGGCACGTGGGATGCGGAGGGCAAGGCCACCGTCACCACGGGCGAGGACGGCCGCGTGACCGTCTCGGGCGTGGACTCGGGCAAGCTGGAGGTCCGCGAGCTCAAGGCGCCCAAGGGCTACACCGCCTTTGAGGGCACGCGCTCCGTGACGGTCAAGGCCGAGGGCCTGGACGTCGACCAGGTGGCCGCCGCCAAGCCCAAACTCACCATCACGGCCGAGTCGCCCCTGCGCGCCGACAGCGCGGACGGGTCGACGGGCAGCCTGGAGGCGTCGCTCATCAACACGCCCACCGGCACACCCCCTAGCATTACCACCGGAGGCTTTATGCCCTCGACTGGCGATATGGCAATGTACGCCGCGGCCGCCGCAGCGGTCGCCGGAGCCGCGCTCATCGTGGTCGCGCTCCTGGTCAAGCGGGGAGGTGGCAGCCATAAAGAGTAGCTGGCAGCCCCACAGAGAGCGGGGCGAGACGTAGCGAAGTAGATGCTAAGACACAGACAGATGATGATCGATCGAATGAGAATCAAACGGAAAACGGAGGAAAAGAAGATGAGCATGAGCAAGAACATCGCATGCCTGGCAGTAACCGCCGGCCTCACGGCGGCCCTGAGCTTCGGCGGCGTGATGGCCCCGGTGACCATGGCGTTTGCAGCGGGCAACACGACCGTTACGTTCGATTACGGTGACTACGCTGGATCAACGACTTATAAGGGCATTCAAATCTTCGCTGCTGACGTAAATGGCTCCACTGTAAAGAACATTCAGTGGGCGGGCACAAACGTGACAGAGCAACAGGCAATTCAGGACGCAGTTGTTCGTGCAATTCAGAAAAAAGAGCCTGCCTACAACAAAACGACTGCCCAGGATGCCGCTGATTGGCTGAACGAGAAGTCAGGCGTGACTGGGAGCACTTCTCAGGTCGCAAGCGATAATGTTCTGAGCATGATCGCCGACAATTTGAAGAACAATGCAACGTGGCAGAGGACGTCTGCCGCACAGCCGTCTCTTTCCAATCTTGACGCCGGCTACTGGCTGTTCCTCACTGATACGACGGTAAAGCCCAGGGACAAGTCGACCGATGCTTATTCAGCTCCGGTGTACGCTCTTATTGACGGTACGGACACAACTGTGAATATTACCCCTAAGAAGAGCGTCCCCACGGTTGAAAAGAAGATTCTTGATGATAACAAGGCGGAGGATGACCTCACGACCGTGCCTGTGAAAGATTGGGATGACGTCGCCGATTCGCAGATCGGCCAGGAGGTCAATTACAAGCTCACCGGCACGATCGCCAGCAACTACGCTACTTACGATAGCTATACCTATAGGTTCACTGACACCCTTTCCAAGGGCCTCAGCTATGTTGATGGCCAAACTCAAGTTTTTGCTGTAAACAAAGATCAGAACAACATTGATCAATATGCCGACATTACAGAGAACTTTACTGTGACGCCAACCACCAATGCTGATGGAACTACCACCTTGGCTATTAACGCTAATGCGGGAGAGCACGGTAAGTATCTCAAGGAGATTTCAAAGGTAGGCGCCAGCACTCAGATAGTCGTCTTCTACAAGGCGGTGCTCAACGGCAATGCCGTGATTGGTAACACTACTGACAATACTCAGAAGGGTGGCAACCCCAACACCGTTAAGCTTGAGTACTCCAACAACCCGTATGGCGTTGGCACGGGCACGACGATCGAGGACACCGTCGCCGACTTTGCGTTCAAGCTCAACCTCAAGAAGGTCGACCAGGGCACCGAGCAGGGCCTTGAGAATGCCGTCTTCACCATCCAGTCCGCGGACAAGAATACCGAAAACCAGTATATTGCCTCGACGGAGGGTACTGTTGATGGCGTCAGTGTCGTCGCGGGTCAGCTCGTGACCGTCACCAATACTGAAAACCTTCCCGAGTGTGTGAAGTTCACGTCCGACAAAGAAGGCAAGATCTCCGTTTCCGGCCTCGACGCCGGCTCCTACAAGGTGACTGAGGTCCAGACCCCCGACCCTGCCAAGTACCCCACCAAGGCCGACCCCTTCACCTTCATCATCACCGCGACGTATAACAAAGACACGATGAAGGTGAAGACCCTTGAGGCAAAGGTGTCTGAGGCAGACGAGAAGCGCACCGACATCGCCTTCGGCAAGCTTGACGGTAATGTCGGCGACAATGCTCTTCATGGTCAAGAAAACACCGGCACCAACGCTGATGCCGGCGAGGTCACCATCAATGTCGGCAACACCAAGTCCGTGGGCCTCCCGCTGACCGGCCTTAACGGCGTGACTTTCACTTGGATCGCCGGTGGCGCGGTGCTGTGCATCGGCGTGGCGCACCTCATCCGCAGCCGTAAGCAGGCTGAGGAGTCCGAGCAGGAGTAACGCTCGCTCATCCATCCCTTTGGCAGGTGGGATGTGTTGGCCATGAGACTTGCGGACACTTTTCTCGTCCATCCACGTTCTTGCTTTGCCATTCTCTTTTCGGGGCAGACTCCGCACTGGAGTTTGCCCCGTTTTTTTGGGATAACGCAGCCAGCCTCCATTGCCCGTTGGATCAAGCGTATGAATATCGAACAGATGTTTGTCAAAATCGCGTTTACCAGGCGTGGGTGCATACACTCGCAGTAAAATACCCTTGCGACGCATTCCGTGCGCGGGCGGCCGACGACTCGATCGGAGGTCACCATATGCTGAAATTCCTTAACGCGCTCGCCGCCCTCGCGGCGGTGGGCACGTTCGTCATCGCGTTTCTTGACTCGTATGAGGTTCGGTTTAAGGTCCGTAGGCGCACGCGCGGTGCGGACGGTGGACGGCATTTGCGCCGAAAGCGCAAATAAGAATGCCCGGGGGTCGGATCCCGGGCATTTAACAAAAACTGAAAACTAGGCCGCCCGCGCTCCCAAACATTTACGCGGGGTGCGTCGTTTTCTATTGACATTGTATCCCGAATCGCCCCGCCGATTCGGGATATTTTGAAAACGCAAATGCAGGCCCATGCTCGCGCCGCGCAATGCTGTTTAGCTGCGTTGTCTGGCGCATGAGTTCGCGAATCGGCTATTATTTGTTTAGACAACTTGAGTTGTAGAGGAGTGACCGGCGATGGTGCAGGGCGCCAAACATATGAAGAGCAATAACGCTGCGGCCAACGGCGGCTCAAGCCCTCAGCCCAAACCTCAACCAAAGCCCAAGCGCCGCCGCAAGCGGCTGCCGCGCTGGGCCGACCGGCTCATCACCATCGTCATCATCCTTATCGGCGTGGGCCTTATGACCTGGCCGTGGATCTTGGACCGGCTCGAGGCCTCGGGCGTGTTCAACCAGATCAGCACCGTGTCCAGCACCGTGGACGCGCTGTCTGCCGAGGAGCGCGAGCGCATCCTGCTCCAGGCGCGCTCCTTTAACGAACAGCTGGCGGGCGAGGCCACCGAACTTCCCGCCGACCAGATCGAGCCCTACGCTCAGCAGCTCATCTTTGACCGCGACCCTATGATGAGCTGGATCGAGATTCCCTCCATCGACGTGAGCATGCCCATCTACCACGGCACGAGCGAAGAAGTCCTTATGGCGGGCGTCGGCCACCTGGAGGGCACGAGCCTACCGGTGGGCGGCACCTCGACGCATTGCGTGCTCACCGCGCACTCGGGTATGCGCAACCTGAGCATGTTCGACGACATCCACTCGCTGGAGCCCGGCGACCTGGTGCTGCTGCACACCATGAACAAGACGCTCGCCTACAAGATGGTGGACTCCGAGGTCGTGCTGCCCGAGGAGATGGAGTCACTGACCATCGAGCCCGGTGCCGACAAGGTGACGCTCGTTACCTGCACACCCTACGGTGTGAACGACCATCGCCTGCTGGTGCATTGCGTGCGCACCAAGTACAACAAGAAGGACGTCGACAAGCAAAAGTCGCTGGCCGGCCGCCACTGGGGCAAGCGCGAGTTTGCCGTGCTCATCGTGGTCGTGGCCATTGTGCTGTTGCTGCTGGACATCGTGATCCACGCGGTCCGCAAGCGCCGCAAGGCCAAGGCCTCGGCATAAGACATTCTTCAGAACCACCACAACGGGGACAGGCACCTTTGTGGTGGTCGGGACTTCCAAACCGTCACAACATTCGATGAAAATCTCGATTTTGGCGAAAAGCGTCGAATGTTGTGATGGTTTTCGTTGTGGGCGAGACGGTTTTCGCTATGGACGGTGCGGTTTCGCTCCAGAACCGCCAGTCCGCAGCCTGCCAGCCCGCCGCCCTCGTTACGTTTTCGCTGCATTTGGGTAAAGCGCCTGCTCCAAGCGGCATTGCCTTGTATACTAGAGCGGTTTATCTGTTATGCGGAAGGGAGCGCCTATGGCACTCAGCGAGAAAGACGTGCGCGGCATCGCCGAGTACGCAAAGATCGCACTGACCGATGACGAGCTCACCCAGATGACGTCCTACATGAACGACGCCGTCCAGATGCTCGAGCCCGTCTTGCAATATGACTTGCCCGACGTGGAGCCCACGTTCCATCCCATCGGAAGCCTGTCCAACGTGATGGGCGATGACCTGCGCGAGCCCGAGCGCGACCTGCCGCTCGACGTTGCGCTCGAAAACGCCGGCAGCGCGCGCGACCGCTACTTCCGCGTGCCGTCCATTTTGGGAGAGGGGGAGAGCGAGTAATGGCGCAGAGCTTCGATTCCCTTACCGCCGCCCAGATCGCCGCGGGCGTTGCCGCCGGCGACTTTACCGCTACCGAGGTGGCACAGACCTCCCTTGCCGCCATCGAGGCGCGCGAGGGCGGGGTCCAGGCATTCCTGCAGGTGGCGCCCGAGCTTGCGCTCGAGGCCGCCGCGCGCGTGGATGCCGACCGCGCTGCAGGCAAGCCGCTGCCCCCGCTCGCGGGCGTGCCGCTGGCCATCAAGGACAACATGAACCTCGTGGGCACGCGCACCACCTGCGCTTCCCGCATGCTCGAGAACTACCAGAGCGTCTACACCGCCACCTGCGTCCAGCGCATGCTCGACGCCGGCTGCCTGCCCATGGGCAAGGCCAACATGGACGAGTTTGCCTTTGGCAGCTCCACCGAGAGCTCGGCGTTCCACCGCACCAACAACCCCTGGGATACCGAACGCGTGCCCGGCGGCTCCTCGGGCGGCTCCGCTGCCGCCGTCGCCGCGGGCGAGGTCGCGCTCTCGCTGGGCTCGGACACCGGCGGCTCCATTCGCCAGCCGGCATCGCTGTGCGGCGTGGTGGGCTTTAAGCCCACGTATGGCGCCGTGAGCCGTTACGGCGTGGTTGCCTTTGGCTCGTCGCTCGACCAGGTGGGTCCCTTTGGCCGCACGGTCGAGGATGTCGCGCTGGCCATGAACGCGCTTACCGGCGCGGGCCACGATCCGTACGACTGCACCAGCCAGGATTGCGCCGTCGACTTTACCGAGCATCTCAACGACAGCATCGAGGGCAAGCGCGTGGGCATCATCCCCGCGTTTATGGAGGCCGAGGGCCTGACGCCCGAGGTCAAGGCCGCTGTTCAGCGCGCCGCCCAGGAGCTGCAGAACCAGGGCGCCGAGCTGGTCGAGGTCGACCTGCCGCACCTGGATGCCGCCATCGCCGCCTACTACGTCATCGGCCCGGCCGAGGCGTTCTCCAACCTGGCCCGCTTCGACGGCATTCGCTACGGCTATCAGGAGGAGGGCTGCGCCAACCTGTCCGACCAGAGCTCGCTTTCGCGCGCCCACGGTTTTGGCGCCGAGGCCAAGCGCCGTCAGATGCTCGGTGCCTACCTGCTGAGCTCGGGCGTGTACGACAAGTACTACTACGCTGCGCAAAAGGCCCGTACGCTCATCACGCAGGACTACGACGCCGCGTATGCCAAGGTGGACACCATCCTCATGCCCGCCTCGCCGCGCACGGCCTTTAAGTTTGGCGAGATCAGCGACCCCACGCAGATGTACCTCTCCGACCTGTACACCATTTCGCTCAACATTTGCGGCAACGGTGGTATCTCGGTGCCGCTGGGCCTGGGTGAGGACACCAAGATGCCCGTTTCTGCCCAGTTGGTGGGTCCGGCCTTTAAGGACCGTCAACTGCTCACGTTTGCCCGCGCCCTGGAGCGCGGCTTTGCCGATGCCGCCACGGGTGCGCCCGCGCTTTCCGTCGCGCCCGATTTTGCCGGGAAGGGAGGCGAGCTGTAATGAAGGGGCTTTCCGAGGTCCTGCAGGATTGGGAGGCCGTGATCGGCCTGGAAATCCATACCGAGCTCACCGCACTCGATACCAAGATGTTCTGCAATTGCAAGCTCAGCCACGATGACGAGCCCAACGCCAACGTGTGCCCGGTGTGCCTGGGCCTGCCCGGTGCGCTGCCGGTGCCCAACAAGCGCGCCATCGAGAGCATCGTCAAGGCCGGCCTCGCTACCAACTGCGAGATCCAGCGCCACTCGATGTTCTACCGCAAGCACTACTTCTATCCCGATATGGCCAAGAACTTCCAGACCACGCAGGGTCCGGTCGCCTTTGCCATGTACGGTCATCTGGACCTGGACGTGACCGGTCGCGGTGCCGCCGAGCGCCCCGACTGCGCGTTTGGTGAGGCCGAGGCCCAGAGCCTGGCAAGCGCTTCGGCCAACGCCGAGGGCCTGTCCACGTCCATGACGTCGACCATGCGCGAAGGCAATCAGCGCGCCGGCCACCTGGCCAGCTACGATGCGTCCAACCTGCAGATGCCCGAGCGCCGCGAGGACGGTTCCTACACGGTGCCCATTCGCATTCTGCGCATCCACATGGAGGAGGACGCCGCCAAGATGGTGCACGTGGGCGGTGCCGAGGGCCGCATTACCGCCGCTGCCGAGTCGCTCGTCGACTACAACCGCTGCGGCACGCCGCTGATCGAGCTCGTCACCGAGCCCGACCTGCGCACGCCCGAGGAGGCTCGCCTGTTTATGGAGAAGCTCCGTCGCATCTTTGTGACGCTGGGCATTTCCGACTGCTCCATGGAGAAGGGTTCCATGCGCTGCGACGGCAACGTGTCGCTGCGCCGCCGCGGCGAGACCAAGCTGGGCACCAAGACCGAGCTCAAGAACCTCAACTCGTTTAAGAGCCTGCACGACGGCCTTGCCTACGAGATCTGCCGCCAGGCCGAGGTGCTCGAGGAGGGCGGCATTATCTACCAGGAGACCCGTCACTGGGAGCCCAGCCGCAAGCGCACTGTGGTTATGCGCGTCAAGGAGACGGCCGACGACTACCGCCTGTTCCCCGATCCCGACTTGGCGCCGTTCGACCTGGACGACGAGTTTATCGATCGTTGCCGTGGCGAGATCCCCGAGCTGCCCGATGCCAAGCGCGCCCGTTTTGAGGCCGACTTTGGCATTAAGGCGGCAGACGCCGAGCAGATTGCCGGCGACCCCGAGTTTGCCGAGTTCTTTGAGGCCGCCGCTGCCGGCATGGCTGGCAAGGAGGCCCAGACGGTCGCAAACCTGCTGGTGAACGAGATGATCGCCTACCTTAAGGGCGCGGGTGTGTCGCTCGCCGAGTCCGGCATCGCGCCGGCTCAGGTGGCAGCCCTTGCTAAGCTGCTGGCGACCGACGCCATCAGCTCCAACCAGGCGCACGAGGTCTTTGAGGCCATGGCCCAGACCGGCGACGACCCCAATAAGATCGTCGACGAGCGCGGTATGCGTCAGGTGAGCGATGCCGGCGCGCTGCAGCCGATCGTGGACGAGGTGCTGGCAAACTGTGCCGATCAGGCACAGCAGTATCGTGACGGCAACCAGAAGGTCATCGGCTTTTTGGTGGGCCAGTGCATGAAGGCGAGCCGCGGTAAGGGCAACCCCAAGCTCTTCAACGAGTTGCTGAGAAAGGCGCTCGCGTAGACTCACGGGCGGGGAAGGCCCCCGGAGCGGTGGGGTGCTTCCTCAAAATTTCGAACAGTCCTGCGCAAGACGAAGGCCACATTAAGTGGCCTTCTTTGCGTGCGGAACTCATTTTGAGCAAGCGCCCCGCCGCTCCGGGGGCCTTCCCCGCCCTGACGACTCGGCCTTCCGGGTCAGGTGGGCTGAATGGAATTTGGTGAATGGGCGTGCCGTTGGCGCGCCCATTTTTGTGAATGTGACAAAGGGACAGTCCCTTTGTCACATTGCAGGTGACCTTCTCTGCATGTGGAGCTCATTGGTCTGTCCCTTTGCTGGCTCCTTACTGGTGTTGGGAGCGCCAGGCGGTGGGGGTGGTGCCGGTGTGTTGCTTGAAGGCTTGGGCGAAGGCGGCCTGCTGAGGGTAGCCTAGACGCTCTGCCACCTGCGCTATCGTGAGCGCGCTATCGGCCAAAAGGTCCTGCGCTCGTTCCATACGGCGTCTGCGAATGTAGGCGCCCAGGGACTCGCCAGTTTGGGCCTTAAAGGTGGCGCATAGCTTGGAGCGGCTTGTGTAGAGCCTCTCGGCCACCTCGTTGATACCCACATGTTTGCCCTTGTCGAGCGAGCGTTCTACAAGGCTCGTCGCTTCCTCGGCAATGGTCACGCTGGCGCGTGTGTCTGCCGCCTGCCGCGCCTGCTTGTGGGCCGCGCGCGAACAGGCGAGCTCCGCGACCATGGTCTCCACGATGCCTTGCATATAGACGTGTCCGCCTACGGTGCGGGCGCGGTCCTCGTTAATCCTGCGCAACGTGTGGCAGATGGCAGACGTCGCCTCCTCATGCCATGGCTCGGCAAACGCCTCAAAGACCCCTGCGAACTCGGTGGGATAGCGGTGCTCCAGTTCGTCAAAATATCCAGGCAAAAAGAGCACCGAGCGCGAGTGATAGAGCCGCCCTGCAAACAGTGGGCTTAACTCCTCGCCACAGTTATCTTGGATAAAGCTGCACACAGCATTGTTTGGCCACGGTCCATGCAGGGGTTTAAGGTTCGCAGGCGTTATGCCGGCTTCGGGCATGCACATGAGCGTGGGCGCGCTGACCTCGCTCACGCACGCGTACGGTTCGGGTGTGTATTCGGCCAGGTACATATCGTGCATCGGGGTAATGTAATGCTCCATGACGATGCAGGCAGGGGAGAGGGGCATGATCCATGCGCGTCCGTGCGCCCGATCGTTTGCCACCTCACCGGTAAAGACGGCGCCCTTGCCGGAAAGCTGCAGGCCAAACTGCTCAAACTGCGGTGCGTAGAGCTCGGTTATATCGGTTGCCGCCCGCCGCATTTTCAAAAGCGTCCCCTTCATTTGCGAAAACGTCCACGCCTGGCCCAATTGTGTGCCTTGGCTAACACGCCCATGATAAGTTTCTTACGGTTAACTCTCAAGCCGTTAGAAAGGAATCTCATGGCAAAGGGATCGAAAAAGGAAGGTGGCGGCATCGGCGAGCTACTTGCATATGCTGGTGACCGTAAATTCCTAACGTATTTGGGCATGGCCCTCTCGGCGTTCTCGCAGCTGTTGAGCTTTGGCCCGTACGTGTGCATCTGGCTTGTTGCGCGAGACCTGATCGCTGTGGCGCCTAACTGGAGCGAGGCCGCCGACATCGCGATGTATGGTTGGTGGGCTGTCGGTTTTGCCCTGGCAAGCATCGTGGTCTATTTCGTGGGACTCATGTGCACGCACCTGTCCGCGTTTCGCTGCGCATCCAATATCCGCAAGGCCACGAGCGAGCATCTGCTTAAGCTGCCGCTCGGCTACTTTGACACGCACGCCACCGGTGAGCTGCGCCGTATCGTAGACGGATGCGCCGCCTCCACCGAAACCCTGCTCGCGCACATGCTGCCCGATATCGCCGGCGCCACCGCCATGGTCGTGGGCCTGCTCGTGCTGCTTTTCGCCCTCGATTGGCGTTTGGGCGCGGCATGCTTAATCTCGGTCGTCGTTTCGTTTTGCGCCATGGCCACCATGATGAGCGGCAAGGGCGCCGAGTTTATGAAGGCCTACATGGGCGCGCTGGTCAAGATGAACAAGACCGGCACCGAATACGTACGCGGCATCCCCGTGGTCAAGGTGTTCCAGCAGACGGTCTACTCCTTTAAGGCGTTTCACGATGCGATCGCTGAATACGCCGACATGGCGCAAAGCTATGCGGGCACGTTCTGCCGAGGCCCGCAGGTGCTCAACCTTACCGCGCTCAATGGCCTCGTGGCATTTCTTTTGCCCGTGGCGTTGCTGTTGGCGCCGGGCGAGACGGACTTCGCGCACTTTATGGTCAACTTTACGTTTTACGCAATCTTTTCGGCCGTGGTGCCGACGGCCATGACCAAGCTTATGTTTGTGGGCGAGGCCTCTCAGATGAGTGCCGATTCGCTGGCTCGCATCCGAAGCATCATGGATTCCAAGCAGCTCTCCGTGCCTGCCCAGCCCAAGCACCCTGCTGGCAGCGATGTGCGCTTTGAGGACGTGAGCTTTACCTACGAGGGTGCCGAAGCGCCTGCCGTCAACCATGCGAGCTTTAGCGTTTCCTCAGGTAGCACCCTCGCGCTGGTGGGTCCTTCGGGCGGCGGCAAGTCAACCTGCGCAAGCCTGATCCCACGATTTTGGGATGTTTCCTCGGGTCGAGTGCTCGTAGGTGGTGTGGACGTTCGCGATATGGATCCGCACGAGCTTATGGACCAGGTCGCCTTCGTGTTCCAGACCAACCAGCTGTTCCGGCAAACACTTGCCGATAACGTGCGCGCCTCCAAGCCTACGGCCACTGACGACGAAGTGCGTGCGGCCCTCTCCGCAGCTCAGTGCGACGACATTGTGGCCAAGCTTCCACAGGGCATCAATACCATGCTCGGTGCCGGCGGAGCATATCTTTCGGGCGGCGAGGTCCAGCGCGTGGCGCTCGCCCGCGCAATCCTTAAGGACGCGCCCATCGTGGTGCTCGACGAGGCCACGGCGTTTGCCGACCCCGAGAACGAGGCGCTCATCCAGCGCGCCTTTAGCAAACTGGCAGCGGGTCGCACAGTCATTATGATCGCGCACCGGCTTTCGACCGTGGTGGGGGCCGACAAGATCGTGGTGCTCAACCAAGGTAGCGTGCAGGAGACTGGCACCCATGCCGAGCTGCTGTCCCAAAACGGTCTATACGCCAAGATGTGGGCCGAATACGAACAGGCCGCGAGCTGGAAGATCACTGCTGCCGCGGATGCCGCCGTCACGAAGGGAGGCGAGGCCTAAATGTTCGCCTCATTCCAAAAGAAGTATTTCCTATCCGATAAAGGCGTCGCCGGCGTAAAACGCGGCATTTTCTGGACCACGCTCACTAATCTCATTACCATGGCCGGCATGGGCTTTTTATTCCTGGTCATGGGCGGTTTTGTCGAACATCTCGCCAGCGGGGCTGACCTGCCGGATGCCCTGCCGATTGTGGGCGGCCTCCTGGTCTTTTTCGTGTTGCTCTTTGCCTCTAACTGGCAGCAGTATTACTACACCTACTGCATCTTTTACGAGGAGTGCGGCAAGCAGCGTATGGAGATCGCCGAGCGCTTGCGCAAGCTGCCGCTGTCGTTTTTTGGCCGTCGTGATCTGGCCGATTTAACCGAGACCATCATGGGCGACGTCCAGGCCATGGAGCACGCCTACAGCCACGTGCTGGGAGAGCTTTGGGGTGCCATCATCGCAAGCGCCATTGTGTTCGTGGCGTCGCTGTTCTTTTGCTGGCAGCTGGCGATCGCGGCGTTTTGGAGCGTGCCCGTGGCCTTTGCCGTGCTGTATCTGACACGCGGCCCCATGACCCCGGTGTTCGACCATGTGCGTGCCGAGAAGGTCAAGGTTACCGAGGCGATCCAGGAGACGCTCGACTGCGTTCGCGAGATCCGCGCCACCAACCAGGAGGCTCATTATCTTGAGGGACTCAACGCCGTGATCGATGCCGAGGAGCGCGAGACCACCAAGGGCGAGCTCGCCAATGGGCTTTTGGTTAACTCCGCCTTTGCTATCCTGCGTCTGGGCATTGCCACCACGTTGGTCACGGGCGCTGCGATGGTCGCCTCCGGCCAGGTCGACTTTTTGATGATGTTTGCCTTCCTGCTTATGGTGAGCCGCATCTATGCGCCCTTTGATCAGGCGTTAATGCTAATGTCCGAGCTGTTTGCCGCCGAGTCGTCGGCCAAGCGCATGCGTTCCATCATGGAAGAGCCCGTGGCGCGGGGCAGCGAGAAATTTGAGCCCGTAGGCCACGATGTGGTGTTCGATCACGTGGCATTTGGCTATGGTGCGGGCGAGGACGGCCGCGCCGGCGAGAAAGTTCTTACCGACGTGAGCTTTACCGCCAAGGAAGGCGAGGTCACGGCACTGGTCGGTCCTTCGGGCTCCGGTAAGTCTACGGTGAGCCGCCTGGCCGCGCGCTTTTGGGACGCCACCGAAGGCTCGGTCACCGTGGGCGGCGTGGATGTTGCGAGCGTGGATCCCGAGGTGTTGCTGCGCGACTACGCCATTGTGTTCCAAGACGTGCTGCTCTTTGACGACACGGTGATGGGAAACATCCGTCTTGGTCGTCGCGATGCCACCGATGAGGAAGTGCTTGCTGCCGCGCGTGCCGCCAACTGCGACGAGTTTGTGAGCCGCATGCCGCAGGGCTATGACACCATGATCGGCGAGAACGGCTCCAAGCTGTCCGGCGGTGAGCGCCAGCGCATCTCTATCGCCCGTGCGCTGCTCAAAGACGCGCCTATCGTGCTGTTGGACGAGGCGACGGCGAGCTTGGATGTGGAGAACGAGACCGTGGTTCAGCAGGCGCTCTCCCGTCTGCTTGCAGGTAAGACGGTTATCGTTATTGCCCACCGTATGCGTACGGTGGAAAATGCCGACAAAATCGTTGTACTCAAGGATGGTGTGGTTGCCGAGCAGGGCACTCCGGCGCAGCTCAAGGCGGCAGGTGGAGAATTCGCCCGCATGGTGGCGCTGCAAAAGGAAGCAGCTACCCGGCAGTTGTAAGAAGGGGCAAAGGGACAGTCCCTTTGTCACATTGACAATCGGTTACTCCGCATCGTTAATTTTCAAAAGGTTAGCCATGGCTGACCTAGATAGTTAGATAAAATTGAGATATTTCAAAAGCGTGCTCGAGCAAACTTGTTTACTCGGGTGCTGAGGCACCATGCCGCGTCCAATGCGGCAAAAGGGAGAAGCAACATGAAGAAGTCGACGTTCAATACCCTGCTTGTCGGTGGCGGTTTTCTGCTTGGCACGGCCGGCATCAAGCTGCTTACCAGCGCTCCGGTAAAGAACGCCTGCGTGCAGGGTATCGCGTGCGGCATGCGCATCAAGAACGGCTACCAGGACATGGTCGAGCAGGCCAAGGCTAATGTCGACGACATGGTTGCCGAGGCTGCTTACATCACCCAGAGCGAGGCCGCTGCTGACGAGGCAGCCGAGTAACGCTCCCAGGCACAAACTATGAGATTCTCGATTATTAGCGAGATCCCCGGCAGGACCCGTCTTCAATTGGCGGGTCCTGTGCCAGAGAGCGATCTCGATGCACTTCTTAAGCTTGGCGGCGACATCGACGGCGTGCACAAGGTGCGCGTCTACGGCCGCATCGGCCAGATGGCACTCGAATACGACGAGTCGCGCCGCGATGCCGTGCTGGCCGCCGTCGGTGCGCTCGACGCTCAGGCCATCGCCGACGCAAAGACGGGTTACGTGATGCAGCTTGAGCCACGCAAGCACAAGCTCGTCATGGATCTTGCCACACTTATCGGCGCCCACTACGCGCGCCGCTGGTTCTTGCCGACGCCTCTGCGTGCTGTGTTTGTCGTGGCCGGTTACATGGCATTTTTGCGCGCCGCCCTCCGTGAGCTCGCGCAGCCGCGCCTGACCGTTCCCGTGCTCGATGCTTCGGCCATTGGTATCTCGTTTGTCAAACGCGACGTCGATACCGCCGGCCAGACGATGTTCCTGCTCAACGTGGGCGAATTGCTCGAGGACTACACGCGCGCCATGAGCGAAAACGATCTCATCAACTCGCTGCTCGACGTGCCCGATAAGGCACAAAAAGTGGTCGGTGACACCGAGGTAAGCGTTGCCGCCACCGAGCTCGAGCCCGGCGACTTGGTAGCCGTGCGCACTGGCATGTCCATTTGCATCGACGGTGTTGTCGAGCAGGGGAGCG
>JAHYYN010000048.1:0-5628 GCA_019424945.1 Collinsella sp. | reverse complement strand
CCTCCAACCTGTACTCGTTCCCGACCACCTACGTGATCGACCAGAACGGTAACATTGTGGGAGAGCCGATCATGGGCGGCATCAACTCCGCTGAGCAGCGCGAGGCGCTCAACAAACTGATCGATCAGGCACTCGCGAAGAGCGAACAGTAAGTCCGTGGGACAGACAACTGAAGGGGAGTCGCTGGAAACAGCGACTCTTTTTTCTGCTTCGGGGTAGCATCATGGGTATACGTCGAAAGGGCACGCAGCTTTTCGTGCATTGCCCGAGCGGTGCGCGAAGCAACCAAGCTGTGAGTTTTCTTAAGCGTTCTGGGTATGGCAGTGTCAAGAATATCGGCGGCATAAGCGGCTACACGGGAAAGGTGGTGCGTTAGCTATGAAGGTGGTTATCGTTGGAGGCGTCGCGGGCGGCGCATCGGCGGCGGCACGTTTGCGCAGGCTCGACGAGCAGGCCCAAATTGTCATCTTTGAGCGCACGGGTTT
Source organism: Collinsella sp. (assembly GCA_019424945.1). Taxonomy (GTDB): domain Bacteria; phylum Actinomycetota; class Coriobacteriia; order Coriobacteriales; family Coriobacteriaceae; genus Collinsella. Next base: position 5,143 of record JAHYYN010000048.1, on the reverse strand, counting down.
TGTATCGTATACCAACTGTGGGCTTCCGTACTACATTGGCGGCGTGATAGAAGAAGAGAGTGCATTGACGCTGCAGTCTCCCAAGGGCTTTTGGGATCGCTTTCGCATTGCGGTCAAGACGAGTCACGAGGTGTTTGCCATCCATCCCGATTCGCATACGGTCGAGGTTCGCAATATGCTGACGGGCGAGGAATTTGTCGAGACGTATGACAAGCTCATCCTGTCGCCGGGTGCAAAGCCGATTCGCCCTGCGTTGCCGGGCATCGACTCGGATAAAATCTTTAGCCTACGCACCGTTGAGGACACGCTGCGTATTCACAGCTATGTTCGAGAGCGGCGACCGAGCAGTGCCGTCGTGATCGGCGGCGGCTTCATTGGCGTCGAGACGGCGGAGAATCTGTGCGAGCTGGGGCTCAAGGTGACCCTTCTGCAGCGTCCCGTCCAGCTTATGAACAACCTGGATTGCGACATGGCGACCCTTTTGCATACCGAGGTGCGTGAGCACGGTATCGATCTGCGCCTCAAGGCCGATGTGACAGGTTTTGAGGAAGTTGATGGCCGCGTTGTCACCCATGTTGCGGGCGATGACCCTATCGGAGCCGATATGGTGCTGCTTGCCATTGGCGTGGCACCTGAGAGCCATCTGGCGCAAGAGGCGGGGCTCGAACTGGGCATCAAGGGGGCTATTGTGGTCAACGACCGCATGGAGACCTCTGCTGCCGACGTGTATGCCGTGGGCGATGCCGTGCAGGTCACGCATCAGGTGACCGGCGAGGACGCGGTCATTTCGCTCGCCGGCCCCGCCAACAAGCAGGGGCGTGTCGTCGCCGATGTCATAGCCGGCATGGACAGCTGCTACCTCGGATCGTTGGGCTCATCGGTTATCAAGGTATTCGACTTGACGGCGGCAAGCACGGGACTATCCGAAAAGGCAGCACACGCGGCGGGAATTGACTGCGACAGCGTGGTCCTGTCGCCCGGTTCGCATGCGGGTTATTATCCGGGTGCAACGCCCATGACCATGAAGGTTGTCTTCGAGAAGCAGGGATTGCGCCTGCTGGGTGCGCAAATCGTGGGCATCGATGGTGTGGACAAGCGTATCGACGTTCTGGCGACTGCCATCCAGGCAGGCATGCGCGGCGATAGGCTTAAGGATTTGGACCTAGCATACGCGCCGCCGTATTCATCGGCGAAGGATCCCGTCAATATGGCGGGCTTTATGATCGAGAACCTCAATCGCGGCATACTGGCGCAGTGGCATTGGGAGGATGAGCCCAACTTGCCACGCGATGGCAGCGTGCAGCTGCTCGATGTTCGTACGGAAGGGGAGTATGAGCGCGGGCATATTGATGGTTTCGTAAACATTCCCGTCGATGATCTGCGCAATCGCCTGGGCGAGCTCGACCGGGCCAAGCCGGTCTACGTGATTTGCCAGAGCGGCATTCGCAGCTACATTGCTTGCCGCATTTTGGCGCAGCATGGCTTTGAGTGCTTTAACTTCTCGGGCGGCTATCGCTTCTTTGCAGCCGTGACTGAGGCTCGCCGCGGCAGCGCTAACGTTATGCCGTGCGGGCTCGAAAAGTAGCGCGCATTGGAATGTGACAAAGTGACAGCCTCTTTGTCGCATCGGGGATGTTATATGCGGGATGGTGCGCCATGCGGCGTGCTGTCCCGTTCGTTTTTTGGCGCGGTTCGTTACATTCCTCACTGGTATCGGCCAAAAATGAGGATAGAGTAGGACAAACGCGCCGAACGTGAACGGCGGGGGAGCGGGCGAGCGCGCCCGCGCGAGAGAGGTTGCCGTCCATGCTGGATCTCAGAGTTATTTGCAAAAGGTACGTTACGCAGTCGTTTACGCAGGTAGCGCTCGACAGCGTAAGCCTGTCTTTTCGCGATAACGAGTTTGTAGCCATCCTGGGTCCCTCGGGTTCGGGTAAAACTACGATGCTCAACGTCATTGGTGGACTCGACCATTTCGATTCGGGCGACCTGCTGATCGATGGCATCTCGACCAAGGATTTCAGCGACCGCGATTGGGATGCCTACAGAAACAATCGCATTGGCTTTGTGTTCCAGAGCTATAACCTCATTCCGCATCAGACCATTTTGGAAAACGTGGAGCTGGCGCTTACGCTTACGGGCGTGGGGCGTGCCGAGCGCCGCCAGCGTGCGCGCAAGGCGCTCGAGGCAGTTGGCCTGGGCGAGCACGTTGACAAGCGCCCGAGCCAGCTTTCGGGCGGGCAGATGCAGCGCGTCGCCATCGCCCGCGCCTTAATCAACGATCCCGAGATTGTGCTGGCTGACGAGCCGACCGGCGCCTTGGACTCAACGACATCCGTACAGGTCATGGATTTGCTCAAGGATGTTGCGCGCGATCGTTTGGTCATCATGGTCACGCACAATCCCGAGTTGGCATACAGGTACGCCACGCGCATCGTCACCCTGGCGGACGGCAAGATCACCGACGATTCAGATCCCTTTGATGCTGCCGAGGCCGCGCGTCGCGAGGCCAAGCCCACGCGCAAAACCTCGATGAGCTTTGTGACGGCGCTGGGGCTTTCTGCCCGAAACCTCATGACCAAGAAGGGCCGTACGGCCATGACTGCCTTTGCAGGTTCGATTGGCATTATTGGCATCGCAGCGATTCTGGCGCTGTCCAACGGCGTAAACGGCTACATCAAAAAGGTCGAGGAGGACACGCTCTCGAGCTACCCGCTTACGATTTCCAAACAAGATTATGACCTGTCATCCATGATGGGCGGGCATGGGGCTACCGATGAGGAGGCGTCCAAGGGCGAGGGCTCGTCCGATGACGCCACCGGTGGCAAAGATAAGGGAACCGATAAGATCCCTGTGGTCACGGCCGTAAAAGACATGTTCGCAAGCGTTAAATCTAACGATATGACGAGCTTTAAGGCATGGCTCGATGCCGGTGGCGACGGTATCAATAAAGAGGTCAATGCTATCCAGTACGGCTATGGCGTGACGCCGGTTGTCTATCGTGCCGGGAATGGCGATGAGAAGCCTGTCCGGCTGGTGCCCAACGCCATGACCGAGGCCATGAGCGGAGGCGCGAGCTCGGCGGCAACGGTGAGCATGGATTCCATGGGAACCTCGGTCTTTAACGAGATGATTGACGACCAGAGCCTGCTCGACAGCCAGTACGATGTCGTTGCCGGTCATTGGCCCACGTCCGCAAACGAAGCCGTGATGGTGCTTTCGAGCCGCGGCACGGTGGGCGACTATACGCTCTACAGCATCGGTGCGCTGGATATCGATGAGCTCAACGACCTGGTTAACAGTGCCATGACGGCCGACGGCAAGGTCGAGACGCCCGAGACTGGCACCGATTTTACCTACGACGATGCGCTGTCCACGACGTTTAAGGTGTTGTCGCCGGCCGATGCCTATCGCAAAAACGAAGAGACCGGCATGTGGACTGACATGTCTGGCGACGCCGACTTTATGAAAGCCAAGGTTGCCGACGGTATTGACGTGCGCATTGTGGGCGTGGTGCGACCCAACGAGACGGCAAACGCGAGCGCATTGTCCCCGGGCATTGTCTATACGCATGCGCTGACTCGCCAGCTTATGGAGCGTGCTGCCGATTCGCAGATTGTGCAGGAGCAGCTTGCCCACCCCGAGACGGATGTCTTTACGGGCAAAACCTTTGACGAGTTGCAAGGCGAGGCCAAGCAAGGCGTGGATCTGGGCAGTATGTTCAGTGTGGACGAGGCGGCGCTGAAGAGCGCGTTCTCTCTCGATTCGTCTGCGCTCTCGGGCGCGGCCGGCGGTATAGACCTTTCTGGTATCGACTTGTCCGGGCTGGACCTTGACCTTTCGGGCGTTGGGAAGGACATCGACTTCAGCGACATCATGGCCAAAGCGCCGGCCCCAGATTTCTCGGGCATCTTTGACGGTCTTGAGCTCACGCCCGAGCAAATGCAGCAGGTGGGAGCGCTTGCCAACCAGCTGTTTGAGGGCTTTATGCAGTCCGATCAGTTTAAGGCGCTGTCGCCCGAAGATCTTAAGGATGCGTCAAAGCTTGCTGCCGCATTCTCAGCGTACCTTGAGAATGATGTCGCAGCCCAGCAATACCTGGCTCAGCTCAGGGCGCTTGGCGGCGATGCCCTGGCCGAGCGTCTGCAGCAGGTGATGGGCGACTATGTGCAAAAGCAGCTGGCTCCGTATTTGCAGCAGTCTATGGATCAGGTGATGAAGGCGGTCAGCGAGCAGATTGCCACGACGGTATCGTCCCAGCTCAAGGCGGGCGCGGCAGGGCTCATGGGCCAGATGGCGACGCAGATGTCATCGAGTTTTGCCAACCTGGCGAGCGCTATGCGTGTGGATGCGAGCGCCTTTGCGCGTGCCATCCATTTCAACATGGACGCCGAGGACCTGAGTTCGCTCATGATGGGCTATGCCAAGGCGTCGAAGCTCACCTACGACAACAATCTGACCACGTTGGGCTATGCGGACGAGGCAGACCCCATCTCGGTTAAGATTTTCCCGCGCGACTTTGAGGCCAAGGAGCGCGTACTCGATCACATCGATGCGTACAACAAGCAGGTCAAAGCTGCCGGCCACGATGAACAGGCAATCTCGTACACCGACTACATGGGCATCATCATGGGTTCGGTGACCGACATCGTGAACACCATCAGCTTGGTGCTCATCGCATTCGTGAGCATCAGTCTGGTCGTAAGCTCCATCATGATCGGCATCATCACCTACATCAGCGTACTGGAGCGCAAAAAGGAGATTGGCATCCTGCGCGCGATCGGCGCGTCCAAGCGCAACGTGGCCAACGTGTTCAACGCCGAGACCTTTATCGAAGGCCTCATTGCCGGCGTCTTTGCCATTGTCGTCGTAGTGACCGTGAGCTTTCCGGTTAATGCCTGGGCACTTGCCGCCAAGCAGGTACCCAATCTGATGAGCCTGCCCCTGCGGGATGCGCTGATGCTCATTGCAATTTCTGTGTTGCTGACGGTCGTTGCCGGCCTGCTGCCGGCCCGCAGCGCATCCAAGAAAGACCCTGTGGAAGCCCTACGCTCCGAATAATGTGACAAAGGGACTGTCCCTTTGTCACATTGGGGGCCCAATTACCGTTCGGCACGTTAAGGGTCCCCGCTCCCCGCTTAAC
>JAHYYN010000047.1:5457-9257 GCA_019424945.1 Collinsella sp. | reverse complement strand
GCAGCGTCGAGTGGTTACGCGGTTCGTAGAACCGCGTAACACCCTAGTTACATCAGCTCGCAGACAGCCGCCGCGAAGGCAACGGGGTCCTCAGGCAGAATGCCCTCGACCAGCAGAGCCTGGTCATAGAGCAGACCGGAGTACTGCTTGATCTTGTCGGCGTCGCCTGCCTTCTGGGCAGCGACAAGCTTGTCAAAGACCGGGTGCTTGGCGTTGAGCTCGAGCACGCGCTGGCTCTTGGGCATACCGTCGGGCGCGCCCTCGGGTCCCTTCTGGAGCACCTTCTCCATCTCGAGCGAAAGCGGACCCTCGGTGGTGATGCAAGCGGGGGCATCGGTCAGGCGCGCGGAGACGGCAACTTTCTCGACCTTGTCACCGAGCGCCTCCTTCATGGCGCTAAAGAGGTCCTCGTTTTCCTTGGTGGCGTCCTCGGCCTCCTTCTTCTCGTCCTCGGTCGCCAGATCAAGATCGCCAGTCGCGACGTTCTTGAGCTCCAGGTGACGATCCTCGACCTCGGGCTCGGCACCGTCGGCAACGGCCTTCTCGGCAGCCTCGCGGGCGGCGTCGTCCTCGTAGATCTTAGGCATATCGGCGGCAACGTACTCACGCATAGCCTGGAACGTGAACTCATCCACATCCTGCGTCAGCAACAGCACGTCATAGCCGCGCTCGAGCACGCCCTTTACCACGGGCATCTTGGCCAAGCGCTCACGCGAGTCGCCGGCGGCGTAGTAGATGGCCTTCTGATCCTCGGGCATACCCTTGGCATACTCGGCCAGGGTAATCATCTTCTGTTCCTTGGCAGACCAGAACAGCAGCAGGTCGGCGAGCTCATCGGCCTTCATGCCATAGCTCGAGTAGATGCCGTACTTAAGACCGCGGCCAAAGTTCTCAAAGAACTTCTCGTAGGCCTCGCGATCGTTGTCACGCATATCCTCAAGGTCGGCGGTGATCTTCTTTTCCACACGCTTGGCAATAGCCTTAAGCTGACGGTTCTGCTGCAGCGTCTCACGCGAGATGTTGAGCGACACGTCGGCAGAATCCACGACGCCACGGACAAAGTTGTAGTAGTCGGGCAGCAGGTCGTCGCACTTCTCCATAATCAGCACGTTGGAACTGTAGAGCGCCAGGCCCTTCTCGTAGTCCTTGCTGTACAGATCGAACGGGGCGCGACCCGGCACAAACAGCAGCGCATCGTACTCAAGCGTACCCTCGGCATGGAAGCTGATAGTGCGCGCGGGATCGTCAAAGTCGTGGAACGTGGACTTGTAGAACTCGTTGTAATCCTTCTGCTCAACGTCGGAGCTGCGCTTTTTCCAGATCGGCGTCATGGAGTTGATGGTCTCGAGCTCCTGGTAGTCCTCGTACTCGGGCTTGTAGTCGTCGCCGGCGTCCTCGGGCTTGGGTTTCTGGCGGCTCTTGCTCACCATCATCTGAATCGGGTAGCGCACATAGTTGCTGTACTGCTGAATCAGGCTCTTGAGGCCCCACTCGGTCAGGAAGCGATCGTAGGTCTCGGCCTCGCCGTCGGCGTCGAGCTTCTCGTTCTCGCGCAGCGTCAGGATGACATCGGTGCCGTGCTCGGCGCGCTCGCCGTCTTCGATGGTGTAACCCTCAAGACCATCAGACTCCCACACGTGAGCGGTGTCCTCGCCATAAGCGCGGCTGACGACCTTTACGTGGCTGGCGACCATAAAGGCGGAGTAGAAGCCCACGCCAAACTGGCCGATGATGTCGACATCGGAGCCCTGTTGCTCGGCGTTCTCGGTCTTAAACTCCTCGGAGCCGGAATGGGCGATGGTGCCCAGATTGCGCTCGAGCTCCTCGGCGGTCATGCCAATGCCGTTATCCGAGATGGTAATGGTGCGGGCGTCTTTATCAAAAGAGACGCGAATAGCCAGGTCGCCCTGGTCGAGTTTGACACTCGGGTCCTGCAGGCTCTTAAAGTTGAGCTTGTCGACGGCGTCGCTCGCATTAGAGATAAGCTCGCGCAGGAAGATTTCCTTATTGGTGTAGATGGAGTTGATCATGAGGTCGAGCAGTTTTTTGCTCTCGGTCTTAAATTGACGCATGTGCAGTCCTTTCGCGCTACCCCCGTCCGCAAAAACGGCCCGGTTGCCCGAGCCGCATCGCAGACCTGCTATGTCCAGACTTAGATTTTATAACCCATTAGCGCGCATATATACATACGGAATCGAAAAACTGTATGTCCAAACGCTCTGATACGCCAATTGCCAAGGAGTGTCCCCGACTGCCGGCAGGAAAGGAACGTCCCTATCTGCCATCTACGCGCTTGGCCATCCAAGCATGGGGCTGGCCCTCGTCTTCGTAGTCCACCGGGGCAATCTGCGTGTAGCCCGCCTTGGCATAGAGCGGCAGCACGTATTCCTGCGCATGCAGCTTAATGAGCTTGGCGCCGGCATCACGCGCGCGCGTATCACTGGCCTCGACAATCTTGCTCGCCAGACCGCGACGGCGCATGCTCGGCAGCACAGCCACGCGCCCCATAATGTAGGTCTCCCCCGCCGCGACGCCTTCGTCCAAGTCGCACGCCGGCGACACCGGAGCCTCCGCGTCAGCCGCACGCTCAAGCTCTTCGGGAAACACGCGCGAGCAACCGGCAAGCTCGCCGTCTACATAGAGCGTCACATGAATGCAGTTCGGATCCTCGTCGATAGCGTCAAACTCGTTCTCGTAGCCCTGCTCGTCCATAAAAACGACGCGGCGCACCAACGCCGCGTCATCAAAGCATCCCGTCTTAAGTTGGATATCCATGGCTGCCCTTTCATTCAATGCGAACGTTAGGGACAGATTTTAGCGAAAATGAGCTCCGCGCACGCTAAACTTCGCGCGAGCCTTCGCCAGGCAGTCGTAATGACCCACGTTATGGGCATCGCTCGCGATGAAGCTGTACAGGTTCTGATCGAACAGGCGCTGTGCCGGCTTTTTCTCGCGACCAAAGCGACCGCCGGCAATAAAGTCCGCCGAAGCCTGCAGCTTGCAGCCCATATCGACCAGGCGCTCCGCCACGCTTACATCCTTTTGAACCGCACGATAGCGCTCAGGATGAGCGATGATCACCTGGTAGCCACGGCACTGCAAATCGTAAATCGTGTTCTCGTACTCTCTAAACGCATACGCATCGGCATGCGTCGAAAGCTCGAGCAGAAACTCGTTGGTCCCATCGAAATGCAAGTGATCCGCGGCATCGATACCAAGCTCAACGAGCTTTCGATGGTTGACCTCGAAGCCCATCTGGAGCGGAAAACCGTCAGCGTTATCGCGCAGCAGCTCAAAGGCATCCCACATCTTGTCGTAATCAAAATAGGGATCACGGCAGTGAGGAGTGCAAACGATTCTGGTTACACCGGCCCGCTTGGCAGCCTCGAGCATCGCCAAGCTCTCTTCGAGATCGGCGGCGCCGTCGTCTACACCCGGCAAGATATGGCAATGAATGTCACGCATAGGTCAGCCTTAATCAACTAAACGTTTGCTCGGTTGGTGAAGATGCCCTTTTTGGAAGTGCCCTGATCGTCGGAGCCCTTCTTAACCTTCTTACCGTCCTTGGTGTAGTAAGAATAGTAGTACTCGCTGGTCTCGGTCTCACAGTAATTCATGACGGTACCGATGAGCTTGACCTTCTCGGACTTCTTAAGCTGGGCGATAGCGTTGAGCGCCTCTTCGCGCTTGGTAAAGTCCTCGCGCACCACGAACAGCGCGCCGTCGGTCAGGCTGGCAATCTCGGCAGCATCGATGAAGGTGCCGACCGGAGGAGCATCGAAGATGACGTACTGGAACTT
>JAHYYN010000047.1:0-5357 GCA_019424945.1 Collinsella sp. | reverse complement strand
TTAATGGAAACCGTAGACTTGCCCTCGTTGGGAATCGAGGAGGTAACGGTGATGGTGCGAATGGGGTCGTCCACGCTCGCAAAGCGGATGTTGGCCAGAAGGGTCTTGGCGGCATTCTGCACAACGAGCTTATCGGTGTTCTTTGCCTTAGCCATGCCTATTTACCACCTTTCATAGCCGGAATTCGGCCAACAACGGGAATACCCAGGAGCTCTTCTGCCTCTTCGGCACCGCGGATGCGGGTGTTGAGCATGTCTGCCAAAACGACATAGGCAACTGCGATAAAGATGCCGGCGAGGAACGCGACAGCAACGTACAGCATACGCTTGGGACCGCTGGGGGCTTCGGGGGTCTTAGCCTCGTCGATAACGTTGATGCTCTGGGCAGCGCCGACGTTCTGAGCGACCGTACTCACCGAGCTGGCAATGGCCTTTGCGACCTCAGCCGTCTCCTTGGCATCGGTGCCGGTAACCGAAAGCGTAATGACACGCGTGGTGGTCTCGGAGGAAACAGACACCTTGTAGTCATCCAGATCGGTGAGGCCCAGTTCTTTGGCGGCGCCGCTCTTAACGCTATCGCTATCCAGCAGCGTGGCGATATCGTTGGAAAGCATCTGGCTCGCCGAGAGATCGTTGTAGCTCATCTGACCGCTATCGTCGGTCTTGGCGAGAATGTACATGCTCGTCGTCGCGGTATAGGTGTTGTCCATCGCAACGAAGGACACGATGCCCATGGCGATCGCGCAGACCACCGGAAGGGTGATGACCAGCTTGAGGTGCTTCTTCAGCAGCTGGAACAGTTCGAGAAGGGTCATGCAGCTTGCCTTTCATTTCCCCAGTTCGGATTGACAAAACTGTCCGTATGTTATCGCATCTTTTTACCGAGGCCAAACTCTATACATAAGAAACAGGCTCTCCTGTAAAAATGTCGGAAGCAATCGTAAAATTGCACAACAACGCCGCACCCGAAAGTCAAATGCGGCGTCTACATCAATATCTATGTTGTATCGCTATGCGAATGGCTCGTCCTGCTGTATGGGAAACGTCACCGTAATGGTGGTTCCCACGCCCAACTCGCTCGACAGATCGAGCGTGGCGTCATGATACAGGGCCGCATGCTTGACAATGGCAAGCCCCAGGCCGGTTCCGCCGCGTGCCTTGGACCTACTCTTGTCCACGCGATAGAACCGCTCAAATACCTTGCCCTGTTCTTCAGGCGCGATACCGATTCCCGTGTCGGCGACAGCGAGGAACGGATGGCCTTCGTCGTTGGTGCCGCACTGCAACGTAACCGTACCGCCGGGTCGATTGTAGCGGATGGCGTTGCTTGCCAGATTATAGATGAGCTCGTCGATCAAGCGCGACACGCCTTCGATGACCACAGGCTTGGTCTCATGACTTATCGTCACATTCGCCTGACGGGCGACCTGTTCAAGACGCTGTTCAACCGCGTAGATCGCACGCGAGAGCTCAATAGGCTCCGTGGACCCAATGGGCACTGCCTCGCCTTCAGTTGCACGTTCGGCCTCGTCCAAGTTAGACAGCGTAAGGATGTCGTTGACAAGCGCTGCCAAGCGGCCCGCCTCACGATAGATGCGACCGCCAAAGTTGCGCAGGTCGTCCTCGCCCTCGACCATGCCGTTTGCGATGAGCTCGGCATAGCCCGAAATCGCCGTAAGCGGCGTCTTGAGCTCATGGGTGATATTCGCCGTGAACTCGCGGCGCATACGGTCGTTGTCCGCTAGCACCGCCATTTGGCGCTTGAGTTCCTGGCGCTGCGACTCGATACGCTCAAGCATGGGGACCATCTCGGCATAGGCGTGCTCATAGCTACGGCGTGGGTGATCCAAATCCACCTCTTGCAACGGCGCGATGATGGCACGGGACTCACGGCGCGCCATAAAAAACGAGAGTACTGCACCCGCTACTGCGATAAGCAGCATCGGCGCCAGCATCGACAGCAAAATCGCCGCAACACCAGGCTGGGCCTGCGCCAAGCGGACGACCTGGCCGTTATCAAGGGTGACGGCGCGATACAGCATAATCTCGTCGAGTGTAGAGCTTGCGCGCTCCGCGGAACCCGAACCACTCTCAAAGGCCTCGATGACCTCGGGGCGATCGCCATGGTTGGGCAGTGTGGAAGGCGACGCCTCGTTGTCGTAGGCAACAGATCCGTCCTTATTGATCAGCGTGATACGAAGATCCTCGCGATCGAGGCTTCGCAAGAACGGAATGGGCTCCTGTTGCTCGTCGAGGGCGGCAGCAATGAGCTCGGTTTCCTGCGCCAGATTGGCACTCGTGGCATCCGCCAAAGTGTTTTGCACAAAGAACGCACCCAGCACCGTAAACGCCACGATAACCGCCATGGCGCAGACAAAGATCGTCACAAAAACGCGGTGCGACAGCGTATGTTTTCCCTGGGGGGCGAAGACCACGGGTTACTCCTCCGATGCGGTGGCCGCGGTGTCGTCGCCTTCGGCACCATCACCGGCAGAAGGCTCGGCCAGGCGATAACCCACGCCGCGCACGGTCTCGATGGCGCTGGCATGCTCGCCCAGTTTTTGGCGAAGCGTCTGCACGTGCACGTCAACGGTGCGCGAACCGCCGTCGAAGTCCCAGCCCCATACGCTCTGCAGCAGCGACTCGCGGGTAAAGACCACGCCAGGTTTGCGCATGAGGTACTCGAGCAGGTCGAATTCGCGCAGCGTGAGCTTGAGCGGTTCACCGGCAACAGTCACTTCGCGGTGGCTGGGCGAAAGTACGATATCGCCCACGCTGAGCACATCGCTCGCCTGCTTGACCATGCCGCCGCGACGCAGCAGTGCGCGGCAACGGCTCGCAAGCTCCATGAGCGAAAACGGCTTAGTCAGGTAATCGTCGGCACCGCCATCGAGCGCCATCACCTTGTCGAGTTCGGTGTCCTTGGCGGTAAGCATCATGATGGGCACCGTCGCCGTCAGGCGATCGGCACGCAGGCGACGCATAATCGCCAAGCCATCGGTGTCGGGCAGCATGATATCGAGCAGCACAGCATCGGGCACCCGTCGCGCCACGGCAGCTTTAAACTCGCCATCGCACGAAAAGCCCTCGGCCTCGATTCCCTGCTTGCGCAGCGCGTAGACTGTCAAATCCCTGATGTTGTCATCGTCCTCGACGTAATAGATCATGTTGAACCCCTTTGCGGCCGATATGACCGCATCTTAACCCTAAAGGCACCTGCAAAAGACAGCGTCAGCCAAAACGCCCCGTCAAATAATCCGCGGTGCGCGGATCGGACGGATTCTTGAAGAGTTGCGCGGTGGGCGCGTGCTCCACCAGCTCACCCAGCAAAAAGAACGCAACCGAATCGGAAATACGCGCGGCCTGCTGCATGTTGTGCGTCACGACCACCAGCGTGCAGGTCTCCTTGAGCTCGCAGGCAAGCTGCTCCACCACGAGCGTCGACACGGGGTCGAGCGCCGAGGTCGGCTCGTCCATCAGCAGAATGTCGGGCTGCACGGCAAGTGCGCGGGCGATGCACAGGCGCTGCTGCTGTCCACCCGAAAGACCCAGGCCCGACTCTTTGAGCTTGTCCTTGACCTCGTCCCACAGGGCAGCGCGACGCAGGGAGTCCTCGACCAGCTCATCGAGCACGGCGCGGTCGCGCACACCCATACCGCGAGGACCGTAGGCGACGTTGTCGTAGATGCTCATGGGAAATGGGTTGGGGCGTTGGAACACCATGCCCACGCGCTGGCGCAAACGGCAGATGTCGCAATCGCCCAGGATATCTTGACCATCGAGCGCAATCTTGCCCTCGATGCGGCAATCCTTGATGCCGTCGTTCATGCGGTTAAAGCAGCGCAGCAACGTGGACTTTCCGCAGCCCGAAGGCCCGATGAACGAGGTGATCTGCTTGTCGCGGATCTTGATATTCACGTCCTTGAGCGCATGGTGGTCGCCATAGAACAGGTCGAGGCCCTCGACGTCGATGCGCGTCGGCGAGGCGGCAAGATCCTCTGCCGTGGGGCGAGTCGCATCCCCAACCTCGCGCTCATGCGCGGCCTCGGCCTGCGCTTCCATGAGTTCTTCAAGCTCCGTGGGCTCCACAGCCGCAGCAGCCGTCATACCGCACACCTCCATATCGATATCAATTCAGCAGTATCGATAGTAGGAATCGCGGCTCATACGCACGTGAGCACATTGTCAAGTGTTTGTAAGGGCACGCTAGCTATGCGGCGGGCAGCTCGATGGTGAATATCGTGTGTTCGGGCGTCGATTCACATGCAACGGTACCGCCGTGTGCCGCGATGATCTCCTTGGCAATAGCAAGGCCCAAACCGGCACCACCGCGATTGGTCGCACGCGCCGCATCCAGGCGATAGAACTTCTCAAAGATCACCTTGAGCTTAGCCGCAGGGATAGGATCGCCCTGATTGATAAAGCGCACGCGCACGCCGCCATCGTCTTGGCGCCTGGCCTCAATCGTGATAGTCGAGCCCTCATAGCTATAGGCGACGGCGTTTTTCATGATGTTGTTAAACACGCGGGCCATCTTATCGCCATCCACGAGCACCGTCAGGTCCTCGCGAATATCAACCTGGGCTTCCTTATGTTGCTCGTTGAGGATGGGATAGAACTCGTCAGCCACCTGAGCCAGCAGCAACCCCAGATCAACATAGCCGCGCGTGAGCACGATATCGTGGAAGTCAAAGCGCGTGATATCGAAGAACTCTTCGATGAGTGCATCGAGCCGGTGCGCCTTGTCGAGAGCCACGCCCGTAAAGTGCGCACGTTGCTCAACCGGCAGCTCAGGAGCCTCTTGCAGCAGCGAAAGATAGCCCACCACACTGGCAAGCGGGGTGCGTAGGTCATGTGCCAAGTACGTGACCAGATCGTCCTTGCGATGAGACTCGTCACGCAAGGCCTGTTGCACCTTGCGCTCGCGATCGCGCACACGGTTGAGTGCGCCCTCGACCTCCAGGAAGTCGCCGTCGATGTTGTCCCAGGTGTCGGGGTGATCGATCAGGCGATCTTGAATACGAGCGGCCAGCACACAATCGGCATGCTGCTCGCCCTGCTCATAGCCCTGGTAGTACAGGGCGCGGCCGCAAAAGAACAGCACGCACACGGCAAGCGCCAGCACAAAGCCAAGCATGTTGAATACAAAGCCGGCATCGAACAGCACCGGCCCTTCGATGCCACCGAGTGCCATGGCGCCAATCGCCAACGTCATGGCCCACGCGGTACCGCCAATCACCACGCAGCGGCGTACGATTTCAAATCGATCGATCAGCAAAAAGCCGACAAGCAGCACCGCCAAGATTCCAGCGATGTTATCGATGCCAATCAGCAGCAGGCTCAGCAAAAAGAGCAGCA
>JAHYYN010000046.1:0-8243 GCA_019424945.1 Collinsella sp. | reverse complement strand
CTCCATTGACCTCGAAGGCAAAATGGAACTGATCATCAGCCACCTCTAGGTCGCAGCAACAACCAAAACGCAACAAGGGGCTCCCCCGTCCACCAACGGAGGAGCCCCTTATCCATATATATCAGCCCACCCGGCTCTCCAGATCAAAAAAGCGGACGAGCAGAGCGACGTTCGCAAGCAACGTTATCTAAGGACCTGGGCGGGCGTATGGGGCAACATCGATCGCGAGTTCCGCACGAGCCGGAGAGCACTTAATGTGCTCTCCGTGCGAGCAGGACTGCCCGAGCAGGCGATGTTGCCCCATACGCCCGCCCAGGTCCGCCGGGATTACGACAGCTTGACGATCGGTGCAAAACCCTTCATCAACTTTTTGGTCTGGCCGGTCTTTTCGAATTGAACCTCGATCATGTCTCCCGCGACCGAGATCACAGTGCCCGTGCCAAAGGTCTTATGACTCACGGTATCGCCCGCGGCAAAGTCCTGCGATGCGCTCGCGCGATCGACCTTGCGCTCCACCGTCGGCGACACTTTGGACGACGGCTTTTTGGCTCGCGGCGCGCCCGAACCAAAGGTCGAGGCAACACGGCCGGCGTCGGGCGAAACCCCGCGATGGCGCTCGGTGCCATAGGTGCTGCCACCAAAGAAATCGTCGAAGCTCGATCCGCCGCGCGAACCGGAACCGCCGGTCGAGCGCGTATGCGAACCGAACACCTTGCCGCCATACATATCCGAGCCCATGCCCGAGCCAAAGGTGCCGTGACGGTCGCCGCGCTTCTCCCAGCCCGTGCCCTCAAAACCGGCAGAACCGATACCGCTAAACTCGATATCCTCAAACGGAATCTCGTTGAGGAAGCGCGAGCGCGGGTTGGCAGAAGTCGAGCCGTAGGTGCGACGCGTGGCCGCATAGGTCAGGAACAGGCGCTTACGGGCACGCGTGATGGCAACGTAGGCCAGGCGACGTTCCTCCTCGAGCTTGCCCGGATCATCGCTGCCGCCAAAGTCGTGCACGTGCGGGAAGATGCCCTCCTCCATGCCGGCCACGAACACCGCCGGGAACTCCAGGCCCTTGGCGGAGTGGATGGTCATCATGGTAATGGCATGCGTCTCGCCGGCCAGGGAATCCAAGTCGGAGCGCAGGGCCAGCCACTCCATGAGTGCCGGCAGTGCCTTACAGGTGAGCGGACCGTAGGTGCGCTCAATCTCGTCGGCATGCACGGCGCCCGCCGGTAGCTCTGTTGGCACGGCATACGCGTTGCCCGCGATGGCGGCAGCCAGGGCATCCTGCGGCGAGAGCGCCGGGGCGGCTAGGCTATCGAGCGGATTGGAGCCCGCGGCGTCACGAGCGCCGACAAGTGCCTCAAACGAGGATGCCGGAGCGGACGGTCCCGACTCGGGCGCGGGCGCACTCACCACGACGGGCTCGGACTCGACGCCAGCCGGCACATCGGCAACACCGGCCGCGCGCAGCTCTTCCAAGCTCTCGAGCGTACCCTCGATATCCTCGTGCGTCTCCTCAAATTCGGCGGCGACGCCCAGGAATTCCTGGATGTTCTCGGCGCGGCTCTCGGACTCCATGGTGCCCTCGGCGCGAAACGCCTGCAGCAGGCCTGTCTTATCGACAATCATCTCGACGACATCCTTGAGCTCGCCGTCCATGCGACGGCCCTCGCGCACCAGCGACACAAAGCTCGACAGGCCGTTGCGCACCTTGGCACTAAACATGCCCGTCTCGGCTGTTGCGATCTCGCAGGCCTGGAAGAATGAGCAGCGGTTGTCGCGCGCCAGCTGCTCGATCTTTTGGATCGAGGTGGAGCCGATGCCGCGGCGCGGCGTGTTGATGACGCGCTTGACGCTCATCTCGTCGGCCGGGTTCACGATCATCTTGAGGTAGGCCATGACGTCGCGGATCTCGGCGCGGTCGAAGAATCGCGTGCCGCCGACGATCTTGTAGGGCACGCCCGCGCGCAGGAACATATCTTCGAGGATACGCGACTGGGCGTTGGTGCGGTAGAACACGGCGATGTCGTCGTAGCTCGTACCCTTGGCATGCAACTTTTCGATCTCACCGGCAATCCAGCGACCCTCGTCGCGCTCATCGCTTGCCTGGAAGGCCTGGATCTTCTCGCCGTCGCCCTCGGCCGTAAACAGGCGCTTGTCCTTGCGCTGCGAGTTGTGGCGAACAACGGCATTGGCGGCGCTCAGGATGTGACCCGTGGAGCGATAGTTCTGCTCCAGCTTGACGGTCTTGCAGTTTTTAAAGTCCTTCTCAAAGTCCAGGATATTGGTGATGTCGGCGCCACGCCAGCTATAAATGGACTGGTCGTCGTCGCCCACGACCATGAGGTTTTGGTACTTGGCGGCCAGCAGGTTGGCGATCTCGTACTGGACGTGGTTGGTGTCCTGATACTCGTCGACGCTAATGTAGCGGAAGCGCTCTTGGTACTTGTCGAGTACCTCGGGGCGGGTGCGCAGCAGCTCGAGCGCGCGCACGAGCAGGTCGTCAAAGTCCATCGCATTGGCGGCGCGCAGGCGGCGCTCCAGCTCCAGGTAGACCTGCGCAGCCTTTTTGTCGTTGGGGCTATCGGCACTCTTGAGCATGTCCTCGGGGCCGATCATGGCGTTTTTGGCCGAGCTGATCTTGCTGCGGATCATGTTGATGGGGAACTGCTTTTGCTCAATGCCGAGCGCCTGCATAATGTCGCGCACCATGCGCTTTGAGTCGTCATCATCGTAGATGGTGAACTGACCGGTGTAGCCCAGCAGGTCGGCGTCCTCGCGCAGCATGCGCACGCACATGGCGTGGAAGGTGCACACCCACATGCCGCGGGTGCCACTGGGGATGAGCGCCGCCAGACGCTCGCGCATCTCGGCCGCGGCCTTGTTGGTAAACGTGATGGCCAGGACCTGCCAGGGCTTAACGCCCAGGTCGCCAAGCATATGCGCGATGCGGAAGGTCAGGACGCGGGTCTTACCCGAGCCGGCGCCGGCAAGGACCAGCAGCGGGCCCTCGGTAGTCAGGACCGCCTCACGCTGGGCGGGGTTCAGGCTATCGATATCGACGAGCGGCTTGGCGGGCTTGGGCGCCGGGGCCGGGGCGTCGTAGATGTCGAGCGGAACGAGCTCGGGTTCCGGCGCGGCGGGGGCGGTGTACGCATCGATCGGCACGGGTTCCGGCGCGGGCGGCACGGGTACCGCAGCATTCTTTTCCCAGGGCAGGGGCTGGGTCATGGGCGACTCCTCATCTGACAGACGGCGCGCCTGCGGGCAGCGCCATAGTTTGAGCCGTACCAGTATACCGAGCCGCGCGGACACCGACGCAAATCACACCACGACTCCGTTCGTCACCGTCAGGCCCACCCCATCGCCCAAAAAAGAGGACGGCATAGACCTTTTGGTCATGCCGCCCTCTTTGAATGACAAGTTGTCGCCCTGGCCGCCGCGCAGCGTCGACTAAGTTAAAGGCCGAGCATCGGCTCCAGAACGAAGAAGTATGCGAGTACTACGATGCCCAGGATGATGCGGTAAACACCGAAGCACTTAAAGTCGTGACGGCGGACGAAGCCCATGAGCCACTTGATGGCGATGAGCGAAACCACAAAGGCAACAACGCAGCCCACGCCCAAGATAGCGACCTCGTTGGCGCCGAACGTGCCGCCCTTGATGAAGTACTTGACCAGCTTGAGCGCACTCGCGCCAAACATGACAGGGATGGCCAGGAAGAACGTAAACTTGGACGCCACCGAACGCGTGCAGCCCAAAAGCAGGCCACCGATGATGGTAGAACCGGAGCGAGACGTACCAGGCACCAGCGAGAGCACCTGGAAGCAGCCGATACCCAGCGCAGTCTTCCAGCTCAGGTCCTCGAGCGTAGTGATGGAGCCAAAGTCCAGGTTATCGTCATCGCCCTCATCCTCAGCGGTAGCCGTGGCGGGCGCCGCAAAGTGCGCACCGGCGGGACGTCCACCCGACACCACCGCACGCGAACCAAACGAACCCGCAACGGCCATTTCCTCGCGCTTGCTGGCGCGCCAGTTCTCGATCACGATAAACAGCACGCCGTACACGATGAGCGCCAGCGCCACGACGGGAGCGTTGTAGAAATGCTCCTCCATCCAGTCGTTGAGCGGCAGGCCGATCGCCGCCGCAGGAATGCAGCCAAGCACAATCTTGCCCCACAGCACCCAGGTGTCGCGACGGCCCTCCTTGCCCTTGCTGGGCGAGAACGGGTTGAGCTCGTGGAAAAACAGCACGCAGACGGCCAGAATGGCGCCGAGCTGAATCACGACTAGGAACATGTTCCAGAACGTCTCGCTCACGTTCATCTTGACGAACTCGTCCACCAAGATCATGTGACCCGTCGACGAAACGGGCAGCCATTCGGTGATGCCCTCGACCAGGCCCATGAAGGCAGATTTTAGAAGCTCGATAATATCCAAAGGGACCCCCCTCGTTAGACACCCGCCGGTAGATGTTCTGCGGACGATGCGGGCGATGTCCCATTATCAACCGTTGGCGGTGCGACCGCGCCTACCCTTACCAAAAAACTCGCCCGTTCACAGAATTGCGAGCGGTCAAACCGAAATCCTTGGGTATAACTGCAACAAGATAAAGTGTCCGGCGGCCAACGCGCCCGCGCCCGCCCGACGCACGAGCCCCGCGCCCGTGCGATAGACCAAGGAGGAAACCATGAACGAGGGCTACACCAAGGTATTTGTTTCACTCGACGGTACTGAGCAGCAGGATTTTGTGCTCGCACGCGCCATCAAAGTCGCCGCGAACAACGGCGCTAAGCTGATCATCGGCCACGTCATCGATTCCACGGCACTCGAGAGCGCCGGTTCCTATCCGGTCGATCTGGTCAACGGCCTAGAGGAGGCATTTAAGAACTCCATCGCCAAGCAGCTCGAAGAGGCCAAGGCCAATCCCGACATTCCCGAGGTCGAGGTCATGATTCGCGCCGGTCGTATTCGCGAGACGCTCAAAGACGAGATGCTCGACGTGGTCAAGCCCGACCTGGTGCTCTGCGGCGCCCGCGGCCTGTCCTCGATCAAGTATGCGCTGCTGGGTTCGATTTCGACGTTCCTGCTACGCAATACGGACTGCGACATTTTGGTCGTGAAGTAGCGTTGCTCCCACCGGCCGCGGGGCCTGCGGGGTTTCCACGGGCACGTCCTCGCCGCGTTGCGGCTGCGGGATGTGCCCTTAGGAAACCCCTCCCGGCCCCGCGGCCTTCGCAGCCTTACTTCAGCGAGTTGGCTGATAAAAGATGGCGTGCCGCCCCGTTTGGGGCGGCACGTTTTGTTTGGGCTGCACGTTTTTGTTATGAGAGATCCATTTGAGCCTCATAGTTATGTTCACGTTCGGAAACATAGCGCCAGTTGCCTTAGTTAAGTTCACGTTCGGGAACATAGCCGTCCGCACCGCAAGACGGCCCGGCTACTCAAAGTATTGGAACTTGTTCGTTGAGAAGGAAAACGTTACGACAAAGCCTTCGCCGGAGTCGGATGCTGCGGTGACGTCGATGCCCATCTTGGAGCACAGACGCGCCACCAGGTAGAGGCCGATGCCCGTTGCGCGCTTGGTGGTGCGGCCGTTGTCGCCGGTAAAACCCTTCTCGAACACGCGCGGCAGGTCGGCCGCGCTCACGCCGCAGCCGTTGTCCGCGACGGTAAGCTCGATGCGCTCGCTCGCCAGGCCCTCGTCCAGCAACGCGCCCGAAAACGCGATCTTTGCGCCGTCCTCACGCGCATATTTAATGCTGTTCTGAATGAGCTGGCCCAGAATGAACTCAAGCCACTTCTCGTCGGTAAAGACCTCGAAGTCGAGGTTCTCGCACACCGGGGCCACGTGCGCCGCAATGAGCTCGCGCGCGTTGGCTTTAATCGCGCCCGTCACCAAGGTCTTAAGGTCCCAGCGGCGAATCAGGTAGTCGCGTTCCACAACTTCCGAGCGCGCGTAGTACAACGCCTGGTCGATATAGCGCTCCACGCGAGCCAGCTCGCGACCCAGGTCATCCACACGCGACAGGTCGTCTTCGCTGCCATCCAGGTTTTCCAAAATTAGATGAGCCGCCGCCAGGGGCAGTTTGGCCTCGTGGACCCAGCTCTCGATATAATCGCGATAGTCATCGGTCTGACGCCGGCCTTCGGCAACCTCGTCGCAAGCGGCTTTGCCCACCCGGCGCAAGACCTCGTACTCGAGCTCGCCCTCGGCATAGGTCGGGCATTGCACCATCTCCTGCACCCATGCGGGGCTCTCGAGCTCCTCGGCCGCGCGCTCCAGCTGACGCAGAAAACGGCGGCGACGCGCGTACTCGACCACGATGCCGAGCATACCAAAGATAAAGGAAACGCCGACCGCCACGACCACAATAGATGTCGAAGCACCGGCGACCGTCAGCACAAAGCAGCTCAGCAGCACGCCGCACGTCCACACGGCGACGGGAAGCAGCGCATCTTTAAAGAACTTGCCAAACGACATAGCCGGCCCCTAGACCGAATAGCCTTGGCCGCGATGCGTTGTCAAATACCCCTTGATGCCGATTTTTTCGAGCGTGGTGCGCAGGCGGTTGATGTTGACGGTGAGCGTATTGTCGTCCACGAAGGCGTCGGAGTCCCACAGGTCCTGCATGATGGCCGAGCGCGAAACGATCTTGCCCGCGCGGCTCAGAAGCAGCGAGAGGATACGCAGCTCGTTTTTGGTGAGCTCGGTGCTGGTGACCGTTTGTGTGTTGGTGACCATGGAGCGTGCGAGGTCGAGCTCCAGTCCCTTGTGGACGAGCGTGCTGCGCTCGCCCGCCGTCGCGGTGCGACGCAGTAGTGCGTTGATGCGCGCCACGAGCACACGGGCGCTGTAGGGCTTGGGAACAAAGTCGTCCGCGCCGAGCGTCATGGCCATGACCTCGTCGATCTCGGTCGTACGCGACGTGAGGACGATGATGGGAACCTCGGATTCGCGGCGAACCTCATGGCAGATATGCTGGCCGTCCTTGACGGGAAGCGTCAGGTCGAGCAGCACCAAGTCGGGCGCGGCGGCGAGAATATCGCGCGAAACATGCTCGAACGATTCGCAGGCCTCGACCTCAAAACCGGCACGGGCAAGGATGTCGGCAAGCTCGCGACGAATGGGTTCGTCGTCCTCAACGATATAGATCAGCGCCATGGATTCCGCTCCCCCTCTTGGTTGTCTTACAGCCATTATTGCCGCGAAGTCGCCGGCACGCGCCTCGCGCGGCAACAAGGTGACAGAACTGTTCGCGAACGAAAGGTTCGACTCGCCCTCGCTCGCAACGGATGCGGGGATTAAATGATTATAAAATCCCCGTCCCAGAAAAATCACTTAGCGGCGGGCGCGAAGCTTTTCGTAACCGTCGGCAAAGAAGGCGACCGTCGCGGCATCGGACTCGGCGGCGTCGGCATCGGCAGCGGGAACCACGCCGTGCTCGTCGCTCACCAGGAACAAGGCGCCCTTGAGCTGTGCGGGAATATCCACGCGCGTGACCGAGATGCCCTTGGTCTGGGCCAGCTGCTCGATGAGCGTCGCCGTACCGCACAGGTACTCGTCCGCCGGCGCCACAAACGTCAACTCGCCGTCGTTGACGGCAGCGAGCAGCTCGGGCGCCACGCCGGTTTCGTCGGCCTCGGAGCGGGCCTCGGCAGAGCGGGCACGCAGCGCCTTGGCCGAAGTATCGGTCAGCGGCTCATACTCGCCTACCGTCATGGCGGCATTGCCGTTGACGTCGATTACCAGCATGAGCACGCCGTCGTGCGCGGTGTAATCGCCCTCGGCAAGCGACCATTCAACGTGCTGCTTGGCCCAGCTGAGCATGTTATGGGTAAGCGGCTCGCCCTGCACCAGGCGCTCGGACAGCGCGCGAATGTGACGGTTGAGCATGGGCACCTTTTTGTTGGACATGCGCCAACGGCAGACAAGCGCGGGCTTGTCGAGCGTAAACTTCTCGACCGCCTCCTGATTGGCGCAAAAGTCCTCGTACGCACGCTGATCCTCGGCATTGCCAAACAGCTCGGCATCATCAATCTGGGGCATGGTCATACCTTTCGTGTTAGTCATTCCGTCCTCTTATACCAAAAAGACGGCCCTCCAAACGGAGCGGCCGTCTTTTGCAGAGATTATTTTGTCCCAGGGCGAAACTTAGTGCCTAAAGTGGCGGGCGCCCGTGAAGACCATAGCAATATTGTGCTCGTTGCAGGCCTGGATGCTCTCGTCGTCGCGCTTGGAGCCGC
>JAHYYN010000045.1:0-7402 GCA_019424945.1 Collinsella sp. | reverse complement strand
CTCGCCAACGAGTGCGTTGCAGAGTGGCTGGCAGACCGTGATATCGAGGCCTGCTATCGCGTGCATGAGGATCCGAGCCCCGATAGCCTGCACGGTGCCGCCGTTGCGCTGGCGCAGCTGGGCATCATCGACGATCGCCGTGCTGCCGGTATCGCCCTGGGGAGTCCCGATGAGCTACAGGCTGCAGTTGATGCTGCCGCCGGTACGGCCAACGCACCGCTCGTCAACACGCTGCTTCTGCGCAGCATGCAGCGCGCACTGTACAAGCCGCGCAACGAGGGCCACTTTGCGCTCGCCGCGCCGTGCTACTGTCACTTTACGAGTCCCATCCGTCGCTACCCCGATCTGGTGGTGCACCGCGTGCTCAAACTGCAGTTGGCCTATGAGCAGCTCGGCGGCAAGGACGCCCTGGTCCGTACGCCGCGGCTGATCGGCAAGGGGCGCGAGTCGCTGCCGCGCATTCTGCCGCAGATCTGCCGCGCATGCAGCGATGCCGAGCGCGCGGCAGATGCCGCTAGCCATGCGACGCAAAAGATCAAGATTGCCCAGTACTATGAGGACCGTCTGGGCGAGCGCTATGCCGGAACCGTCTCGTGGGTTAGCAGCATGGGCCTCTTTGTGCGCTTGGACCTGACGCAGGTCGAAGGCTTGGTTTCGATCAAGAGCCTGGGCAACGAGTGGTTCGAGTTCGACGAGGATGCGCTTACGCTGACGGGCGCCGACACGGGGACTCGCTATGAACTGGGCCAGCGCGTGATTATCGAGGTCTCGCGCGTCAATACCACGCGTGGGCACTTGGACTTTAAGCTTATCCATTAGCCAAATCCCGACTCGCGGCGGGAGAGCGGAGGGCGGTCTTTCGGGGCCGCCCTCCGCATTTGGATCATGGCTACCTTGCCGTCTGCTCGGCCGCCCGCTTACCTGCTATTCGAGAGGTAAAACCTACCAAAATAAACCTGTCCCTTTTTGGCAGGTTTACAAGAAAGCGGGGATGAGATGGCGACGGTGTATGGTTATGCGCGGGTGAGTTCGCGCGATCAGAATCTTAATCGGCAGCTGGATGCGCTGGGCGCCTATGGCGTGGGCTCGGCGAATATTTATGCCGACCATGCGAGCGGTAAGGACTTCGATCGACCGCGCTATCGCGAGCTGCTGCACGTCCTGGGAGACGGGGACGTGCTGGTGGTGCTTTCTATCGACCGACTTGGCCGTAATTACTCCGAGATTCTTGAGGAATGGCGTCGCATTACCAAGGAGCTCGGGGTTGCCATTGTGGTGTTGGACATGCCATTGCTTGACACGCGCGCCAGGGCCAGCGGCGCGCCGGATGTGACCAATACCCTGATTGCCGATATTGTGCTGCAACTGCTGAGCTACGTGGCGCAGGTGGAGCGCGAGAGTATCCATCGGCGCCAAGCGGAGGGGATTGCAGCGGCGCGGGCGCGAGGGGTCCGTTTCGGTCGACCTCGCAAGCCGTGCCCTCCTCAGTTTGAGCTGGTACGCGATAGCTATGAGGCAGGCGATATTACCCGCAGCCAGGCAGCAAAGTGCCTGGGCGTGTGCGTGGGGACGTTCGATCGCTGGATGCGCGAGGCGGGGTAGGGGTTTGCGCCGCTTTGGCGCTTCCTGTTGCGATTCAAATTTTGATACGCTGACGATGTCATTTGGGGCTACACTCGCTGATATTCAAAAAAGGAGGTAGGCCCTTGGCGCGCGTAAAACAAATAATCGGATGGACCGCGATCGTTCTGTTTACTGCAACGCTGGCGGGCATCTGGGTGCTGACGGAGCAAAATGCGGTGGAGACGTCGTTGCTGAGCGAGTCAACCGCGCGTGTGGTGGAGGGTCAAGCTACGGGCGTACAGGCTACCGATGTCGCGGGTGAAGCTCAGACCGAGAACGGGATGACCGGGGGCACCGATTCGGCTGCTTCGAATGTCCGGTCTGGCCGACTTGCTTCCATTCGCATGTGGGTGGGCACGAACGTCCGTCGCGTTGCCCATACCGTAGAGTTTTTCTTCGTCGGATTGTTCGCCTCGGTGGTCGTGGTTTGCCTTTCCAGGCGTCCGTGGAGCGTATGCTCCCGTTGCGTGCCCGTGTTGCTCTTTTGCGCCGTCTGCTCCGTTGGCGATCAGGTACATAAGATCTTTGTTCCCGGCAGGCATTTCGACGTTATCGATTTAGGATTCGATGCTGCGGGCTATGTTACCGCGATGCTGTTGGTATTGCTGGCAGCGGTGTTGGTGCGCCATGCGACTCGGCCGATCGGCGCCCATGCGAGG
The DNA here is from genome assembly GCA_019424945.1 of Collinsella sp. Classification (GTDB taxonomy): domain Bacteria; phylum Actinomycetota; class Coriobacteriia; order Coriobacteriales; family Coriobacteriaceae; genus Collinsella. Next base: position 5,120 of record JAHYYN010000045.1, on the reverse strand, counting down.
CGCTAGCCGGTAACAAGCCCGTTTTTGATAATGCGACCTTGTTGAATTATTTTGTGTCGCGCGTATTTCCGAGCGGTCGGATTTGAGGGGCGAGCGGTAGAACGCTCGCCCTTGTGCGCCACGATGCGGCACAATGTACCGTAAAAGCTGTTTATATCCGGTACGAATCGTTCGTTGGTCTTTAATTCTTCTCAACGGAGGTGTTTGAGATGGCAAACGGATTGCTTTTGCGGCTTCGCGAGCGTGAGCTCAGCGCGAGCCCGGCGGAACGCAATGTCATCGCATATGTAAGCGCTCATCCGCACGAGGTGGTCGGGCTGTCCGTCCGCGGTCTTGCCGATGCCACGTTCTCCTCGCCCTCGAGCATTTTGCGCTTTTGCAAGCGCTTGGGTTTTGCGGGCTACAAGGAGTTCCAGCGCGAACTGATTGCCGAGCTGGCGCTCTTGGGTGACAAGAAAGACGTTGCCCTCGAGGACATCTCCATGGATGACAGCGTCGAACGTATCGTGGGGAAGGTGATGAAAAGCAACGTGCGCACGATCGAAGCGACGGCGCGAACGCTCGATTACACCGTCTTGGGGCGATGTGCGGCCTATCTTAAGCGGGCACGCGCGGTCAATCTGTTCGGTATCGGTGCCTCTCGTTTGGTCGCGCACGATCTGGCGCAAAAGCTCATGCGTGTCGACAAAGAGTGCCATCTGTACGACGACTGGCATGATCAGCTCTTGTGTGCCAAGAACATGCATGAGGGCGATATGGCAATCGCCTTTAGCTACTCGGGCTTGACGCAAGAGGTGCTGGACTGCGCCGCCGAGGCCCAACGTCACAACTGTCCCGTTGTGGCCGTGACCAAAGTAGATGGATCATCCAAGCTTGCCACCATGGCCGATGCCGTGCTCGGCGTCGCTGCGAGTGAGCCCTTGGTCCGCAGCGGTGCCATGGCTTCGCGTATGGCCCAGCTTATGGTTGTCGATGCCCTGTACGCTGCTTACGTTGCCAGCGACTACGAACGGGCGACGCATGTCATTAAGCAAAACTACATCGAGAAACAGGAAAGATGAGGTGAATGAAATGCTCGATTTAACAAAATTCACGACCGAACAGCGTAATCAAAGGTCTATGGACCTCGATACGATGACATCGCTGCAAATCGTCACGACGATGAATGATGAGGATCTTCGTGCCGTCCAGTCGGTCACGAAGGTGTTGCCCCAGGTTGCCACAGCAATCGACTGGGCTGCTGAGGCACTCGAGCGCGGCGGGCGCGTCTTTTACATGGGCGCAGGCACCAGCGGTCGTCTGGGTGTACTCGACGCTTCGGAGTGTCCGCCCACGTTTGGCGTGTCACCCGATCTGATTGTCGGGCTCATTGCCGGAGGCGAGACGGCGTTTATCAAGGCTGTCGAAGGTGCCGAAGACAGCGAGGAGCTTGGCGCGAGCGACCTGCGGGAGCGTGGACTCTCGGACAAGGATCTTGTCGTTGGCCTGGCGGCAAGCGGTCGTACTCCCTATGTGGTGGGCGGCCTTGTGTACGCCAAGGCAACTGGGTGCAAGACCATTGCAATTGCCTGCAACCAAGGGTCGAAGATCGGGGAGAGCGCAGATCTTGCCATTGAACCCGTGCCCGGTCCCGAGGTGCTGACCGGCTCAACGAGGCTCAAGGCGGGAACGGTTCAAAAGCTCATTCTCAACATGATTTCGACCGGTGCCATGGTCAAGATCGGCAAGGTATACCAAAACCTGATGGTCGATGTGCAGCAGACGAACGAGAAGTTGGTGGTGCGCGGCCAGAACATCGTGATGGAGGCGACCGGCTGCACGCGCGAGCGCGCTATTCAGGCGCTTGCAGATGCCGGCGGCCACGTAAAAACCGCTATTGTCTCGGTACTGCTGGGCTGCGATGCCGAGCAGGCTGCGGTAGCTCTTGAGCGAGCGAGAGGCCATGTCCGTGCTGCGGTGAGTGGCCATGAGAAGAGCAATGCCGATGCCCAATAGGTGCGCGGCGTGAGCTGATATGACATCCAGACGAGATACCCAATACAAGGAGGAGTTATGACGAACAAAGAGCTGGCTCAAAAGCTGCTGGACCTTTTGGGCGGTAAAGACAACGTGCTGGCAAACGCGGCGTGCATGACGCGCCTGCGCGTGACCGTCAAAGACACGGGCAGCGTCGACGCGGAGGGCATTAAGGCACTCGACGGCGTGATGGGCCTGGTCGAGGACGACACGATGCAGATCGTGCTGGGTCCGGGCAAGGTGAATAAAGTGCTCGAGGAGTTCTCCAAGCTCACCGGCCTTGCGAAAGGCGTTGCCGACGAGAGCGTGGTTGACGCTGCGGCCACAAACAAGGCCGCGCAGAAGGCCAAGTACGAGTCCAAGCCGGTTCAGGCCTTCCTCAAGAAGATTTCCAATGTCTTCGTTGCCCTGCTTCCCGGCATCATTGCGGCTGGCCTCATCAACGGTATCTGCAACGTCATTAACGTCTCGACGGCAGGCGCGCTTGCAGGCGAGTGGTGGTACCAGGGCATTCGTTCCATGGGCTGGGCCCTGTTTGCCTATCTGCCCATCTTGGTGGGCTATAACGCGGCACGTGAGTTTGGCGGCTCCGCTGCGCTGGGCGGCATCGCCGGCATGATGTGTATCGCTAACAGTGCCATGCCCCTGCTTGCGCCTGGCGCGGCCGATCCTGCCACTGCCATTCTGCTGCCGCTCACCAATGCGCAGTACAACCCCGCAGCGGGCGGCATGATCGCGGCTCTTATCGCTGGCGCATTTTTTGCCTGGATGGAGCGTCATATTCGCAAGGTTATGCCCAACGCACTCGATACATTCTTGTCCCCGCTGCTGGTGCTCATCATCGGCGCCTTTGCTCTGATGCTCGTCATCCAGCCGGTTGGCGCATGGCTGACGACGGCGATCTTTAGCGTTTTGACCTTTATTTTCGAGAAGCTGGGCGTCCTGGGCGGCTATATCCTGTCGGCAGGCTTCTTGCCGCTGGTTTCCGTCGGCCTGCATCAGGCGCTCACGCCGATCCATGCTATGCTCAACGATCCCGACGGCGCTACCAAGGGCATCAATTACCTGCTTCCCATCCTTATGATGGCTGGCGGCGGCCAGGTCGGTGCCGGTCTGGCGCTGTACTTTAAGACCAAGAACGCCAAGCTCAAGAAGTACGTCGCAGAGTCCATTCCCGTTGGAATCCTCGGTGTGGGCGAGCCTCTGATGTATGCCGTTACGCTGCCGCTCGTTCGTCCGTTTGTGACGGCCTGCCTGGGTGCCGGATTTGGCGGCGCGCTCGCGGCGCTGCTTCACATCGGCACGGTTTCTCAGGGCGTTTCCGGTCTGTTTGGCCTGCTGATCGTCGTTCCTGGCCAGCAGCTCGGCTACGTTGCCGCTATGCTGCTTGCCTATGCCGCCGGCTTTGTCCTGACGTGGTTCTTTGGCGTCGACGAGCAGAAGATCAACGAGTTCTTTGGCGAATAGTTTGATATCGCGAGCCGTGTTGCTCAGGGCTCGCAGCGCGCGGCAGATTTCTTGATGCTATGGTTGTGCCGGCGGGGCTAACTGCTCCGCCGGCCTTTTTTAAAGGAGCGTTGAAACGTGAAAACGGGTATTTCGATTTATCTTTCCAGCCCTCTGCAGGATATTGAGCGGACGATTGAGCGTGGTGCCGCGGCGGGTGCGCGCTACGCGTTCACCTCACTGCATATTCCCGAGGATGGGGGAGCGGCGTATGCCGATAAGGTCCGTCATGTGCTGTCGCTGCTCTCCGCCCGCGGCATTGCGCTCACTGCCGATGTGGGGCCTCGCACGTGCGATTTGCTCGGGCTTGAGCGCATCGAGGACCTGCGCGATCTGGGGTTGGAATACCTTCGTTTGGACTATGGCTTTAGCGCCCAGCGGGTCGCGGAGCTGTCCGGTGTATTTCGCATTGTGGTCAATGCATCGACGGTGAGTTCTGTTGAAATCGCATCGTGGCGTGAGGCCGGTGCCGATGTGACTCGTTTTGCCGCCTGCCACAATTTTTACCCCAAGCCTTATACCGGTTTAGCTCTGGAGGACATTGCTCGGGTGAATCTTCGTCTTGCGGCGCTTGGATTCGAAATCATGGCTTTTGTGCCGGGTGATGCCAACGTTCGCGGGCCGGTATTCGAGGGACTGCCGACGGTCGAGGCGCAGCGCGGTCGCGCGTCAAAGGTTGCTCTCAATATGCTTGAGCTTGCACATGGCGCCGATTGCGACATTGTGTTGGTCGGCGACCCCGATCTTTCCGATGCGGGCTGGACGCAGTTTGCTCAAGTTTCCGCCGGATACGTGGACCTGCAATGCGAGCTTGAGCCCGGTTATGCCTATGTACGTGGGCAGATTCATCACGACCGACCCGATTCGAGCACCCTCATCTTTAGGTCTCAGGAGTCGCGTACGACGCTTAAGCCGGATTCCGTGCCGATGGATGCCGGTGCCGGCCTGTCACGAAAGACGGGGTCGATCGCTGTGAGCAATAGCGGCTATGGGCGCTACGAAGGCGAGCTTGAGATTGCGCGGGTCGATCTTCCCGGTGACGAGCGCATGAACGTTGCGGGTTATATCACGCCCGAGGCAATGGAGCTGCTGCCGTTCATCAAACGCGGATTCGGGGTACGGTTCGTTTAGCGTGTGACCCGTGGGCTACAATTGGCCCATCATGCGAAGGCGCCTCGTGTGGCGTGTGCCTGCGTTGGCCGATCTATATTCGGAGGATTTCCATGACCGTACTGTTTGTTGAATATCCCAAGTGCTCGACCTGTAAGAAGGCCAAGGCATGGCTGGACGAACACGGAGTAGAGTATATCGACCGCGATATCGTTTTGGACAATCCCACGGCTGATGAGCTTGCGACCTGGATTGCTCGTTCGGGACTGCCGGTGCGGCGCTTCTTTAATTCGTCGGGCATGAAATATCGAGAGCTGGGCCTGAAGGCGCGTCTAGATGCGGGCATGACGGATCGGGAGTGCTACGAGCTGTTGGCGACCGACGGCATGCTGGTTAAGCGTCCGCTGTTGGTGGGCGACGACTTTGCGATTCCCGGCTTTAGGGAATCGGCTTGGGTCGAGGCGTTGCTGTAGCGGCTGCGGAAAGTG
>JAHYYN010000044.1:0-1423 GCA_019424945.1 Collinsella sp. | reverse complement strand
ACGTGTGGAAGAACCTGGACAAGCTCATCAACGACTACCTCGACGGTGTGACGCTTGATCAACTTGTCGCTCCCAACGAAGGCTACGACTACGTGATCTAGCCCACCTGCCATTTGGGGACGGGGTGGAAATGGCAGATTCTCTCGCCCTTTGAGACTTGGCAAATAAGAAGGCCGCCCATTTTTGCGATGGGCGGCCTTCGTTTTGGGCTGTTGAGACGGGCGCGGCCGGAATGGCCGTTTTAGCCCTCGGCGATGCTGTCGAGGATGCTGCGCATGATGGACACCAGGATGCTGCCCATAAAGGCCGATCCAAAGCCGGCAATGGAGATGCCCGCGCCCAGCAGATTGACCGACAGGTAGCTGGCCAGCTCGAGCATAAAGCTGTTGACTACGAGCTGAAAAATACCAAGCGTGATAATAGTGAGCGGTAGCGAGATGACCGTCAGGAACGGCTTGACGAGCGAGTCGACGATGTTGAGGAACAGTCCCACGAAGGCAAAACACACCCAGGCGTCGGCCACGCCGAAGGGCTGAATGCCGGGGACGAGAAACGTTGCGATCGCGATGGCGATTGAGGTCAAAAGCCAGTTGAGTAAAAAGCGCATGGTGGGAATCCTTTCTTGCGCATGGCGTGGTGAGGGGCACACACCTTTGCAACTCGGATAGATGCTCGGGCACGGCTCTGTTTGGGCGCCCATTGTCTCAGATATTCGTGGAGCTTGCGTGCGCATTCGGTTTCAAAACGGCGTTCGTCCTGAAAAACGCGCCGCTGGCAGAGAGTCTTGTCGCTTTAGTTTGGTGGTGTGCTACACTGCTACGGGCAAAAGCCACAGGCGTTGCCCTATTGCATAGAACGGGCGAACGATGCCCGATGTCAGTATCAACTTCGATGCCTTTTGGCGGGTTTGGCGGTGATCGATGAATATCGAGAACATGTTTGACAAGCCTGATGTCAAGCAGCTGGTCCACGCATTTAGTCTTTTGGATGACGAGAAGGATATCCAGGCGTTTTTGACCGATATCTGCACGCCGCGCGAGATCTGCGATCTTTCGCAACGTCTGCAGGTCGCGCGTTACCTGGACGAGGGCGAGCCCTATGTCGAGGTTCAGGCGCGTACCGGCGCTTCGTCCACCACGGTGAGCCGCGTTTCAAAGGCACTCAACGGCGAGTACGGCGGCTATCGCAAGATCCTCATCAAGCTGGAGGATGGCGAGTAGGCCAGCGACAACAATGAATTACGAAGAACCGTCCCTCCGGGGGCGGTTTTTTGATCCCTTGGGGACGGAGGAAATCTGTTGGCGTGGGGCAAATCTGTCCGCGTGGGCGGGTAGGATGGATGCATTGATTATTGCGAACGGTTTGAGTGGAGGACCATGCCTGTTCGAATCTATACCACCAATACCGGTACGGACTTGAGCGA
>JAHYYN010000043.1:0-15208 GCA_019424945.1 Collinsella sp. | reverse complement strand
CGTCGGATGACTTGAAGAAGGGGGAGGCCTCGCGGCCTCCCCCTTTTTTGCGTTTTATAGAGAGCTGTAATACAAGAACTCGCCTTCTTTTAGCTTGTCTTACTGTTTGGCTGTATTTTGAGTTCTTCTTTTGTATTTGCGCGATAATAACTCCCATTGGCGTTAGGGAGGACTTGATGTTTACCGTTTTTGTCTTGGGCAATATTGCTTCGGGTAAGTCGACTGCCTGCCGCTATCTCGAATCTCATGGCGCCATGCTCATCGATCTGGACGAACTTGCCAAATCGCTGTATGTGCCAGGCTCCGATATCGTCAATGCCCTCGCGGAAGAATTTGGCTGGGATATTTTGGACGAGGAGGGCGGCGTTCGCCGTAACATACTCGCTTCTCGAGCTTTTGTTTCTCCTGATGCGGTCGCGAGGCTCAATAGCATTGTGCATCCCGTTCTCATTGAGCAGCTGTCACTGAGGATTCTTGATCCGGTTTGCTGCACGGTTTCGTCCCCCCGTTACCCCTTTGCGGTGGTCGAGGTTTCTGCCCCGACTGGTTTTGAGGATGCATTTGGCTTGGCTGATGAAATTCTGGTCATCAGCGCCCCTTTGTCAGTTCGTCGCAAGCGTGCTATTCAGCGTGGCATGGAGCCATCTGATTTCGATGCCCGTTCTGCTTGCCAGCCCGATGAGTCTGCGCTGTGCAATCTCGCTACAACGGTGATTGATAATACCGCAGGTGATAATTCGCTCTTTGAGCAGCTTGACTCATGGCTTGCATGCCATGGGTTTATAGACACTGCGAATCAGGAGGATGCCGATGCCTAAGACACGTTTCTTTGCGTGGTATCGCCTTATACCGCTGGCTGCCGTTTTTGCCTTCGGCCTTATTTCGCTCGTCTACTCGTATGCTCCTGCCGCCTTCTTTAAGCCTTTGTATCCAATTGACTACGAGGCGTATGTAAAGCAATCGAGTATTTCGCATAATCTGGATCCGTATCTGGTGTGCGCTGTCATTAAGTCGGAATCGAATTGGGATCCCGAGGCTGAGTCGAATCAGGGTGCTCAGGGATTGATGCAGCTGATGCCCGAGACTGCCCAGGATATGATCGCCAAGGGTCTTGTCGACGGTGGGGAGTATTCGGCCGACAACCTTAGCGATCCGGCTACGAATATCGAGTTTGGCTGTGCGTACCTCTCGTATCTCTTAACGTATTTCAACGGGTCGACGGATAGCGCTATTGCCGCCTATAACGCCGGCATGGGCAATGTCGACGGATGGGCGCAGCAAAGTACGTCGCTGCACAATGCAATCACCTTTCCCGAGACGCAGGCGTATCTGATTCGCGTCAATAATGCCTGGGTTCGCTATAAGACCCTCTATCCCGATCGGTTCGTATAGGACTATGCCTGCCGCCTGCGTATACTGCAGATATATGAGTTAGGAGTATCCATGGCGGAATTTGAAGTAGAACGCGTCGGCGGTGAACTTAAGCGCTTTGGCGTTGAGGGCGCTGAGGTGCCGTTTGAAGTCGTTTCTCCCTATGAGCCTGCAGGTTCTCAGCCTAAGGCCATTGAGTCGCTTGTGCAGGGTGTGAGGGATGGAGATCGCTATCAGGTTTTGCTGGGCGTGACTGGTTCGGGCAAGACCTTCACGATGGCTAAGACTATTGAGGCCCTGGGGAAGCCGACGCTGGTCATGGCTCCCAATAAAACGCTCGCCGCTCAGCTTGCGAGCGAGCTCAAAGAGTTCTTTCCCAACAACGCTGTGGTCTACTTTGTCTCGTACTACGACTACTATCAGCCCGAGGCGTATGTGCCGCAAAGCGATACATATATCGAGAAAGACTCCTCGATTAACGAAGAGGTCGAGATGCTGCGCCATCAGGCGACCGCATCGCTGCTATCTCGACGCGATGTGATCGTTGTCGCATCGGTCTCGTGTATCTATGGCATTGGCTCTCCTGAGGACTATGCGGGTCTGGCTCCAAACGTCGACAAGAAGGTGCCGCTCGAGCGCGATGACTTTATCCATGCGCTTATCGACATTCAATATGATCGCAATGACTATGACCTGGCGCGCGGCACGTTCCGCGTGCGCGGTGATGTCGTCGACGTGTATCCGCCTTATGCCGAGCATCCGTTGCGGTTTGAGTTCTTTGGCGACGAGGTTGAGCTTATTGCCGAGATCGATGAGGTTACCGGTGAGATGCTTCGTGAGTACGAGGCCATCCCCGTATGGCCGGCATCGCACTACGTGACCGAGAAGCCGAAGGTCAAGGCGGCTCTGAAATCAATCAGTGAAGAGTGCGAGAAGCGTGTGGCGGAGCTCAAGGCGACCGACAAGTTGCTCGAGGCACAGCGCCTGCAGCAACGTACCGATTATGATCTCGAAATGCTCGAGACGATGGGCTTTTGCAACGGCATCGAGAACTACTCGCGTCATCTGGATGGACGTAAGCCGGGCGAGCCGCCGTTTACCCTGATCGATTACTTTCCCAAGGACATGCTCTGCATCATCGACGAGAGCCATGTGACGGTGCCGCAGATTCGCGGTATGCACGAAGGTGACCGTTCGCGCAAAGTTACGCTTGTTGAGCATGGTTTTCGTCTTCCGTCGGCGCTCGATAACCGTCCGCTTCGCTTCGATGAGTTTGAGGCGAGGATACCCCAGTTTATCTATGTTTCGGCCACGCCGGGCGACTACGAGCTGCGGGTGAGCCAAAACGACGTGGAGCAGATTATTCGTCCGACCGGTCTGCTCGACCCCAAGATCGATGTGCGTCCGGTTCGTGGGCAGATTGACGATCTTGAGGACGAGATTCGCGAGCGCGTTGCCCGCAAGGAGCGCGTGCTGGTGACCACGCTCACCAAGCGCATGGCCGAGGACCTGACCGACCATCTGCTTGATGCCGGCATTAAGGTCAATTACATGCACTCCGATACAGCGACAATGGACCGTGTCGAGATCCTGCGAACGCTGCGCGAGGGAAAGATTGATGTTCTCGTTGGCATCAACCTGCTTCGCGAGGGCTTGGATCTTCCCGAGGTCTCACTGGTGGCAATTCTCGATGCCGATAAGGAAGGCTTCTTGCGCAACCGCCGTTCGCTGATTCAGACGATTGGCCGCGCGGCCCGTAACGCCGATGGCGAAGTCATCATGTACGCGGACGTCGTGACCGATTCGATGAGAGAGGCGATTGAGGAGACGCAGCGTCGACGCGAGATCCAGATGGCCTATAACGAAGAGCACGGCATCGTGCCCAAGACGGTTCGCAAGGCCATCAATGACATCTCGAGCTTTATTGCCGAGGCGGAGAAAACCGTTGGCTCTAAGGGGCGTTCGAAGGGCGATTCGTTGGGGCATGGCGCGTTCTATACGCCCGATGAAAACGGCGAGGGTGCTGCGCCGGAGACGGTATCGTCCGAGCAGACGCTTGCTGAGCAGTTCAAGGAGTTGCCGCACGATGAGCTCGTGCGGATCGTCGAGACCATGGAGGAGGATATGCGCAACGCTTCTGCCGCCATGGACTTTGAGGAGGCGGCGCGCCTGCGCGATGCCGTCGTTCAGATTCGGGCGATGCTTGAGGGTGCGTCTGAGGACGAGACGATCGAGCGCTTACGTTCGCAGGCCCGCAAGGGTTCCACGTTCGCATCGGGCAGAAAACGCCAGGGTGCACGGTTTAAGAAATAGCGAACAGGCCCCGAGTTCCCTGTGGAGCTCGGGGCCTGTGTCTTTTGCGCACTGGAATTCGTGCGTTAGAGGTCTGCAATCAGGGATTCGGCACAACGGATGCCGTCGGTGGCCGCGCTCATGATGCCGCCGGCATATCCAGCTCCCTCACCACAAGGGTAGAGGCCCGGGGTCGACACGGCATGACACGTTCGGTCTCGGGTGACAGTGACCGGTGAGCTCGAACGAGTCTCCACGCCGGTAAGAACGGCATCGGGGCGGTCGTAGCCTCGTAGCTTTTTTCCGAGTAGGGGAAGTCCCAGGCGGAGCGACTCGACGATATGCTGCGGCAGGGCTTCGTCAATTGCCGTCCAGGTCACACCGAGCGGATAGGTGGGCTTTACCTTTCCGGGCGCCTTGCTGGCGCGTCCTGCGAGGAAATCTCCGACGAGCTGTGCCGGTGCGTTCCAGTTGGAACCGCCCAGGCGGTAGGCGGCCGCCTCGCAGGCACGCTGGAGCTCGATGCCGGCGAGCGGGTCATTGTTGGGAAGGTCCTCTGGCGTGACGTTAACGAGCAGGGCGGCATTTGCGTTGCGTCCGTCGCGGGCATTGAGGCTGGCACCGTTGACGCACAGATGGCCCTGCTCGGAAGAAGCCGCGACAACCTGCCCGCCGGGGCACATACAAAACGAGAACACGCTGCGGCCGTTGGGAAGATGAGCGACGAGCTTGTAGGGGGCTGCTCCGAGGGCAGGATGTCTCGCCGAGGCTCCGTATTGGACTCGGTCGATGTCGCACTGCGGATGCTCGATGCGAACGCCCATGGCAAAGGTCTTTTGTGCGAGGGCCACGTTGTGGTCCTTAAGGAGCTCAAAAATATCGCGAGCAGAATGCCCGCAGGCGAGGATAAGGTGCTTTGTCTCGATTGGCTCGCAAGCGGTGTCTTGGGACGATTGGACATCAATACCGATGATGGCGCCAGACGCGTCGATGCGAATGTCGACGAGCTTCGTTCGATAACGGACGACACCTCCGAGCTGCTCGATGCGCTGGGATATAGCGGTGACGACCGTAGGAAGGATGTCGGAGCCAATGTGCGGCTTGGCATCCCACAGAATATCGCGGGGCGCACCCGCCTCGACGAAGGTTTCGAGGATAAGGCGATGGGCGGGATTTTTGGTTCCCGTATTGAGCTTGCCGTCCGAGAAGGTTCCCGCGCCGCCCAGGCCAAACTGGATATTGCTCTCGGGGTCGAGGATGCGCTCCTTTAGAAAGAGGTCGATCGCCCGCGAGCGGCGAAATGCCGGGTCGCCGCGCTCGATGAGCAAGGGCTTAAGACCTGCTTCGGCGAGCGTAAGCGCAGCGAAAAGGCCGGCGCATCCGGCGCCGACAACGACAGGGCGTTCTTGAGGCGCGTCGGAGGCGGGGGAGGGGAATGAAGGCTCATCGTCTTCTATCGCGCGTACGCGCGAGCGGTCACGCTCGGCAACGCTGTCGACCGCTTCTCGCTCGAGGTGGGGACTAGTCAGCTCAACAAGAAAACTCAGGATAAAATGGACGTCTCGTTTTTTGCGAGCGTCGATTGACTTGCGGTGGAGCTCGATGGACTTGATCTCGGAGTCCTTGCAACGTAGGACGCGCTTGGCGACTCGCTTGCCAACAATGAGACAGGCATTTTCATCGCCGGCTTCATCGAGCGACGCGTTGACTTGGGTGATTTCAATCATCGAGGTCTCCTTAGAGGCAAGAAAGAGGCCGTCCGGTATCCCAGACGGCCCGAATGCGTTTTTGATTATAGACTGCGCGGCTACAGGCTGCTTGCAGCGCGAATGCCCGAGATCCAGGCCCACGCAAGGTTAAAGCCTCCGCAATCGGCGTCGATGTCGAGCGCTTCACCGCAGACGTAAAGCGGGGCGTCGACAACGCTGCGCACGCGTAGACTGGGTGTCGAGATGCTCTCGACAGATATGCCACCACGCGTGACCTGCGCCGAGCGCTCATCGGTCGTTCCCTCGGCAAACAGCTTAAAGTGCTTGAGAATCGAGACCAGGTGGATGACATCGTTGGAGCCTGGATGGCACTGCTCGAACGCTGTGCAGACGACGTGGGAGAGTTGCGGGGCGAGCATGCCGTCGAGCCAACGGGGATCGCGGGGTGAAAAGCCGCCGAGCAGCTCAATGCGCCGGTTGAGCTGCTCGAGCAATTCGTCTTTAGAGAGGTCGGGGAAAACGTCGAGCAGGATCGTATCGCCGCGCTGGATACGACGGGAGAGGTTGAAGACAGCGACGCCCGAGATGCCGAAGGTTCGAAACAGCACTTCACCGTCTTCGTGCCAGAGCTCATTATGATTGCGGGCGAGCGTCAAGCGGGCGCGGACGCGCAGGCCGTCCAACGTCTTGAGTGCCGCCCGATCGCCAACGACCGTTGCCGATACGGGGCAGAGGATGGAGCGCAGCGAAGTGAGGGGAAGGCGAAACGTATCGGCGATGTCGGTGGGGTTGCCGCCCGTGGCGATAATTACGGCATGTGCCTGCAGGGTCTCGTTCTTGCGAGGGACATCGGCGAGCGCCTTCCGAAGCGAGCGGAGCTCCGATTTTCGGTCGTCGTGCTTTTTTGCCTTGAGCGCCCGCGCTGGACGGTCTATTTGGAGTGCCCAGCCTTCGGAAGCTTTGTGCGCCGAGGCAACGTTGGCTCCGCAGATTAAGGTGATACCTAGGCGGTCGCAAACGCTGAGAAGCGCGTCGCGCACCGATTCGGCACGAAGGGAGCGCGGATACAGCCGGCCCTCCTCGGAGGTCGTCATGATGCCCAGCGAGGAGAAGAAACTGCCGAGCTCTTGCTCAGGCTGGGGACCCATGACGGATTCGACGAATGCGGGGTGGTTGTACCGCTGGAAATCAATTGATTCGTTGGAAAGGTTGCAGCGGCCGTTGCCGGTCGCAAGGAGTTTAAGGCCACAGGCAACATCGCGCTCAACGATGCAGGCGCTTTTGCCTGCGCGTGCGGCAGTAATGGCGGCGGCGAGACCCGAGGCCCCGCCGCCGATTACCAAGACGTCATAGGAGGCGTTTGTGTTCACTTAGGCCTCGGCGGTCTCGTGCGGGGCAATGGCCTCGACGGCAGAGACGGCCTTGGGCAGCATGCCATCGGGCAGCGCGGTCTCGACTTCACCCTTATCGCAGGCCTCGGCGAGTGCCGGATTGATGGGAAGCTGCCCTAGGATCTCGAGGTTGTAACGCTCGGCGACCTCGGGGAGCTTGCTCTTGCCAAAGACTTCGATCTTCTTGCCGCAATCGGGGCACTCGATATAGCTCATATTTTCGACGATTCCCAGAATGGGGACGTTCATCTTCTCGGCCATGTTGACCGCCTTGGCGACGATCATCGAGACCAGATCCTGCGGGCTCGTGACGATGACGATGCCGTCGACGGGCAGCGACTGGAAGACGGTGAGCGCGACGTCGCCTGTTCCCGGAGGCATGTCGACCAGCAGGTAGTCGATGGGACCCCACGAGGTCTCGCTCCAGAACTGCCTAATGGCGCCTGCGATGACCGGACCGCGCCAAAGGACGGGGTCGGTCTCGTTTTGGAGCAGCAGGTTGGAGCTCATGACCTTGACGCCGTGCTCGGAGATTTCGGGCAGCATAAGGTTGCCAAGGGCATGGACGTGGCGTCCGCTCATACCGAACATCTTGGGGATAGAGGGACCGGTGATGTCGGCATCGAGGACGCCGACCTTGTGGCCGTGACGGGCAAGCTCGGTGGCGATGGCACCGGTGACAAACGACTTGCCGACACCGCCCTTGCCGGAAAGCACGGCGATGACGCGTTTGACCTCGGACAGCGTGTTCTCCTCAAATTGCGACGGCGACGTTTGTCCGCCGGCGGCCTGTGCGTGCTCGCAACCCATGTGTGACTCCTTTGTATATGTTGGGGCCGGGGCCCCGCGGTGTGACACGAGCGTCATTGTACCCTCGTTTGCGAGCGGGAGTCATTTGCGATGCATTTGGGCCGAGCGCGCTTGCAATATGATGGGCCCAAGCGAATGGGCGGGCTTACTGAACTTTGCTGGCGAACTCGAGGTACTGCATGCGCTGCAGCTTGTCGATCGTCGAGGCGTATGGGCTGTCTTCAGATTCCAAGTCGTAGCGCAGCCCGTCGGCGCCGAGGTAGCCGGCGACATTGATGGTGGGCACATCTGACCTTGTTGCTAGCAGAGCCTTTTGATAGTTGGTGAGCGGGGCGCCGATCTTATTAAGGGTAATGGCTGCAATCTCGTTTGCCCTGACGGTATCGTAGACGTTGAGCTCGGTATCGCCGGCGATTTCATAGTTAGCCCAGACGAAATATGTCGACTGATAGATACGGAAAGCGTGGCTTGCCGTATCTTCCTGAGGGTACAGCTCGTCGTTGAGAGTCGTTGCGGCACTCGGCTGATGGTCGCCAAAAAAGACAAGAACAACCGGTCTGCCGATATTGCGGAGCTCGTTGATAAAGTACTCGAGGTCCCGGTCGGATGCGTTGATGCAGGTGAGATAGGTGTTGAGCGCGCTATTGGCACCCTCGCTGGCTCCCTCGACCCAATAGTTTGTCAGCTCTTCGGCGGGAACGGTGCCATAGTCGTAGCCGCCGTGATTTTGCATCGTGACGTCAAAGATGAACTGCGGGGCTTCGTCGGTTCTAAGCAGGTCGAGTATTTTGTCGTAGGTGGCGTAGTCGCATACGCCGGCATGGTAATAGGGCGCACCTTCGAAATCGCCGATTGAAAGAAAGTCTCCAAAGCCCAGCTGCTGATAGATTTTATCTCGATGGTAGTTGACGGGGTTTTGCGGGTGCATGGCGGTAGTGGTATACCCAAGCTCTTTAAGGTCCTTTGCCAGGCTGTTGACGCCATTCATCTGATACAGCTGATAGGGGATTTTGCCTAATCCGACAAAGGCCGTTGTCGCTCCGGTCAAAAATTCGAATTCGGAGTTCGCCGTTCCGCCACCGGCGACCGAAGCGAGCATGGTGCCGCGAACAAGTGTGTCGGGAAGCGAGTTGTAGAATGCGGGGCCGGTGTACCCGGCCGCCTGGAGCTGCTCAAAGCACGAAAGGTCGCTAAAACTCTCGTTCATGACGGCAACAATCGTCGGCTTGATTTCATTGAACTGGGCAACGGCCGCCGCGCGCTGCTCGCTCGAGCCATATGTGCTGTCGTAGGCGGCGGCGAGCTCCTGTTCGATGCCCTGCGCCTCATCGGGCGTATAGTCTTCGGGCTTCTCAATGGGCAACTCGTTGACCATTTCGGTGAACGAAGTGATAAAACCCTGGGACGCATACGTGGTGATGGGCTGCCAACGGTCAAATCCAAAATCCAGCGCCTGCTCCAAGTCGATGCTGGAAAAGCTCGAGAGCCCCACAACGGTCACTAGCAGAAAAGCGCAGAGGTTAGTGGCGATTGCGGGGAAGACATGGGTGGGCGTACGGAGCTTTCGCGGTCGGATAAGCGAAAGAAGCCCCAGGGAAATCTCCAGCAGGGCGAGAGAGGTTACGATTCCGGCGGTAAAGGTAAACTCGTATCCCTCGCTCACTTCCATTGCGGTGCCAAGGGCCAAGATATCGCTCGGCAGGATGGCTTCGCCTTTAAACGTTATGACGAAGTGCTCGGCAATGCCAAGGATGCAACAGACGACGGGCACGAGGGCCATGACGCCTCCATGACGCTGTCCCAGCAAATAAAGGGAGAGCAGAACCGTCGCGAGCAGCCCGACGGAAAACCCGAATGAGTTGGCGGGAATGCGATAGAACGTTTCGTTGCAGGCAATTTCGAGTGAAACGAACGAGAGCGCTGAAACAGCGGCGATGACAAGGATGTCACGGCAAATACAGGCAACCGTTCCCGTCGCAAGGTCGGTTTGGTCGATAAGTCCCGAAACCAAGGGTTCGACAAGAAGTATGACGGCGGCAGCACCGAGCGCCGAATAAGAAAGGACCCATAGGGAGCTGTCCTCATTTACGAGCAATTGATTCGTAATCCATGCAGCTACCACGCCGAGCGGGATGAGGAGCGTCGCGCACCAAAAGACGCGGGCAATGGGTGGCTTTTCGTTGCGTTTGATTGAAAAATACACGCGCACGACGACGGCGGCCACGATAAGGACGGCGATGAATATGGGCAGATTGGCCATGTCGCTCGAAGTGATTTCAAGGGGGATATCTTCGGTCATGGACGTTCCTCTGTTACAGCAAATTAAGTTCAGTATTAGATTACTGTAACCTTTCCACGGCATTTCGAGAAACAAAGCGCCCGATACGCAAAGCTAAAGGTCTGCGAATCTTGTATTACGAACATCTGTGCGCGTCGAGTGCGCTAAACTCATCGGCAGTATGATTCGATGCAATAGGAGGCAAGGAGCTTCCATGTCTGATTCTTCTATCGTTATTCGCGGCGCCCGTGAGCACAACCTCCGTGATATCGATGTTTCCATTCCGCGTGACCAACTCGTGGTCATTACCGGTCTTTCTGGCTCGGGCAAGAGTTCGCTGGCATTCGACACTATCTATGCCGAGGGCCAGCGTCGATACGTCGAGAGCCTTTCGAGTTATGCGCGCCAGTTCTTGGGCCAGATGGACAAACCCGACTTGGATTCAATCGACGGCCTTTCGCCGGCGGTGTCGATCGACCAAAAGACGACGTCTAAAAACCCTCGCTCGACGGTTGGCACCGTAACCGAGATTTATGACTATCTGCGCCTGCTGTTCGCCCGTGTGGGCACCCCGCACTGTCCCGAATGCGGGCGCGTCATTGAGCGTCAGACGACCGATCAGGTTGCCGACAAGGTCTTGGCGGCGGGGGAGGGCCGCCGCGCGTTTGTGCTGGCACCGGTGGTGCGCGGGCGAAAAGGCGAGTACACCAAACTGTTTGAGGACCTTCGCGCCGAGGGCTTTAGCCGCGTGCGTGTCGACGGTGAAGTGCGCTCGCTCGACGATCCGATCGATCTGGACAAGAAGTTCAAGCACGATATCGAGGTCGTGGTCGATCGCATCGTGATCCGTGAGAACTCTCTGGGCCGTATCGCCGAGTCTGTTGAGCAGGCGACTGCGCTGGCGCACGGCAATGTGAACGTATACTTGCTGCCCGACCGCGACGCTCCCGAGGGGACCGAAGGCGAGTTGCTGGAGTATTCGCTGGCGTTAGCGTGCCCGGAGCATGGACACTCCATCGATGACTTGCAGCCGCGTGACTTCTCGTTCAACGCGCCCTATGGCGCGTGCCCCGAGTGCGATGGCCTGGGCTTTAAGAAGACGGTCGACGCCGAGGCCCTAATCGAAGACCCCTCGAAGTCGATCGCCGACGGGGTCTTTGGCAGCCTGTTTGGCAACTCTAACTACTATCCGCAGATTTTCGCTGCGGTTTGTAAGCACTTCAAGGTGAGCGTCGATACGCCGTGGGAGGATCTGCCTCCGCGGGTGCGTCGCGCGTTTTTAGACGGCATGGGCGACCAGAAGATTTCGGTCGACTATCAAAAGCTCGATGGGCGCCGTAGCCAGTGGGACACCAAGTTCTCGGGCGTGCGCAATATCCTGTACGAGCGCTATACCGAGACGACGAATGAGAACACCAAGGCGCGCTTGGAGAAGTACATCCGCGAGGAGCCGTGCTCGAGTTGCCATGGTGCTCGTCTGCGCCCCGAGATGCTCGCCGTTACCGTAGGCGGTAAGTCCATTTACGAGGTCTGCTGTCTATCGTGCCGCGAGTCGCTCGAGTTTTTTGAGGGCTTGGAGCTTACCGAGCGCCAACAATATATCGGCGGGCGCATCGTTAAGGAAATCCTGGAGCGCCTGCGCTTTCTGGTCGATGTCGGACTCGACTATCTGACCCTCGACCGTGCCTCGGCGACGCTTTCCGGAGGCGAAGCCCAGCGCATTCGCCTGGCAACGCAGATCGGCGCCGGCCTCATGGGTGTGCTGTACATTTTGGACGAGCCGTCGATCGGCCTCCATCAGCGCGATAACGAGCGCCTGATCAAGACGCTTGAGCGCCTACGCGATATCGGCAATACCGTCATCGTCGTCGAGCATGATGAGGATACGATTCGTGCTGCCGATTATGTGATCGACATGGGCCCCGGCGCGGGCGTGAACGGCGGATACGTGGTCGCCGCGGGAACGCCTGCCGATATCATGGCGTGCCCCGATTCGATGACGGGTGCCTACCTGACCGGCAAGCGAATGATTCGGGTTCCCGATGAACGCCGCAAGCCCGGTCGTGGCTGCCTTAAGATCACGGGCGCCCGCGCCAACAACCTCAAAAACGTTACCGCCAAGATCGAGTTCGGTACGCTTACGGTCGTTACCGGCGTGTCGG
Source organism: Collinsella sp. (assembly GCA_019424945.1). Taxonomy (GTDB): domain Bacteria; phylum Actinomycetota; class Coriobacteriia; order Coriobacteriales; family Coriobacteriaceae; genus Collinsella. Next base: position 3,195 of record JAHYYN010000043.1, on the reverse strand, counting down.
GATCGGGTAAGAGCTCCCTGGTTACCGACACCATCGCACCTGCCCTTACGAATGCCATTCACCGTTCGACGCGCCCTGTGGGTCCGTATAAGAAAATCGAGGGCATCGAGTGTATCGATAAGGTTATCGATATCGACCAGTCGCCGATTGGCCGCACGCCGCGTTCCAACCCTGCTACGTACATTGGCCTGTGGGATGATCTTCGCGCGTTGTTTGCGAGTACGCCGGAGTCGAAGGCGCGCGGCTACTCGCCGGGACGTTTCTCCTTTAACGTGAGCGGCGGTCGCTGCGAAGCATGCAAGGGCGACGGACAAATTAAGATCGAGATGCACTTCCTTCCCGATATCTATGTCCCCTGTGAGGTCTGCGGCGGCAAACGCTATAACCGCGAGACGCTTGAGGTCACCTACCGTGGTAAGACCATCTCTGACGTGCTCGACATGAGCGTCACCGAGGCGCTGGCCTTCTTTGGGAATATCCCGCAGATTAAGCGCAAGCTCCAGACGCTGTACGATGTAGGCTTGGGCTACGTGAGCCTGGGCCAGCCCGCCACGACGCTCTCGGGCGGCGAGGCGCAGCGTGTGAAGCTCGCCAAGGAGCTTCATCGACGCCAGACGGGCAAGACGTTCTATATTTTGGACGAGCCGACGACCGGCCTTCATTTTGAGGACGTCCGCCAACTGCTCGATGTGCTGCAGCGCTTGGTCGATGCGGGCAACACGGTGCTGGTGATTGAACACAACCTTGATGTCATCAAGGTTGCCGACCGCCTGATCGATATGGGCCCCGAGGGCGGTAACGGCGGCGGAACCGTCGTGGTTTCGGGCACACCGGAGCAGGTTGCAGACTGTCCGCAGAGTTATACGGGCAAGTTTTTGGCGCCGTTGCTCAGGCGTGACCGGGAGCGTCAGGCTCAACTTGATGCTCAATAAATAGGCGATTCATTTTATGGGCGCCATCGACTCCTTGTGATTCGATGGCGCTTGCTGTGTCGAAGTGACGTATGCAGCCGAATTGGACATATACTTAATCCTTGCGTCCGAATGCGAGGGAAAGGATATGTCATGGCAAAGGCTGTAAAGACGCCAAAAACCAATGCGATGCGCGAGCTGGAAAGCGCCGACATTTCCTATGTTCTACATACGTACGAAGACGATGGTGATGAGTCGGCGGGCCTGGGGGTCGCGATTTCGGAGCAGCTTGGCGAGGAGCCCGGTCAAGGATTTAAGACCTTGGTCTGCGTGACGCCGTCCAACGACCATGTTGTGTGCTGCATCCCTGTTGCCGACGAGCTCGATCTAAAGTCCGCCGCGCGTGCCGCGGGGGAGAAGTCCTTGGCCATGATGCATGTGAAGGATTTGCTTGCGGCGACTGGCTACGTTCGCGGCGGCTGCAGTCCGGTCGGTATGAAAAAACGCTACCGGACGCTCATTGATGAGACATGTGTCCTTTGGGATACCATTTTTATTTCGGGAGGCAAGCGTGGTTATCAGCTCGAGCTTGCACCCGATGATTTAATTGCATTTTGCGGGGCGACGGTTGCCGCGATTACGAGAGAGGACTGAGCGATGCCGCAGGAAGAATTGAAGTGCGGAGCTCATTTTGCAAAAGAATCTGCGCCTCAGACACCCTCATCTGAAGCTTCTTTGTCGCGAGATGACACTGACGACATGGGCTCGTCGGACTACTCCACGGTTGGTCGTTCCGCCGGGCTTATGACCATCCTGACCATCGTGTCTCGCGTCACCGGTTTTATCCGCACGTGGGCAATGGCGGCCGCTATCGGCATGTCGCTACTCTCGTCCTCCTATCAGGTCGCCAACAACCTGCCCAATATGCTCTACGAACTCGTGATGGGCGGCATGCTCGTGACGGCGTTTTTGCCCGTGTACATGGGCGTGAGGCGTGAGCAGGGTCGCGAGGCCTCGAACGAGTACGTGGGCAACCTGCTCGGCATTCTGCTTTTGGTGCTGGGTGGCATTTCGTTGCTGGGGACCGTGTTCGCCCCGGGCTTTATCTGGACGCAATCGTTTCTTTCGGGTGACGGCGGCAGCATGGATACCGCTGCGTTCATGTTCCGTTTCTTTGCCATCCAGATTCTGTTTTATGGTTTGGGCTCGGTGTTCTCGGGCGTTCTCAACGCACACCGCGACTACTTCTGGTCGACGTTTGCCCCGGTCCTCAACAATGTGATCGTCATTGCGAGCTTTATGGGTTTTGCGCCCGTGTCCGCACAGTTTGGCGAACGTGCCGGCATCATCTTGATTGCGGCCGGTACGACCCTCGGTGTCTTTGTTCAGATGGCATGTCAGATCCCCGCGCTTGGCAAGCACGGCGTGCATCCCCATATCCATATCGACTTTAAGGACCCCGCACTGCGCCAGACGATTGCGCTCGGTATCCCGACGCTGCTCGCCACGGTGTGCATGTTTGTCTCGACTTCTATCACCAACGCTGCCGCGCTGGTGGTCCAGCCCGAGACTGGTCCTTCCGTCATAGCCTATGCGCGCCTGTGGTACACGCTGCCCTACGCGCTGATTGCCGCCTCGCTTTCGACGGCGCTCTATACCGAGCTCTCTCACGACGCACAGGAGAAGGATTACGACAGCGTTCGCACGGGCATTTCGCGTGGCGTCGCCCAGATGCTGTTCTTCCTGGTTCCGTTCGCGCTGTACCTGATTGTCTTCGCGCGTCCGCTCAACATGATTTACTGTGCCGGTAAGTTCGATGAGTCCGGCGTGGCGCTGGTGTCCGAGTTCCTTGTCTACCTGGCGTTCTCGCTGCCGCTCTACGGCGTGGTCGTGTTGATGCAGAAGAGCTTCTCTGCCTTGCTCGACATGAAGCCCTATAGCCGCTATTGCCTGTATTCCGCCATCGGCCAGGCCGGCTCGGTGCTGCTGTTTGGCGTTGTGCTGGGCTTCGGTATGCCGGCAATCGCGCTTTCGTATGTCGTTGACTACATGATCTTGGTCGGTTGTTCGCTGTGGTGGCTGCGTCGTCGCCTGCGTGGCCTTCAGGTCAAATCTATCCTGCATGGCGGGTTCTTTGGCCTTTTTCTTGGTGGCCTGGGTGCTGCCGCAGGCGCCGGCGTCATGTGGGCACTCGAGCACTTTGTCGGAGTGCTTGGCAGCTCGATCCTAATTACCCTGGGCTACGTTTGTGTTGCAGGCGTCGTCTCGCTTGCTGTAACTTTTG
>JAHYYN010000042.1:0-7718 GCA_019424945.1 Collinsella sp. | reverse complement strand
GTGCGAGCTGCAGGGTCTTTTGTCAAGCGATGCGACAAAAATGATCCGTTTCCCTTCGTCCCCAAGGGATCACGTTTAGCCCTCCTTGCGGACTTTTTGCAGGTAGCGGTACACGCTGGGCTCCGAGATGCCCAACGCGGTGGCAGCGCAGGCCACGGCGCCCTTGAGCATGAACACCCCGTTGCCGTTGAGGTGGCGAATGACGTCCACGCGGTCGCTCTGACCAAGCGACGCTACATCCAGCCCGCGCGCGCTCAGCAACTCGGCAATGCTGCGGTCGATGAGCTCCTGGGTGGACTCCGAAAGGCTTTCGACCTCGATAGGGGCGGGCTCCGTGCGCGTCGGCGCTGCGTCGAAGCACGCCATGAGCTGCTGCGCCATGGCGTTGATGGAGCGTACGGTCGAGAGGTCGGTGTTGACGCAGAGCATACCGACGATCTCGTCATCCTCGCGGATAAAGAACGTCGCGGACTCCAACGTCTTGCCGCCGGCACCGCGCCCCTCGTAGCCCGTAATAAACGGCAGGTCGCGATACTTGGGGTCGTGCATGATCTTGAGCGCCAGATCGGTGGCAGGACCGCCGACCTTGCGGCCGCTCACGATGCCGTTGCGAATATCGACGATGGCGTGGTCGGGATCCGAGAAATCGTGCAGCACGATTTCGCTGTTCTTACCGAGTATCTGCTCCAGGAAATCGACCATCGGCAAAAAGCGGCGTACGGTCTCGTTCACGGGCAACTCCTTTGGGTGAAATCGGAAATGTTCATAACAATTTTTTCTCATGGTAACACGGTGTCTATTGACTCGCATATTCGCAGGTACATTGCGTAATACAGACGAGCGGTAGGATTTTGGCGGTAAACGGTTGACCAAAAGAAAAGTTAGATGTTATTTTGACCGGACACTTTCCTGACCTGCGGAAATGCATTGTCTCAGCTTAAGAATAGTCTGATAACAAAAAATTATTATTGAGAATGAGAACCATCTTTAATACGATATCCAACGAAGGCACAACCTCAACCCCGCACTGCGTCACAATAGAGCGTTAGATGCGAAAACAACTATTTCGAGGATTGGTGGTCAAATGACCCAGGAGACGGTTACGAACGGCACTGAAGCCCTGTTCACTCGTGAAGGCATGCCTCCCGTTAAGGAAATGATCCCGTGTGCCCTTCAGCACGTACTGGCTTCGTTTGCCGGTATCATCACCCCGGCTGTCATCATGGCCGGCGTCTACGGCTTTAATAGCCAGCAGAGCACCGACATCATTCAGGTCGCGCTCATTCTTTCGGCGATCGACACGGCCCTTCAGGCCTTCGCTCCCTTCCGTCGCATCGGCGGCGGCCTGCCCATCGTCATGGGCGTTTCGTTCGCGTTCCTGCCGGCCCTGCAGGCCATGGGTGCCTCGGGCTTTAGCTTTGGTGCGCTGCTGGGCGGCGAGATCGTCGGCGGCGCCGTCGCGGTCCTCTTTGGTCTGGCCTACAGCAAGATCAAGTGGCTGTTCCCGCCCGTCGTGACCGGTACGGTCATCTTCTCCATTGGCGTCTCTCTCTATCCCACGGCCGTCAAGTACATGGCCGGTGGCATGGGCACGCCGCTGTGGGGCACTCCGCAGGCCTGGTGCGTCGCTCTTATCACCTTCGCCGTGGTCTTTGCGCTCGCCAACTTTGGCAAGGGCACGCTCAAGCTGGGATCCGTGTTCTTTGGCATGATCGTTGGCATGATCGTCTCCATCCCCTTTGGCATGATCGACTTCTCCAGCGTCGCCACCGCTCAGGTCTTCGCCCTTCCCAAGCTCATGCCCTACGCGCTCGAGTTTGATCCCGAGGTCTGCATTACCCTCGCCGTCGTGTTCCCCATGGTTGCCATCCAGGTTATCGGTGACGTCTCCGCCGCCTGCCTGGGCTCCATCGACCGTATGCCCACCGAGCGCGAGCTTTCCGGCGCTATCGTGTCCCAGGGCCTCACTTCTATGGTCGGCGGCCTGCTGGGCGGTCTTCCCACCAGCGCCCTTGGCCAGAACGTGGGCATCATCTGCTCCAACAAGGTCGTCAACAAGTGGGTCTTTGTGATCATCGCGGCCGTCTTTGCCATCGCCGGTCTGTTCCCGCAGCTCTCTGCCGTCCTTTCCGCTATCCCGCAGCCCGTCATCGGCGGTGCTACCGTGGGCGTGTTTGGCACCATCACCATGAACGGCGTGCGCATGTTCACCCGCGAGGGCCTCACGCAGCGCACTACCACCATCGTCGGCACCTCCGTCGTCTTTGGCCTGGGTATCTGGATGGCCAGCGGTTGCCTTGCCGGCGAGGGTATGCCCGCCTGGGTGTCCACCGTCATCGGCTCCAATGCCGTAACCCCCACCGCCATCATGGCCATCGTCCTTAACCTGATTCTTCCGCAGACGCCGGTCGTGGCTCAGCACATCGATGCTGCCAAGGACGCTGCCGTGGATCTGGTCTTGCCCGAGAGCAAGAAGTAGCCAATTCGGTGCTATTCGTCGGCGGGCGCATCGCCTCGTCCGCCGACGTCATGCGGCGCCAAGCCGCACTTCAAAGGGTTTGTCCCTTTGGTGAAGCGTTGACGGGAGAGGGCCCGTTTCCGGTGTAGGCCGGCGCTTCGCACTCCGCCATGTCAGAGGTGTCAAACCCCGCCCCTGATGTTGAAGGGAGCATCCATGCTTCTGGTCGCTAACGGTTCTGTCTTTACCCGCAATGCTCAGACCCCGTTCATTCCAAAAGGTGCGGTCGCCATTGACGGAGATACGATCGTCGAAGTGGGCCCCGAGTGCGAGCTCAAGGCCAAGTACCCGGATGCCGAGTACGTCGACGCCCGGGGCAACCTCATCATGCCCGGACTCATCAACTGCCACACCCACATCTACTCGGGTTTGGCCCGCGGCCTTGCCATTAAGGGCTGTAACCCTACCAACTTCCTGGAGAATCTTGAGCAGCAGTGGTGGAAGATCGACGATAACCTGACGCTCGACGGTACCAAGGCCAGCGCCTATGCCACAATCCTTGACTCCATCCGCGATGGCGTCACCACGATCTTCGATCACCATGCGAGCTTCTGCGAGATCCCGGGAAGCCTCTTTACCATTAAGGATGCAGCTCAGGAGCTGGGCATGCGTTCGTGCCTGTGCTACGAGGTCTCCGATCGCCGCGGCCAGGAAAAATGCGACCAGGCCATTGCCGAGAACGCCGAATTTGCCATGTGGGCCGCCAAGGAGCGTCGCGATAACGACAACCACATGATCGCCGCCATGTTTGGCGGACATGCCACCTTTACGCTTTCGGACGAGACCATGGACAAGATGGCCGAGGCCAACAATGGCCTGACCGGCTTCCACATCCATGTGTGTGAGGGCATGAATGACGTGTGGGATTCCCGCCTCAACCGCGGCGGCATCAGCCCCGTCGAGCGCCTGCTGCAGCACAACCTGCTGGGTCCCGACACCATGCTCGGCCACTGCATCCACGTGACGCCTGCCGAGATGGATATCGTCAAGGAGTCCGGCACCTGGCTCGTCAACAACCCCGAATCCAATATGGGCAACGCCGTGGGCTGCGCCCCCGTGCTCGAGTTCTTCCGCCGCGGCATCCCCGTGTGCATGGGCACCGACGCCTACACCCACGACATGCTCGAGAGCCTCAAGGTCTTTCTGATCATTCAGCGCCACAACGCCGCCATGCCCAACGTGGGCTGGTGCGAGGCCATGACGATGCTGTTCGAGAACAACGCCAAGATGGCGAGCAAGTACTTCGATCGCAAGCTCGGCGTGCTCGAGGCCGGCGCTGCCGCCGACGTCATCGTCATGGACTACAAGCCCTTTACGCCGCTGAGCGAGGAGAACATCGACGGCCACATGCTCTTTGGCATGATGGGCAAAAACTGCCGTACCACCATCATCAACGGCCGCGTCCTGTACAAGGATCGCGAGTTCGTTGGCATTGATGAGGAAAAGATCAACGCGTGGACCATGGCTGAGTCCAAGAAGCTCTGGAGCACGCTCAACGATCGCGTGTATTAATTCCAATTGGAGATTCGCGCGCGTCGGATGTTTCGCCGCATCCGACGCGCGCATAGGCGGCCTCCGCGGGGTCGCCGGCGCTGTGCTAGCGCTACACCGTATTTGCGCCCGCCGCGCGGTCTCGCCGGGCGTTACAGAGAGGAGCTCACTATGAGCGACATCATGAGGCCGATCCCGTTTTCGCAGCTGATGAACTGGATCATCGAGGAGCACAAGACCCAGGACGCCATCTTTGGCGTACGCAAGATGGTCGCGACCAACCAGGAGGGCGCGCTTCCCATTTTTGACGAGCGCATCGAGACTCCGTTTGGCCCGGCCGCCGGTCCCAATACGCAGCTTGCCCAGAACATCGTGGCATCCTATGTGGCCGGTTCTCGCTTCTTTGAGCTCAAGACCGTCCAGGTTATGGACGGCGAGGAGCTCTCCAAGTGCGTCAACAAGCCCTGCATCGTGGCTCAGGACGAGTGCTACAACTGCGAGTGGTCGACCGAGCTCGAGGTTCCGCAGGCCTTTGCCGAGTACGTGAAGGCATGGTTTGCCTGCCACCTGATCGCTCGCGAGTACGGTCTGGGCAGCCCGGACGGCTTTGTCTTCAACATGTCGGTGGGCTATGACCTGGAGGGCATTAAGAGCCCCAAGGTCGACGCCTACATCGAGGGCATGAAGGACGCCAGCGGCTCCGACGTCTGGAACGAGTGCCGTGCCTGGGCTCTCGCTAACCTGGACAAGTTTGAGCATGTTGACGCCGCGTTTGTCGAGTCCATCCCGGCGCGCGTCTCCAACTCCATCACCGAGTCTACCCTGCACGGCTGCCCGCCGGCGGAGATCGAGCGCATCGCGACCTATCTGATCACCGAGAAGGGCCTCAACACCTACATCAAGTGCAACCCCACGCTGTTGGGCTATGAGTTTGCCCGCCAGCGCCTCAACGAGCTGGGCTTTGACTACATCGTCTTCGATGACACGCACTTCCGCGAGGACCTGCAGTGGGCCGATGCCGTGCCTATGTTCGAGCGCCTGATTGCCCTGTGCGCCGAGCGCGGCCTGGAGTTTGGCGTCAAGCTCACCAACACCTTCCCCGTCGACGTGACGAGGAACGAGCTGCCTTCCACCGAGATGTATATGTCCGGCCGTTCGCTGTTCTCGCTGACCATCGAGGCTGCCCGCCGCATTACCGAGCAGTTCGATGGCAAGCTGCGCATCAGCTACTCCGGCGGCGCCACGGTCTACAACATCCGCGCCCTGTACGATGCCGGCATTTGGCCCGTCACCCTGGCGACCGACGTGCTCAAGCCCGGTGGATACGAGCGCTTTAGCCAGATGGCCGGCGAGTTTACCGACCTGGATGGCAAGCCGTTTGCGGGCGTCTCTCTCGAGGCCGTGGCTGCGATCCAGACCGACTCGCTCACCAATCCGCTCTACAAGAAGCCGTTGCGCCCGCTGCCCGACCGCAAGGTCGCCGGCAAGAGCCCGCTTTCCGACTGCTTTACCACGCCGTGCCGCACGAGCTGCCCCATCCAGCAGGATATCCCTGCCTATCTGGCGGCTGTTGACGAGGGCCGCTACGAGGACGCGCTCAACATCATCATCGAGCGCAACGCCCTGCCGTTTATCACCGGCACCATCTGCCCGCATCCCTGCGGCCGTGCTTGCGAGCGTGCGTTCTACGAGCCCGAGGGTGCCCAGATCCGCGCCAGCAAGCTCAAGGCCGCCCGCGAGGCCATGACTGCCGTGCTGCCCAAGCTGCGCGCCCAGGCTATCGCCAACGACGGCGAGCGCAACGTTGCCGTTATCGGCGGCGGCCCGGCCGGCCTGGCGACGGCGTTCTTCCTGACGCGCGCCGGCGTGCCCGTCACTATCTTCGAGGCCCGCGACTCGCTCGGCGGCGTGGTCCGTCACGTGATTCCCGAGTTCCGTATCGCGAGCGACGATATCTCCCACGATGCCGAGCTCTGTCTGGCCTTTGGCGCCAAGGTGCAGCTCAACGCCCGCGTGGAGTCCATTGACGAGCTCAAGGCTCAGGGCTTTACCGACGTGGTCGTGGCCACCGGTGCCTGGATGCCCGGCTCTGCAGGCTTGGGCGAGGGCGCCGAGCTCGACGTGCTGGAGTTCCTCGAGGCCGCCAAGAAGGGCGAGAAGCTCGAGCTGGGCGAGGACGTCGTGGTCATCGGCGCCGGCAATACCGCTATGGACGCGGCCCGCGTGGCCAAGCGCCTGACTGGCGTGAAGAACGTGCGCCTGGTGTATCGCCGCACCAAGAAGCAGATGCCCGCCGACGAGGAAGAGCTCGATCTTGCTCTTGCCGACGGCGTTGAGTTCTGTGAGCTGCTGGCGCCCAAGGCGCTCAACGGCGCCGTGCTGACCTGCGACGTCATGGAGCTTGGCGAGCCGGACGCAAGCGGCCGTCGCAGCCCCGTCGCCACGGGCGAGACCGTCGAGCTGCCCGCCACCACGGTGATCTGTGCCGTGGGCGAGGGCATCGATGCCAGCCTGTACGACGCCGCGGGCGTCGAGCACGACCGTCGCGGCCGCCTTGCCGCCACCTCCACCGGCGTTGAGGGCGTCTGGGCTGCAGGTGACTGCCGTCGCGGTCCGGCCACCGTGGTCGAGGCTATCGCCGATGCCGCCGAGGTCGCCCGTGCCATCGCTGGCGTGGACTTTAACAAGTACGCCGACCAGAATGCTCAGGTCGGTCGCGAGGACGCCTGCTACGAGCGCAAGGGGTCGCTGTGCCGCGACAAGCGCAATTGCACCAAGACCCGCTGCCTGGGCTGCGGCTCGGTGTGCGAGGTCTGCTGCGACGTGTGCCCCAACCGCGCCAACGTGGCAATTAAGGTGCCGGGCCTGGCCAAGCATCAGGTCGTCCATGTCGACGGCATGTGCAACGAGTGCGGCAACTGCGCCGTGTTCTGCCCCTACCAGGAGGGTCGTCCCTACAAGGACAAGCTCACCCTGTTCTGGAGCGATCAGGACATGGAGAACTCCGAGAACGAGGGCTTCCTGGCCGTGGACGAGGACCACTTTAAGGTTCGCGTCGCCGGCACGGTCCGCACCGTCTCGGTCGATGCCGTCAACACCGGTCTGCCCGAGGCCGTCCGCCTGACCATCAAGGCCGTGCGCGACAGCTATCCGTATCTCCTTAAGAAATAGGCGAGTCTCTTATGGCCAAATCCATTCAACATAACGTGGCCTACGTTGCCTGCGGAAGCGGTTGCGCCTCCGCAGGCGGCGACGCCCGCTGCAGCGAAGGCTGCATTGGCTGTGGCGCCTGTGTCGCGGCCTGCCCCCACGGTGCCATTGCGCTGGTCGATGGCATCGCCCGCGTGGACCGCTCCAGGTGCACGGGCTGTGGCCTGTGCGGCATGGCGTGCCCGCAGCGCGTGATTGCCTTCGTTCCCGGCTACCAGAACATCCTGGTGCGCTGCAACAACACCGACAAGGGCGCCATTGCGCGCAAGATCTGCGACACGAGCTGCATCGGTTGCGGCATGTGCGCCAAAAAGTGCCCTGCCGGCGCTATCCGCATCGAGGACAACTGCGCCCATATTGATGGCGCGGATTGTCTGTCGTGCGGCATGTGCGCCGTCGTCTGCCCGCATGGCGCCATCCACGACCGCACCGGCATAGCCGCCGGCGTGTAGAAGGGAATCACCATGGCACAGGAATTCACTTTTACCGTTAACGGCGT
>JAHYYN010000041.1:4284-63330 GCA_019424945.1 Collinsella sp. | reverse complement strand
AGCACCGACGAGGCGCGCGAGCTGTCGTAACTCGATAGCAGCGTGAGCCTGGGCGCGCCCGCGTCGTCGACCGTGTAGACGCCCGCAACCTCGCCGGACTTGAGCGCATGGTTCGCCTCGGCCGCGTCGTCGCACTCGTGGATCTTAAGCAGCTGGTCGTCGCCCTCCTTGGCAAGCGACGTCGCCACGTCCTTAAAGGTCGAAGCGTCCCAGGCCTCGTCGGCGACAACGGCTACCGGCACCGGATCGACCTTGCCGTCGGAGCTGAGGTTCGCAAACATAAACATGAACATCGTGGAAAGCGCAATGGGAAAGAGCGCGCCCCAGACCCATGTGCTCGGCCGGCGCAGCAGCGTCTTGACCGTGATAATGATGGTGTTGATCATGGCTGCCCCCTAGTCGCGTAGCTCGCGGCCGGTGATCTCGAGGAACACGTCGTTGAGGGTCGGCGGCTCGCTCCACACGCGACCGAGTGCCACGTCGGCGGCGCGCAGCGTGTCAAGGATGTCGACCAGATTATGTGGGCTCGCCTCGCAGGTGCAGATGAGCTCGCCGCCGGACAGCTCAACCGAAAGCACGTGCTCCAGAGCGCGCAGCCGCTCGACCGTGGCGGGCTCGACGGCGCCGACCTCGACGGTCACGCGCTCGCCCATCTGAATCATGCGCTTGAGCTCGTCGTTGGTGCCCTGCGCCAGCACGCGGCCGCCGTCCATGATCATGATGCGGCTGCAGATCTGCTCGACCTCCTCCATGTAATGGCTGGTATACACCACCGTGGCGCCCTCGTCGCGCAGGCGGCAGATGCCCTCCAGAATGGCGTTGCGGCTCTGCGGATCGACTGCCACTGTGGGCTCGTCAAAGAAGATGAGCTCGGGCTTGTGCGCGATGCCGCAGGCAATGTTGAGACGGCGTGCCAAGCCGCCCGAGAGCTTTCCGGGGCGAAACTTGGTAAAGTCGCCCAAGCCGACAAAGTCGATCGCCTCGTCCACCAGCGCGCGGCGGCGCTTGCGGTCGTTGACGTAGAGGCTGCAGAAATAGTCGATGTTTTCGCGCACGGTGAGCTCGTCAAACACCGCCACCTGCTGTGGCACCACGCCGACGCGACGCTTAAGGTCGTAGCGGGTGGGCGTCATGGGCTCGCCGAACAGCTCGATGGTGCCCTTGTCGTAAGCGAGCAGCTGCAGGATGCAGTTGATGGACGTGGTCTTGCCCGAGCCGTTGGGGCCCAGCAGGCCAAAGATCTCGCCAGGGGCAATACTCAGGTTAAAGTGGTCGAGCGCGATAAGATCGTCGTAGCGCTTGACGAGGTTTTCGACGTGGACGATATCTGTCATGAGGCGGCCCTTCTGTTGGTCGTGGCCCGGTACGATTGCATCATCGCAGGAGAGGACGGCGCGCACCAGTGAGCTTTGTCACGAGTGCGAGGGGGCAGAGGCGAAACCCCCGCTCGCGCGAGCGATCGACGCCGCTTTGCCGCGCGGGAGGAATGTCACGGTTGCCCCGGGCGGCGCCTCCCCCGCGCGCAGCATCGCGTACAATACCCGTATGAACAGGCTTTTCGACAAATCGATTGTGCTGGCGTGCTGTATTGCGGCCGCCATGGGTCTTGCCGTGGACGCTCGTCTGGTTGTGGCGTTTTGCCTTGGCGTTATGGCCACCTCGGCGTCGGAAGTCGCACGAGAAGAACACGCCCATCGCGCGAGCGAGGCCGCGAGCTACGCTTACATCATCGCTGCCGTCTTCGTGCCGCCATTTATGCCGTTCGCACCCCTTGCCTTCTATGACATCGCGCGACGCGTGCGCCGTGAACGCATCTGGCCCGCGCTGGCGATTGGCGCCGTGTTTGTCTGCGCGCTTGTCGCGGACCTTCGTGGCGGCGTGCTCACCACCCGAACGCTGTTGCTAACCGCCATCCTTTCGATCGCTGCCACGTTGCTGTCGCTGCGCACCGCGCAGCTGGAGCACGAACAGGATCGCATGCGTCGCACCCGCGACAAGCTGCAAGAACGCGCCCTGGTACTCGAGGCACGCAACCGCGACCTCGCCGACCGCCAGGACTACGAAGTCGAGCTCGCAACGCTCGCCGAACGCGCCCGCATCGCGCGCGAGATCCACGATAACGTGGGCCACCAGCTCACGCGCGCTTCGCTCCAAACCGAAGCCTTGCGCGTGGTCCACGCCAACGAGCCCGGCGTCGCCGCCGATTTCGCCGATGTCAAACGCACGGTTGACGAGGCGCTCCAGCTCGTGCGCGCCAGCGTCCACGCGCTCAACGACAATGCAACCAACCTCTCCGTGCAGCTCGAGCGCATCGTTGAAGGCGTACGCTCGGACAGCGGCCCACAGATTGAGCTTGAAGTTTTGGCCGAGCATGCGCCCGCCAACGTCGCCAACTGCTTTGCGGCGGTCCTGCGCGAGGCGCTCTCCAACACCATGCGCCACGCTTGCGCCCAGACCGTCACCGCACGATGCATGGAGCATCCGTCGTTTTACCAGCTCATCGTTACCGACGATGGCGTGGGCGGGGTCCAAGCAATCGGCCGTGGCGCCGCGGAGGGCATGGGGCTCGTCTCCATGCGCGAGCGCATCGAGGCGCTTGGCGGCACCTTCACCGCCGGTCCGCGCGCCGGCGCCGGCGGCTGGCGCGTGTTTGCCACCGTTCCCAAACAGCAAGGAGATGAGGACCGATGAGGCTCATAGTTGTCGATGACGACCACTTGGTAGTCGATTCACTCAAGATTATCCTAGGCGCCCAGCCGCAGATCGAGGTGGTGGGTACCGGCGCCAATGGCGACGACGCGGTCGCGCTCTACGCTGAGCACACGCCCGACATCGCGCTGCTCGACATTCAGATGCCGGGGCGCGACGGACTTTCGGCGGCACGCGAGATCCTTGAGCGCGACCCTGCGGCGCGCGTGGTGTTTCTGACGACATTCTCGGATGACGAGTACATTGTGTCGGCGCTCAAACTGGGCGCCCGCGGCTACTTGATTAAAACCGATGTCGCCGTCATTCCTCCGGCGTTGGCGCAAGTCATGGACGGCAAACGCGTGCTCGAGGGTAAGGCGATCGAAGATGTTGACTTTGACGGGATGGGCGACAAGACGGGCACGCCCCGCCGGCCCGCAGCCTTTGCCAGCCTGACCGACCGCGAGTTCGAAGTCGCCGAGCTCATCGCCCGCGGCCTCGACAACAAGGAGATTGCCGCCACGGCTTATATGGGCGAAGGCACCGTACGCAACCACATCAGCTCAATCCTAGCCAAAATGGGCCTACGCAACCGCACGCAGATCGCCATCGCCTACCTGCGAGGGTAGTTGCCCAACGAACGACCCGGCATAACAAAACGGCTGCTACCGATTTAATGCTATTTCAATACTATGCCGGTTTACTACGACGAATCGCCCACCTTCGACCATGGTAAATTGCGCGCTTGCAAAACCGCAGGTAGAACGCTTGCAATATTTAGAAAAATGCAGTCATGGTCGGGAATGCCGAATTCATCGTAGTAAACCGACATAGTTTTGTTCGCGACGGCCCTGCACGAGTGCCTCCGCAAGCCTCGCGGGACCAAAATGATCCTTTTCCTTCCGCCCGCGGAGATCGGCAGACGGCGCCCGCCACGAAATGGGCCCATCTACTACGTTTGACTCGATACCCCCGCCCATAACCGCTTTTCATGCAAAATCGCAGGCGTTCTACCTGCGGTTTTCATTTCACATTACTTGCCGTGGTCGAGGGTAGCGGCTTAAACGTAGTAGATGGGCCCATTTCGTGGCAGACGGGTCACGCGGCGGTACTCGCGAGGCCAAAAAGGTCCGTTTTCCTCCGTCCCCGAGGGATCAGGGGCTGGTACTGATATGGTGTCATTTCAAAACTGTGTCGGATTACGGGGCTAAAGTCGGAACCCTCATCCATACCTTCATTTTTTGAAAAACGGCAGGCTATCTACCTGCGGTTTTGTTTTTGCGATTTTCTATATGGTCGGAGGTTCGCCATCCAGCCCCGTAATCCGGCATGGTTTTGTTAGCGGCGGCCCAACCGCGCGTTCACGCGCGGGGCCGGTGGGGCAATTTTGCCCCACCGGCCCCGTTTTCGCGCTATTCCGGCTTGGTTTCTACCGTGGGAGTCTTATCCGCCGCAACCGGAGTACGGGCGGTGTCCATAGTCAGGCAGTGCTTGGGGCAGCTCTCGATGCACTCACCGCACACCACGCAGGCATACGGGTCGATCGACCACGTTCCACCCTTGCGATCGACTGCGAGCGCGCCCGCCGGACAGCGACGCGCACACATGCCGCAGCAGATGCACGCGTCCATGTCGTTGACGATATGCCCGCGCAAGCGCTCGGGTGCCGCGAGCTTCTCCTGCGGATAGCACACCGTTACCGGCTGCTTGACCATAGAGCCCAAGGCCGTCTTGGCAAATGTCAGCAAACTCATGCCGCGCCTACCTTTCCGTGCAGCTAATGCAGGGGTCGATGGTCAGGATAATCATGGGCACGTTGGCAAGGAGCACGCCCTGCAGCGCATGTGTCAGACCCGCCAGGTTCTGCGACGTCGGCGTGCGCACGCGGAAGCGGTCCAGGTTCTTGGTGCCGTTACCGCGCACATAGTAATACGCCTCGCCGCGCGGCTGCTCAATCACAACCTCGCCGCGTGCGCCGTCGGCCGGCGTAAGCTTGGTGCGCCCGCCGATCCCGTCGTGCGGAATCTTGCCCACAAGCTCCTTAATGATGTCCATGGCCTGCGTGACCTCGGCACAGCGCACCTGGCAGCGGGCATAGCAATCGCCATCGGTGGCGACAACCGGCTCAAACGCAGCCAGGTCCGCATAGGCACCGTCGCTAAACATGCGCACGTCGTAGTCCACGCCCGAGGCGCGCCCAAACGGGCCGACCATCGACAGATCCAGCGCGTCCTTCTTGCTGATCACGCCCACGCCATGCAGGCGCTCGCCACAGCTGACGTCGTCCAAAAACGTATGCACCAGGGCCTCGTAGTCGGGACGCATGGCATCGAGCGTCTGGACAATGCCAGCCAGCTCGGAGTCCTCAATGTCGTGCTTTAGGCCGCCGATCTCGTTAATCGAAAGGATCACGCGGCCACCGCACGTGCTCTCGAAGATCTTGAGAATCTGCTCGCGCAGGGTCCACGACCGATAGAACAGCGCCTCGAAGCCAAAGGCATCGGCGAGCAGGCCCAGCCACAGCAGGTGCGAGTGGATGCGCGAAAGCTCGTGCAAAATAGTGCGGATATACTGCACGCGGCCGGGCACCTCGATGTCGAGCATGCGCTCGCAGGCGCTGGCATAGCCGTAGCTGTGGCCCACGGCGCAAATGCCGCAGATGCGCTCGGCGATGTAGCCAAACTGGTGCATGTCGCGCTTTTCGGTGAGCTTCTCGAGTCCGCGGTGCACAAAGCCGATCTGCGGAATTGCCTCGATGACGCGGTCGTCCTCGATCACCAGGTCCAGATGAAGCGGCTCGGGCAGCACCGGGTGCTGCGGGCCAAACGGAATTACGGAGCGATGAGCCATGGACCTTACGCCTCCTTTTTCTGCTTGTCGCGGGCGGCCTTGGCGGCAAGCGCCGCACGGACCTTGGCCGCTTTCTCGGGATCCATGGCGGCGAGCTTTGCCTCCATCTCGGCGGCCTTGAGCGCGGCCTTCGCAGCGGCATCGTCATGCTGGGCATCGGAGCCGGCAGCAGCAGCGGGCTGAGCAGCGGCAGTGCCCGCAGCATCACCAGCACCCGCGGCACCCTCCCCCGCAGCAGCCGCAGCCGCGGCGGCCTTCTCGGCCGCGGCCTTGCGCGCCTTGGCCTCGGCGGCCGCGCGGACTTTCATGGCCTTCTCGCGCGCAGCCTTCACCTCGGGCGTGATGACGCTCATGGGTTCGGCAGTCGAGACCTGGTAGAAAAAGCCCTTAAAGTCGATCTGCATGTCGGTGATGGCAAGACCAAACAGGTCGTGGGCCTCATTTTCAAACGGGAACACCGCGGGGTAATACGAGCTGATGGACGGAATCTCCTGGTACTGGTCGATGCCCTCGACCACCAGGTTCTCGATCGCATAGCTGCCGTCCTGCGCAATATGCTCCTGAGCAGCACGGACGTTGATAAACGTATAGACCAAGCGATACGAGCCGTCGTCGACGTTGCGCTCGGCATGCATTTGCACAAAGCGCGCGCCGACGCCCTTGAGCGCCTGGACATGCGACAGGAGCTTGTCGATCCCGACGGTGGTATAGATAGCCTTTTGCATTACTCGGCCTCCTTTGCAGCGGCGGGCGTCTCAGCAGGTGCGTCGCCAGCGGCGGGCGCAGCAGGCTTCCCGGCAGGCGCGTCACCGGCACCGTCAGTCCCGGCCCCCGCAGCCACAAACCCGTCCTCGCCCAGCTCAACGCCACCGTCCCAGGTAGCGGCACCGCCCACGGTGAGCGGATCGCCACCGGCGCGCAACACGGTCTCCTTCTGGTCCAGGATGCCGCACGCCTCCACGATGGCATCGATCACCGTCTCGGGGCGAATGGCGCACCCGGGCGCGTACACGTCCACGGGAATCGCGCGGTCCACGCCGCCGATCACGTTGTAGGCGTCGCGGAATACGCCGCCCGAGCATGCGCAGATACCGCAGGCCACCACGCACTTGGGCTCGAGCATCTGGTTGTAAATCTGACGCACGACGGGCAGGTTCTGGGCATTGACCGACCCCGTCACCAAAAAGATATCCGCATGCTTGGGGTTGCCGGTGTTGACCACGCCAAAGCGCTCCGCATCGAACAGCGGCGTGAGCGAGGCCAGCACCTCGATATCGCATCCGTTGCAGCTCGAGCCGTCGTAATGAATAACCCACGGCGAGCGCGACATTTTATGATCCATGGATGCCGCCTCCTAAATAAACACGTCGACGAGGATGGGCATAAGGTTGAGCAGGCCAAACACCAGCGCCACGCCCCAGCCGAGCTTAAAGCAGCTGCGCCAGGTGCTGCGTGCGAAGGTGTTGTCGATCAGCACCTCGACAAAATACGTCGCGGCCATCACGACCAGGGCTACGACCCAGCTCACCGGGTTGTCCCAAACAAAGAACATGCCCACCCACATCAAAAACAGCACGGTCTCACACCAGTGCATAAGGGTCATCTTGGCCAGCGTGCCGCCGCTCATCTCGGTGGCGACGCCCTGGACAATCTCCTGATGCGCGTGATGCGAGTACGAAAGGTCGAACGGCGACTTGCGTAGCTTGATGGTGAGCACCGCAAGCAGCGCCAAGAAAATGGGCGCGCTGTACACGATGATGGGCGCCGACTGTCCGGTCACGGCGATGGAATCAAAGCTATCGGTGGCAAGGTACAGGCCCACGCTCATCAGCAGAACGGCGGGCTCGTAGCTCATGACCTGCAGCAACTCGCGGTCGGCACCGACCTGGGCAAACGGGCTTTGCGTCGAGGCGGACGCCAGCACCACAAAGATCGCGGCGAGCGTAACCATAAAAGCGCACAGCAGCGTGTTGGAGCCCGACACAAAGATGCCGCCGCCCACGACGGTAAAGATGAGCGCGCACGCCATATAGGTATCGTCCATGGTGTTTACGCTGGCAGGGGCCTTGCGCAGCAGCTTGGCAACGTCGTAGAAGGGCTGCAGCAGGCGCGGGCCCACGCGGCCCTGCATGCGAGCGGACAGCTTGCGGTCAAGGCCGTCGATCAAGCCGCCCGCAAGCGGCGCCAGCAAGGCAAACGCCACGGTGCCAATAAAAATGCCCACGACGCCCGAGCCTTCAAAATACTTGCCGCGCAGCACCGAGGGCGCACTCATGGCGAGTCGCTCGGGCCCAATCCACGCGCAGCACAGCAGCGCAAACAGGATGATGGCACAGCAAACAACACTACCCGCGGGGCCAATACGTTTCTCGCCAAGGGCGTCCTCCGAGTACCAATTGCGCTTTTCGGCCTTCACCTCGCGTCCCATCGAGCCGCGGAAATGGCGGTAATTGTCGGTTCCCACACCCGAAAGATATACGTTGACGTGCGGCTTATTGCTCACGCGGAATGAAGTCAGCAGCACCACGGCGATAAACGCCACGATAACCACCATCAGATACATGGCGTCCTTGCCAATAACGTACGGCACGCGGCCAAACACCATGGCCAAGTAAGGCGACACCAGACCGCTCGAGATAACCGGGAACGCCACGCAGCACAGAATCAGCAGCGCGGCGATGGTGTTGAGCGCCATCCACTCGGTCTTGTGAACATTGCCCTCCACGTTTTGAGCCGTGGGATCGACGCCCGAAAGCTTAGCAAGCCACTTGCCCCAGAAGTAAAACGTCGCGGCCGAGCCAAAGGCAAGCACCATGATCATGAGCACGTTGCCGGTCTGCGCAAACGCCACCAGGGCGCCCCACTTGGACACGAGCATGCCAAACGGCGCCACAAACATGCCCATGATACCCAGCATCATCAGGCGCGTCAGGTGCGGCATGCGGCTGAACATACCGTCCATGTCCTCGATATCGCGGCTGCCGATATGATGCTCGGCCGTGCCCACGCACAGGAACAGCAGCGACTTTGCCACCGTGTGGAACAGGATCAGGAAGATGGCGGCCCACACGGCCTCGGGCGCGCCGACGCCCAGGCAGGCACTGATGAGGCCCAGGTTGGAGATGGTGGAGTACGCGAGCACGCGTTTGGCATTGCTCTGCGAGATGGCCATGAGGGCGGCGAGCAAAAACGTGATGGCGCCCACACTCGTGACCATAAAGCCGGTCACGGGGTAGATGGCATAGAGTGGGCTCAGCTTGACCATCAGGAACACGCCGGCTTTGACCATGGTTGACGAGTGCAGCAGGGCGCTCGTGGGAGTGGGTGCAACCATGGCACCCAACAGCCAAGTGTGGAACGGCATCTGTGCGGCCTTGGTGAGCGCGGCGAGCGACAACAGGATGACCGGCATCACCAGCAGCGCGGACTGCGCGGTTCCGGTGCCGGAAAGCTCGATCATGCCCGAGATGGTCAGCGGCATGCCGTTAACGTGCAGATACATAAGTCCGGCCAAAAACGCGATGCCGCCCAGCATGTTGAGGATGATTTGGGTAAAGGCGTTCTTGATGGCCTCGGGCGTACGCGTGTAGCCAATCATAAGGAACGAACACACGGTGGTGATTTCCCAGCCGCAGAACAGCCACTCAAGGTTGTCGCTCGTCACGATGACGAACATGGCCGAGAGGAACAGGAACATGAGCGCCAGGAACTGCGGGCGACGGTCGGGCGCGGTCTGCCCGCGCAGCGCGGCCTCGTGCTCGTCATGGGCCTGGAAGTCCTTCATGTAGCCCAGGGCATACAAGCAGATTAGACTGCCAACGATGCCGACGGCGAGGACCATGATCACGCTCATGTAGTCCAGGTAGAGTGGCGTTGCCGTGACGGCTTCGGCCGCGGGCAGCGTCATGGCTGCAAAGGCGAGCGAGCCCACCAGCTGGACTATGCCGAGCACCGTGGTGAGCGCGTTCCTATATTTGTACGCGTTGTACAGGATGACAGCGCACAGGATGACGTCGATAACGGAACTGATGATCGAGAGCACATGCGAGGTGCCGGGGGCAACCTCAAAGCTCTGCGGACCCGTGCCAAAAAACATGACGGCGACTACAACTGTCACCGCCATAATAATGCCGGAGCCTATGAGCCCCGCCGCATCGCGGGCGCGGTCACCGCGCGCGAGCAGCATGCCCAGCGCCGGTACCAGCGGAAACAGGGTAAGGAAATACAGTAGCGTCATACCATCACTCCCCCATGCTAAAACGCTGCAATTGTTTAACGTTATAGCTCAATTGAGGAGTAGCGGCGGCGGGTTTTCGGTCAACTGGGGAGTTTTAGGCGTACGGGGTAAGGGCACGCCCGCATTGGAGCAGAGGGGCGGCAAGAAAAATGCGCCCCTGTGGGTGCACCATCCCGTTTGCTATTCCGCCTTTTTAACGCGCGGCTTGCGACCGCGCGGCTTATCGACCAGTGCGGACTCACCGCTCTCGCGGTACTGACGGCACCAAGCCTTGACCGAAGACTCGCTAGGAATCTTGTGCTTGATCATGGCCTCGCGAACCGTTAAGCCGTTTTCCAAGCGGTCCTTGACCACGGCGAGCTTAACTTCGTACGAATAGGTGTGATGATGCGAACCGGCGTTGAGAACGGCGTCGGCACCGCCCACGGCATATGCGCGGGCCCACTGACGAGCCGTGGCCTGGGGAATGCCAAGCTTTGCGGCGAGGGCGCGATGACCGACCCCCTCTTGGAGGATCTCGACGGCGCGCTGCCTAACCTCGGGCGCATGCGTGCGAGTCCTTGTTGCTTCCGACATACCTGCCACTTCTTAGCCTTAACCGTTAATCTGCTTTCTTACGTGCATGTTAGATAGTAGCATTTTGCTGTTTGCGCGTAACAGTTAATTGAAAATCGCACGGCGGCATCTGGGCATTTGCCATTAATTTGCAACAGTTCTTTAGGTTTTATTTACGCAGCTAGTTAGCTCGCGGCTCATTGACGGTGTTTTACCAACCAGATTGGTATCTTTTTGTTTGGCTGGTATGGTTTGTGTAATTATTAATCCCTCTTCAGCCCGCACCTACATGTCAGCTTTCCACTTACTTTCCAGCTTTCCACTTAACTTACCACCTAAGGTGGAAAGCTGGAAAGCTAGGTGGGAAGCTGGGGCAGCAGCAGGCCAGGAGAATCAGAACCACCCTTAAAAAGGGTGGTTTGCTCTTAGGGTATAACCCACGGGCCCCGGGCTCGCGTCTAAAGGCGCGGGCCCGGACTTCGTCCAGGCCTAGTGCATCTTGACCCGTGGCGCGCCGGTCGAACCGGCGGCATCACCCCCTCTTGAAGGGGTCCTCGTACTCCTTCACGCTCAGCTTGTCCAGCGCGATGTCGTGGGACTCCTGCTCCCTGATGTACTTGGCGATCGTCGCCTCGTTCAGGCCGACGGTGGACACGCAGTGGCCCTCCGTCCAGAACTTCCTGTTGCCGAACTTGTACTTGAGGCTGGCGTGCCTGTCGAATATCATCAGCGAGCTCTTCCCCTTCAGGTAGCCCATGACGCTCGCGACGCTGTGCTTCGGCGGGATCGCCAGCAGCACGTGCACGTGGTCGGGCATCAGGTGCCCCCCGATTATCTCGATCCCCTTGTACTCGCACAGCCTCCTGAGGATCTCCCCTATGTCGCTCCTGATTTGGTTGTAGATCACTTTGCGCCTATACTTCGGCGTGAACACGATGTGGTACTTGCACATCCACTTCGTGTGGGAAAGGCTGTAGGCCTTCTGGGCCATGGCGACCACCCCTTCGACTCGAATTCTTGACGGCCTGAACAATCGTCAATATCGGTCGGAGGGGTGGCTTTGTAAAGCCGTTTGTCTCCACCCGCATAGCGGGTGGTTTAAAGCTGGCCGCTGCGCGGCCAGCAGACTAAAGTCTTGAACAAGAAAGGGGGCGGCAACCGGGTGGTTGCCGCCCCCTTTGCGAAGCTAGTTGGCTTCGGAACTAGTGGTCGATGCCGTTGAGGTTCACCCTCGTGAGCGTATAGGTCACATAGTCGGGCGATTGAGGCTTTGCGCTCGCCACGTCACCCTTAACCAGGCTCGCTCTCATTACCAATCGATAGTTCGCGTAGAACTGCTCACGCTGTTCAACCTGCGTGTTGACCTTAACGGTAAAGGGCAGGCTAAACGTCGTATTACCGTTCTTCGTTTTGAACTTGCCGTTCTCCTTCGAGTCAGTGAAGGTGATCGTGCTACCGGAGGGAGCGACCGCGGCAAGCTTACTCTCCGTCACTGTTACGTAGTTGGAGATATCATCCGTTACGCTCTCATACGTGCCGTCGGTTCCGCGGCGCTGAAGCGCGAGCGTAAACACAACAGAGCCTGCGTTCGCAATTGCCTCGGCGGCGTTGCTGAGTCCACCCAGTTCATACGTGGCACCCAGGCCTATCGTGCCATTCGCGATCGGACGTAGGTCGTCCACGTTAATACCAAGCTGCGACTTATCTGGCGCAGAAAGCGTAATGGTCGTATCACCCGTGTCCATGCGATAGTACCCGACGTTACCGCGCTTCGTCTGCGTCAGGCTCGAGGTATTAAGGCCTTCCTTACGCGTTGAAAGCTTGGCGGTATAGGACATCTTGGTACAGGCGTCCTCGCCAGACTGCTTGGACAGGGAGATAACCTTGTTGCAGCCGTCCGGCGTAAGGCGAATCTCTTCCACTACCGTACGCACGGTAAAGGATCCGCCCGTTGCACGCTTGCGGATTCCGGCGAGGTCACAATCGAGCTTGAGCTTCAGCGAGTCATCGCCCGTATCCGTCACGGTCTGCGTGAACGCAGACGTCGAAGAATCACACGTCGCCCAATCTTCGCCATCCCACTTATAGTTCTGATTGTCGATGGCAACATAGAATTTAGCAATCGCCGAGGTTCCGCTCGGGAAACTACTCACCCCCGTCAGGGTATTGTTGGCGCCATACTTGCACAGTGACGTATCGAGCTGATAGAACAACGAGTCCGAGTCAGCATAGTTCTGACTTGGGTTAAACGTAATTTTGTCGGTAACGTCAAGAGAAAGAACGTAGGCGGCGCCGTCCGTCGACTTCGAAACCGGAGTGCGCGCCTCCGACTCCCCGTCGTTAACTTCCTGCCCGTAATTGGACAAGATGCTGTATGTCGATGCCGTACCGTTTTGATTATCGTCGCCACCGGTGCGCAAGACGTGATGCAGATTCCAAGATATGCGGGCACCCGAAGAATTCGAGTCAATAGACGAAGCCGTAAAACCGTTGATACTAGCTTGCGTCACGCCGTCGCCCGACTTGGGCACGTTGACAACTAGGTAGACGCTCTCCGATGCACGCTTCTCTCTGCCGGTATCCTTCTCTTTAGGTACCTTTAGCGTATAGCGCTTGTTGCTGGGAACGTTAGCGCCCGCAACCTTAAACAGCGTCCACTTGTCTCCGATCTTCGCCTTAGCGGTCGCCTCTGCCTCGTTATTACACTCGGCCCATGTGCCGGCGCCATCCTTTTCGGCGTACACATCCAAAATCTCGCTCAGCCATCGCTCCTGATATGGATTGCCCGCAGAATCCTCAAAGCCCGCATTTCCGCTCAGGGAAACGCTCGTTGCTCCGCCTTCGCCCACCGTATAGTGGTACTCTCTGCCACCGGCCTTGCCATCAACGTTCGCATCGATGAGCGTAAGCTGGGTGCCCTGGGGCAACCTTCCGTCGGCACCATTGAAGAGGATGCTCTTGCCGAGCCCCTTCATCGAGCCGCCGGCAGCCATATAGCTGTCCCAGCCAAAGTCGACTTCCTTCCCATTAGCAGAATTGTATGTCCAGGTAAGCAGACCCGTCATCGGCTCGCCAAAGCTCGTAAGCACGTGTGCATCTTTTCCAAGGTTAGCGTAGTCTTTTTCTTTAAATTGAGTGCCGTAATCATACGTTGCAGTGAAATCGATCTCGAGCTTGCGCTTAACGATGATCGGCACCTGAACGTTGTAGCTCTGACCCGCCTCGGTAAAGGTAACGGTCAGGAGCGTAAAGCGACCTTTGCCATTGTCCCAATCGGAGCTTGGGCTAAACGACATGTTCTTTTTACCGTTGTTCACCACACGAAGTGTGGGATTGTTCGACGCGTCATCGTCCTTAACGAACACACCATCCTTGAGTTGGAACACCTCTGCTTTGGCCGTCACGTGCGGATTGGTGCCATTCTCGTTATTCAATCTGCAAGCGTCGGAGAAGCCGCCGTTCGTGACGATGTTTAGATAGCTCTTGACCGTCGTGTTGTCGTTGCCAGAGATCACCAAAACGGAGAAATCTGTTGCGACCTTGCTGTCGCTTGCATCGTTATTCACATTGAACATGCTCGCCACGGATTTGGCGTTATAGCTCGACGTATTTTGATAGGCGCCGTTGTCATTAATGCCGCCGATATTGGTGTAGGTGTAGCGGCCGGGAACGCGGGCACCCGCCTGGCTTTGGATGGTCGCCGCGGTGTCAATGGCGGCACCGTCGCCAAACAGATAGCGATCAGTGGTGTCGCCGTTGGAGGCACGCACCGCCAGCGTGCTCACGGGGCTCGTGGTCACGTACGGGCTTGCCGCCGTGGTAGCGGTATCGTCCGCACCGTAGAGCGTGATGCCCTTGCCGGGTACGGCGAGCTTGTCGTTGTAGTCTCCGAACGCGATGTAGGTTTTCTTGTTAACCGCAGCCGCATTGGTCGTGTAAACCATCGGCGGCAGGTCGCTCGTGGTCTTGCCGTCGCCAGGCTTTACGTCCACACCTGCTGCGGAGAGGCTGTACCGATTATCCCCTGTGTCAACCTCGCCCAAGAGCACGCCCTGCTTAGCGTCCTTTTTGTAGGTGTTGCCATCCATAAGCACGTTTACCAGATGGAACTGGCCACGTCCGTCGCCCGCAATGCCGCCGTTGGAGGTTCCGCCAAACGTGGTGTTGGATACCCTTGTGTTGGTGACGTTGATGACGTCGGAACCGTTGTGAATCGCACCGAGCAGACCACCGCTCCAGCTGCCCTTGATCGCAGCACCCTCAATCGCGATATTGTTGCAAGTTATACCATCGTTGCTGTAGAAGTAGCCAATCAGCCCACCTGAGCATTGGTTGGTGCCGGCAACGTCGATGTTCTCGACGCTGCAGCCCTCGAACCAGTACACGTTGGATCTATAGATGCTGGTCGTAACCTCGCCAATCAAGCCGCCCGCATTGCGGATGGTCGTGTTCTTTCCGGTCTCATCGCCGATGAGGGCATTCTTGCTGCCGTCTCCGCCATCAATGCGCACGTTGCTCATAGAAATAACTCCGCTATAGGCGCTTCCGAGCACACCGCCGGCGCCCATGCACGTATCGGTGTTCTCCCCGGTAGCAAGCACATTTACCCCAGAGATAACTGCCGTGCTGCTCGACGAGACCGCTTCGGTGGTGCCGACGTTAGTGTTGACCGAGATATCGCTTGATTTGGCATAGCCGAGCACACCGCCCACGTAGGGCGTTGTCCCCGTGGCGGTTATGGTCGAGTTCGCGGCAACAGTCTTCTCGCTTACCCCTGTGCCTGCGGTTGTCCACACACCGCACGCCGAGGCGACCGTACCCACATAGCCACCGACATTCTTCTCGCCCGTGACGTTAAGGCCAGTGTATGAGCAGTCATAGAGATACGCGGGGCCCCACCCGTCACTGAACTCGACCATATAGGTTCTGTCTTCGCGCGTAGTTCGTCTGGCGCGGCCCGAGCTGCCAAGAAGCCCTCCTACGCTCTTTGCGCCCGACACGGTGCAGTTCTTCATCTGCACGTTGCAGTAGATGCCGCACGTGCCGTCGTCGTAGTTGGCCGTTGCACCCGCCAAAAGGCCGGCACCGGTAAGGTCGTTCGGCGCCCCTCCTGGTTTGGCTTCGCCGTTGGTGTCGATATAGGTGAGCGCTACGTTGCAGTTGCTAAAGGTGAGGTCTTTGACCTGCGCGCCGTCGTTCGCGGTGACGCTGGGGGCGACATAGCTTGAGGTGAACATCACAGTACTGAAAAGGCCGCCCACGCCCGAGACCTTATAGTCGTCATCGGCATATTCGACGACGCCGTAGGCGGCGCCTTTGGTACCCACCGTAATGGTGGCCCCGTTGCCGTCGATCGTGGCCACGTGCGGCGTGATGCGGTCGCGGTCGGTGGCCGCCTCGTTCGAGTTGCAAGCATTGGAATAGTAACGGCCACTGAGGCCCACGTATCCCGTGCCGTAGCCGGTCATATCGTAGGTGTCGCCCTGCTTGAACTCCAAGCTCATGCCGATCGATTTCGACGCGCACACATAGCCCGTTTGGTAGTCGGCAGCATAGGACGCCACCAGGTAGGGCGAATTTACATCGTCATCATGGTCAAGCGGGCCGTGCCACCCCTGCTTGCCGGGGGCCTTCTGGTCGTCGTTTTTGGCGATTTCGAAATCGCCGGCAGCACTCTCAGGCTTGCCCACATTTGCGTAGCTAGCATTCCGTACCTTGCCATATCCCTTGTTGCCAAACAGGTAGCCGCATATCGCCGGGTCTTGCGAATCGCTGCCCCAGTAAGCCTTGGAACCGCGGAACACGCCATTATTGGAGTAGTTGGTATGTGCCGCGCCAGCACCCGCACCCGAGCTGATGATGGCCGAGAGCACCAAAAGGCCCTGGGCGTTTTCTACCATGGTCACAGGAGCCTCGGCGTTAGTGCCAAGGTACTTGTTGTCGGTGCCTGTGGTGGTGACACAGGAGGTTCCTTTTTTTGTGAGCTCGTTGATCTTGTAGTTAGCGTCTCCGTTATCAACGGTACGGGCACAACCTTCGCTAAAGGCATAGCCGTCAATCACACGACCGACGTAGGGGTTGTCGTACAGGCCGTAGTTTGCGCCACCCTCCGCAACGGGTTTGAACTTTTCCTTTGTGCCGCCACGCCACGAGTCGCCCGTGTTGCGGAAGATCACACCGCCGCCCGCAATGGCACCGACGTAACCGCCGATGGGAACAAGATGCGAGCTACCGGTAACGGTAAAATCGTACGTCGTCGAGCCGTTATTTGGATTGTTTACGACCACGCCATCAATAATGTTATCGCCGCCAAGAATACAGCCGATAACGCCACCGAAAAACGCCGTCGGAACGCCGTCGGAATCCTTGGCAGAATAAGTAATAGTCGCCGACGCGTTCACATAGTTGATGTTGAGGCTGCGCACAACGCTGCCGTAGCTATAGGGAATAAGGCCGCGAAGCGAACCCTTGTTATTCTCTATCTTGATGGTTGCGTTTTTATTATCACTACCAAAGTTGCCAACGATGACGCCCCTAAACGGGTTGGCCCTATTTCCAAAACCGCCAAACGATGCGCCGTCGAGAGTAATCGTATTGCCCTCGGTAGGTTCAATACTGTAGTACGCACTTTGGATATAGCGGTGCATCATATCGTCGGAAAGCGTGGCCGAATGATCAGTGGCGTTATCGCCGGTCCTCTTCTCCCACTTCTCCCCGGCGTCGTTCGCCTGCTTATAGACGTACGTAATCTCATTGTCATTTGAGTTGTTTCTACGGCGATTGCAGAGCGTACTCTGGTCGACGACAATGGTGACCTCCCAGCCGTCGAGCGCGGTTTGGTTGTTGATATAGTTGGCGATGGCGTTCATTTCCGCCGCGTCCTTAACGGCATACGGATCGCCATATGTGCCGCATCCCTCTACCAGCTTTGGAATGCGCTGGTTGACTTTAATTTCGTGATACTGGACGCCATCCTCGGTGGCTTTTCCCTTGTAAACATAAGGAAGGTAGTCACCGAACCAAGGCCTGACGTCACCGTCCTTCTTACCATCAACCGTCACATAGCCGCTCACGGCACCATACGTCGCTTCGTCGTAATACCAAAGCTGCTTGCCCGAGTACTCCTTGTTCTCGGCATCGATTTCGCTTCCGTACGTCACCATTCCGGCATTGGCCTCGACCTTAGTAAAGGTGTAGTCCGCAGAGCCCGTACTCGTGCTTCCGTAGCCAAAACTCTCCAGCAGGCTCGCATGGGTGAAGATCGTATTGTTCTTTTGGCTGGGCAAGCTGATTTGCTCAAACTTCGCCGTCACCTGATCAGCCCCACTGCCTACACCAAGCTTTCCGAACAGCGACGTAGCCGCCTTGGTGCCACTCGTGTACCCAGTAGTCTTGATATTCTTCGCGTTCAGGCTCACGTACTTCTGCATCTCGTTGATGAGCAGAGGCATATAGGTGTTAGCGTCCGTGGCGCTGTTGGCGCCGTCGACAATCAGATTGTTGAGCGTAAGATCATCAATTGAGATCTTTCTAATCTTGGTGCCACTGCCGTCGCTGGACCCACACACGTAGCGGCACACGAGCGCGCCCGATGAGCTTCCGCCCGCGCCAATAGCGTCAGTAGAGCTCTTTCCGTCATTGATAACGGGCCCAACGGTACCACCCAAAGCGACGTTGCTTACTGTGAGATCGCCGTTTGCCACCGTTCGAAAAAGACCGCAGTGCATGTTCTCGTGCTGGGTAGCATCGGAATTTAGCTTGTTGCCATTCTGCTCGGCCTTGATCTTGGAGTAGTAGAAGGTGATGGCCGCATTATTAACCGTCACCTCTCCGATCGGTTGAGTGGGATAGTAGCTGTAGCCGGCCAAATCGATTGTGCCGGTTATGGTTATGGAACCATCAAGCCCTGTCGTACCATCGGGAACGATTGTCGAACGAATACCGGCGGGAGCATAGCAGAAAGCAGACCATAAGAGCAGCTTGTCCGCCGTATTGATTTGGCCGCCGCTAAAGCCGCCTTCACACCTATCATAGGCTCCGTCGAGGTTGTAGAAGTAGCGGGTATTGCCGTTCGTTTTGTGACTTTGGCCGAAAGTCGAGCGGTTCTGGTAGCTGTTGTCTTTTGTGGCATCGCCGTCCATGTCCAGCTTGTCATTCCGTGTGTGCAGCGAAACGACCGCGTTGCAGCCGGCGTCCATGAGTTTGCTGCCTTTGCTTGGTTTTACACCGCTGCCAACCCATTCATCGAAAGACGTTGCGCCCGGTGCAACGATGGCCCCCTCGCCGCTGGGCACCCTATAGGCGGTATCCCAATAAGCCCTGTCCTCCAAGTACAGGCCTAGGTAGCTCTCGACGCCATATGTCGTCTTATCATCCACCTTGCAGCCGCGGCAAACTAGAACGCCGAGCGTCTGAGCGGCGCCTGCATTAATCTATGTGCCCGAGAGATCGATGGCGTAGTTGTTGATAATCCAGTGACCGCTGGCTGCGTATACGAGGCCGCCGACCTCGGTAGAGTCGCTTGCAGCCACAGTCGTGTTGTTGGTCGTTTTGAGGGCGTAGGTGCTGCCGCTGGTGTTTGCAGCAGCATCGCCAATGGTGACGATGGCGTTGCCCCAGCTGTAGCCCAAAAGGCCACCGGCACCGTTGAGCGCATCACCGTTCCTACCGACGTTCATCTTGAATGAATTGAACGAAAGGCCCGAAATGTTCACGTACTTATCAGCTGAGTTGGCTATTGTCCCTGCATTGTAGGTACTCTGTGCGATGCAGCCGATAAGACCACCGACTTGGGCAATCTTGCCGCCGGCGCAATCGCCGGTTTTGATTTCGCCGCCGACTTCGAGGCCCGTAACATTGAATGTCGAAGCGCAATCGCTCACATAGCCGATGGCACCGCCAATACGGCTATTGCCGTTAAGCGATCCGGCTGCAGTGATAGTCGTTTGCGCCTTGCTGTTACCCTTAAACGTAACCGTGGCAGCCGCCGACACGCTGCCCGCAATACCACCAATGTTCACGTCATTGGCAAACGTATCATCGCACGCGTTATTCGTTTTGCACGTTACGCTAGACAATGACAGGTTGCCGACGATGGCACCCGCCAGCGACCCGGCATCGATAGCCGAACCGTTATCGAACTTCATGGAGCCAGCGATTGTGACGTTGGAGATGGTTGCGCCGTTGACGGCCGCGAACAAGCCTAAGCGGCCGTGGCGGTAGATTTTGCCGTTGCCGTTGCTCGTGTCATTGCCGTCAAGCACAGCTTCACCACGCTTGCCGTACGGCTCGCCGACGGCAAGGTTGATTGTGCCGTTGCCATTTGTGCCGCCGCCGTTCAACGTTCCCGAGAAAACTTGCGAGCCGTCTGCACGATCCTGCGTGAAACCCGTCAGGCCCGTGCCCTTGAGATCAATAGTGCCGTTCACCGTAATGGTCGAGGACTGCAAGATGTTCGGGTTGTTTTCAGAAACGCCCTCGACCATGGAGTAGTAGCCGTTGGTTTGCCAGGTGATTACAAGTTTGGCGAAATCCTCAACAGAGGTTAGGGTGTAGGCACCGTTAGTCAGCGCCAACGATGCCGGCAAGGTCAGCTTGTGAGTGCTGGGGTCAAGCGTAATAAATTTATCGCCCAAGCGAATAACTTCGCCATAGGTCGCGATATCATCCGTCTTCGAGGCCTTGTTGCTGCGCCTATAGGTCCAACCCGTAGCGCCTTCATCGGTTACGTTACCGTTAGAGCCATCGCCGGCAGCGAAAATCAGTGCGTTGTTGTTCTCGTAGACAAGCTGACCCGTCGTGGCGTTCTCGGCAAAGCTTGCGCCCGACAGGTTTGTGATGCCGCTGAACTTGATTACGGCATTCCGTGCGGAGCCCGCAATACCAGCCGCGCGATTGTTTGCTGCACCGCCAATGGCATTATCGCTTGTAAGCGTAAAATCGCGCACGTCGAGCACGCTGCGCGTGTCGATAACACCCACGGCGCCACCGAACTTTCCGGCGTCCGTTCGTGCCGAAGCAACTCCCTTGCACGTAACCGTCACGCCGTCGAGCACAGCGGCGACAGGCTGCGAATTGACAGGCTGCGAATTGGAATCCGCGTTATCGCCAACATAGCCAACAACACCGCCCGTATCGGACAGCTTGCCCGCAAGTTCAAACTCAATTGAGCACGTTTTCTTATCCGCATCCTTTTGGACCACAAAGGCGCGCAAAGCGCCGTCGTCGTCCGTTTTCGTCGCGAACACCTTGCCGACAAGGCCGCCGTAGCTGCCGTTGACACTAACATCTTCTGGTAAGGCGAGTTTGCTCTTATACGTCCCGCCTTGCACCACGATGTCTCCATTAGAGATATCGGCCATGCCAAAAAGAGCGCCGGCGCGCTGCGACGCACCAAGTGTCACAAGGTTGCCCAGGTCGAACATATTGGGCTTAACGATAAATCCCTGCGCAAAGCTCACGTCGCCGATAACGCCACCAGAACAAGCGCTGTTCTCATCGCCAATATTAAGAGGACACCTAATCTGCTTATTATCCGCGCCCAGCGTGAGCACTGTCGCTTTGCCAATAAAACCACCGCTGGCGGTGGTGCCCTTGACGGTGAGCATGTGCAGGTCGAGAGCCTCCGTGACGTTGACTGCGGCGCCTGTGTTCGAACCGACGAGACCTACGACACCACCGGCGGAACCGCTTGCAGACTGAACGGTAGCAGCGGGAACATTAAGGGTGCCGACGTTCAGAGTCGCGCCATCCTCGACCGTGCCTACGAGCAGACCGGCATTACCGGAGCTCGTCTTGACGACACCGCCCGCGGCAAGGCTATCGGGAAACTTAACAGACCCCACCGTAAAGGTTCCGCTCTTGACTGTATTCGCTAAAAGCCCGATGTTTCCCGCTGCATTTACATTGAGCTTCTCGAGAGAACCGGCAGGGCCATAGGTGACCTCTGTAGTAAGGTCACCCATCGCCTCACCCAAAAGGGGCGCCGTCAGAGCGGAAGTCGTATCCGTCCCGTCGGTGCCTACGGGATTCGCGATGTTGACCACAGCGTTGAGCGTCTTGCCCCCACCGCTGACCTTCGTAGCGACCATCGGCGCGCTATAGGTAGTTGCGCCTATCCACTTTATCTTGACCGTCTTGTTTTGGTCAGTCAGCTTGAGGTTATTAAAAACCGTCCGGTTAGCCGTAAGCTCAACAGGGCTATCAACGCCATTCAGAGACCTATAGATTCTGCCTTCAAACGGATGCTCATCGCTGCCAAAGCCCTGGAAAGATATATCGTTCTTTGCCCCGTTCTTGGCCGTCTCGGTGAGCTTCGCATCGCCCGTGATGATGCTCTTGATCTGCGCATCGTAGTAAAGCGAAGCGTCGGCGTTGGACAGGATGGTAAACGCCGCCGACAACTTGACATCGAGGCTTTTGATTCCGCTGTTATCGTCTTTGCACATGATGCTTTCCGCACCGTTAGCCTTGAGCAGCCTAACAAGCTCGTCCAGAGTATTGATCGTCGCATTCACCTGGGCCGCGGCATCCTCCGAAGCTGCATTATCTGCGTCTTGCTCGGCATCGTCAGCGGCAGTATCCCCGGCAGAGTCGTCGCCTTCCGCTTGGTCGCCCGCGGAATCGGAACCCGCGGCACTATCGGAAGTATCGCCCGCTGCAGCGTCGTCCTTCGCAGCGTCATCCTCAGCACTGTCACCCGCGGCGCCGGTATCACTCGACCCAGACCCGGTCGTGACATCGCTCTTGGTCTCGCCGCTCTCGGCTGCATCCGATGCCTCCGCAGACGCGGCGGCAATCTCGCTCGAAATGTTTTGCCAGCCGGCCGCCACAGCGGCAACCGTGGGCGAGCATGCCTGGAGCACCATGATCACCGTCATGAACTCTGCGAGTATGCGCTTTGCCGTTCTCATCGATTCCGTACCTCTTATCCTAAAAACTCTGCTTCCAGAGTTATTGAGTCTCCGTCGTGCGCGTTTGGGGGGTTTTGGTTACGCTAATACCCAGCTTTTTCCAGTCATCGGGCGTTTTGCCGTCCACTCGGTAGAAGTTGACGATCATCGAGCCAGGCTCCATGGTGAACGTAGCCGTGCGAGTTGCGGTATCCACCGTCGCACTATGGTTGATCGGGAAGAACGGGTCGATCTCCACGTGCTCCCCCCACTTGAGCGTGACGCTTGTCGGTGCTCCCGTGACCGTTACGCGGTAGTTGCAGGCAGCATAATCAGCAAAAGTATTTTCATCTGTTTCGTCAACCAGCGCACCCTCAACCGCGGCGGTCTTGACCTCGGCCTTCTTTGACGGCACGACTTTCGCCGCCAGACAGGTGAGCTCGGTGCCGGGGCTATCGCCCGAAACCACCGTCGCCCTAATCACAAAGTAGGTATGTCCCAACTTGTCCTCAGGGAACGTCACGGTGTAGTCGTGCTTGGTGGGCTGATTCTCCGGAAGCGTGACGCTGCTACCGGGCTGGGGTTCATAGCTCCACGTGGCGCCATCGAGCCCATGCCCCTCGACCGTCAAGGTGTACGTCACGTTTTTGTCGTTGCAGAAGTTGCTGTTGCTCAGCAAATAGTTATAGATGCTAAAGGTGAAGCTGCACTGTCCGCTGCTGGGATACACCGTAACGGAGCGCTGGGCACGGGCGAGGTCGTCGTTGCTAGGCGCACTCATATAGCCCGTGAGCAAATCGCTCGCAAACAGGCTCTGCGCGGTGCCCGTTGCGGCGACGGACTTTAGAAATCCGTTGGCGGTGTAGGCGGAATAGGTAAAGTAACCACCCGTCACGAGCGCCACGGCGCAAACAAGTGCGATTGCCGCCACAACCAGCTTATTCTTGACTAGGCTTTTGCTTTTTGCCAGCTGCTCGCGCTCGGCATCCTGCTGCCTCCCTTGCTTCTCCATGTGCGCCCCCTCTCCTACATACCGCTCGTGTTGCGCGCGATCACATAGATCACGTCGGTCTCTTTGGCGCTCTCGTCCCACGAAAGCTTGATGATAAAGTTGAGCGTGTCGTTGCCAGTCGAGCCGTCGAGCGTCTTGGCGTTGAGTTCGCTTTTGCCGAATTTCTTGTATCGGTAGAGCGGGCGCGCGTTGCGCTGGACGTTTTGATAGTCCTTGAATGTAGGGTCGCTTGCGCCCTCGCCCGGGTCTTCGATGGGCGTGAAGCTCTTCAGCAGATCCGTTTCATACATTTTCCAGCTATAGGGCTTGCCGCCCGCAGTGCCTCTCACGTCGGGAGCATCACCTAGGCCCGTATCCTCAGCTTTATACAGCTCGATAGTGAGACCCGTAATGTTGGTCGTATTCGCAAGCTGCAGCTCAAACCCGTCGCCGCCCGTCTGCACGCAAAACGGGCGCTTGAGCGTCACCGTGCTGCCAGTCTTGGTATCGCCGTATTCGGGGTTGTAGCTCAGGTCGATCTGCTCTGTTGCCGTAGCGTTGGGGCCCAGCACCTTGAGCTCTGCCGGCTCCTTGATCTTGCCGACGGTGGAGCCGCGATTGGCATCGACGAACCATCCGAGCGTCAATCCCAGCAACACGAGAAGCACGGCCACCAGACCCACGATGGCCAGGGATTCGCGACGGTGGTCGCTCACCCAAGCCTTGATGCGCTCGATGCGGCCAGCCGGACGCGCTTCGCCGTGCGAGCCGAACCCGTTGCCGCCGGGGTTTGCCGCTCCTTCGTTGTGTTTGATATCGCCCTGCTCGCGGGCATTAAGCTGCTCGTCCATTTATTTATCCGCCTCCTTGGCGGTGAAGCGCACGCGAATGTACTTGACGTTCTTGCCGATAATCTCGTCGGCGTTGTTGTAGTAGCTGGCGCAGGTTTCCACATCCGCAGAGGACATGCCGGCTCCGACAGGCGGAACCGCGCTAGGCGCCTGACCTGGCACGCTCGTGCTATCGGCGCGGAAATAGCGCGCGTGGTTATTGTTGATGTCGCCGACGAGGGCTGCGTATCCCGCGGCGGGGTCCGTGCTCGCAAAAAGGTTGCCACCGTAGCCGGCGTTGCCCGTGCGAACGTAGCTCTTAAACTGCTCCGACCAAATCCAGTAGAGGGTTTTGGGTACGGTTTTGGTCGTGCTATTTGAGTCCGCAGGGCAAAAGTCCGACGCCGGAATGGTAAAGCTCTGCGTGATGACGGTAACGCTGGCTCCGTCCTGGGTCACCGTGGTTGTCGTGGGGACCAGCGGATTGGAGTAAAAGCCAGAGGTGTCTTTGCCCTGAAAAACCAGGATATGACCGCGCACCAAATCTTTAAGCGAGTTGATGATCTCTTCGTTTTTCGATGCATCCGCAGCGGAGCCCATGCCGACAGCACTCGTCTGGACGGAAATCTCCCAGGTCATCTCCACCGTGATATCGTGCAGGTCGTTGCAGAGCGGCTTGACGTTGAGCTGGAGCTGACCAGCCGACCCCGGAGAGAGACTGCCATCGGCACTCATGTTATTGAGGTTGAAAAGATTGTTCACGGCAAGGCTTGTACTGTCCGACGCGTAGTTGTCCTGGGCGTCGTACTTGCCCGCCGTGCCGCCCTGCGTTCCCGAGAGCACAAACCGCGGACCCTTCGCCCCGATCGTACTCCCCGTGGCACTCACTCGGTTATTCGCGGCAAACCAGGCCAGGCATGCAAAGATGGCAACGATGGCGGCCAGCACAAACAGACCGCTCACCAGGAAATCCTTCCAGAAATCCTTGAGGGTCCGCACGTGCTCGTCGGCAGCTTGGCGGTACTCGGCCGCCGTCTTGTGCTGCTGGAGCTCGCTATGTCGGTCCATGCCACTCATCGCTTGCGTTTGCCCTGCTAGTGGGCGTGCCATCCTTTCCGCTTGGTCGCGATCAATCCGTTGCTCGTAGGCATAGAATTCAGGCAGAATACAACACCATACGATAAGGTAAAAGAATAGCATTGACCTGCGGTTTGCTCCACAGCGCAAGCCTTAATGATGTCTTAAAAGTCAAATCCTTGGTGCAAGGGGGTCAGGTTACTTCGCAGCAACATGGTGCACACAAACCTAACCCCCCTTGCACCAATCCATAGCGCCGGGCGGAGAACACACGGCGTGGCGCCCCTTAACGCCCCAGCGCGCGCACGGGTATCACGTAGATACCGTCCTCGACCTCGCGGGCGTACTCACCCACCCCCACAATCACGGCCATAAACTCCGGTTCGCGTGTGCGTGAACGAGGATTTCCACAGACCTTCTTGCGAACGCGCTTGAGGCTCTCAACGCCGGCGCTCGCCTTATCTTCACTCACCTTAATCTCAAAGGCGGCCCACCGTCCGTCGGCTAGCTGCACGATAGCATCGCACTCAAGGCCCGAATCGTCGCGATAATAGCGCACGGGCGTGCTATCCAGCAGGTCGAGCGAACGTGCGTAGACCGAAAGGTCGCGTATGACCAAATTCTCAAACACCAGACCAAATGTCTGCCAGTCGGCAAGCAGCGCCTGCAAGGACATACCTAGCAAGGCGCAAGCAAGGCTCGGATCTGCCAGATAGCGCTTGGGCTTGACGGTAAAGCGTCGTTTGTCGCGCGCGGCGGGAACCCAACCGGGGACCTCCTCGAGAATGAACATGCCTTTGAGGGCATCCAGGTACCTACGCACCTTGGTCTCGTCGGCAAACGCTGCGGGCTCCTCCTCGGCACCGAACATATCCATAAGAATCGTTTTATACGTGGTTGCCTGTCCCAGATTGCGCGCGATCGATGCAGAGACTCGACGAGCAATATCGGGGTCGAGACCGACCGCCGGGAAGCTGCTCGAAAACGTGGTGTTGAGATATTCGCGGGCGATGAGCTGG
Organism: Collinsella sp.; assembly: GCA_019424945.1. Taxonomy (GTDB): domain Bacteria; phylum Actinomycetota; class Coriobacteriia; order Coriobacteriales; family Coriobacteriaceae; genus Collinsella. The sequence continues at coordinate 37,192 of JAHYYN010000041.1, read as the reverse complement.
GCGTCAGCCGAAACCATATCGATCGCCTCGGGCCAGCCGCCGCGGCAAGCGGCTTCGACAAGCCCCGGTGTATCGCCATTGCACCGACAGGGCTCAAAACGATGCTCAAACAAGCCCGCCAGGCTCACCTTGCCGTTGGACTCACCTGTCTCGGCAAGCGTCATGGGGTGCATGCGGACGCGGCCGATGCGGCCGGCTCCACTATGCGCGGGCGCCTCCGCCTTTGAGCCAAACGCAGGCGTGGCGGAACCCGTGAGGATATAGGCGCCGCGTGTACCCCGGGTGCGGTCAACCTCGTGTCTAACGTAGTCCCAAATTTGGGGAACGCGCTGCCACTCATCGATAATATGCGGACGGTCTCCCAGCAACATCATCGCCGGGTCGGCACGCGCGAGGTCGAGATTCTCGTCGACATACGAGGCGGACGCCCCGTGCTCGAGCGCGGCCCACGTCTTGCCGCACCACTTGGTGCCCGCAATCTCGACCGCTCCAAAGACACGAAGGTAGCGCTCGATTTGCGCATCCACGATACGTGGGATGTATCCGTCCCGATGTAGCCTCTCGCCTGCCATGAGCCACCCCCGCAGATTTCCAGTTCCTGCTTTCTGATTCTTCTATTCCACTGTAGCAAATTCGGATTTTCGGGTGGTCGCGATTCGGATTTTCATGTTCATATAATTCGGATTTTCCTGTTCTACGATTCGGATTTTCGGATGCATAAGATTCGGATTTTCTGAATCCGCTGGTCAGGAGCACCTCTTATCGACAAAAAGGCAGGGAGCACCGATACGGCACTCCCCGCCCACTCAATACGCGATAGCTTTCTCGACTACAGCTCGTTGGCCGCGTGATATGCCGTGCGGATGGCGCTGGCAATGTCGGCGGTGCGCTCGCCCGAGCAGTCGCCCACGCAGGTCACGGGCACCGTCACGCCATCCAGGTCAAACGCGTTGGCCTTGGAGCCCACGGCCATCACCACGTAATCGCAGGCGATCTTCACCGGCTCCTCGGGGCCGTCCTCGGTGGTGTGCACGGCCTCCACGCCCTCGTCGGTAACGGCGGTCAGGCGGGTCTTAACGTGCTGTTCCACGTTGTGGGCGGCGAAGTCGCTCATGATCAGCGGCAGAATGGTCTCGGACTCGCCCGCGGCAATCTTGTCGAGCATCTCGACGATCGCCACCTCGCAGCCGTGCTGCAGCAGGTACTCGGCAGTCTCGGTGCCCACCAGGCCACCGCCAATGACGGCGACGCGCCCGCTGAGCTCCACCTTGCCGGCCAGCACGTCCCAGCTCGAGACGACCTTGTCCGAGTCGGCACCCGGAACGGGGATGACCACGTCGTGTGCGCCCACGGCCACAATCGCGGCGTCGGCGGCGTTGAGATCCGCGGGGCTAGCGGCATGGTTGAGCTCGACCTTCACGCCCAGGCCGGGCAGAATCTTCTCGTAATACTCGACCGAGCGCATAATCTCATCCTTGCGCGGAGGCGCGGCCGCCAGCACAATCTGGCCGCCCAAGTGATCGCTCGCCTCATAGACGGTCACGTCGTAGCCGCGCTTGGCCGCCACGCGTGCGGCCTCCAGGCCGGCAATACCGCCGCCCACCACGGCGATCTTCTTGTCGCCCTCGCCCGGCTTAATGGCGATGGTCGCCTCGTCGCCGTTCTCGGCGTTGAGCACGCACGAGATGTACTTGCGGTTTTGAATCGCGTCGACGCAGCCCTTGTTGCAGTTGAGGCACTCGCGGATGGGCTCGCCGGTCGCGGCCTTCAGCGCAATGTCGGGGTCGCACATGAGCGAGCGGCCATAGGCGATAATGTCGGCCGCGCCGTCCTCAAGAATCTTCTCGCCGGCCTCGACCGAAACAACACGGCCGACGGTGGCCACCGGCACGGAGACCAGGACCTTGACGCGCTCGGCCACCGGCAGCGTCCAGTTGTAGGGCATGGCACCCATGGGCGGAATGGTGTCGCCCATGTTGCCGGTGTGGTTGGCCTGCGCGACCTGGATCATGTCGATGCCCGCGCCCTCGAGCAGCTTGGCAAACTCGCAGGCCTCGTCGGGCTGCAGGCCACCCTTGCCGCGCGGCGTGCCGTCGGGGTTCTCCATGATCACGGGGAGCTTGTACTCCACCATCAGCTGCGGCGCGGCTTCCTTAATGGCGGCGACGACCTCGAGCGCATAGCGAACGCGGTTCTCGAACGAGCCACCGTACTCGTCGGTGCGCTGGTTGAGGATGGCCGAGCACAGCGAACCCACCAGACGGTCGCCGTGGACCTCGATGGCGTCGATGCCGGCCTGCTGCGCGCGAGCGGCCGAGGCGGCGATGGCCTCCTTGATCTGGGTGAGCTGCTCTACGCTCGCCTCGTTCACAAAGTGCTGCATATCGTGGTGCAACTTGGCGTAGGCCTGCTTGCGGATCTCGTTGGACTCGGCCATCTTGGCGGCAAAGGTCTCCTCGTCGCCGGCGGCCTTGGCCTCCTGCGCGGCCTTGGCGGCGGCCATGGAACCCATGACCATGCGGCCGACGCCGGGCACGTCGTACTCGGGGTGGAACAGCTGCAGCGCGACCTTGGCGCCGTGCTTGTGGACGGCGTCGGCCAGCGCCTTAAACGTGGGAATCTGAGCGTCGGTCGCTAGCTTGGGCGTGGGGCTCGCGGTCATGACGGGAGCGACGTCGCCGATGACGATGTAGCTCACGCCGCCACGGGCCAGGCGCTCGTAAAAGGCCAGGCTACGCTCGCCGATGGAACCGTCGCGCTCCTCGTAGCCGGTGGTCAGCGGCGGGAACATAATGCGGTTCTTGAGCTCAAGGGGGCCAACCGTAATGGGCTGGAGCAGCTTGGATGCAGGTGCGGTCATGGACATTCCTCTCTTATAGGCGCGGCGGCGATGTTGCCGCGTAGTTGTCTAGAGGATATGACATGGAAGTGCAGCAGCACAACGGAAATCGGCGGATAGCAGGTAGCGGCAGGTGGATGGGGCGGGGCGGCCCGTCGGTTTGTCTCGATCTGTAACAGTAAGACCCTATTTTGCCGAGCAACTGTTACAGATCGAGACAAACCAAAACCGTCCCGGCAGAAAATCTCAATCTGTAACAGTTACTCGGCAAAATCCATCCCTCGTGTTACAGATTTAGACAAACCGTCCAGGCGGGGACTCAACATCTCAATCTGTAACACCTAGCCGCCCAAATCGGGTCTAGATGTTACAGATCGAGATTTTGTTTGAGAGGCTGAGAATTGGACCGAAAAACACGGTCCCGGAATAACAAAAAAGCTCGCCGGCTAGGCCGACGAGCTGCAAGTTCTTGGTCGCGGGGGCAGGATTTGAACCTACGACCTCCGGGTTATGAGCCCGGCGAGCTACCAGACTGCTCCACCCCGCAATGTCTGGGCGCCTCATGTGCGCAAGAAAGAATATTACGTGGGAGTTCGGTAAACGGCAAGGAAAATCTCGTAGAGCATAATTCCTTCATATTTAAACCTCTCAGCCCTTATCACCGTAAACGAATCACAGCCGAGCGCCGTCGATGGCACGTATACAATGGTGCGCGTCCTTTTATGCCGACACCGGGAGTAGACATGCTGCTCGCTATCGATATGGGAAACACGCAGACGGCCATGGGCCTGTTTGACGGAGACGAGCTGGTGCAGTCGTGGCGCATGCCCACCGACCGCTCCTATACCGCCGACGAGATCCACGTGCGCCTGATGGGTTTCTTTAAGATGTACGACCTCTCGCTCGGCGCGGTCGACGCGATCGCCTTTGCCGGCGTGGTGCCGCAGCTCTCGCGCGAGTGGCACGCCGTGGCCGACCGCATCGCGGCAGATGCCATCGTCATTGGACCGCAGACGGCGGCCGTGACCAAGCTGCGTGCGGCGCGTCCCCAAGCCGTAGGTGCCGACCGCGTCGCCAACGCCGTTGCGGCAGAGACCTTCTACGGTGCGCCGGCAATCGTGGTGGACTTTGGCACCGCGACCAACATCGACGTCATCGATGAGGACGGTTATTACATTGGCGGAGCGATTGCGCCGGGCATCCGCATCTCCATGGACGCGCTTGCCGCCCGTGCCGCCAAGCTCGCCAGCGTGCCGCTCGAGGCGCCCGAACACGCCATCGGTCGCGACACCGAAGAGTGCATCAAGGTCGGCGCCGTGATGGGCGCCGCCGCCATGGCCGAGGGCCTGGTCACGCGCATGAAGCGCGAGCTGGGCCGCGAGGATGCCACCGTTATCGCCACGGGCGGTCTCGCCGGCATTGTCGCCGATTCGACCGATGCCTTCGACGTGGTCGACGGGCAACTCACCATCAAGGGCATCTGCGAAATCTACCGCCGCATGCAGGAGCTGGGATAGAGTAAACGCCAGGTCGCAGCAACCAGCCGCCAATCCTATTCCTCAAAATCGAAAATTTTTCAGTTTTGAGGAATAGGATTTTTTTGCTAAGCCTCGCCGCACAACCACCTCGCCAGGTCCACGATCTGCACCCCATCGCGATCCGTGGCCTCGTGATGCGTGCGGGCAAGAATCATCTTGGGATACGCATCGCCAATGCTCAGCAGTGGCGAAATCTCGCGTTCAAACGTCTTATCCGAGCTGATGTCGTCGCTCACCTGAATGTAGAGCTTCTCGCTTCGCTTGATTGCTACAAAGTCTATTTCCTTTTTATAGAGCACACCGACGTATACCTCGTATCCGCGGCGCAGCAGCTCGATGGCCACCATGTTCTCGTATACGCGTCCCCAATCCATATCACGTGTACCAAGCAGTGCGTATTTGAACGCGTGGTCTGCCAGGTAATACTTCTCGCCGCTCTTAAGGTATTTTTTGCCGCGAATGTCGTACCGACGAACTTTATAGAAGGCAAACGCATCGCACAGGTACCCCATGTACGTGCCGACCGTCTTGTTCGTAATCTTTAGCCCATCCGCATTCAAAACATCTGTAATGTTGCGTGCCGACGTTATATTGGAGACGTTGTCCATCATGTAATCGGCAATGCGCAGCAGTGCCGATTCGTTTCTCACGTTATGCCGCTGCACGATATCCCTCACGATGAGCGTTTTGAAGACATTGGAGAGATATTGGTAGCGCTGCTCCTGCAGTGGATAAGGGTAAGAGCCGGACATACCGCCGGTTCTCGCGTACTCATCGAAGTCGCGATCGACCTCGCCCTCGTCACTATAGAGGCGATACTCCTCAAACGAGAATGGGAAAACCTCGATCTCGAACGTGCGCCCCGTAAAGAGCGTCGACAGATCGCTCGACAGCAAAAAGGCGTTCGATCCGGTGATGAAGATGTCGTACTGCTCGGATGCATGGAGGCTGTTGATCGCGCGTTCAAAGCCGTCGCACATCTGAACCTCGTCGATAAGCAGGAAGTTTTGCTTGTCGGACACTCGATGCTCTTTCACATAGGCGAGCAGGGCATGATATTCGAGCAGGCCCTCGAACTCGTCGAGGTTGTAATTGATATGGATGACATTCGAATTGGACAGATTTGCCTCCACGTAATCGCGGAGGGCCTCGAGCAATTTTGACTTACCGCTACGGCGAATGCCCGTTATGACCTTGATGTCCGGTACGCCAATAAGGCTCGTCAACGTGTCCATATATGACGTTCTATTGATGAGTTTCATTGGTGCCTCCCTGCGGTCTTCTATCGCTATTCCTCAAAAACGAAAATTATTCAGTTTTGAGGAATAGACTCTGCAACGAATATACCTCGTTAAAGGCCGAGCTGGCTTAATTCTATTCCTCAAAATCGAAAGATTTTCAGTTTTGAGGAATAGGGTGCTGACAACCCATTCCCCAGACAACAAGACCCTCCCCGGCACAGCCGAGGAGGGTCTTGTTGTCATCGCTATCTTTGAGCGCGGGCGCCTCGCGTTACAGTCCGCGAATCCGTACGGCCTCGGGCGGAAACTCCTGCTCGCCGGCATCGGTCTTGATGGTCGCGCGGCCCCAGATGTCCAGGCCCGCAAACACACCGACCGCAAGCGGCAAGCCGCTGGGCGACACCGCCGCGACCTGACGACCCAACAGTGGCACCATGTCAAAGTACTCGCCCAGCACCGGAGCCAGCGGGCCGGCAGCGCCCTGCGGCGTGTTGGCGGCAACCGCCCAGGCGTCAACGCGGGTCAGCACAGCGGCGGCCAATGCCTCGATCAGCGCCTCATCTGCCATATCCACGCCAAGCTCACCCAGCGCCGCACGCTCAATATCAACCGTCACCGCGGCAAACATGCCCGCAGCACCGGCACCGCCGTTCACGGCAACACGCGCGAGCGACGTCTCAAACGCAGGCGCACCGCACACGATATCGCTCGGCCACTGGATACCAACTTTACCGGCAAGGCCCAACCCCGGCGTCGAAGCCGTGCCCACGAGCGCGTCCATCATGCCCATCGCGGCCACAAACGGCAGGCCGTGGAAGGCGTGCATGTTCACATCGGGGCGCACGACCAGCGAAAACGTCAGCGAAGCATCGCCCACGCTCCACGCGCACCAGCCCGCGGACACGCCCTCGCGGCCCGCGTCGCGCGCCGCGTCGAGCTCGGTGCCAGCGGCAACAGCATTCATCTCGATCATCTACATACGCCCCAATTCGCCCACGATATGGCCCACGCGATCCTCGGGCTCCTTGACCTCGACGCCGTTGTAGCGGAAGAACCGCGCCGGGTCGTGCATCAGATCCTCGAGCGGCACCAGCACAAAGTCACGCTCGCCGATCAGCGGATGCGGCAGGCGCAGCTTTTTGCCGCCGTGGGTCTCGCCGTCCATCCACAGCAGGTCCAAGTCGATGGTGCGCGGACCGTTGGCCTTGGCCTTTTTGGAGCGGTCGCGACCCAGCTCGGCCTCGATCTTCATGAGCTCGTCGAGCAGCACCAGCGGCGCCAACTCGGTCTTGATCTCGATGACGGCGTTGGCAAACGCGTCCTGGCGCGTCTCGTAGGCCGGCTCGCTCTCGTAGATCTTGGAGGAGTTGGACACGCAGGTAAGTGGAATCTCGGCGATCATGTCGCGTGCGGCGCGGATGTTGTCGCAGCGATGCCCCAGGTTGGAGCCCACGGCCACAAACGCGCGGCGCGGCTGCGGCTTGGCAACCGCCCAGTAGCCATTCAGGAACTGCGCAAAGCCCGCGGCGTCGTGCACGCGCACGATGTTGGCACCGGCCTGGATGGCGCCCAGGCACACGCCAAACGTAGCGGCATCGCGCTCGGCGGCCTCGGTCACGCCCGAGACGGCGCCCACAAAGCGCTTGCGCGATACGGCGCACATGAGCGGATAGCCCAGTGACGCCATCTTGGCAGTCTCGCGCTGGATGACGATGTCCTCGTTGGCCGTCTTGCCAAAGCCCGGACCGGGATCGATGCAGATGCGGTCGCGCGACACGCCGGCGTGGATGAGCGCGCGGGCCTGGTCGGACAGAAAGCCCATGACGCGGCGCATGATGGGCGCCGAATCGGGCAGGGTGAAGCGGCGGAGCTGCGAGGTGGGCACGTAGGCTTCCTCGCGGCGGGCGCTGCGGCGCATCATGGCGGCCAGGCGGTCATTGGGCTCCGATGCGGCCTCGGTGGCCTCGGGCGCGGGCGCGACGGTCTCGGCGGCAGCAGCCTGCTCGGCGGCCGGCGTCTCCTGCTCGCTTGCAGGCTCGGTCGCGGGCTCAGGTTCGCCAAACGGCAACGAAGGCTGCACCACGCCACCCGGAAGCTTGGCCTCCGGCTTAGGCTCACCCAGCAACTTGCCGCGACGGCGGCGAGCCGGCTTCTCAGCCTCACGCGCCTTCTCGGCAGCCGCCTCGCGCGCCTTCTCGGCAACAAACGCCGCAGCCGAGGTATCGAGCTGCACCGTTGCGTGCGTGCGTGCGGGCGCGGCGACCTCGCCGGCATGCATCACGATGACGCCGCAGGTGCTCGTCTTAACAAACTCGACCATCTTGGGGTCGGTGAAGCCGGTCACGTCGTTGACGATCGAGGCGCCGCAGCGCACGGCCGCCTTGGCAACCGCCACATGACGCGTATCAATCGAGACGATGGCCCCCTCTTTGGCCAGCGCGCGCACCACGGGCAGCACGCGGCGCGCTTCCTCATCGGGATTGACCGGGGTAAAGCCGGGACGTGTGGACTCACCGCCCACGTCGATGATGTCGGCGCCGGCGTCGAGCATCGCCAGGCCATACTCGATCGCGGCATCCGGGTCGAAATGCTCCCCGCCATCGCTAAACGAATCGGGCGTCACGTTGAGGACGCCCATGATGCGCGGACGGTCAAAGCTGAGCTCATACTTTCCGCACCGCCATGTCTTGCTGTCGTTCGCCATGAACATCCTCCTAAAATGCCCACGCCGCCGAGCTTGGGGAGCTGGCGGCGGGGTCGCTTTGCACTCAGTCTTTCTATTGTATCCGCGCACGCGGGCTAGAACGCAAACGCGGCCGCGATGTCGCAAGAAATCAGCAGGTCGGCATTTGCATCCTGATCGGTGGGAGCAAGGTTGCATATGGCCAGCGTATCGCCGGTAAAGTATCGCGTAAGGCCTGCCGCCGGATACACCACGAGCGAGGTTCCGCCCACGACAAGGGCATCGGCCGCGACGATGGCGGCAACGGCACCGGTCAACACGTGCTCGTCGAGCGGCTCTTCGTAGAGCACCACATCGGGCTTGATGCGACCACCGCACGCGGGGCACACGGGCACGCCCGCGGCGTCCTCGTGCTCGCGCGAGCAAATCCACTCGGCGCTATAGACCGCTCCGCACGACTGGCAAATGTTGCGATGGACCGATCCGTGCAACTCAAACACGCGCTGCGAGCCCGCCATCTGATGCAAGCCGTCGATGTTTTGCGTCACCACGGCATCAAGCTTGCCGACGCGCTCCAGCTCGGCCAGCTTGGTGTGGCAGCGGTTGGGCTTAGCGTTAAGCGCGATCATCTTGGTTCGGTAAAAGTCGAAGAACCCCGCCGGATGTGTCTCGTAAAAGCTGTGCGACAGCATGGTCTCGGGCGGATAGGCAAACTGCTGGTGATACAGGCCGTCCACGCTGCGGAAATCGGGGATGCCGCTCGCCGTGGAAACACCCGCGCCGCCAAAGAAGACCACGCGCTTGTGGGTATCAAAAAGCTCCGCCAGCGCGGCGGAGGCCTGCTTGGGATCCGATATTGCCTGCGTCATATGAGCCCTCCGTCCTTGTTGATCGGGCGGCGTCGGGCGATGTCCCAGCATGCGACCTTTAAGTCAGCATGCGCGGAGCCCACCCCGCCCCTGTTGCGCTAATCTTAAGCCTGCCAACCCCGTCGAAAGGACACCATGCCTCAGACTTACACTTTCGCCTCGTGGAACGTCAACGGCCTGCGCGCCGTGCTCAAAAAGGACCCGAGCTTTATCCAGATCGCGCAAGAACTCGACGTCGATATCCTGGCGCTGCAAGAGACCAAGTTGCAAGAAGGCCAGGTCGATATTGACCTGCCCGGCTATCACCAAACCTGGAGCTACGCCGAGCGTAAAGGCTATTCGGGCACTGCGGTCTTTAGCCGCCAGAAACCGCTGCGCGTGCTGCACGCCGACGCACTGCTACCCTACGCCGGCGAGAACGAGGCGGCCGAGCTCGTCGCCCAAGCCGCAACCGAGGGCCGCGTCTGCGCGCTGGAGTTCGACAAGTTCTGGTTTGTCGACGTCTATACACCCAACGCCCAAAATGAACTCGCCCGCATCGACGTGCGCATGGCCTGGGACGATGCTTACCGCGGCTTTTTGAACACGCTCGAGCGCGAGACCGGCAAACCCGTCGTGACCTGCGGCGACTTTAACGTGGCGCACGAGGAGATCGACCTTAAGAACCCCAAATCCAACCGCGGCAACGCCGGCTTTTCGGACGAAGAGCGCGGCAAGTTTACCGAGCTGCTCGACGCCGGTTTTACCGATACCTGGCGCGCGGCAAACCCCGACGTCGAGGGCGTCTACAGCTGGTGGAGCTATCGCTTTAATGCCCGCAAGAACAACGCCGGCTGGCGCATCGACTACTTCCTGGTAAGCGACGCAATCGCCGACAACGTACGCGACACCGGCATCCGCGGCGACATCTTCGGCAGCGACCACTGCCCCGTCACCCTCACGCTAGAGCTCTAGCCCCAGCTGATCCCCTGGGGACGGAGGAAAACGAATCATTTTGGGCCTCGTGGTGGTATCCACGTGACCCATCCGCCACGAAACACGCCCATCTACTACGTTTAAGCCACCACCCTCAACCACAGCGAACAACGCAAAAAGAAAACCGCAGGTAGAAAGCCTGCGGTTTTTCATAAAACGCGGTTGTGTTTGGGGGTGTCGGGTCAAACGTAGTAGATAGGCTGATTTCGTGGCGGGCGAGTTCAGCTGATTCCCCGGGGACGTCTGGAGACGAAAGAAAACGGATCAATTTGGCTCTTGAGGGTCACGACGCCCGTCATATCAGCCGGCCATTCCAAAACTATGCCAGTTTACGGGGCTAAATCGCGAACCCCCAACCATACGCAATTCCGAAATAATAAAACCGCAGGTAAACGGCTTGCTCTATTTCAAAAATAGCCGGCATGGTCTGCTTGTGCCAATCTGGCCCCGTAAACCGGCATAGTTTTAAAATGACACTTCGGCAGTATTGATTCCCGCCCCGGCGCAACCAGCCCTACAGTCCGTACTTCACGACGACTCGGTTGATGCGGCGACACCAAGGCTTGTACAGGGCGACCAAAAACACGCAGGTCGCAAGGCCGTGCGTGATATCGAACGGTACGGCGGTGGCAAGACGCGCCATGGCACCCGCCCACGTGAGCGGTTGAACAAAACCGATAATGTCGTAGGCGTTGATCACAACGCCGTACAGCAAACCCGAAGCAAAGCCGTAGGTCAGCAGCGCCGGCATACGCACGGTGCCGTCGGCGCGGTCGAACGCACCCGCATGCGCCAGCGCACCGCCAACGTATCCCACGAGCCCCCAGGCATACATCTGCCACGGCGTCCACATGCCCTGTCCAAAAAAGAAATTGCTGGTCAGCGCCGCCAGCGCGCCAACCATAAAACCATTGCGGCGACCAAGCGTCGCCCCCGCGATAATGGCGATGGCACTCACGGGTTTAAAGTCGGGAATGGGGCCAAACAAGATGCGCCCCGCCGCGGCCAACGCCGCCAGAACCAGCGTTGGCATAATCTGGCGCAGGCCCGGTCGCGACGCCTCATAGCCTGCAAAGAACAGCGCAAGCACCAGCGCCACCACGACAAGCATGGCGAGCGCCGCCTGCTCAACGCCCGCCAGCAACGCCGAAGCCATCACGGCTGGCACCGCCAGCAGCAGCGGTATCTCCAGTTTTGCGAGTAGGCGCACGATGCGATAATCCGCCATCCCATCACGCCCTATAAAACACGTTGTCGGCAAAGAAGTCGGCCGGCGGCTCCATGCAGGCAATCTCGCCATCGAACATCATGGCGATGTCGTCGGCGACCTGCTCGGCAAAGTCCAAATCGTGCGTAGCCATGATGACGGTGCCGCCAGCCTTCGCATGGTCACGCAGGGCGCGAGCGATGATGCGGCGGCTCTCCAGGTCCAAGCCCTTCGTGGGCTCGTCAAGCAGCAGCAGCTCGGGGCCAATCAGCAGCAGCTTTGCCAGCGCGAGCAGCTGGCGCTGTCCGCCCGAGAGGTCGTAGGGGTGACGCGTCTCCAGGCCGTCCAATCCCAGTTGCGCCGCACGCTCCCGCGCCAAGTTCTCGTCATATCCGCAGGTCGAGGCCCATTCCATCAGCTCATCGTGAACCGTCTCGGCAACCAGCAATGCTTTGGGGTTCTGAGGCAGCAGCGCCGCCGAGGCCGCTCCGCGCACCATGCGGCCGCGCTGCAGCTTGGCGGTCTTCGCCAGCACCGAGAGCATCGTCGACTTACCGCATCCGTTGCCGCCCACGATCGCATGCACCGCACCGGCCGAAAACGCCACGTCGAGCCCGCGCAGCACCCAGCCGCCCGCGCGATCGTAGCGAAACCAGCTCCCTGCCAGGGTGGTAGCCGACCCGCCGTGCATTTTTTGGAGTATTCTGCTCCCATCCGTGCGCGGGAAGGCTTCCGAGCCGTTCTCGAGCGACGTTTGCGCCACAAATTCGGACGATTTGTCCAATTCCGAACTTTTTTTCGCGCTCGATACGTCCCCGGGCGGCTCCAGAGAGCCCAAATTGTCCTCACGCCTGCTGAATACTCCGTTTTTTGCACATCGGACGGCACCCCACCCCAACATGTCGTCGGAAAACAACGATTCTCGGCGTCCCAAAGAAGCCATATCCGCCACCTCGCGCACGCGACCGTCCTCAATCCGGTACGCACACGTCGCATACTCGAGCATTGGACGCGGTTGATGCGTAGCCACAACAACCGTGCAGCCCAACTCACGGTTCACGCGAAACAGCGCGTGCAGAAAATTCTTCTCGGCAACGGGATCGAGCTGAGACGTGGGCTCGTCGAGTAGCAGCACACGCGGACGCAGCGCCAGGACGGCGGCAAGCGACAGCAGCTGCTTGCGGCCGCCCGAAAGCGTATCGGTATCGCGATGAAGCCAGTCCTCCAGACCAAAGAAATAGCTGGTCTCAGCTACGCGACGGCGCATCTCATCACGTGCTAGCCCCAAGTTTTCCAGGCCAAACGCCATCTCGTGCCACACGGTTTCGCACACGATCTGGTTCTCGGGATCCTGGAACACATAGCCCACGCGCTCCGCCGATGCCCGCACGTCCATGTCGGCAACGTTCTCGCCCAGCACGCGCGCATCACCAGTGCGCTCGCCCGCCGGCGCGATCTCGGGCTTGAGCAGCGACAGCAGCGTCGACTTGCCCGAACCGGTACCGCCAACAAGCAGCGCAAATGCACCTTGGGGAACACGCCAATCAAGCCCCTCGAGCACCGGTGCCTCGGCCCCGGGATAGGCAAAACTAAGGCCCTGCACCTCAATCGCCGGAATATCCGGGCCGCACGCCGCGCCCGACACCGGGCCCCTATCCAACCGAGCCATCAGCCAAACCTCTTCTCATCAATCGCGTGCGACGCGCAAGGCAGCATCATCCAGGCAGCGTACACGACATAGCCCCGCCACGGCGCCGGCACCGAGAGCTGCGGATAAAACGAATACTGCGTTGTCGCGGTCCATGCCACCGCCACCGCGGCGGCACCAAACACCGCAAGCCCAGCCAGCGCGGCAACGTCGCTGCGCCCCAGTCGATACCGCGCATACGTCGTACGACGCGTCGCGGCACCCCACCCGCGCGAGCGCATCGCGTCCGCGCGCTCCAGCGAATCTTCCATGCCCCAGCCCATCAACACACTCGATGCCCGCAAACGCGAACGCACGGGGTCGGCCGGCGCGCTGCCCGGCACATCAATCGCATCCTGCACCGCCAGCACCGTACGACCGCGGCGCAAAAACTGCGGGATAAGCCTCATGCACATCGAGATCATGAGCGCAATCACCGGCGCGGCATTGCCCAGCAGCGCGAGTACCTTGTCGTATTCGAGCATCGATGCCGCCGCCTCAAACCACAACACGCTCGCCACAAACAGCCCGCCCATGCACAGGCCGTATACCATGCTCTCCAGATACACCGCGCGCATGCCAATACGGAACAGCTCCGTCGAACCCGAGGCGCTAAACAGCGGATTGAGCAGCGCGACGATCAAAATCACCGGCAGCTGCCAGCGGAGCGCGCCCAGCGTGCGGGCAGCCCCACGCGTCGCAAATCCATACGCCAGCCCGCCTGCGAGCGACAGCGCGATCAGTACCGGCTGCATCGAGAACATAGTGAGCCCCAGCGTCAGCACTATATAGAGTGCCGGCACAGCCGGATGCGACATCGAGAATGCCGCGACGGGCCCGCCGCCAAACTCCTCTCGTATGTTATCCACGGGCACCCCCGTTCCCTCGCTCAAACAACAGCTCCGCAGCACCGCCAACGCCGCACGCACGCAGTGCAAACGCCACGCCGGCGGCGCAAGCCTCAACCGCCGCAAACCAATCGTTACGCGCTCGTCATATGCCTGCGGTATCATATTGCGCCGTGTATCGTTTCCAAACACACGTCTCTATAACGTAACAGGAGATCACATGGACGCAACCGCAATTATCCTCGCTGCCGGCGAGGGCACCCGCATGAAGTCGAACCACTGCAAGGTTTCGCACAAGATCCTGGGTAAGCCCATGGTCCAGTGGATCGTCGACGCTACCATCAAGGCCGGCTGCAGCCGCGTCGTGGTCGTCATCGGCAGCCACGCCGACGAGATGCGCGCCCTCATCGACGGCGCCTACGCCAACAGCGCCACCAAGGTCGAGTGCGTCGAGCAGACCGAGCGCCTGGGCACCGGCCACGCCGTAAAGGTCGCGCTCGAGGCCTGCGGCATCACGCAAGGCCCCGTCGTCGTGCTCAACGGCGACCTGCCGCTCATCACCGCCGACACCGTCGCCAAGTTCGCGCAAACCGTCGCCACCGGCGAGCTCGCCTGCACCGTCATGACCATGACCCCGCCCGATCCTTTCGGCTACGGCCGCATCAAGCTGGGCGCCGATGGTCAGATCGAGCGCATCATCGAGCAGAAGGACTGCACGCCCGAGCAGGCCGCCACGCTGCTCGAGTGCAACGCCGGCTGCTACGCATTTGACGGCACGCAGCTCGCCGCCCACATCAACGAGATCGGCAACGACAACGCGCAATCCGAGTACTACCTGCCCGACATGCTCGAGATCCTCAAAGGCCACGGCCAGGCTGTCTCCATCTTCCACTGCGACGACTACCGCGACGGCCTGGGCGTCAACAGCCGCATCCAGCTCGCACAGCTCACCGCCATCGCGCGCGACCGCATCAACGAGCACTGGATGGCCGAGGGCGTTACCTTCATCGACCCCACACAGGCCTGGATCGGCCCCAATGCCATTATCGGCCGCGATACCGTCGTGTGGCCGCAGACGCACCTGATCGGCCACGTCACCGTGGGCGAGGAGTGCCAGCTCGGTCCCAACAGCCGCCTCACCGACACCACCGTCGGCAGCGGCTGCACCATCGATGAGACCATCGCCATTGAGGCCGTCATCGAGAACGGCGTCGACTGCGGCCCGCGCGCCTACCTGCGCCCGGGTACCCACATGCTCGACGGCTCCAAGGCCGGCACGCACGTGGAGATCAAGAAGTCCACGATCGGCGAGGGCTCCAAGGTGCCGCACCTGTCCTACATCGGCGACACCACCATGGGCTCCGGCGTCAACGTGGGCGCGGGCTCCATCACCTGCAACTACGATGGCGTGCACAAGCACAAGACCGTCATCGGCAAGGATGCCTTCATTGGCTCCGACACCATGATGGTCGCGCCCGCCCAGATCGGCGACGGCGCGCTCGTGGCCGCTGGCTCCGTCATCACCGAGCCGGTCCCGGCCGACGCACTTGGTCTGGGCCGCGCCCGTCAGGTAAATATTGAGGGCTGGGCCGCCGATTACCGCCGACGCCTGCGCGAGGACGACGAGGTATAACGTTTTACCAAGCATCTAAGGAGCTGTTCCCATGGGGACGGCTCCTTTTTCTATGCTGACCTGCGCGACCGGATGAGTGGTCGGTTCGTGTCCGTTGACGGTAAAGACGTTATCAAGACTCGATAAACCCCGTCGCGCGGTTACAATGCAACAAGGCATCTATATGGCATTCGATATAAAGGAGAAGGGTAATGCCGATTAATGATCCCGAGAAGTCGGAGAATATGCGCAAGTCCATCCGCGTGTATTCCGGTTCCTCCAACCGTCCCCTCGCTCAGAAGATCGCTGAGTACCTTGGGGTCGAGCTTTCGGGCCTTACGCTAAAGCAGTTCGCCAATGGTGAGATTTACGCCCGCTACGACGAGACCGTCCGCGGCGCCGACGTCTTCCTGATTCAGTCCGTGGCCGGCGGCAACGTCAACGACATGCTCATGGAGCTGCTCATCGCCACCGACGCTGCCAAGCGCGCATCCGCCCGCTCCATCACCGCCGTTATCACCCACTACGGCTATGCCCGCCAGGACCGCAAGGCCGGCCCGCGCGAGCCCATCACCGCCCGCCTCGTCGCCAACCTGCTCGAGCGTGCCGGCGTCAACCGCATCATCACCCTCGACCTGCACCAGGGCCAGATCCAGGGCTTCTTCGATATCCCGGTTAACCACCTGTCCGCACTGCCGCTATTTGGCCAGTACTACAACGACATGCACTTCGACACCGACAACCTGGTTGTCGTCTCCCCCGACGTGGGTCGCGCCAAGGCCGCCAAGAAGCTGTCCGACATGCTCGGCTGCGACCTGGCCATCGCCCACAAGGGCCGTCCGCGCCACAACGCCGCCGAGGTCATGGGCATCATCGGTGACATCAAGGGCAAGACCTGCATCATCAACGACGACATGATCGACACCGCTGGCACCCTGTGCGCCAACGTCAAGGAGCTCAAGGCTATGGGCGCCGGCGACATCTACGTCTGCGCCACCCACGGCATCTTCTCCGGTCCGGCCATCGAGCGCCTGAACGATGCCCCCATCGTCGAGTGCGTCGTCACCGACGCCATCCCCGTCGAGGTCGGCGGCAAGATCAAGACCATCTCGGTCGCCGAGGAGTTCGCTCAGGCCATCTCCGCCGTTTACCACGAGGAGCCCGTCTCCACGCTCGTCGGCGGCGACTTCGCGCTGTAGTCCAACGCGTATCGCATCATCTTTGATGTTTTTAAAGGGTCGGAAGCTCGCTTCCGACCCTTTTTCTATTCCTCGCCAATCCGCCCTGGACAGTTAGTTCAGATACGTATTTTTTAAAGCTCCAAAGGTCCGTTCGGAGCCTTCTGAGCTCCCCGGCGGATGCCATGCCGCCCGAAGCTCATCGTTTTCGAGTACAACCGCCGCATATATTATCTTCAAATCGCCCTCGAAGGCCCTTAGAAACACCTCGAACGCCCGCCGCCTTATACGTATCTGAACTAACTGTCCAGTAGCCATCGTCAACCTTCTCGGCAGAGCTCAATTTCCTGCAATCCCCTCAACCGATTCCACCGATTTCCTAACACCCGGCCGTTCATGGCGCCCAGCACCCCGCTGAGCGAAAAGAACGGTATGGCGGTCGCATTCTGCCGCCAACTTAGTACGTTATAGCTATGACGACCGTGATTTCACATTTCTCCGCCCTCCGCGCAATTCGTCGCGCACGACGGGCGTACTCTGCCCTACCCTGGAGCTCCATTGATAGTGAACAGCAAGCACAGGCCTTGGCTAGCTGCATTCCCAATAATGACGCGATAGACTTTGGCGCACTTTCGATACTCGACGCCTGGAATGAAGATGATTCCGAGCTGCTCGATCTTCTCGTTTCAAACGAAGGCAACCGACGCCCCGACAAGCGACTTCTTCAGCATATTCTCTCCGCTCCGCTTCCTGAAGGTGCAATTATGCACGTCGAGGCCGACATCTACGCAACGTCTCCTGCCATGACAGCCATGCTTTGTTCTAAAAATGAATCAGTCGCCAAAACCTTGATGCTTCTCATGGAACTGGTCGGAACTTACTCCCTTCCTCCCGGGGCAACATACCCCATTGCCCATGACGACATCTGGCCCAAGGGCGATGGCTACGAAGCGACGGGCGATCTTGATTGCCTGGGCAACCAGTCAGCGGCCGAACAACAGAACGAAACCCGCTATGAACAGGCGCACTACAAATGCGAGCCCGCCACGACCATCGAAGAGCTCGAGGCGGTCGCACGGTTCGCCAAAAGTAGCTCATACGCCTCGTTTCGCACGGCAGTCAAACTCGCCCGGGCTGGATCCGCATCCCCAGCCGAATCCCTAATGTTTGCCGTTCTCGGAGCGCCCATGCGCTTTGGCGGATTCGGATGTTGCAGCCTGCCCATGGGAGGCCTGCTACTCAACCATCGAATCGACTTCGATACTCTTGCGGCCAACATGTCCTCGGGCATCCCCTATGCCATCTGCGACCTATATTGCCCGGCAGCCGGAGTCGACAACGAATACAACGGAATTGGGCATGAGCTTCAAAACGCTCGCATCCACGATGGCAATCGAAATAATGGCCTCAAGGCCATGGGCATCCACGTCCTGGTTATCAATCGCGACCAAATGAAAGACCTTGTTGCACTCGAAGCCTTCGCCCAAACGATGCATCGACTCGCAGGAGTCCGATTCCGGTACCGTATCAAGGGCTATCGCAAGCGTCAGGCCGCTTGGCTCAACGCTCTGCGGGCCGGAACCGGCCTCGCGCCGGTCTAAACGGCGAATCACCCGTGCGCCGTCGAGCAGGGCTGGGCAGTTAGTTCAAATACGTATAAATGGACGCATTGAATTAGACTGTTTTGCAGCTATCTCTATACCATTCGCCCTATTTGAAGGCAGGGTAGACTTCAAAACAGCGCCATATGGACTAACTAAAGCTCCAAAACAACGTATCGGCATTGAATTGAGTAATTCGAGTCCTCAGAACTTATACGTATCTGAACTAACTGTCCACCTCGGATTTTGACGGCCGTCCAAACGCCCCCAAACAACCTCAATTGCCCTCCATTTGACAGCGGCAACAGGGTCGCTCACCATAGCAGGCGACAAATCAACGAAAGGATGAACATGGCAGCTGCACAGCCGCTTAAGATTCGCATGGTTGCCGGACTTGGCAACCCTGGCGATGAGTATGCCGAGACCCGCCACAACGCCGGTTTTAAGGCGATCGACGAGCTGGCCCGTCAGGCCGGCGTCACGTACTGGAAAAACCAAGCAGGCGCCGAGGTCGCGCTCATCAACATCAACGATGCCGAGGAAGAGAACGGCAAGCGCCAGATTGTACTGGTCAAGCCGCAGTCGTACATGAACACCTCGGGCGGGCCCATCTCCAAGCTCTGCCGCGAGTACAAGATCAAGGCCGAGGAGCTGCTCGTCATCCACGACGAGCTCGATATTCCCGCCGGCGACGTGCGTGTTAAGGTGGGCGGAGGCCATGCCGGTCACAACGGCCTGCGCTCCATCATCGACAAGATGGGCAGCCACGACTTTAGCCGTATCCGCACCGGCATCGGCAACCCTCCCGGCAAGATGGCCGTGGCAGACTACGTGCTCAAGCAGCTGCGCGCCCGCGAAGCCGAGGATTTCCAGGACACCTGCGCCCGCGCCGCAGATGCCGCCGGTCTGGCCATCGTCCACGGCGTAATCTACGCCCGCGATCACGTAAACGGCGCCGCTTCCGCCAACGGCAAGCACTAAAACCTACCATTTAGAGATGTTTATTTTGGCAGGTTTCATCTGCGGAAACGCCGCGGCGGCTGCGTCGCAATAAACCCTGTGCCGCTATACATATGCAACGCTCCAAAGGGGGCCGGCCTCACCGAAGCGCGAGGCCGGCCCCCTTTGCCGTTTTGCCTGATAAAACCTGCCAAAATAAACCTCTCCCCCTTTGGCAGGTCGAAGTGGATAAACCCTGCTCCCAACCGCCGAAGACACACGTAAGTGACATGTCCATGAGGGTATAATTTGCACCGTATGTCTGCACAACGCCTGTGCGCGTACGGTTTTATTCGGGCTACTGTCCATTTCCGTGGAGGCACGGTTCGGCGGCCCTAACAAGAGAGGGGTTCTATGTATAAGATCCTGGAGAAGACGCAGTTCTCGGAGAAGGTGTTCAAGTTCCGCATCGAGGCGCCCGCAATCGCCAAGCATGCGCACGCTGGACAGTTCCTCATGGTCCGCGCCAACGAGACGGGCGAGCGCGTCCCGTTTACCCTGGCCGGCTGGAACGGTGACGAGGGCTGGGTCGAGTTCATCTTCATGGTGATCGGCAAGACCACCGAGATGCTGTCCACTTACGAAGCCGGCGAGTCGCTGCGCGACGTCGTGGGCCCGCTGGGCGTTCCCACCGAGATGGCCGAGGGCCCCTGCGCCGTCATTGGCGGCGGCGTCGGCCTGGCAATTGCCTTCCCGGTCGCCAAGCACCTGGTCGAGACCGGTCACGAGGTGCACGCCATCATGGGCGCCCGCACCAAGGACCTCCTGCTCATGGAGGACCAGTTCCGCGAGCTCCTCGACGAGGACCACATCCACATCACCACTGACGACGGCTCCTACGGCGAGCAGGGCGTTGTCACCGCTCCGCTGGAGCGCCTGCTGCAGGACAAGGCCGTGAGCCAGGTCTTCTGCGTCGGCCCCGTTCCGATGATGAAGTTCTCGACCCTCACCGCCCAGAAGTACGACACCCCCATCACCGCGTCGCTCAACCCCATCATGGTTGACGGCACCGGCATGTGCGGCTGCTGCCGCGTCGAGGTGGGCGGCGTGACCAAGTTCGCTTGCGTCGACGGTCCCGACTTCGATGCCACCCTGGTCGACTGGGATGACCTTCGTGCCCGCCAGGCCGCTTACCGTTCCGAAGAGGGCGAGTCCCTCAAGGCCTATGAGGAAAAGAGCTGCGCATGCCACTAGTTAACGGTCGTTTCGTTGCCGATATGAAGTCGCCCCGCACCCCCGATAACGAGGAGCCGGCTGCCGAGCGCGCCTGCGACTTCCGCCCCGTCGACAAGGGCT
Organism: Collinsella sp.; assembly: GCA_019424945.1. Lineage (GTDB taxonomy): Bacteria > Actinomycetota > Coriobacteriia > Coriobacteriales > Coriobacteriaceae > Collinsella. Next base: position 16,619 of record JAHYYN010000041.1, on the reverse strand, counting down.
TCACCGAAGAGATGGCGCTGGCCGAGGCCGAGCGCTGCCTCAACTGCAAGAAGCCGTTCTGTGTTGAGGGCTGCCCCGTCAACATCAACATCCCCCGCTTTATCGAGCAGATCCGCGCGAAGGACTTCGGCGGCGCTCTCGATACCATCCGCGAGGACTCCATGCTTCCCGCCATCTGCGGCCGTGTCTGCCCGCAGGAGAACCAGTGCGAGGGCAAGTGCATCCGTGGCAAGAAGTCCGAGCCCGTGGCCATCGGCCAGCTCGAGCGCTTCCTGGGTGACCGCCCCGAGCTCGCCTCCACGCCCAAGATGGCCCCCAAGAACGGCAAGAAGGTCGCCGTCGTGGGCTCTGGCCCGTCCGGCATCACCTGCGCCGGCGAGCTCGCCCGTAACGGCTTTGACGTCACCGTCTTTGAGGCCTTCTTCACCGGCGGCGGCGTGCTGGTCTACGGCATCCCCGAGTTCCGTCTGCCCAAGGCGGTCGTCAAGCGCGAGATTGACGGCCTGGAGGACATGGGCGTCAAGTTTGAGTACAACTCCGTCGTGGGCAACATGGCCACGGCCGAGGAGCTGTTCGAGCAGGGCTTCGACGCCATCTACGTGGCGACCGGCGCTGGCCTGCCCAAGTTCCTCAACGTCCCCGGCGAGAACCTGCCCAACGTCTTCTTCGCCAACGAGTACCTCACCCGCGTGAACCTGATGAAGGCCAACAAGTTCCCCGAGTACGACACCCCCACCAAGCACGGCAAGAACGTCGTCGTCTTTGGTGGCGGCAACGTGGCTATGGACGCCGTCCGTACCGCCAAGCGCCTGGGCGCCGAGCACGCCATCATCGCCTACCGTCGTACCGAGGACGAGATGCCCTGCCGTCGCGCCGAGCTGCACCATGCTAAGGCCGAGGGCGTCGAGGTTCTGCCGCTCGTCTCCCCGCTCGAGTTTGTCGCTGGCGAGGACGGCTCCGTGTGCGCCGTCAAGGTCCAGAAGATGGAGCTCGGCGAGCCCGACGAGTCCGGCCGCCGTCGCCCGGTGCCCATCGAGGGCGCCATCGAGGAGATTCCCTGCGACGTCGCGATCTCGGCTATCGGCACCAACGCCAACCCCTTCGCAAAGAAGATCGGCGGCAAGATGGAGCTCAACAAGTGGGGCTACATCGTTGCCGACGAGGAGACCGGCCAGACCACCGATCCCCGCATCTGGGCCGGCGGCGACATCGTCACCGGTGCCGCTACGGTCATTCTGGCGATGGGCGCCGGCAAGAAGGCCGCCGCTTCCATCACCAAGAGCCTGCTGGGCGAGTAATCACCTGCAGTGCTAGCCATCAAACGGCAAAGTCCCCGTCGAGCACACGCCCGGCGGGGACTTTTTTATGCCGGCCGCCCAAACCACCACGATGGGGCAGGCACCTTTGTGGTGGTTTGGGACTTGCCCGGTCGTTTTGTCTCAATCTGTAACAGCTGGAGTCCGTTGAGCCCTGCAGTTGTTACAGATTGAGATATTGTGCCGGCCGGCCACGCTGCATCTCAATCTGTAACAGTTAGAGACCAAATATGCCGCCTGGTGTTACAGATCAAGACGTTGGGCTGACGGCCGAACGGTTCATCTCAATCTGTAACAGTTAGAGCCATTTTCGCTGGCTTGGTGTTACAGATCGAGACTATGCAAAAGCCGAGGATAGGCACTGCCGCCAAGGCCTTCCCCTCAGCCTAAAACAAAAACCACCACAAAGGTGCCTGTCCCCTTTGTGGTGGTTTTGGTCGGCTAGCCTTCGAGCTGCGCCACTTTATAGCGGTAGGCTGCGGCGATGACGTCTTTACAGCCCTCGCGGCCCAACTTGGCGCGGTTGACGACGATGTCCTTGCCGCTCGTCATCTTCCACTTTCCGGCGCTGTAGCGCTTGTAGAACGCCTCGCGCGCCTTCTGCTGCTGCTTGACCAGCTTGGCGCCCTTCTTTTTGTTAAGGCCGCGCTTCTTGCGCACGATCTCGACGCGGTCCTCAAAGGGTGCGGTCACCAACACGGCAATGTGGTTGGGGTTGTTGTGAAGCAGATAATCGGACAGGCGGCCTTCGATAATGCAGCTCTCGGTCTCGCCCAGGTCCAAAATCACCTGGCTCATCTTTTGGAACAACTTGTCCGAGTACGAACGCGCATCGTAGCGGTCGGGCAGAAACGCCATGTTCTCCACGGCCAGACGCTCGTCGTAGGCGGCCATCTTGTCGAGCGACTCGCCCGCGCGCAGCGACGCGCGCACCAGTAGCTCGTTGTCGTACAGAGGAATCCCCAACTCGTTGGCGAGGATGCGTCCGATCTCGTGGCCCTCGGCACCAAAGTCGCGCGCGATGGTAATGACCACAGGACTCTTCTTGTTCTCCAGATCGCTCATCGCGATTCCTTTCTAACAGATGAGAAATAGGCGATTCCTGATTCCCATTTTGTCACTTACGACCGTCCTGGTTTCCCAAGTGCGGCAGATTGCCCCGAAAGAGGAGCGCCGCGTACTAAATGTACGCAAGCGACGATTGAGGGGCAAGGTGCCGTGCTTGGGGAAGCAGGACTATGCGGCTACAATACGGCGTTGATACGCCCTCACCAGCAGCGAGATACCAAAGTTGAGCACAAAGTACATCGCAAACACCAGGCCGTAGAGCATAAGCACCTGCGACAGGTCGATCGCATGGGCCATCACGACGTTGGCCGTGTACATGAGCTCGGCCACGTTAATGCCCGAAAGATACGAGCTGTCCTTGATGACAGTCGTGCACTGGCTAAACAGCGCCGGAATGATCGTCTTAAACGTCTGCGGCAGAATGATGTAGCGCATGGTGGCAAAGAAGCCGAAGCCCTGGCTCTGCGCTGCCTCAAACTGGCCTCGTGGAATCGAGTTGAGGCCGCCGCGCACAATCTCGGCCATAACAGCGCTGGTAAACAGCGTAAAGGCGATGGTCGAAATCACAATGTCCAAACCCTGCACCGTAAAGTAGATAAACAGGATCCACAGCAGGTTCGGCGTGCAACGGAACAGCTCGATATAGGCGCTCACCAAAATACGGAACGGGCGGGGCGCATAGCTCTTAACGAGCGCCAGCACCGTGCCAAAGATGAGCGAAAAAAAGATCGACAGCGCCGAGATCTCGATTGTCTTAACAAAGCCGCCCCAAATGTAGAGCAGGTTGGTCGCGTTGAAGATTTCCATGCGCTAGGCCTCCTCTACGTTGTCGAGCCCCAGCTCGGCCAGGCTCACGCCGCGCGGACGCTCCTTGGAGCGGCGCTCGAGCCACTGCACCAGCATGGCGAGCGGAAAGCAGATGATGAAGTACATAAGGCAGCAGACGATGTATCCCTGCAGGTAACCGTACAGGCTCACAAAGTTGTCGGAACGGTACATAAGGTCACCGCCGGCCACAAGCGCCAGCACCGACGTGTTCTTGACCAGGTTAAGCGCCTGGTTACACAGCGGCGGCAGAATGATCTTGAATGTCTGGGGCAGCACGATGTACCAGTACGCCTGCGCACGGGTGAAGCCCTGGCTCTGGGCCGCCTCCATCTGACCGCGCGGAACTGCCTCGATACCGGTGCGGATGACCTCCGAAATGTAGGCCGCGTGATACAGGCCCACACCCAAGAAGCCCAGCACGAACGGCGCGATGCGCACCGGCTGGTCGGCACCGGTTATGGCCTGCAAAAACTGCGGACCGGCCATGTACATAAAGAGCACCTGCACGGGCAACGGGGTGTTCTGGTAAAACTCCACGTACACGCGGCTTATGGCGCGCAGCACGCGCGAGCGAGTGGTAGAGAACACGCCAAGCAGCGTGCCCAGCACCAGCGACAGCAGCAGGCCGGCAACGACCACCTGCAGCGTCACGCCAAAGCCCTCCCAGAAGGGCCCCATGTTTTGAAATGTCGTCGACCAACGGTCGGCGTCAAATAATCCTTCGAGCATTTGATTCCTTCCTTGGACGATGCGCCTATACAAGACCCCAGGTCTTGACCTCTTGATCGAGCCAGCCGTCAGCCAGGCGATCGCAAATCACCTGATCGACCACGGCCGAAAGGTCGCAGCCCTTCTTGGTCGCCACGCCGTAGCCCTGCTCACCAAACTTGACCTCGGGCTGCAGCAGCTCAACGGTCTCGTTCATGTAACCGGCCAGCGTGGAGCGGTCCATGGCAAAGACGTCGATATTGCCGGCGTCGAGCGAGCTCTTGATGATGGGATAGCCGCTAAAGGCCCTAAACTCGGGCTTGCAGCTAAAGCCGTTGTCCTTGATCATCTGCTCGATCAGGCTCTGCGTGGTAGCGCCCTGGCTCACGCCAATGACCTTGCCGTCCAGGTCCTCAATCGAGGTAAAGCCCGAACGCTTCTTGACCATGAGTCCCACGTAGTCGGTGCGGTACGGCGTCGAGAAATCCCAGCTCTTCTTGCGCTCGTCGGTGATGGTGTAGGTCGCCGCGACCACGTCGAGTTGGCCGTTATCGATCAGCGGGCCGCGTGTCTTGGGCGTTACGTCGGTAAACTCGACAAGCTCCTGGGCGCGGGCCTCCTTGTAGCTCACGCCAAAGACGGCAGCGGCGATCTGGTAGCACAAATCGACTTCCATGCCCTCAAAGCGGCCCTTGGCGGTGTCGTAATAGCCATAGCCGGGAACGTCCTTCTTGACGCCGGCATTCAGATGACCACGCGACTTAATGGCCGCAAGCTTGGACCCCTTGTCGGAGCCCTCGCCGCTGGTGGAGTTGCCGCAACCGGTAAGCGCGGTCCCCGTCAGCGCAAGCATGCCGGCGCCCGCCAGCTGCAAAAAGTGACGGCGCGACACGGCCGCCCTCGTCATATCCGTCATGTCCATCACCGCGCCTAGTGCAGAATCTTGGACAGGAACTCGCGGCAGCGCGGGTTCTCGGGGTTATCGAAGAAGTGCTCGGGCGTGCCCTCCTCCAGAATGCGGCCGTCCTCCATAAAGATGACGCGGTCGGCCACCTGGCGCGCAAAGCCCATCTCATGCGTCACGCAGATCATGGTGATGTCCTCCTGCGCAAGCTCAATCATAACGTCCAGAACCTCCTGGACCATCTCGGGGTCGAGCGCCGAGGTCGGCTCGTCAAACAGGATGATGGGCTGCTTGGTACACAGGGCACGGGCGATGGCGATGCGCTGCTGCTGACCACCCGAGAGATTCTGCGGATACTCGCCGGCCTTATGCGCCATGCCGACGCGCTTGAGCGCGGCGATGGCGATCTCGGTCGCCTCCTCCTTGCTCTTCTTTTGCAGCTTGATGGGCGCGAGCGTCAGGTTGCCGAGCACCGTCATGTTGGGATACAGGTTGAACTGCTGAAACACCATGGAACTATACTTGCGAGCCATCTCCAGGTGGTTCTTTTTGGTGAGCGGCGTACCGTCGATGATGACCTCGCCCGACGTGGGCTCCTCAAGATAATCGACACAGCGGATGAGCGTCGACTTACCCGAGCCGGAAGGCCCGATCATTACGAGCTTCTCGCCGCGCTTGACGGTGAGGTTGATATCTTTGAGCACATGCAGGTCGCCAAAGTACTTGTTGAGATGCTTGATCTCGATCATGTCTGCCATGAATGTCCCTTCCCTGCGTTTACACGAGTTGAACTATTGTACGGAAAGAACCACGTTTCCGCAGCCCACACTACATTCCCGTAAAGAACCCGCAATCTTCCACCCACTCATTGGGGACAGACTTAAATGAGTACCCCCCGTGGGTACTCATTTAAGTCTGTCCCCAATGAGCACCGAAAATAATACAACCGCCCTTGTTGAGCATAAGTCAGCGAAAACCCGTACACGCGAGCAAGGTGACGTGAAATGAAAGGGCGCAGACCTTATGGTCGCGCCCTTGAAATTGAACGTCAGATTGCCGTGTGTACGGGTTTGCAGCGTCGAGCCGTTACGCGGTTTGGTAAAACCGCGTAACAAATTACGCGAGTTTGGCGCCGACGATCTTTGCCGCGGCCGGCTTGTCGAAGTTGCCGCCGGTGGCCTTGCCGAGTGCGCCCATAACCTGGCCCATCTGCTTCTTGGACGTGGCGCCCAGCTCGGCGATGACCTGCTCGATCAGGGCCTCGAGCTCCTCGCCCGAAACCTGCGCGGGCAGCAGGCTCTCCAGAATCTTGACCTGCTCGGTCAGGTTGTCGGTACGCTCCTGGTCGGTGCCGGCCTTGATGGACATCTCCAGCGTCTCGCTCGTCTGCTTAATCAGACGCTTGATCATGCTATTGACGTCTTCCTCGGTCACATCGCGGCGCTCGTTAACCTCGATATTCTTCACCTCGGCCTTGACCTGGCGAATGATGGACAGGCGAACCTTGTCCTTGGCCTTCATGGCCGCGATCATTTCCTTCTGCAGCTCTTCGTTGGTCATCTGCAAATCCTCTCTAATAGCGTGGGCGGCACTCGCGCGAGCACCGCCCCATGATTACTCAGTCGTCGACGAATCGTCGGTCGAACTCTTGGTGACGCCCTTCAGGCTCACGTTATAGGGTACGTCCTTGGGCATGGGATTGACGGTGATGTCAGCATCCTTCTTGTACTGCTCTAGCCACTCGCTATACGCAGTGCTGGCCGCCTGCGTCTTCACCACGTTGGAGACGTACTTTTTGATGGCCTTGGGCACCTGGTTGATGTCATCGACCTGATTATCGACATGGAAGTAGTCGGTGCACTTGATGATGTGATAGCCGTACGTCGACTCGACCACGTCGCTCACATCGCCCTTGTTGAGCCCCTCGAGTGCCGTCTGGTAGCTGTCGACAAAGGTGGTGAGCTTGTCCCAGCCCACGTCACCCTTCTTCTCCTTGGAGCCGGTGTCGTCGGAATACTGCTTCACGGCGTCTTCAAAGCTCAGCTCGCCGGAGTTGATCTTGTTCAGGCACTCCTGCGCCTTAGCCTTGGCGGCAGCCTTGTCCTCATCGGACGCATCGGAATCAACCTTGATCAGGATGTTCGACGAGCGGCGGGCATCGTTGTACTTCGACAGGTTCTCGTTGATGTAATCGACGATCTCGCTGTCCTTGGGCTTGCTGGTGGGCGCCACGGCATCTTTGAGCTTTTGCTGCGCCAGGCTCTCCTTGAGCGAGCTCTTATAGGTGTCCTCGGTGTAGCCGTAGGTCTTAAGGGTCTTCTTAAAGGTCTTGGCGCCGCCCGCGCTCTTGCACGCGTCCTTCCAGGCTTTCTCGACCTCCTCGTCCGACACCGTCACGCCGTTCTCCTTCTGTGCCTGTTGGAGCAGAATCTGCTGCGTGTAGGAGTCGATGAGTTGCTTGCGGTACTTCTTGGGCGTGAGGTCGTTGTCGACCAGATACTGCGCCCAGTCCTTGTCCTTGGTGTAGCCGTAGGACGTGCGCATGCTCATGATCTGCTTGGTCACGGTGTCCTCGGTGAGGTTGGTGCCGTTGATAGTGGCAGCCACACCGCCGGTAAGCTTGTAGCCCGAGGTATCCTCTGCCTGCGACATAAGGCCGGAGCATGCCATGGCCGAGACGGAAAGCAGCATCGCCAGCACGCCGATGACCACCAGAACGATCTTGACGGTCTTAGACACGTACGTCTTGCGCTGCTTCTTACGAGAGCTCGACGCGGCGCGGGCCTGCTGCTCGGGCGTCGGTGCGGCCTCGGAGTTCTTTTTCTTGTTTGCCATAGTTGGCCTTTCGCATCACGAATCGAACAAACGCCATTGTGTCACAACGCAGCCCCCGCGACAAAGGGGCAACCCTGGCACTTGGGGACGTTCCTTTTCTGCCGGCAGTTAGGGACAGTCCCCAAGTGCCGGCTTTAAAAGTGGCGGCGGATGGCGTCGACCATGCCTTGGGGCGTGGTCTGGCCGAGCACATCGGCTGCGACGTCCGCGTCCATAAAGATATTCATGAGCGCTTGCAGGGCCTCGACCTGGCCGCCCGGCTCGGCAATACCCAAATTGATGACGATCTGCGCCGGCACGGGGGCACCCATGCCGGCCATAGCATTGAACGTCACGGGCGCGGCGGGCTTTACCACCGCGATATAGGGCTTGGCCACAAACCCCGGGTCGGTGTGTGGGATGGCGATGTTGGCCGCCGGCATGGCAAGGCCCGTGGGATAGGCATCCTCGCGCGTGCGGACGGCGTCGAGCCAACCGGTGCAGATGTAGCCGCGTGGGGCAAGTTCGCCTTCGAGTCGCGCAAACACCTCGGCGGGCGTCGCACACTCCCAATCAAAAAACACCAGCTCAGGCGTAAACAGTGCTTCGTTATCCGCCATACCGTCCTCCAAAGTTGCATGAGGGCCACAATGCTCAATATGATAGCGAAACGGGGTATGCAAGGTTAGCCGAGGATCCCGATGAGCTCGAGTGCGCGCGCGGGCGTCAAGCATACCTCGGGCATCGTCTCCAACATGCGTCGGTCGCTCGTGACTACGTAGTCAACATCCGCCGTATCGCCCGAGGCGATAATGAGATTGTCCTCGAGGTCCGGCATGCGCTTGCCAAGCATGCGCGCCATCTCGCACTCCGCCATCGAAAGCGGGGAAGCCGTTGCCACCTGCATCATATGCTCGACGCATGCCCATGCAGCCGGACCGAACGAAGCGTTAATCCCATTCACATTCCGTCGAGCTAGACGCCGAGGCAAGATGTAGAACACGTCCTTTGCCGTCGTTGGCGCGTACAGAAGGTCGATCTTTCCCGCTTCGGCCAGTTCAACCAATCTTCTCACGTTGTCGAATGCGGCCTCTTGCAGGTAGTAATCAAGCCAAACATTCGTGTCCACCAAGAGCCGCTTTGCCTCGATCATCGGCAATTCGCCTCGATGTCGGCAATCATCGCGTCATACATATCATCTCGTACGGCATCCCAGTCTTCCGCAGATGATCCACCTGGCGCAAAATCCGAAGCGCTTAGCCCCAACGAGGAAAAAGCTAGGCCACACCCCTGCTCGGCCAGGCTCTCCGCACGGGGCGCCTCGCGCTTATCCGCCACCATAAATCCCGGCAACGTTTGATGCTCGACAAGATAGACCCAAAGCGCACGAATAGCATCGCTCGCCCCCAATCCATTGCGAGTTAGGACCGCGTCGCCACCAGCCTTGAGCATAGGATCGATTCGCGTGTTGAGCTGCACCGTTGCTGTACCCATAGCGGCTCCTCTCTATCTGCTAGCAGTATAGCAAACATGAAAGGCCACGCAAAAGGGCCCCGCCCGCACACGGACGAGGCCCTATCAGATTTCTTGGTTCTGATGAAGCTTTTACATCTCAAGGAAACCAAGGAGACCCTTTTTCAAGCGACTAGCGCGCCGGGTCAACTGCCACCTTGCCGTTCTCCAGCACGTGGATGCGACCGTCGGCGAGCATTTGCACGACCTCGGGATACAGCACGTGCTCAATCGCGTGGATGTGCTCCTCGAGCGTGTCGACATCCCAGCCCTCCTCAACAGCCAGTGTGCGCTGGGCGATGATGGGACCGTTGTCGTAGATCTCGTTGGCAAAATGCACGGTCACGCCAGTTACCTTGACGCCGCGCGCAAAGGCATCGTCAATCGCATGCGCACCGGTAAAGCTCGGCAGCAGCGCCGGATGCAAGTTGACCACGCGGTTGGGAAACGCCGCCAGCAGCGGCGTGTGCACCATGCGCATGTAGCCGGCCATGACCACATACTCGCAGCCGCGCTCGAGAAGCTCGTGCGCGATGATCTCGTCGGCGGCAATAGGGTCGGCGTAGACATCCTTGGACAGCGTGAGCGTCTGGATGCCCGCGCGCTCAGCGCGCTGCAGGCCCTTGGCCGAAGGACGGCTCGACACCACAAGCTCAATCGAAGCGTTGAGCTTGCCGGCGGCGATCAGATCGATCAGCGCCTGCAGGTTGGTACCCGAACCGCTGATGAGCACACCGATCTTGAGCGGCTCTGCCGTATCGGTGCCGGTCGGACGGGTGTAGGGCACAAAGCCCAGGCCCTCACTAGCAGCCATCTGATCGTTAGCGCTCATCGGAGTACACGACCTTACCGGAACCCTCGACGCACTCGCCCACGCGGAACGGCTTCTCGCCCAGCGCGACCAGGGCCTCGGTAACCGCGGCCTCGTCCTCGGGGGCGACGATCAGGCACAGGCCGACGCCCATGTTGAAGGTCTTGCATGCCTCGTTGGGCGCGAGCTCGGCCTGGCGCGACACGTAGGTGATGACGGGCGGAACGTCCCAACCCATCTCGGCACCGTTGCGGGTGACCACGGCGTCGACGTCGTCGGCAAGCGCGCGGTTGAGGTTCTCGGTGATGCCGCCGCCGGTGATATGGGCAATGGCGTGAACGTTGGCGCCACCGCGGAGCAGCTCCAGAATCGGCTTGACGTAGATGCGCGTGGGGGCCAGCAGGGCGTCTGCCAGCGATGCACCACCAAGCTCCTCGAGCGGACGGCTCAGTTCCTCGGCCTTAGCGGCGGCCTCGGGCGTGCCCGGTTTGATGCCGTCGACGCCGATGACCTTGCGCACGAGCGAGTAGCCGTTGGAGTGCACGCCGGTGGAAGGCAGACCCAGGATCACATCGCCGGGGCGAACGTTCGCGGGGTCGAGCATCTTGGGACGGTCGACGACGCCCACGGTAAAGCCGGCGAGGTCGTAGTCGGCGGGAGCCATGACGCCGGGGTGCTCGGCCATCTCGCCGCCCACGAGCGCGCAGCCCGCGAGCTTGCAGCCATCGGCCACGCCCTTGATGATCTTTGCCATGTGCTCGGCCTCGATGTGACCGATGGCAACGTAGTCCAGGAAGAACAGCGGCTCGGCGCCCGAAGCCAAAATGTCGTTGACGCACATAGCGACCAGGTCCTGGCCCACCGTCTCGTGACGGTCCATGATCTGGGCGAGCACGAGCTTGGTGCCCACGCCGTCGGTACCGCTGATCAGGATCGGGTCTTCCATATCCTTAAGCGCGGCAGCCGAGAACAGGCCACCGAAGCCGCCGATGCCGCCGATAACCTCGGGACGATTGGTGTCCTTGACCATCTGCTTAATCGCGTCGACGGCGCGACCGCCCTCGGCGGTATCGACGCCGGCGTCCTCGTACGTCACATGCTTGCTGTCGCTCATCTGAGCCTTCCTCTCCCACTACCGTGGCGCCGCGCGGGCGCCAAACGGTGCTCATAATTGCGTTCATTTCGGCGTGTGCCATAACAGCACCCGCCGTCATATCAACAAAACAGCAGGTAAAACCTACCAAAATATACCTGTCCCCATATGGCAGGTTTTAGGCCTCGCCGTGCTCCTCTTCCCAGCTGCGGTCGTCGTATTTCTCGACCACGGCGTCGTCGTCAAAGTACAGCGGCTTGTCCAGGTTGCGGGGCTTAAAGCCCTCCATAAACTTGTCGCGGCCAAAGCTCTCGGGAATCGCCACGGGATAGCGGCCGGTAAAGCACGCGTCGCAGTAGCCGCCCTTGGGCATGACCTTAAGCAGGCCCTCGACCGAAAGGAAGGCCAGCGAATCGGCGCCGATATACTCGCAAATCTCGTCGACCGTCTTGTTGGCGCTGATAAGCTGCGACTGCACGTCGGTATCGATACCGTAGAAGCACGGCCAGATGACCTCGGGCGAGTTGATGCGGATATGAATCTCCTTGGCGCCGGCGTTGCGCAGCATCTTGACGAGCTGCACCATGGTGGTGCCGCGCACGATGGAGTCGTCGATGACGACCAGGCGCTTGCCCTCGATGTTGTCGCGCAGCGGGTTGAGCTTCATGCGCACGCCCATGGCGCGCAGCTCCTGCGTAGGCTCGATAAACGTACGACCCACGTAGCGGTTCTTGATAAGGCCCTCACCAAAGGGAATGCCACTCTCATGCGAATAGCCCTCCGCGGGCGGCAGGCCGGAGTCGGGCACGCCGATGACCAGGTCGGCCTCGACGGGCTCCTCGTGTGCCAGCTGACGACCCATGTCATAACGGCAGGCGTAGACGCTCTTGCCGTTCATGATGGAGTCGGGGCGGGCAAAGTAGACCTGCTCAAAGATGCAGTTAGCAGGCTCTTCGGCGGCAGGCACGCCCTGCTCGGACACAAGGCCCTCGGCGCTGATGCGCAAAATCTCACCGGGACGGACGTCGCGGACGTACTCGGCGCCCACAATATCGAGCGCACAGGTCTCGGAGGCGACGACCCAGCCGCCGGCGCGGGTGACATGGGTGGTGGCGTCAACCGTCGCGGCGCCGTCTTGCGAGGGCAGCTGCGAAACAGAAGCGGCGTCAGCCTGATCCAGGCCCTCGTCCACGAGCTTGCCAAGCACCAGCGGGCGAATGCCGTGAGGATCGCGGAATGCGTAGAGCGCCTGCTCGTTGATGAGCGTCATGGCGTAGCCGC
>JAHYYN010000041.1:0-4184 GCA_019424945.1 Collinsella sp. | reverse complement strand
GGATCGCGGAATGCGTAGAGCGCCTGCTCGTTGATGAGCGTCATGGCGTAGCCGCCGCGCACGAGCTCCATCGTCTTGCGGATACCCTCGCGTAGATGGCCTGTACGCTGAGTAAAGTAGCCGATAAGCTTGGTCGCGACCTCGGAATCCGAATTGGAGAGGAACGGCACGCCCAGCTCGATCAGCTGGCGGCGCAGCTCGTCGGTGTTGACGAGGGTGCCGTTGTGCGCGAGCGCGATAATGACGCTGTTGATGGTAGAGAGGTGCGGCTGAGAGGCTTCCCAGCTCTTGGCGCCGGCAGTGCCGTAGCGCACATGACCCACGGCCAGCTGACCGGAGAGCGTCGACAGGTCGGCGTTGGAGAACACGCGGTCGAGCAGGCCCAGATCCTTGCGGACCATAACCGTGCCGCCATCACCCACGGCGATTCCCGCCGATTCCTGGCCGCGATGCTGCAGCGCGCGCAGACCAAAGTACGTCAGTCGAGCCACATCGCGATCGGGTGCCCACACACCAAAAATGCCGCATTCCTCATGCAGCTGGTCGGAGTCCGGATCATACGTCGACATGGTCTTCACCTGTCCCGCGGCACGCTCGGCCGCGTGGATGGTTTCTTGAGACATGGCATCCCCTCAGAGCCTCGTTATTTGGCGTTACCTGCCCTATTATACGCACGGCAAGACAAGCACTCCCGCGCATGAACAGCGCTTTTTAAAAGCCCACCGAGCTAATAATCCGTTTTGCAGCCAAACATTTTATTGGGCAACCGCCTCGGGGCCGACGATCCCGCATACTTCCGTTACGACGCGTCTCGCCCGCCGTTGGGGCTTGCATTGTTGCAATTGGGACGTTCGTCCTGTCTTTTGGCAGGTCGGCGGCGTATCCTTATAACCTACAACAAAGCGAGAAAGGTTCTGTATGGATCGAAACGAACTCGACCCCAGCGTCCCCAGCGCCACGGAGGTCAAGAAGATCCCCCTCATCATTAAGGTGTACGCCGTCCTGTGCATCCTGTCCGGCGTGGGCACGCTCCCTTCGGTCGGCGCCTTTATGTGGCAGGTCATCACCGCGCTCATCAACGGCAACGCCGCCGCCAACCTCGGCGACAACACGCTCGTCGCAGTCGGCCTTATCGTCGCCGGCATCATGCTCTCTGCGGCAAGTGCCGTCATCCTAATCATCTTTGGCCTGGACCTTATCAAAAACCAGCGCCGCAACGCCGCCCGCCTGTCCTACATCCTTATTGCATTCACCGTCGTCGAGCTTTTGGTCGACGTGATGCTCCAGGGCATCGGGCCCTTCCTGCTGCGTCCCGCGATCCAGCTCGGCATCCTTGTTGCACTTTCGGCAACCGTCGACCCCACGCTGCGTCAGGAGCGCGAACTGCAGCGCCGCCTGCAGGAGATGCTCGACCGCGACGCCGCCGCCGAGGGCATGCTCGGCCGCGATGAAACCGGCGAGGGCTACATCAAGCTCAACTACTTCAACCTGTTCTGGGTGTTCTTTGTCTGCTGCATACTCGGCCTGATCGCCGAGGACATCTGGCACATGACGGTCGACGACCCGGGCGTCTATCAGAACCGCGCCGGCATGCTGTTTGGCCCCTTCAGCCCCATCTACGGATTTGGCGCCGTGCTCATGACCATGGTGCTTAACCGCTTCTACAAAAAGAACCCCATCATCATTTTCCTGGTGAGCGCCCTGCTCGGCGCCAGCTTTGAGGTGTTCGTGGGCTGGTTTATGCAGACCGCGTTTGGCGTGGTCTCGTGGAGCTACTCGCACATAACGCTGTTCGGTTTGCCCGATCCGCTCGTGGTCCTCACGGGCGGACGCACCTGCACGGGCTTCGCCTGCCTGTGGGGCCTGGGCGGCCTCATCTGGATCAAGCTGCTGCTGCCGAGGCTGCTTAAGCTTATCAACAAGATCCCCTGGAAGAGCCGCTACTCGGCCACCGTCATCTTTACCGTTATCATGCTGGTCGACGGCGTCATGACGCTGCAGTCGCTCGACTACTGGTACCAGCGCGTTAACGGCACGGAGCCGGACATTCCCGTCGCACAGTTCTACGGAGAGCACTTCGATAACGAGTACATGGAAAACCGCTTCCAGAGCATGACCATGAGCCCCAAGGATGCGACGCGCGTGTAGCGCCCACCGCGCCCAAAACGCAAAATGCCCGCCGGTATCACACGTACCGGTGGGCATTTTTATAAACGATCCTTCTATCGACGCAAGCCTCTACGCCTCGCGCTCGACCTCACTCACGCATTCGTTCTTAATGGTGCCAACGAGCGCCTGCAGCGCATCGACCACGTGCGGGCGAATGTCCCCGCCGATGAGCACGAGCATGATGTCGTCACCTACGGCAAGCTCGCCGCTTGCCAGCCACACACGCACATAGCCGATACCCGGCATCGCACGCGTCGCCTCGATAGCAGCCTGCACCTTCTGAGCATCGAAGCCAAACACCATGCCGCCCACCTTATGCCCAGGCGCCACGCCATCGGTCTCGACTCCGCGCACCTCAGCCTTGGGCGTCGCGCGCACCACACCGTTATGCGTCAGATACATCCCACAGCCTGCCGCCGAAGCATCGGCCTTGGCCTCGCGCAGCCAAGCATCAATCGAAGGCATCAATTTGCCACTCTCGAGCATCATTTCTCCCTTACCGTCGTCGAGTAGCCAATTTGGGACGGGGCCTTTTTAGCTACTCTCGAACAACTTATTCCTCGACCGGCGTGAGCACCATGACGGCGCGTGTGTTGCTCAGCGACAGCGAACGACAGGTCACAAGCGTTACAACCTTAGTTGCCGAAGCGGCACGATCGGTGGCATCACTCGCCACGGCAGAAGCGCCGTCGAGCATCTCGGACAGGTAGTTCTTGAGTCCGTCGTCGCCCTCAAAATTGGTCGTGCGCGCCTTGGCATACGTGTCCTCGACCACCTTGGTCGCCAGCGGACGCAACTTATACGTCGCATCGCGCGTGATGTAGTACACATATTCAATGCTATCGAACGTTGCCTGGTCAGTCGTATCCGAAATCACGTTGAACATCGACCCATCGTTCATATGGTGGCCGTAGATCGTGGTCTGCTGGTCGACCATTCCCGGCGCGGTGTCATCGCTATCCAAGAAGATGGCACCCGAGGCGTTAGACGTGCCATCGAACAGCGTGTTGAGGTATTTGGAGTTGTTGTTGGTCTGCACCACGGGATAGTTGATGTTGGTTCCCGGCACGTAAATCCAACCCACAATCTCGGGGTTCGTCTGAGCAAGTGCATCAAAGTCGATAATCGGCACGCCGCTGGCGTCCTTATCGCTTACATATTGCTTCTCGATTTTCTGATACGAATCGCTCGCCTGCTTATAGCCAATCTGGGCATTGATAAAGATGGCAGCGGCGGCAACAATCAGACCGATGCCCACGATGATGAGCAGAATAGGAATGATGGAGCGGCGCTTTTTACGCGGCGACTCGGTGTAATCCGACGGCGTGGCATGCGATGAAGACCGGGGCGGCTTCTTAGCGGTGCTATAAGATGAAGGTCGATATGCGGCCGGCGCATCCTGTCGACGATGCGTCGCCGGTGTCACGGGGCGCGGCGTGCGCGGCTGCTGAGGAGAGGATGTCCGACCCTGCTGTGCCGCATGGGCAGCACCCGGCTTCGACGGATCGGGAATCTGAGAAGCCTTGAATCGTTTTCCCTGATAGTCGGACATGGCTCTCCTTATACTGCGGTGAAACGGCGGAACGCCTAGGCGTCAGCCATCTCCTGCTTCATCTTCTCGATAACCTTGCGGTACTCGGGGTCGCATGCGCCCAAGATCTGCGTGGCATAGATGGCGGCATTCTTGGCGCCGTTGATGGCAACGCAGGCCACGGGTACGCCCGAAGGCATCTGCACCATCGACAGCAGCGAATCCATACCGCCCAGGTCACTCGTCTTCATAGGCACACCGATAACCGGCAGCGGCGTAAAGGCAGCCACGACACCACCCAAGTGGGCGGCCTTGCCGGCAGCGGCGATAATCACTTTGATACCGCGATCGGCGGCAGTCGAAGCCCACTCGTGGACCTTCGCCGGTGTGCGGTGTGCGCTCGCAATGACAAGCTCATAGGGCACGCCCAGCGCCTCGAGCTCGGCGGTGCAGCCTTCCATAACACCCAGATCGGACTTGGAGC
>JAHYYN010000040.1:0-12505 GCA_019424945.1 Collinsella sp. | reverse complement strand
CGTCGTCGTTGGCGACGAGGATGAGGTTGGAGCCCAGGGTGGAGTTCCACTGGGTCGCGACCTGACCATGAACCAGTCGGTTATCGATACGGGTAAGAAGAATGTTGGGTTCTGCCATGTTGATCAGCTTCCTTTCGTTGATTGCTGACGACAGTTACTTAATCTCCTGAATCGCGTAACGCGAAACATCTACGACGGCACCGGATCGGACTTTAATCTGGACCTTCTCGCCTTCGATACCCTTGACGGTTCCGTAGATACCGCCAGCGAAAAGAACCTCCTGACCCGGCTTGAGCTCGGTGTGCAGCTCTTTGAAGTACTTCTGCTTCTTCTTCATGTTGATTTGCGACCAGATGGTGTAAATCAAGCCCATGATGACAAGCAGGCCCAAAAGAGCGACCGAAGAGCTCAGGACGCTGGCCCCGAAGTCGGCCATTAGATGCCGTCCTCGTCGCCGAAGATATCCTCTTCATCGGAGCCGGCAACGGATGCGACCGTCTGGGCGGTGATGCCCGTCTGGCCAACGGTCACGGCCTGCTCGCCAAGCTCGGCGAGCGTGGCGTTGCCGCGGAGGAACAGAAGCTCAATAACCATGGGAAGGTTAGTTCCAGTCAGAATCTCGACGTTGTCGACATCCTGGGCAATCATCATTGCCTGGTTGAACGGGGTACCACCAAGCAGGTCGGTAAAGACGAGCACGCCATCGCACTCCTCGCGCATGGCGGTAATAGCGGCGCGGAGATCCTCACCGTAGGAAGCAGCCTGGTCGCCCTCAAAAGGAACGACGGTAAAAGCGGGCTGGTCGCCAGCGACCATAGCGATAGCGCTTGCGAGGCCGGGTGCGAACTGTCCATGACCGGTAAGAATAAAGCCAACCATTCAAATTTCCCTTCCGAAGGTGTGTACGATCTGAGTCCGATGATGTTCGGAAGCCAACGGGCAATCGCCCTTAAAGCTTCTTGGAAAGCGTTCTTTGAGAACCAGTGGTCTCTCAACTGGTAGTAACCACGTGACGTGTTGTTGTCACTATATCACCACAGAAGAGGTTGCTTTCGTTGATTCATACAGTAAAACGTTTTTGCACCGTTCACGGCGAAAAATCGACCGTTTACCGCTCATTAACACTTCTACCTGCGGTTTTGAAACCGTTTCGAAATGATTTGACGAAAGATCGGAACTTTTTTCGTGTCTAAACAACACAGGGTGGCTAAAAATGGCGTGTAGAAAAAATGCAGGTCATTGTGAAGATTTGTGAATTGGTCTTTTTGACTTAATACCAGTTAGAACCAGTTTCGATATTATCGGTGAACGGTAGTTTTCGACCGTTCACCGGTTATTTGCAATCGTTTACGGCCGTTTTCCTAGATGAATTGGGGAGACCCGATGAAGCACTTGCGCGGTTGCAGGATATTTCAATACTCGTCCATCCCCCCGCGTGCCAAACTCCCACTCCCTGAATGTGCCATAAGCTCTCGCTATTCGTCTTACAAACATTACTTACTCTATTCTGTAATTGTTTATCGTTTATCGTTAAGTATGTTATAAGATTTAAGTATCATCCAAGACATTGGTTGGAGGAGCTATGATCCGCTGGAACGTATCCAAATCGAATGAAGCCATCGACCGTGAACAGGCAATAGCCAAACTGAGGAAGCTCACTCGCTACTGCAAATGGGCCACAATCTGCACCGCCGTGGCGCTCGCTCTGGGACTCCTCGCAGTCATTGCAATCTACGATCTACTCATATTGCCTAGCCTCTCCCAAGGGTTCTGTCTCCAATCCGTAGAGCTTGAGGCTGGCGAAGGGCCAATTCTCGCTCTCGTCGGCGCCGATGAACACACCCCTCTTATGCTTGTCGCGCACGACGGTCATACTGCCATAGGGAGCGCCATGATGACATGCCTTGCGTTTGCCATCGTGCTAAGCGCATACAGGTTTTTCTCCGCCATTGAAAAGGCGGGCAGGCCCTTTGACCTCGAATGCATCCGCATACTACGTCAAATAGGACATTTGTTCCTTATTGGCGGCGTTGCTGTGAAGCTTCTTGGTGCCATAGTCACGGGGCTGATACTCTCAGGATTTGGCGGCAACTTTACGGATGCGCTTGGCGGCCAGCACCTCGACCTCTCTATGGTCTTTGCAGGCCTGATTATTAGCCTGATTGCCAGCGTCTTCCAGTACGGGTGTATCCTGCAAAAACAAGATGACGAGTTGCTCTAGGGGGAATCCATGATTATTCTGCGGCTTGACCGCATGCTCGCCGAACGCAAGATCTCATCCAAAGAGCTTGCGGAACGCGTGGGCATCTCCCAGGTCAATATGTCACGCATTAAGACAGGCAAGGTTTCTGCCATACGTTTTTCAACTCTTGACGCGATATGCCGGGCACTCGACTGCCAACCGGGCGATGTTCTGGAATACATACCTGACGATGAAGCCGATAGCCTCTTTGGGCTTAAAGATTGATGGAAATTATTAAGCCTTCAGTAACTCCGACGCAAAAAGCCCGCTAGAACGGACGTTCTAGCGGGCTCAATCAGATATTTCGACTTCGCGCTCGAAAGCTCAGGCAATCTTTACGCAAACAGGCCGTAGATGCTGATGTTGGCCTTGGCGTAGAGGCCGTTAGCATACTCGGTCCACTTGGAGCTGGCGCTCGAAGCCTGCGAGGAATACTGCTGATAGGCGGTGTAATAGGCGGTCATGGCCTGCTTATAGGTAGCGCTATCGGCAGTAAAGGCATCGTCGGCAAAGGCCTTAGCGTAGGTGCCATCGGCGTCCTTCCAGGTGCCCTTCTCGCTATCCCACTCGTCGCCGGCAAGGTTGATGATGTAGTCGGCGTAGTCCTTGCTCGCGGTCTCCTCGTTGCCGTCAGCAGGCTCGGTCGGGGCGGTCGGCATGCTTGCGGAGCTATCGCCCACCTTCTTCTTGTAGAGCTTCTGCAGCGTCGCGGACTGGCGGACGATCTGCTTGGCCTGGTCCTTGGACACGCCATACTGCGTGGCCATGGTGTCGTAGTCCGAGGTGCCGATAGAATCCTCGGCGTACTTCTTCATCTCCTTAGAGGAGACGGTAATGCCCTCGTCCTCGGCAGCATCGAGCAGAATCTTGTTGCGCACGTAAGACAGGATGACGTCAGCAGAGGGGGCGGTGTAGTTGCCGTTGCTATCCTTAACGGTATCGAGGCTGTACTGGCTCTCGATGGCCTCGCGCGCGGTGATATCGCTCTTCTTGCCGTTGTAGCTATAGCTTGCCACGGTCGAATCGAGCTGGTCCTCGGTGAGGGTCGACGAGCCGACACCCTTGCCGCCAAAGCCGCCATTGCCAATAAAGAAGCCGACCACCGCAGCAATCACGATGGCGACCACAAAGGCGGCAATCATCGTCTTCTTGTGCTTGGATGCGTGGTCGTCCGCGTCGGAATCGTCCTCGTCCTGCTCCTCGGGCATCAGATTCTCGTCAGCGGCATCCGCGGCAATCTGAGCCTCCAGACGGGCGTCCTCCTCCTCGGCCGTCGTACCAGCGGCAATATGCTCGGCAGACGTACCAGCGACCAGGTCGATCTTCTCGTCCTCATCACCGTCGGGGCCTTCGCCGCGCTCGATGATCTGGATGCCGTCGATCTCGTCCTTCTCGTCCTTCTTTTGAATCAGACCCATATCAATTACTCCTTGTTAGGAAACATAGTCCCCAATAGAATACGCCCGACAGAACGCCGGGCGTATTGATTCTTAGGTTATACGCAAACACTTAAGTACTATTTAGGCGTTTGCAGCGTGCATACCTTAGGCCAGGTGCGCGATAACGGCATCGGCAAAGGCCTGCGTGCCCACGGCACCCTCAACGGAGCCGGTCTGGGCACGACGCACGTCGCCGGTAACCTGCTTGCCCTCGTCGAGCGTGGCGGAGACGGCGGCGCGAATACGATTGGCGGCGTCGTTCTCGCCCAGGTGATCGAGCATCATCGCGGCAGACAGGATCTCGGCCGTGGGGTTGGCGATATCCTTGCCGGCGATATCGGGCGCGGAGCCGTGCGTAGCCTCAAAGATGGCGCAGTCGGCGCCGATGTTGGAACCCGGAGCCATGCCTAAGCCGCCCACCAGACCAGCGCACAGGTCGCTGACGATGTCGCCGTACAGGTTTGGCAGCACCAGGACATCGAAGTCGTTGGGGTTCTGGACCAGACCCATGCAGGTGGCGTCGACGATCTTGTCGTTGAACTCAATATCGGGATAGTTAGCGGCCACCTCGCGCGCAACGCGCAGGAACAGGCCGTCGGTCGCCTTCATGATGTTGGCCTTGTGCACGGCCGTCACCTTTTTGCGGCCGCAGCGGCGGGCATACTCAAAGGCATACTCCACAATACGGCGGCTCTTGGCGATAGAGATGGGCTTGATCGAGATCGCGGAATCGGCGGCGAAGGTCTTTTGGCCCGAACGCTCGACGAGCTGTGAGAGCTCCTCGACCTCGGCAGCGCCCTCATCGAACTCGATGCCGGCGTAGAGGTCCTCGGTGTTCTCGCGCACGATGACCAGGTCGACGTCGCGGAAGCGCGAGCCGTCGCCCGGCTGCGACAGGCAGGGGCGCACGCAGGCGTACAGGTCGAAGTGCTTGCGCAGGGCAACGTTAACGCTGCGGAAGCCCGTGCCGACCGGCGTGGTGATGGGGCCCTTGATGGCAACCTTGGTCTCGGCGACCGCATCGAGCACATGTTGGGGCAGCGGCGTGCCAAACTCGTCCATGACGCCGGCACCGGCCTCCTGGACGTTCCAGTTGATCTGGACACCGGTGGCCTCGACCACGCGGCGCATGGCCTGCGTAATCTCGGGACCGATACCGTCACCGGGAATCAGGACTACATCGTGCGCCATAATCTGTTACTCCTCGTCTTCGGCGTCGTCAGATTTTTTTACGCTAGCACGCTTCTTCTTTTTGGAGAGATCCAGGCCAAAACGTTTAACAAGCATTTCGCAAATCTCGCTCGAACGCGCCTTGAGATAGCTGCCCTTGCCGTTCTCGGCATCGAACTTAAGGCGCAGCGCAAGCTTCTCGGCAACCTCGGCGTCGATCTCGCCCTGGCAAAACTCGTACAGGCAACCGAGCATGTCGCGATACTCAAGGTCGCCGTGGTAGCACTGGATGGCCTCGTCCAGGATGGGCCAAGCTTCGCGCGAACGCTCGACGCTCGTGGCACCCCACACGCACAGCAGGCGGAAGGCGGCATAGCGCAGCGTGGAAGAGATCTCGTCGAACAGTGCGGTCTCGGCGCCCTCAAAGGCATCGCCCAGCTGCTCGGGGCAGGTGGTGGCGAGCGCCGTCAGGGCATCGAGGGCCTCCCAGCGGGTCTGCGCCTCGGGGCGGTCGAGCGCCTCGATCAGCGCGGGTACGCAGGGCACGACGCGCTGCGGATCGCGCTCGGCAAGCAGGTGCAGCACGCGGGCGGCAAACTGGCGGATGCGGCGCGTGGGGCAGCCGAGCTCCTGGACCAGGCGGTCGACGGCGTTCTCGTTCTCCTCTGCCAGCTGGAGCTGTGCCAGCTCCTCGTCGGTGAGCTGTTCGTCTTTATTTTCTGCCATAGTTACCTCTTCTTACTATTTCTTAGCATGCTTGCCAGCACCCTTGCTGTCATCGGTGACCGAGATGAGCTGTCGGTCGGCCGCGCCATTGCGACGTGCACGGCGGCGTTCCTCGGCATCGCCCGCGTCGGCGGCGGCGCGGTGAGCCTTGTTGACGTTAAAGACCTCGTCGTGCTTGCGCCACGGGCCGACGGATTCGCCAAAGCTCATTTTAAGGCCGGCGATAAAGCCGCCGAGCCAGCCGATCGGCGCAAACTGCACTAGCGGGAACAGCGAGAACACCCAGGTCAGCAGGATGACTGCCGCCGCTCCCGCAAAGTTGGCAATCCAGTAGTCACGCTTGGTGATGACGCGCTTTTCGCACGCCCACTGGCCGCACAAAAAGCCGATGTAGATCGCAAAGAGAAAGAGCACCAGCGCAAGCACCACGAACGTCCAGCTCATGGGCGCTACTCCCCGTGATGGTGGCCGCAGCAGCACTCGTGGCCGTCGTCATGGCCGTGGCCGCCGCAGCACTCGTGGTCCTCGCCATGGTGGTGGCCACAACCGCACTCGTGGTCGTCGCCATGTTCGCCGCAACCGCAACCTTCCTCGTGAGCGCCATGCTCCTCGGGACGATACTGCGACCAGTCCAGACCGGCGGCGATGGCATCGGCCTCCTCCTTATAGAGGACCGTGATGGCCTGGGTGCCCAGCTTGGCGCCACCGATAGCGTCGAGCATGTCGTAGAGCGTAAAGGCCACGTCGGCGCCGGGCAGCGCGAGCTCGCGGTCATCGGCGTAGGCGAGCGCCAGACGCAGGTCCTTAATGAAGTGCTCGACCATAAAGCCGGGTTTGTAGTCGCCATCGAGCGCCTTGGGCGCCAGGCTCTCCATGGCGCCGGACTTGCCGGTGCCGCCCAGGATCATCTGACGGGTCTTCTCCAGATCAAGGCCGCTCAGCTCGGCAAACGCCAGCGCATCGGCCATGCCGACCATGCAGGCGCCCAGCGACACCTGGTTGGCGAGCTTGGCAGCCTGGCCCTTGCCAGCACCGTCGAAGCAGCAGACGTTGGCCGCGAAGGTGGCAAGGATGTCGCGGACTGGGGCAATGTCGTTCTCGGTGGCGCCCACGATAGCCGTGAGCGTGCCGGCGATAGCACCAGACTCGCCGCCGGTGACGGGGCAGTCAAACGCCATGCGGCCGGAAACCTGGGCGGCCTCGGCAATGTCGCGCGCCAGCTCGGGGGAGCTCGTGGTGAGGTCGATCAGCACCGCGCCGGGCTTAGTGCAGGCCAGCAGGCCGTCGCCCGCCAGGTAGAGCTCCTCGACCTCGGAGGGATAACCCACCATGGTAAAGACGACGTCGGCGTTCGCCGCGGCATCTGCCGGCGTATCGGCCCAGACGGCGCCGCGCTCGATAAGCGAGGCGGCCTTGGACTTGGTGCGGTTGTTGACCGTAACGGGATAGCCGGCGTCCAGGATGTGGCCGGCGATGGGGGCACCCATAATTCCGGTGCCGATAAATGCGACAGAGAGCTTGTTTGCCATGAAACCTTTCCTTTTGGGTTGGGTGTTATTACCAGGTTGAATACTCGGTGCCAGCGTTTGAGCTGCGGGGCGCCTGCGGTCGTAGCGCCTGTCTACTCGCCGCGCACGCGGCGGGCGATGCGGTCGGAAAGCGACGCCTTGTCGGCGCGGTTCTTGCCCCAAAACGCGCAGGCCACCATGCCGGGGCCCACGTGCGAGCCAATGGTGGGACCCACGGAGCTGCGGATGATGGTCACGTCGGCGCAGCCTTCCTCCTTGCGGATGGCGGCCTCGAGCCAGTCGCCGTCCTTTTCGGCATCGGCCGTCATAATGGCGATGGGCATGGTGCGATCGGGCACGTAGTTCTCGCGGAACGACTTGAGAATGGACTTGAGCGCCTTCTTGCGACCGCGGTTGACGCCGATCAGCGACAGCGAGCCGGCCAGGTCGTAGGACAGCTCGGGTTTGACGTCGAGCTTTGCCGTTAGCTGTGCCGCCGCGGGCGGAATGCGGCCGCCGGCAGCCAGCGCGTCAAAGCTCTCGAGCGTAAAGTAACCGTGGACATAGGTCTTGGCCTCGTTTGCCCAGTCGACCAGCTGCTTGGCGGTCAGTCCCGCCGAACGCTGGCGCACGGCCTCAAGCGCCAAGAGCTCGCCGGTCGCACAGGGCAGAGCGTTGTCGACCACGTACAGCTCAAAGTTGGGATACTCGGCGCGCACGGCGTCCGCCGCCTGGCACGCGGAGTTGTAGCTCGACGACAGCGCCGAGGTAAAGCACAGGTAGACCGTGGGCGTACCCTCTTTGGCGCACTCGGTAAAGAACTCGATATAACGACCGAGCGACACAGCGGAGGTAGACACGCGGGCACCGGCGCGCATGCGGTCGTAGAACTCCTTGGGTGTGATGCTCGACCAGATGTCATCCGTGCGCTCCTCGCCATCGATAATGAAGGGGAAACCCAAGATATCGACATCGAGGTTCGCGGCGACCTCGGGGCTAAAGTCGCAGCAGGTATCGACGACGATGCGGCAACGGTCCGAATGACCGGCGGATGCGGCCTTGTCCATCAAAGCGACTCCTTACGTAAAAAGGCGGCCACCCGCATGGGATGGCCGCCAACCGTTAACTCATGCAAGTTAACGTATTTTACTCGTCAAGTGTTTCGATACGGGGCTTGATGATGCCATATCCACCATTCTTACGGTGATACACCACATTGATGAGACCGGTCGTCGCGTTCTCGAACACGTAGAAGTCGTGGCCCAGCAAATCGGTCTGCACCAGCGCCTGCTCCTCAGTCATCGGGGTGACGTCGATAACCTTCTCGCGGACGAGCAGGTCGTCCTCTTCCTCGGGCAGCAGCAGGTCGGCCAGATCCTCGACGCGCTCGACCGGCGCGACATCCGCGGCGCTGGCACCGCCCTGGCGGTTGTCCACGACCTTGGTCTTGAACTTGCGCAGCTGGCGGGTGACCTTATCGGCGGAGAGGTCGATGGCGGCGTACATATCTGCACCGTGCTCAGCAACGCGAATCACCGAACCGCGGGCACGAACCGTAACCTCGACGATTGCCGGGTTGGGGTTCGAGGGGTTCTTCTCATAGCGAAGTACAACGTCGACCGTCATGGGCTCGATATCGAAAACCTTGAGCGCCTCGCCGATCTTCTCATCCACATGCGCACGCAGAGCATCGGTTACCGTCGTCTTGCGTCCAGAAACCTTGATATCCATACGTGGCTCCAATCTGCCTCGGGGACTTACTGTACTGGCTATGTACCCATTGCCGTGCATTTAATCACGCGGATTCCTAAAGACCCGAATAACGATTGCTTGATACCGCATACCGAAGTCTCGCACTTTTCTGTGGCAAAGTGCGCTATAGAAGGGAGCCGACGGCTTTGTATTTGGCCCCGAAAATTGGCTTTGACCTGCTGGTTTTATAGGGATGAAAAAGCCGGGCTCCCCTATTGGGGAAGCCCGGCAGTGCGTGTTGAAACCGTGAAGAGGCGTCCTTCCCAACGTATAGGAGACACCACCCCTAGCAATAACTAGCTATTAAGTTTGTTAATGTCGTCGTCGGTGATGGTGCCTTCCTGGCTGGACGATTTGTCTTCGGAGGATGTGGTCTCATTGTTGGAATCGGAGGACTCGCTGCCGGAGGACGTGGTCTCACTGGACTCAGAGTCGCCCGGCTGCACGTTAGCGCCCGAAACCGTCTTAGTGGTGAGGTCGTAGGGCATCGTGCCGTACCAGACGCAGTGGACCGCCTCGAGCGTGCCGTCGGCCGTAATACCGTCGAGGGCATCGCTCACGGCACGGCACAGTTCGTCATTGGACGAGAGGCCCGCAACACCAAGCGTCGAGGGTGCCTCGAGCGCACCGACATAGGAGATCTCGCTCATCAGGCGTGCAAGGTAGCCGCCGGCCGTGGAGTCGCAGATCACATAGTCGACCTCGCCGGACTCGAGCGCCTCAAAGCACTCGTTGATATTGGAGTAGGTCTTTTGGTTGGCGGTGATGCTCTGCTTAGCAAGCGCCTCCTGCGAGGCCGAGGACATCTGGATACCCAGAGTAGACGTGTTAAGGGTATCGGTGGAAACGCTTAGCGACCCACCATCGCTGGTTTTACCGAACACGGAAGCGGCATCGTACAGGCAGGTGCCGAGCGAGCTAACGTCCCCGTCCGTAGAGTTGATCTCGCCGATAAAGATATCAGCCTTTTTGTCGCCGAGCGCGGAACCTGCCGAGGACGCATCGACAAAGGCGACCTTAAGGCCCATGCGGCTTGCGAGGGCGCGGGCAGCGTCGACTGCATACCCCGTGAGCTCGCCGTCAGCGCCCTGCATGGCCTGCGGCGCATCGGAGGTATCGAGGGCGACCGTCAGGGTACCGGGAGTGACCAGGGCATCATCCGACACCGTGGGCGTGACGGTCTCGTACTCGATCTGGTCGATCGTGGGAGTCGTGAACGTAGACAGCGGGTTGAACGCGCATCCGCTCAGGCCCAAAACGGCGATGACCGCTGCGGTCCCAGCACCTAACCGAGCCGCGTGCATCAAGCTGCCCCTCACCATGTCCACTACCCTGCCTTCTGTGTCGTATACGATCCGTGCGTTGCGCGGAATATCAGCTTGTTCCCACCAGCTGACCTGGTATTTGACCCCACACTTGCGCACCGGGGTGTTTGCTCGGGAGGCCGCAGCCACCTTCACGACTGGCCCGCTCGCCCGCGAGGCGGTATTGCCCCAAAGAAAGTAGAACGGACGGTGCGGCTTACATCTAGGACGCGCCATGATCGCGCCGCGCGCACGCGGTCGCTTACGTGGATCCCTTTGACCGCGTCTGTCTTGGACTAGGACGGGCATTTCGTCCGTCCGCAACCACAGCCTGGTAGGAACGTAGCGCATTATAGCTAAGTTCAAGCTAAAGTTTAAGGTTAGGGGCGTCATTCGCATCGCGAGTACAGATTTCGCAGGTCGGAGTGGGCTATTCGTGCCTCTGTGAAGCCCGGAGCTCCCCCTATGGGGAGCTCCGGGGCACCCCTCCTAGGGTGCCGTGGCCAAAAAATGGCAAATATGAGTACTGTCACCAATTTAGTAACAGGCAATTTTGGCCTCTCGGACAGATTATGCGCTCAGTGTCGCCAACCTGATGCTTAGTTATTCTACATTTGTTTATTATCTTCTTACTTTATGACGCCTCCGAGTCCTAAATTCCTTGATTTTGCTGTTATTGATTTAGTGACAGTACTCATATTTGCCATATTTTGGCCAGGGCATATGATTAACCCCCCCTATTTTCGACGTGAATTAGACCGGCTTAAGCCCAAAACACGCCCGCAGCGTGTTAAGCAACGCCTCTTGCTTCTTCCTGCGGGCATCGACACGATTCCGGTACCGCTTTCGCATACGCTGGTGCATGCGCCATGCGAGCGCTTCCATCGCTTCCATGTCACAGAGCATTTCGTTATTGACCGTCGCGACCTCGATTCCCATAGTAATCAAGCCCGTGTTGCGCTTTTCATCATGGATACGTCCCCTCCGAGAGGAATGACCCAGCTCACCGTTGTATTCCAGGTCAAACCGGGCCGCTTCTTGATACGCATCGCAAACTGCATGAGGCATCCCCGAGATTGCCTGCGCACGGTCATCGAACTCGATCTTGTAGTCGGTCTTAAAAGGTCCGCAGGCAAACCCGCCATAGGAAAACGGAAGCGAAAACAGAGCGAGCATGATGCACTCCATGGGTGAGCGCAGGTTTTCCGAAAGATAGGGACACAGACGCAGCAGCTGTTTGGCCACATTCCCCTTGCATGCCGCAAGGTAATCTGCCAGGCGATCGGGCGTCAGCGCCGGCTCGACTTCAAAGTAGCCCACGTCTGCTGGCTGGTCCTTGTCCTTTGCAAGTCTATTCGCAACAGGCGAGGTGTAAGGAGGCAGATACTTCCCGCGGTCGCTCAGTGAAATCTTAGAGCACAGCTCCTGGGCCAGGGCAAACGCCTGGATGCAGCCGACCTCGCGCGCAACGGCAACACAAAGGGCCTCGGGAGATAGGCTGTACACCCCCGGTTCCACCTCTAGAATCGAGCCGGCGGGCAACCCGGAACACACGGACCAGCCTACGCCAGGCATGCGGCGGCGCTGCGCCGCAGATCCCACCAGCAAGCACAGATCTTCTTGCACCTCGCCACTTTTGGCTCCAATTCGCACCAAGTCAGGAAGATAGATATCCTCGATCGAGGGCGACGACGTGCGCAGCACACGGCGCTCTTCATCGGGATTAAAGTCCTTCCAGCTGATATAGCCCATCCGCCGGCGCTCGGCGCGCATCATGCGCAGCGCTGAAGCGCCTGTTAGGATTACGGAAGCCGCTAGCTGTTCGCCTGTCGGCTCGTTGCGCCGCTCAATCTTCACTGCCACAAAACCACCCCTACCAAACACGTGCGATAGCAAGGCCATCGACTGCCGCAGCGCCGGCACGCTTGAGCTCCGCCGAGGCTGCTGCCATGGTCGCGCCCGTGGTGATAACGTCATCGATAAGCAGTAGGCGGCGGCCGTGCACGTCCTCAACCGTCTCGTACATGCCTTGGGCACGCTCGCGACGCTCCTCACGACCGAGTTCGCGCTGGTCGCCATGCCCGTACTTGACGAGGGCATCGAGCAGAGGAACACCCGACAGCTCGCAAAATGGGCGCGCAATGGCCTCCATATGATCAAAACCGCGCCGCCGAAACGCTGCCGCCGTCGCAGGCACAAACACCACCGCATCCGCACCGGACAGCACACCTCCTAAGCGATCGGGCGCTACGACCTGGGCATGCAGGGCGGTGTCGTAGAGCAGCTCCGCCAGATACGGCGCCAGGCGTCGCTCGCCCGCATCCTTGTACGCCTTGATGATGCGCGGCAGCGGATGTGCATAGA
>JAHYYN010000004.1:0-6305 GCA_019424945.1 Collinsella sp. | reverse complement strand
TGGAAACGGGACGGGAGCCATACATGCGCCAGGGTTTCGACAACGCGAAGTATATCGAGCTGCAGGCCGCTCATATTAAGGAGCGCATCTCGCAGTTTGGCGGCAAGCTGTATTTGGAGTTTGGCGGCAAGCTGTTCGATGACTATCATGCCAGCCGCGTGCTACCGGGTTTTGAGCCGGACAGCAAGTTCCGCATGCTCAAGAGCATCGCCGACGATGTCGAGGTTATCATCGCGATCAACGCGAACCATATCGAGAAAAACAAGGCTCGTGGTGACCTTGGCATTACCTATGACGAGGATGTGCTGCGCCTGGTTGACCTGTTCCGCGGCAACGGCTTTGCTGTCGCGGCCGTGGTCATCACCCAGTACGCTGGACAGCCCGCTGCCGATGTGTTCCGCAACCGCCTGAACGCGCTCGGTATTCCCGCCAAGCTGCACTATCCCATCGAGGGGTATCCGCACGATGTCGATCTGATCGTGTCCGACGATGGCTACGGCAAGAACGAGTTTGTCGAGACCACCCGACCGCTCGTCGTGGTTACTGCCCCCGGTCCTGGCTCGGGCAAGCTTGCCACCTGCCTGTCTCAGCTCTATCACGAGCACAAGCATGGCACGGCCGCCGGCTATGCCAAATTCGAGACCTTCCCGGTCTGGAATCTTCCTCTGACGCATCCGGTCAATATTGCCTACGAGGCCGCCACGGCTGACCTCGATGACGCCAACATCATCGATTCGTTCCACCTTGAGGCCTACAACAAGACCACGGTCAACTACAACCGCGACGTCGAGGCCTTCCCGGTAGTCCGTGCCCTGATGGAAAAGATCCTGGGCAAGAGCCCCTACCAGAGCCCTACGGACATGGGCGTCAATATGGTCGGCTTTGCCATCACCGATGACGATGCCTGCCGCGACGCTTCCAAGATGGAGATCGTCCGCCGCTACTTTACCGCGGTCGAAAATGTGCGCCGTACCGGCGTGGGCGATGAGCAAGTCGACCGTCTCAAGATTATTATGAAGAAAGCCGGCATCGATAAGAACTACTCACCGGCGCGCTCGGCGGCCCTCACTAGGGAGCAGCTGACGGGTGGTCCCGTGGGTGCCATGGTCATGCCCGATGGCTCCGTGGTGACCGGTAAGACCTCCACGCGCCTGGGCGCCGCAAGTTCGCTCATTATGAACGCCCTTAAGCATGTCTCGGGCGTCGACCTTGAGCTCGAGGTCATTAGCGATGAGGCGATCGAGCCCATCAGCAAGCTCAAGACGCATTTCCTGGGCAGCAAAAACCCGCGCCTCCACACCGACGAGACGCTTATGGCGCTGTCGATCACCTCGGCCACGAGTGAGACGGCCGCTCGCGTCCTTTCGGGCCTGGAGCAGCTGCGCGGCTGCGATGCCTTCTTTAGCGTGATTATCTCGCCGACGGACGAGACGGTACTGCGCAAGTTGGGCATCAACGTGTGCTGCGAGCCCAAGTTTGAGCGCCGCGGTTTCTTCCATCGCTAAGTTTGAAGCACCGCGGTAATTGCATTGCATTTTGGCCGTATCGGGTTAGCGCCCGGTACGGCTTTTTGATCAATAAAGCGTCTATTTCGGCGAAAAATAGCCGTTTACCTGCCTAGAAACAATTTGAGCGGTATACAATAACCGTAACTGTTTCATCCTTAGCGGGATGCCGCATGATGGATATTACCTGCCATCGTGAGGTGTGTCGGTCGCGCACGGCGCGTTAGATGCTCGTGCTCGGTTTGAGGAGGCTGCTATGGCGGGCAAGGGTCGTGCGAGTGTTAACGATATGAAGCGTGTCGAGGTGCTGGTGTTGATGGAGATTGACCAGCAAACCGAAGACAATGGCGGGCCGTATGGTTTCTCGCGCAAAACGCTTGCCGAGCGCGTGGGGGTTTCGCCGTATCGTGCCCGCGCCGCAATCGATCGCTTGGATTCCGAAGGTATGATTGATGTCGTCTCGCGTTATAGCGACGACGGCGGTCAGCTTGCAAATGGCATTTGCCTCACCGAACGTGGTGAGTGGTATCTTGAGGGCGTCCGTACCGGCATGCTCGTTCAAGAAATGCTTGAGGACGAGGTTGCTGATCGATAGCAGCATGTAACCCTTGCCATAGCGACGCCGCCTGGGAAACCGGGCGGCGTTTTGTTTCAAGATTGAGAAATGCAATCGCACGCGAGAAAAATTGCGGACGGTCCGCGGCGCGAGTATTACAATGAAGACCCGTAAGATGTGGATAAACAACTTCTACGGGAAGCGCAGGTAACTCAATATGACCAAGCATGTGTTCGTAACCGGTGGCGTGGTTTCGTCCCTGGGCAAGGGTATCACCGCGGCCTCGCTGGGCCGTCTGCTCAAGTCGCGTGGCTACAAAGTAACGATGCAGAAGGCCGACCCGTATCTGAACGTCGACCCCGGTACCATGAGCCCGTTCCAGCATGGTGAGGTCTTTGTAACCGAGGATGGTTACGAGTCCGACCTGGACCTGGGTCATTACGAGCGCTTTATTGATGAGAACCTGACCCGCGATTCCAACTTTACGACCGGTGCCATCTACAAAAGCCTCATCGCCCGCGAGCGTCGCGGCGACTTTTTGGGCGGTACCGTGCAGGTGATTCCTCACGTCACCAATGCCATTAAGGATAAGTTCCGCCGCATCGAGGAGCAGACCGGCTCCGATGTAGTCATCACCGAGCTGGGCGGCACGATCGGCGACATCGAGTCCCAACCGTTTGTCGAGGCCATTCGTCAGTACCGCAAGGAGGCCGGCCCCGAGAACGTCTGCTACATCCACGTGTCGCTCGTTCCCTATATCGCCGCCGCCCACGAGGTCAAGACCAAGCCCACGCAGCATTCCGTCAAGGAGCTCCGCAGCTTTGGCATCCAGCCCGATATTATCGTGCTGCGCTCCGACCACCATATCGATGACGCTATCCGCGGAAAGATCGCAAGCTTCTGCGACGTCGACACCGATTGCGTCTTTACCAATGAGGACTGCGCGAGCATCTACGACGTGCCGCAGCTGCTTGCCGAGCAGGACTTTGACCTGCGTATTTGCGAGCGCCTGGGCCTGGACCCGCGTGAGCGCGACATGAGCGAGTGGAATGAGTTCCTGCGTAAGCAGAACCATGCCAACCATCACGCCGATAAGGTTAAGATTGCCGTCGTGGGTAAGTACACGCAGCTGCCCGATGCGTACCTGTCGGTTATCGAGGCCCTGCACCATGCGGGCGTCTTCTACGATCGCCATGTGGACGTCCAGCTGGTCGACGGCGAGAGCCTCGACGAGCAGAATGTCTCTGAGGTTCTGGGCGACGCCTCGGGCATCCTGGTCCCCGGCGGCTTTGGCAAGCGCGCCCTGGAGGGCAAGATCCTCGCGGCCGAGTTTGCCCGTGAGCACAAGATTCCGTATCTGGGCATTTGCCTGGGTATGCAGGTCGCCGTGTGCGAGTTCGCCCGCAACGTCGTCGGCCTTGCCGGCGCCAGCTCCTCTGAGTTCGATCCGGACGGCCCGTTTAGCGTCATCGATCTGATGAGCTCGCAGGAGGACGTGACCGAGAAGGGCGGCACCATGCGCCTGGGCGCCTATCCGTGCAAGCTCGCCGCCGATACCCTTGCTCGCGAGGCATATGGCGAGGAACTCGTCTACGAGCGTCACCGTCACCGCTTTGAGTTCAACAACGCCTTCCGCGACCAGCTCGAGGATGCCGGCTTGGTTATCTCTGGCCTCTCGCCCGACGAGCGCCTGGTCGAGATGGTCGAGCTGCCGCGCGACGTGCATCCGTGGTATGTGGCAACCCAGGCTCACCCCGAGTTCAAGAGCCGTCCGACTAATCCGCAGCCGCTGTTCCGAGAGTTCGTGCGCGCTTCGATCGGCCAGCACGAGGGTGTCGACCGTCTGCAGGTGACGCCCATGAACCTCGCTACGGACTAAGGGTGCCGGCGAATAAGGAACATACCGAAGCTACTCCCTCGTCGCTCGCCGTGGCGGCGGGGGAGTATCTCGATTACCTCGCGGTCGAGCGGGGCTTGGCGCGCAACACGATTGTGGCCTATCGTCGTGACCTGACGACGTACTGCGCCTATCTGGAGCGGGCGGGTATTGTGTCTTTTGAAGAGGTGACCCGTCAGGTCGTGGAGGGCTTTGTCGCCGATCGCCGCGGCGGAGGCTATTCCGACGCCTCGGTGGAGCGCGCGCTTGCTGCCGTGAAGGGCCTGCATGCCTTTTTGGTGCGCGATGGAGCCGTGGCCCAAAACCCGACGGCGGCGTTGCGCCTGCCTAAAAAGGCTGAGCGTTTGCCGGAGTATCTATCGGTGGAGGATGTCTCGGCGCTGCTCGATCAAGACTTTCCCGAGGGCGAGATGGGACTGCGCGACCATGCCATCTTGGAAGTGCTCTACGGATGCGGTTTGCGTGTGAGTGAGCTGGTTGGGCTCGATGTGGGCGATATCCATATTGACGATGGCTTTGTACTCGTTCGCGGTAAGGGCTCAAAGGAACGCCTGTCCCCACTGGTGGGAAGCGCGGCGCGAGCTCTGACGCTCTATGTAACTGAGGGACGTTCTCGCTTGGCGGCCCATGCCCGCGGAACCGAGACCTCGGCGGTCTTTTTAAATAAGAACGGACGTCGCCTGTCGCGCCAGGCCGTGCATGCGATATGCGAGCGGTATGGGCGTCAGGTGGGGCTGGTGGGGCTCCATCCCCATACCTTGCGCCACTCCTTTGCCACCCACATGCTCACGGGCGGTGCCGACCTGCGTGTGCTGCAGGAGATTTTGGGCCATGCCGATATTTCGACCACGCAGGTCTACACGCATGTCGACCGAACGCAACTGACCGAGGTCTATCTGGCGGCGCATCCGCTAGCACATCGCTAGCACCTCGCTGACCTGCATATTTATAAATACTAAAGGGGACGGGCCCCAGATTGCCGAGACGCACTTTTGCGCGCATGGGCAATCTGGGGCCCGTCCCATTTTTCGCTAGACACCGATGCGGCGGTGGGCCGTGTGTACCGTGGGTGGGGGAGTTTGGGGGCGATGTGAACGGCGTGTAAAGGGACGTAAAAATCGCCTCAAGGTCAACTTGAAGGTTGAGGTTCGCGGGTGTGGTTCTACAGGTGGCATCCCGCCTTTGCTGCAAACACAACATATTGTGTTTTCGAACATATGCTCGGGGGTGTTTTACAACATATTGGGGGTGGAATGGTGGGGAGGGGTGGGGGAAGGGGTGGGGAAAGGTGTTGAAAAATGGGGCGGTTCCCCATATTATTGATGACGTCGACAGGCGGGGTGGTTCCCCGCGTACGTGCCATCTGAGTAACCGAGGGGAGGGCGCACATGGGAATGACTGGTGCATACGAGCGCAATCTCGATGCAAAAGGTCGTCTGTCCCTGCCTGCACCCCTTCGCGAGGAGCTTGGAGAGCACGTTCGCGTGTTCAAAGCCCTGGATGTCGATGCTCTGTACGTGTTCTCTGCCGAGGCCTTCGATAAGTGGGTCGAAGGACTCTTCGCGGGTCGTGAGGGCCACGAGGGTTTTAACCCGCGTGACATTAATGACCAGAAGCTCATGAGGGCGATCAACAAGCGCACCACGTCGATGGACGTGGACAGCGCCGGTCGTATCGGTCTTTCCGAGTCTCTCCGCAAGCAGGCGAACCTCGACCGCGAGGTCACGGTTGTGGGCAACTACGACCACCTTGAGGTTTGGGATCGCGCCGCGGCCGATGAGGACGATGACGATGAGGCCCTGCTGGACCTCTTCTTCTCGTAAGGGCAAGGCACGGGTAACGGATGGAGCGTGGGATCTTGACACAAGAATATCGGCATGAACCTGTCATGCTCGGCGAAGTGCTTGAGTCGCTGCGGCTAAAGAGCGGCTCCGTCGTCTGCGACTGCACCCTTGGCGGTGCCGGCCATTCGGTAAAGATGGCTGCGCAGGTGGGGGAGACCGGCCTTTTGCTCGGCGTCGATCAGGACGACATGGCCTTCGAGGCCGCTGGCGCCCGTCTGGACCGCGAGGTTCCCGGCGTTCCGCACCAGCTGCTGAAGGGCAACTTCGGCGACTTGGACGAGCTGCTTTGCTCGGCCGAGGTGCCCGGGGTCGATGGCTTCCTGTTCGATTTGGGCGTTTCGTCACCGCAACTCGATATCCCTGGAAGGGGCTTTTCGTATAACGAGGACGCCCCATTGGACATGCGGATGGATCCGGGTAATAACACCTTAAACGCAGCTGAGGTCATCAACACCTATAACGAACACGACCTCGCCCGGATTCTACGCGTCTACGGCGAAGAG
>JAHYYN010000039.1:0-6331 GCA_019424945.1 Collinsella sp. | reverse complement strand
TTTACGACCGTCATGTCGATATCGTCCGCGAGCTTATCGAGCGTCCGCAGTTTGCCGCGCCTAAGGTAACGCTTAACCCCGATGTGCATGACTTCTATGCGTTTACGACCGACGACCTGATTGTCGAGGGCTATGAGCACGGCCCGCAGGTCAAGAACATCCCCATTGCGGTGTAGGTGACGCGCATGACGTGTAAGCTTTCTGCCATTGTCGCCGTGTGCGATGACTGGGGTATTGGGTGCGAGGGTGACATGGTCGTGTCCAATCGCTCCGATATGCGCCATTTTGTGGCGTGCACCAAAGGTTGCCCGGTCATTATGGGACGCAAGACGCTGCTGAGTTTTCCCGGCGGGCGTCCGCTTAAGAACCGCCGCAATATCGTGCTCACGCGCGACGAGGATTTTTCGCCCGAAGGTGTCGACGTGGTGCATAGTATCGGCGAGGCGCTCGCCGCGGTTGCCGATGAGCCCGTTGCCTGGGTGATCGGCGGCGGCGATGTCTATCGGCAGTTTTTGCCGTACTGCGTGGAGGCCGAGGTCACGCATAACCACTGCGTCCATCCCGTGGACACGTACTTTCCCGACTTGGACGCCGATCCCGCGTGGGAAGTTGCGCGGCGCGAAGGGGTTGCCACGATTGCCGCGGGCGAGGGTGACGAAGGCCTCGATTATGAGTTCGTGACGTATCGTCGCGTTGAGGCGTAAATCTCCTATTTGCCCACGGTATTATCGGGTTGGAATGATTGAGGGGCGGCGCTTGGCGTCGCCTCGTTTGATATAGATGCTGCTGTAAGAAGGGTGCGGGCTGGCTACTATGACTGATGCCGTTGAGGTGCTGCGAATCGATTCGCTCGAGGACGAGCGGCTCGATGCCTATGTGCGACTGACCGAGCGTGAGCTGCGCTGCGTACTGGAGCCGCAGAAGGGCATCTTTATCGCCGAGAGCGCCAAGGTCATCGAGCGTGCGGTGCGTGCCGGATACGAGCCGGTGAGCTTTCTTTTGGGTGAACGCTGGCTCGACCAGATGATGCCGCTGTTTGAGCGCTTGGTTGTGCGCGAGGGAGCGGGTCGGGTCCCGGTGTTCGTGGCCTCGATGGAGCTCATGGAGCAGTTGACGGGCTTTAACGTGACGCGCGGTGCGCTCGCGGCGTTTCGTCGCCCGCGTCAGATTCCGGTCGATGAGTTCTTGGGTGGCGTTGTCGAGGCGGCGGGGGAGCGCCCTGTGCGCGTGTGCGTGCTCGAGGGCATTGTCGACCACACGAACGTGGGCGCGATTTTCCGCTCGGCTGCCGCGCTCAATGTCGACGGCATTCTGGTGAGCCCTACGTGCTGCGACCCGCTGTATCGTCGCTCGGCCCGCGTGAGCATGGGCACCGTGTTTCAAGTGCCGTGGACGCGTATTGGCAGTGAGGCTCGCGTGTGGCCACATGATGGCCTGGCCGCGCTTCATGATGCTGGCTTTTCGTGTGCCGCCATGGCGTTGACGGATGATTCGGTGTCGCTGGACGATCCCGTGCTCCAGGAGATTGACCGCCTGGCAATCTTTATGGGCACCGAGGGTGCTGGCTTGGGCGCCAAGACCATTGCAGGCTGCGACCGCGCCGTGCGTATTCCGATGGCGCATGGGGTCGATTCGCTGAACGTGGCCGCGGCAAGTGCTGTTGCCTTTTGGCAGCTGTGTCCGCATGCGAGCAACGAGTACCACTACCAGCCGGGGCTGTATCACTAGGCAGATATTTCGCACCGGGCTCTGATTCGGGGTGTATCGGCCGATCCCGGTCGGTGCTAAGCTGGTATTGGCTTTGGTCTTAAATTGCCGTTTTATTGTTTGACGTACGCTGGTGGGGAGGGCGTGTGGCTAAGAAATCTACGGCTATCGATGTGACGCAGGGTGTCATTTGGCAGCAGCTGCTTTCGCTGTGCGTCCCTATCTTCTTTAGCTCGTTTTTTCAGCAGGCTTACACGCTTATCGGTACCTATATCGTCGGTCAGTTTGGCGGCAAGCTCGCGCTGGGTGGCATTCAGGCCACGATGGTGCTCACGGAGCTCTGCATTGGTTTTTGCGTCGGTGTGGGTGCTGGCTGTGCGGTCATTACGGGCCAGTTTTTTGGCCAGCACGATGACGAACGCCTGAGCCGATCGGTCCATACGGCTATGACGCTCGCGCTGGTGGGCGGCATTGTCATTTCCATTCTCGGCATGGTGTTTGTCGAGCCGATGCTTGTGCTGATGAATACACCGCATGAGCTGCTGGCCGAGGGTGTGGCGTATGCCCGTTGCTACT
This sequence comes from Collinsella sp., assembly GCA_019424945.1. GTDB lineage: Bacteria > Actinomycetota > Coriobacteriia > Coriobacteriales > Coriobacteriaceae > Collinsella. The sequence goes on along the minus strand of JAHYYN010000039.1, from coordinate 4,048 downwards.
TTGCCGCCATGTTTGCAGCGCTGCTGCTCAATATGGGGACGGCGCTGTTGCGCGCCGTGGGCGACACGCGTGGTCCGGCGGTCATTATTGCCTCCGGCTGCTTCGTCAATGTGGCATTCGACATTCTTTTTGTCGCCGTGCTGCACATGGAAGCGCTGGGCTGTGGCATCGCGGTGGCGCTGACTATCTGCACCAATGCCACGATGATTTTGATTCGCATGATGCACGCTCCGGGGGCGTGGCGCTTGTCGCTATCCAAGCTCGGTATCGATCGCGGCATTTGCAAGAGCATGCTTTCGTGCGGTTTGCCGCTGGGCGTTCAGTCTGCGGCGTATTCCATCTCCAACGTTTTGATTCAGGTGTCGGTCAACTCATTTGGAGCCGATGTCACCACGGCGTGGGGTCTTTCGGGCCGTTTGGATGGCATTGTCTGGATGGTTACCGAGGCGCTTGGCGTTTCGATCACCACGTTCTCGGCACAGAACTTTGGCGCGCGCAACTACGAGCGCATGCGCAAGGGCTACCATACGTCGCTTGTGCTGTCGTTTATGCTCATTGGTGGCCTGTCTGCCGTGCTACTGGTGTTCTCGGGTCCGTTGTCGCGTCTGTTTGTCGACGATGCTTCGATTTCGGCCTACACCACGACGATTCTTCATTTCATCGCGCCGTTCTACGCGATCTTCTCGATTATCGAAAACGCGTCCGGCTCCATCCGCGGCGCTGGCGTGAGCTTCCAGCCTATGATGCTCACGATTTTTGGCACCGTCGTGCTCAGGGTGATCTGGGTGTTTGCGATTATGCCGTTCGATCCGTCGCTTGAGCACCTGCTGCTGGTTTACCCCGTAACCTGGCTCATCACGGCCACGATGTTTACCATCTACCACCACAGCGGCAACTGGCTCGGCCGCGCCACCGCCTAATGATCCGTAGGGGACGGAGGAAAACGGATCATTGACCTGGCGATAAGGCAAAATGATCCGTTTTCCTCCGTCCCTTCGGATCATTTAGTATTCGATGCCTTGGCGGGCTAGGAGGCCTTCGTCGAAGTAATGTTTGACGGGGCGCATTTCGGTGACCAGGTCTGCCAGATCGGCGAGGGGCAGCAGACCGCGGCCGGTGAGCACGAGCTCCGTGGTGGCGGGCTTTGTCGCGATCAGCGCTTCGACATCCACGCGCGTCACAAATCCACGGCGCATGGCCTCGCCAAGTTCGTCCAGAATGAGCACATCGACCTGAGAGATTTGTTCGCGTGCCAGCTCCATGATCTGCGCGGCGCACGTCTCGGGCGTGTCACGGTCGGCCTGCACGATACGCAGTCCCAGGCGCGGCGCGGCATCGTGCTCGGCGCAGTGTAGCTTCTTTGCAAACTGCAGCATAAGCACGTTGAGTCCAAATCCCGTGGCGCGCATAGCGAGCCCCAGCGCGGCCGTGGTCTTGCCCTTGCCGTCGCCCGTATAGATTTGAACCTTGCCGACTTCCAGTGATGCCATCTCTATCCTTTCGTGCCCGGCGTCGGTTTATCGCCGTCCCGGTTGGGTATTCTAGATAGCATTATCAACCCCAGTAGATGGAGTTCAAGCAGATGGAGATGGATGACAACAAACGTAGACGGAATATGATCCTCTACGTGCTCATCGCCTTCGTCGTCTACCTCGTGCTCTCGACCGTTCTGTTCCCCAACATCGGTCACACGCAGCAGATTACGAAGACCGATTACTCGACGTTTGTCAAAGCGCTCGATAAGAAGAGTGTCGACAAGGTCGAGTACAACACGGACGATTACACGATTTATTACACCAAGAAGGGCGAGGACGAGAACATCGCCTACAAGACGACCGGCGTGCCGAATGACGCGGGCTTTACCGATCGCGTGCTTGAGTCCGGTGCTTCGCTTGAGTCGGTCGTTCCCGATAAGAACTCGGGTCTGATGACCTACTACCTGCTCACCCTCATTCTTCCCATGGCGATTTTCTTCCTGATCGGCTGGTGGCTCAACCGCCGCATGAAGAAAGCCATGGGTGATGACGGTCCGTCGATGAACTTTGGCGGCGGTGGTTTTGGCGGCGGTGGACTGGGCAAGTCCGGCGCGCGCGTGATCGCCTCCAAGGACGTGGGCGTGACCTTTAAGGACGTCGCCGGCCAGGAAGAGGCCAAGGAGTCCCTCAAGGAGGTCGTCGACTTTCTGGAGAAGCCGCAGCGCTACGAGGAGATCGGCGCTAAGCTGCCGCGCGGCGCTCTCCTTGTTGGCCCTCCGGGTACCGGTAAGACCCTGCTCGCCAAGGCTGTTGCCGGTGAGGCGGGCGTTCCGTTCTTTAGCATTTCGGGTTCTGAGTTCGTCGAGATGTTCGTCGGCCGCGGTGCCGCCAAGGTGCGCGACCTGTTTAAGCAGGCCAAGGAAAAGGCCCCGTGCATCGTCTTTATCGACGAGATCGATACCATCGGCAAAAAGCGTGACGGCGGCGGCTTTAGCGGCAACGACGAGCGCGAGCAGACGCTCAACCAGCTGCTGACCGAGATGGACGGATTCGATAACCACAAGGGTATCGTCGTCCTCGCTGCGACCAACCGTCCCGACAGCCTTGATCCGGCCCTGCTGCGCCCCGGCCGCTTCGACCGCCGCATCCCCGTTGAGTTGCCCGATCTGACCGGCCGTAAGAACATCCTCGAGCTCCACGCCAAGAGTGTGAAGACCCAGCCGCCGATCGATCTGACCGCGATCGCCCGCGCCACGCCCGGTGCCTCGGGCGCCGACCTGGCCAACATCATCAACGAGGGCGCCCTGCGCGCCGTTCGCGAGGGTCGCAAGCGTGCAACCCAGGACGACTTCGAGGAGTCGGTGGAGGTCGTCATCGCTGGCCAGCAGCGCAAGTCCACGGTGCTGTCCGATCACGAGAAGCAGGTCGTTTCTTACCACGAGATCGGCCACGCCATCGTTGCCGCCCGCCAGAAGGGTTCTGCGCCGGTTACCAAGATCACCATCGTGCCGCGTACGAGCGGTGCTCTGGGCTACACCATGCAGGTCGAGGAGGATGAGCGCTTCCTGACCACGCGCCAGGAAGTCCTGGACAAGCTCGCTGTCTATTGCGGTGGCCGTGCAGCCGAGGAGCTTATCTTTGGCGAGATGACGACCGGCGCCGCCAACGATATCGAGCAGGCCACCAAGCTCGCCCGCAACATGGTGACGCGCTTTGGTATGTCCGAAGAGTTTGGCATGATGGCGCTCGGTACCGTTCAGAATGCCTACCTCAACCAGGACACGTCGCTCACCTGTGCCCCCGGTACGGCCGAGCGCGTCGACGCGATCGTCGCCAAGCTGATTGAGGATGCGCACGACCGCGCCCTGCAGATCCTCAAGGAGAACAAGTTTAAGCTCCATGAGCTGGCTCGTTATCTGTACAAGAAGGAGACGATCACGGGCGAGGAGTTCATGAATCTCCTCACGCGCGAGAATCCACTGATGCCAAAGCAGCAGTAAAGCCGCGGCCGAGCCAGTAAACGCCGACGCCCCATTTGAGCAGCTTTCTCAAATGGGGCGTTTTGCTTGAGAGGGATGGAAATGAAGATCGTGGTAAGCGCCTGTTTGATGGGCGAGAGCTGCAAGTATAACGGGCTCGACAATTACCACCGCGCGTTGGTCGAGGCTTGCGAGCGTACGGGGACCGAGGTGCTCCTCGTATGCCCCGAGGTTTTTGGCGGTCTGCCCACGCCGCGCGACCCGTCCGAGATCGTGGGCTGTGAGGTTCGCACCCGCGAGGGCGTGTCGGTTGATCGCGAGTTTCGCCATGGTGCCCAACGCGCGCTCGATATGTGCGAGCACTTTGGCGGCCCGTCCGAGATCGCTGCGTGCATCTTGCAGGACCGTAGTCCCTCGTGCGGCGCGGGCCGCATCTACGACGGAACATTCAGCGGCACCCTTACAGCGGGCAACGGCGTTTTCGTCGATCTGTTGCTGCGTCACGGGTACCGTGTGATTCCGGCTAGCGAGTTCGATCCCAGCATGCTGGAGCATTGTCCATAGCACTCGAACCCAGCACTTCCTCACGGGTGA
>JAHYYN010000038.1:0-10610 GCA_019424945.1 Collinsella sp. | reverse complement strand
CCAACGAATCCAGCTGCATGCGCTTCCACTCGGGCGTCTGCTCAAAATAGCTTTTCTCGACATGCTCGTACGTGAGCCTCGTCACGGCATCATCGGCCCAAATAACCGTCACGTGACCGGCACCGGAGGCATAGGCCTCCGCGACCACCACGCGCGCAAACGGCGCGCACTCGACCGGAGACTGAACGACGACCTCCTGGCCGAGCTTGACGTTTACGCCCTTGCGGACAACCAGGCGTGCATAGTTTTTAATCTTGGGCTCCAGGGCCTTCATGCCCTCCAGAGCCTCTTCGACCGTCAGGGCAGCTCGAATCATGTGCCACTCCATCTATCTATAGAACAGTAAAAAGGCGCGCCGCAAAAACGACGCGCCTTATATCTTAGCGATAAGTATGCATGCAAACGCTACTTCTTCTTGGAGTCCTTCTTGTCCTCCTCGGCAGCCGAGCGCTCGATAAGGGCGTTGAGCTTGTTCTCGGACATGCCCTCGGCCTGCGTGCGGTACATGTTGCGCAGGGGACGAATACGAACGAAGTCGTAGATAAAGTCACCCAAAATGACGACGTAGGACAAAACGATGCCGACCATCTGGACGGGGCTGGACACCATGCCAGCGGGAGCGAAGTACAGCGAAGCCCAAATGGCCACGACGAGCACCATGCCGATAGTGAGCACGGCCCACCAGATGCGGCGGCGCTTGGTGTAGTCCTCATCCTGCTTGAGAAGGATATTCGACACCGTGTAGATGCGATCCTCCTTGGCGCGCTGCTTAGCCTTGCGGGCGCGCTTCTCCTCTTTAGAGAGGCCCTCGAGGTTCTCGCCCTTCTCGAGCTCTTTGCGGCGTGCCTTAGACGAAGCCGGCACGACGCGGACAGAGCTCGCTGCCTGACGGGCGGGCTTGGCGGATGCGGCGGACTTGCGCGCAACCCCGGTAACCTCGTGGGATTGCGTGCGCTTGTTCGTGGCGCTACGGGTACTCACTTATGCGTTCTCCTTCATGCTTGTGAACTGGGAGCCCGTAATGATCTGGAAGGCCTCGCGATAGCGCTCGGACGTGCCATCGATGACCTCGGCGGGCAGGTGCGGGGTCTCCCCCGTCATATCCCAGTTGGCTTTGAGCCAATTGCGGACGAATTGCTTGTCGTAGCTGGGCTGAATCTTGCCCTCCTCGTAGCTGGCAGCAGGCCAGAAACGGCTGGAGTCAGGCGTGAGGCACTCGTCGATCAGCGTGACCTTGCCATCGATGACACCAAACTCGAACTTGGTGTCGGCAATGATGATGCCACGGGTCGCTGCATACTCGGCGGCAGCCTTGTAGATCTTGAGGGAAAGGTCGCGAATCTGCGTGGCAATGTCCTCGCCCACGATCTCGCAGCAACGCTCGAACGAGATGTTCTCGTCGTGGTCACCGATCTCGGCCTTCGTGGACGGCGTAAACAGCGGCTCGGGAAGCTTGGAAGCCTCGGTCAGGCCCTCAGGCAGCTGGATGCCGCAGACGGTGCCGTTCTCGTCGTAGGTCTTCTTGCCCGAACCGGTCAGATAGCCGCGGACGATGCACTCGATAGGAATCGTCTGGGCCTTCTTGACCAGCATGGCGCGGCCAGCGAGGTAGTCACGATACTCAGCAAACTCCTCGGGGAAATCCGCCGGATCGATGGAAACGAGGTGGTTGGGAACGATGTCGGCAAACTTATCGAACCAGAATGCCGAGATGCGGTTGAGCACCTCTCCCTTAAACGGAATCTCGTCGGGAAGAATGAAGTCGAACGCAGAAATGCGGTCGGTGGCGACCATCAGCAGGTTTTCACCGGCATCGTAGATATCACGAACCTTGCCACGGGAATCCGGACGACGCTCCATCGTTGTCACGTGAGTCACTCCTTACCAAAATACGACAGTAATGCGGGTTCTTTCCCGCATGTTTTCGCAAACTCGGAGCGGCAGGGACGAAACCCCTCCTTCACCGAATAGCGAAAAGCTAGTGCTCCATTGTAGTAGATGCCGCGTCCGCCGTGTGCTCGCGAGGCAGATGAATCGTAAAAGTCGTACCCTTTCCAAGCTCCGACTCCACGGATATGTAGCCGTGATGACGCTCGACAATCTGCTTGGTCACGGCGAGGCCCACGCCCAGACCGCCCGCCTCACGGGCACGGCTGGCATCGGCGCGCCAAAAACGGCCGAAGATGCGCGACAAGTCATCCTTGGCAATACCGATGCCGGTATCAGAAACGGCGATGCTGACGTGTTTGCGGTCACTGAGCACCGACACCACGACCCAACCGCCCTCGGGGGTGTAGCGCATGGCGTTGCTCATGAGATTGATGACGCACTGCGTGATCATGTCGGGATCGGCCTCGACGACATCGTCGTGACCTTGGGTCTCGTCAGCAAAGCGCAAGCGCAGATCGCGGTCGACAAACAGGCGCTCCTGGGCATTGACGATGGAACGCACGAAAGGAACCATGTCCACCGGCTCAAGGTTGAGCGGAGCCGTGCTGTTTTCCATGCGCGACAGGTCGAGCATCTGCTGCACCAGACGAGCCAGGCGACGCGTCTCGGAAGCAACAGTCTCCAAGTGCTCATCGTCGGTAGGATATACGCCATCCTGCATGGCCTCGACCGTTGCGAGCATGGCCATAAGCGGAGTGCGAAGTTCGTGAGCCACGTCCGAGGTCAAACGTTTCTCGTGTTTCATATCCTTCTCGAGCGATGTGGCCATCTCATCGAATGTCTCGCCCAGTTGATCGATCTCGTCATCGCCGCGCAAGCCCGTACGAGCAGACAGATCGCCATCGCGAATTTGCTTGGCCGTGCTGGTAATACGGTGAATCGGCTTGGTGAGCATGCGCGACACGAGTGATCCGATAACGACCGAAATGCAAACTGCAACAACCGCAGCAAGGGCCATGGCGTTAAAGGTCTTCTCCCTAAACGCAGAATCTGCCTTGGTGAGCAAGGCATCGGAGCCGATGGCCCACAGCTTTACTTGTCCGACATGCTCGCCGGAAGACGTTATGATTTCGACGTTTGCAACGCTATCGGAGCCGGTGGGAGCCGACGAGACCGGACTATGCGATGCTTTTTTCCCGCTCGAGCTGCTCGACGGCGATTCGTTCTCGCGCACATCGGCGGTCGCGCTTGCCGAAGGCCATGAGTCGTCATAAACGACAACGCCTTTCTTGTTGACGACCTGCATACTCAGGTCGTCGGACACCAAACTTGATGTCGCGACCGTACGTAGCTCGCCCGCAGTCCAATTGCCGTTTTCCTCATACGACGTCGCAAGCTTTTCGGCAGCGGAATTTGCGATTTCGACGATATTGGAGCGCGTGTAATCCGAAAAGACCGTGCCCCACACAACAGAGACCACGCCCACCAGCACCAATACCGTCATGAGCGATGTCAGAGCAAAAGCAAGTGCCATGCGCGAGGGATAGCTCATCGTTGGCCGTGAATCGGAGCGAGGCGTGTTCCAACTAGCCTTGGAACCCGCCTCGCTCTCCTGCTTGTGCTTTTGTCCGATTTCAAAGCGCGCAGGTGTCATATGTGATTTCCCTATTTCTCGTCCGACTTATCGGTCTTGGCCGGAGCCTCGAAGCGATAGCCGACACCGTGGACGGTGTAGAGCCACTTGGGCTTCTTGGGGTCGTCGCCCAGCTTGGCGCGAAGGTTCTTCACGTGGCTGTCGATGGTGCGCTCGTAACCCTCAAAGTCGTAGCCGAGCACCTTCTCGACCAGCTCCATGCGGTTGTAGACGCGACCGGGGTGACGGGCAAGCGTGGTGAGCAGCTTAAACTCGGAAGCCGTCAGGTCGACTTCCTTGCCCTCGACCAAAATCTTGTGGCCCGAGATATCGATGACCAGATCGCCAAAGTCGAGTACCTCGACGGCTGGCTCGTCGGCCTGATGGGCACGGCGGAACAGAGCGCGAACGCGCGCGACAAGCTCGCGCGGCGAGAACGGCTTAATCAGATAGTCGTCGGCGCCGAGCTCAAGACCGATAATACGGTCCTCGATCTCGCCCTTGGCAGTCAGCATGATGATGGGGACATCCGAGGTATCGCGAATGGTGCGGCAAACGCGCTCGCCGGGGATCTTGGGGAGCATAAGGTCGAGCACGACCAGGTCAAACTGATGCTTCTCGAACTCCTCGATCGCGGACTGGCCGTCGCCGACACCCACAACCCAGTAGCCTTCGCGCTCGAGATAGGCAGCGACGGCGTCACGGATTGCCTTCTCATCCTCGACCAGCAGAATCTTTTTTGCATCTGAAGCCATAACACGGCCCCCCTGTCTCAATTAGCTAAGAACAAGCCCATTTTAACGCACCTGAGCCCGCCGGATGCCACTATGACGCGGCAGCTCGGCGGGCGGTACTCACAATTACAACGCGTTTATTCCCCTGTTGGCGCCTTTTTAACCCCTCTAAGCTTAAAGAGAGAATAGGCGTGCGGTGACCGTCTCGGGTATACCCTGGCTGTTGCGCACCGTGGCGTACGTAAGGAATGAGTCCGATTTTCCCGCCGTAGCTGGATAATCGCCATATTCCAAAGCGCGGTCGGGCGACAGTAGCGAGCCATAGGTCTTGGCAGAAGTGTCGATGAGAAAATGCGATGACTGTACCTTAACGAGATATTTATTCTTCTTGCCGGCAGCACATGCGAGCGGCTCGCGGGACAGGAAGAGGTACGGCCCTCCCTCATTACCGATATACGTGCCCATGTTGCCCAGGCTGCCCACGCCACTATAGGTCGCCTCGATAGAAAACACGAAGGTATCGCCCATATATACGGCCTCGAAAGGCGAGACTGACGAGGGAAGGACTAGCTGGGCACGTTTGGTGTTGTTGTCATCGGTCAGATCGATTGCCGTTATGCCGTAGTAGACGCCCTCGTCGTTGCGGACACGCGGCGAGATGGTCAAAATGCCGTCGCTCACGCGCGGGGCCGACGCAAAGCGGCCCGTCGATTTCCAAATTGTCTCGGCCTTGGATTCATCAAGCGAGCGACGATAGCAAAACGAATCACTACTCGTTTTATTGCCGCCTGCCGAAGGCATTTTATACCAGATGGCTGATGACCCGAACGCCGTAAACAGCGGCGGATCGTAGTCCTTGCCACCTCGATCGAGCTCAACCACGTCGCCAGAGAGCGAAGCGCCCGACAGATTTTGAGCGTAGAGCTTCCACGATGAACTGGCAAAGTTCATCTCAACCCACGCAAACACGCCGTCGCCGGCACGGACATCGTAAAAAGCATATCCCGTGCCCTCGATAGGATTCTCAATTAATGTGGTAAGCGAGCCATCGCCCAGGTTGAGCACACCGAGTGTGTTGGCGTGCAGTGCCGATGCGGGCGCCATCATTGCCGCAGCATAGTCACCATCGCAGTAGTACAGCAACGTGCCCAGCGGCAGCGTCCACGATGCCGCCGGCTCAAGATCGATGTCAACTGCCTCGTACTCATCAGTGATCGAGACAATCTTCGAATCGTCCTTGATAACCTGCGGCTCGCCAGCGGCATCATCACTGGTGCCTGTTTTTTTCGAACATCCGGCAAGCACCGTGGCAGCGCTCGCGGCAGCTCCACCGAGCACAAAGCCGCGGCGCGATATTCCGTTCTTGATGTGGTCGGCGATACCCATTAGGCGATCTCGGCGCGAGCGGCCTCGATAGCGCGCGTAAGCTGATCAGCGCAAGAGGTCTTCTTCATGCCGCAGGTATTGCCGGCAAGAACCTCGATCACACGGTCGGCAGGAGCGCCCTCGACCAGTTTGGAGATGGCCTTGAGGTTGCCATCGCAGCCGCCGGTAAACTCAACGCCCAGCACCTTGCTGCCGTCGTCGGAAAGATTGAGATGGATATTGCGAGAGCACACGCCCTGAGGCTTGTAGTCAAAGCTAATCATTGAGATCCCCTCTCATAGAGAAATTTCAGATGTCTATTATCCCCGCCCGAGCCGATATAGTATCGCGGGCACCGATTCAACATCCTACGATGCACAAACCGGTGACTGCAATACTAACGATTCGCGTCCTGAGCGTGAACTTCACGCTTCTCTTGATACATGTTATGGTCGGCAACGCGGTATATCTCGGCTAGCGTACAGCCGGGTGTCTCTACCGTCGCGATACCAAATGACGCGCTGACGGCCAGCGCATCATCGCTCGCCGCAGCAAGACCGCGGCGAAGATCTTGCACCAATTGACGCGCGGACTCGCGATCAGTGTAGGGGCATATCAACAAAAACTCATCTCCACCAACGCGCATGGGCACAAACTTCTCGCCTGCCACCCGCCTCAATACAGACGCCGTACGCCGCAGCAACTCATCGCCCATTTCGTGACCGTAAAGATCGTTGGTGCGCTTGAGGTGGTTGCAGTCCATCATGATCACACTCACGGGCAGGGATTTGTTCACCGAGTCGTCGCCAAGGGACTCAAGGTAATTTCTATTGCGAAGCCCCGTCAGTTTGTCCTGAAAAGAAAGCTCTTCGGCGCGCTTTGCCATCGAGATGTTATGCGTCGCCACGACGACCGATTCCAGTCGGCCCCGCTCATCGCGACGCTGCGGAACAACCTGCAGCGAATACCAAGCACCTCGGCAATCTCGCACCTCGGCATCCAAGTGCGGCACGCCCTCCATACGGTCCCGAAGCGTACTTGTATCTATAAGCTCCATGACCACTTCGCGGCTTTCGGGACTCACAACGTCTCGACAAACCGTGTCCAAAAAGTCATATGCCTCGGTATGCTCAGCAAATATTTTCGCCATCGACGGCGACATGTTAATTCCCTCGATCTCGAGCGTATCGAGATGCAACAGGAAGGTCGACTCATACGCAGAACTGATGGCATTGATGATGCCGAGCTGCTTGTCCTTTTCGGCCAAGTTGCGACGGTCGGCAATAGTGCGCACCAACAGCACTACGACCCAAAACGCCAGGCACGCCAGCACGCCGGCAGCGACAAATGCAATCCTGCCAGACATGACCTCAGATTTGGGGTAGAGCGCAAACAGGCGGTAGTCCTTATACGCCGCACGCACGGCATACCAGGTAGTTCCCTGATATTCGACGCGCGTTAGGCCTTCGTCTTTCCAGTCAGTTCCGCTATCGGCAAGAAGTCGGGCAAGGGCAATATCGACGGTCGAATCGTTTGACGAAACGATTTGCGCATCGTGCATCACGAGCACCGTTGGCTCTTGATGGAACGTGTTGTTCACGAGCACATCGGCGATAGTGTACGAATAGTCATCGGCGGGCTCAGCCGCAAGCGACCGATATACTAGCGCCACGCCGTCGCCGTACGGAACGGCGCTCACGGCAAAGTCGACACCGCGACGCTCAACGACAGTCGAGTAGGACACCTTGGAGCCTCGATACATCGATGCGACCGGCGAACAGGCCAGCTCCTCTCGCCACAGCATCAGAGGATCGCGACCGTCGACATCGTAATGAGCGACCATTTGGCCGTCGGCGTTCATGACCAACATTCCCGAAAGGTGCTCGTTATGGACGTATTCCTCGACCAGAGCGTCGTTGACTTCAACGCGATCAGGCGGCAAGAACGTCACAAACGACTCGACCGCGGCATCCAAATTGTACGTTGCCTCGATTTTTCTTCCCTGTTCATATCGGTCATATTTTTCGCAGGCGGCCTTTAAAAACACCATGGTTTCCTGGCCAAACCCAAGCGTTTTATCGAGACAGCGATGCGTACCGACCATGTAGAGCAAACTCAATAGGACAACGCTGGCCACAACGGCGATAGCCGCGGTGGCCGATCTTTTTCGGCGCAAGCGGTGTTCATCATTTGTCATGATTCCGCTCCTTGCCTGCCCGTTGTCGCTCCTGCCTTGTAATTGTCCACAATGCGTTTAATCGTGCCATCTCGGTCCATGTCGAACAGCACCGTATTGAGCTTTTTGACGTAGTCCCCCTCATAGCTGTTCTCAAACGCAACGCCCAGGTCAACTGTCATAACGTTGTCGGCAAACACGCGATAAACACCGGGATACTGCGCGACGAGCCGGTCGAGCGATTGAACGTCCGCCATCCAACAGTCAACATAACCTTTGACCAGGGCAGCTTTGCAGAGTTCGGCAGAGCCATATGATTTGATGTGCATATCCGGCGAGATACCCAGGTCCCCGGCAAGCAATCGGCGTTCACTCACCGAACCCGCAATCACCGCAATGGTCTTGCTTCCATCGAGAGACGTCAAACCCTTAATACCACTCGTTTTCTTGGCGGCGACCGAGACTGTCACGGTCAGATACGGCTCAGTCCAGTAATAAACGTCTTCGCGATAATTGGGCGAATAGTCACACCACAGACAATCGATATCGCCGTTTTTGAGCAGGCGATCGCGATCATTCCAAGATATGTCAACAAATTGCGGTTTGATTCCAGCACGCTTGCAGGCCTCGCGGGCGATATCGATATCGATACCGGCGTAATCGCCTGTGGTATCGACATACACATAGGGGTCATTATCCGTAACGCCAATCTTGAGCACCGGGAGATCTTTATCGGCTTCATTCGAGGAGGAAGGACTGCGTCGAACGGTATACGTCAGGGCACCCGCACAGACGGCAACAAAGAGTATGAGCACAAACGAGACAATAGCGCCTCGTTTAATACGTCTGGGCACGTGCCTCCTTTCATCAAAACAGCAGCCGAATTTTCATTCTATTACCGGAGCCTACGGCAGCAACGAAAAAAAGCGCCTCGCCCAAGACGGGCAAGGCGCCAATGGTTGAAATGTATCCGCAAGCGGTCGAATAAAGCCAGCCTACTCGAAGCTCAGCTGCTCCAGACGATCAAAGACCGTGTCGATACGGGTGAGGAAGTCCCACGGATCAAAGATCTCGTCGAGCTTCTCCTGGCTGACGGTGCAGCGCGGGTCGGCCTCGAGACGCTCCTTAAAGGTGGGGCCAGAGACACAATCCTGCACCTCGTGCCAGGTTGCCATGGCGTTCTCCTGCACAATGGCGTACGCGTCCTCGCGGGTGATGCCCGTGTCGACGAGGGCCAGCAGCACCTTGGAGGAGAAGATGAGGCCGCGGGTCTTATTGAGGTTGGCCATCATGCGGGCAGGGTACAGCTGCAGGCCGTCGATAACGCGGATGAGGCACTGGAACATGTGGTCGAGGGCGATGAAGCTGTCGGCCTGGGCGACACGCTCGGCAGAGGAGTGCGAAATGTCACGCTCGTGCCACAGGGCGACGTTATCGAAGGCAACCTGGGCGTTGGACTTCACGACGCGCGACAGACCGCAGACCTTCTCCATGGTGATCGGGTTGCGCTTGTGCGGCATGGCGGAGCTGCCCTTTTGACCCTTGCGGAACGGCTCCTCGGCCTCGAGCGTATCGGTCTTCTGCAGATTGCGAACCTCGGTAGCGATGCGCTCGCAGGTGGCCGCGGTGGTGGCGAGAACGCCGGCGAGATAGGCGTGATGGTCGCGGCTGATAACCTGCGTGGACAGCGGGTCGTGAACCAGACCCAGGTGCTCGCAGACATACTCCTCGACAAACGGCTCGATGGAGCTGTACGTGCCAACAGCGCCCGAGATGGCACCGAAGGCAACGTTCTTGCGGGCGTCCTCAAGACGATCCAGATCGCGCTTGAGTTCCCATGCCCAAGAGCCGAACTTCATACCGAAGGTCATCGGCTCGGCGTGGATGCCATGGGTGCGGCCGGCACAGAGCGTGTTGCGCTCCTCAAAGGCGCGACGCTTGCAAATCTCGCCGAGCTTCTTGACGTCCTCGATGATCAGGTCGCAGGCCTGGGTGAGCTGGTAGCACAGAGCCGTGTCGCCCAGATCGGAGCTGGTCATGCCATAGTGAACCCAGCGGCTGGGCTTGGGGTCGCCCTCGGGAACATCGGCGTCGATGTACTCCTTCATGTTGGTCAGGAAGGCGATGACGTCGTGGCGCGTGACCTCCTCGATCTCGTCGACCTTTGCCTTCTCAAAGTTGGCATGGTCGCGGATCCACTGGGCTTCGTCTTTAGAAATGCCGATCTTGCCGAGCTCCGCCTGGGCCTCACAGGCCAGGACCTCGATCTCCTGCCAAATGGCGTACTTGTTCTCGAGGGAGAAGATGTGTCCCATCTCCGGGCGGGTATAGCGATCGATCATAGCGGCTCCTTTTTGGTTATTGGCACGTTGGTCGTAACCCAACCATTGTACCGTGCGCGCGTGCCAGTATGGGCAGCAGGCATTAACCTAACATTTTGGAATTGGAGCAAGCAACGGGACGTCTGCGTATTTGCTTTGCAAGTACGCACCGGCTGCGGTCGGCAAACCTGGGTCCGGGGAGACGCAAGGGGGCGAAACCGGTCGAATCTGTCGTTCCCGAAATCGACCTCGGCTGATGGAGCGGGCAACGGGACGTCTGCGCATTTGCTTCGCAAATCCGCACCGGCTGCGGTCGGCATGTCCCGGACCTACGCCTATGCGCGGGCAATATGGGTTGAATCTGACACTCCCGGCTGTCTCCCATGCTCGATGGAGCGGGCAACGGGACGTCCGCGTATTTGCTTCGCAAATCCGCACCGGCTTCAGGCGCCTGCCGGCGCCTTCGCCTGCTCGCTACAAACGCTTCGCGT
>JAHYYN010000037.1:0-2559 GCA_019424945.1 Collinsella sp. | reverse complement strand
CATGGCCCTGTTGCCGCCTATGAGCTTCCGCAGCTTTTCCCCGAGCTGTCGCCGGCTGTTTTCCAGGCTGTCGACCGTCACACCGTGGGTGCCTGCGATATGACGCCGCTCGATATGGTGGTCTTTGTGGCAGATGCCATCGAGCCTAACCGTCACGGCGACTATGTCCATGCGCTGCGCAAGATGGTGGGGAAGTCCTCGCTCGATGAGTTGTTCTTCTCCTGTTTTGCGCAGGGTCTGGTCTATGTGATCCAGTCCGGGCGCTATCTTTATCCCACGGCTATTACGATTTACAACCATTACGCCCAGCTGCGCTAGCTCGGGCTGTCTAGAAAGAGGTATTCCATGGCCGACGAGACCATGACCGACGAGCAGATTCTTGAAGGTGTGGAGCACAAGAGCTTCGTTGCCACGTCCGACCGCACTGCCGCCTCGCTGTCCGCGAGCGGTGTCGCCGCCGAGGATGTCGCCCGCGCCGCCGCGCAGGCCGCCTACGACAAGAAAGGCGAGGACGTGCAGGTGCTCGATCTGACCGAGCTCTCCGACGTGTGCGACTACTTTGTGCTCGCCACCGGTACCAATAACCGTCAGGTCGATTCTATCGTCGACGAGATCGAGGAGAAGGTCGCCGTGGCTTGCGGTGAGCACCCGTTCTCTATCGAGGGCCGCGAGCAGAAGACCTGGATGCTCATGGACTACGGCTCGGTTGTCGTCCACGTCTTCACTCCCGAAGCCCGCGACTTTTACCGCCTAGAAAAGCTCTGGGGTGACGCCCCCCAGCTCTCCCTCGACCTCCTCTAGTGGCTCATTTGATATGGGGCTTTTAGTTGGCCTCGCGCATTTTGCCGGGCAGTTGCGGTTTTCCGCACCTGCCCGGCTTTCTTTTTGCCCAAAGGCGGTTAATCATTGAAGCGGGATTGGCGGCCGAAGGATAGGGCGGTGTCGCCGAACTTGTCTCGGACGGCATCGATCGCGACGGAGAGGTCGCGACGGTCGCTCGATTGGGCTCCGCGGTCGTCGACTTCGCAGAACAGGTCGGTCTGGATGCCGCCTTGGTGGTCGAAGTCGCTCATACCGATGCCTGCTAAGCGAACATGCATGCCTTCCTGCCAGATGTTGTCGAGTAGCTCGAGGGCCACGGCCACGAAGATGTTCTCATCGTCGGTCGGATGAGGCAGCCGGCGCTGTGCCGTACGCCCGCTTCCATACGAATACTTGAGCTTGAGCGTTACCGTGCCACCCGTCAGTCCCTGACGGCGCAGGCGGCGTCCAACCGACTCACCCAGCAGCGCAATCGCCGCTTCGATGTCCCCGCGCTCAGTCAAATCTTTCGCAAAGGTGCGTTCATTGCTGACCGACTTGACCTCGCGCCCTTCATCGAGACTCGTGACTTCGGAGATTTCGAGTCCCAGCGCACGCTGGCGCATGCGTTCGCCGTTGACGCCAAAAATAGAGGCCAAGGTGGATTCCGGTGCACGTGATAGCTCGCCGAGCGTGTAGATGCGCATGCGGCGCAGTCGCTCCTCGGCCGAGCGCCCGATGCCGCTCATGGCAGATACCGGCAGCGCGGCCAAAAAGCGCTGCTCGGTTCCGGGGCGCACGATGGTCAGCCCAAACGGCTTATCCCGCTCGCTTGCGATCTTTGCGACCGTCTTGTTGCAGCCTACGCCAATGGAGCACGTCACTCCCAGCGCTGCCACGCGGTCGCTTATACGCCGTGCAACCAGCAGCGGGTCCTCGGGCGCAAAGCGACCCGGTGTGATATCGATAAAGGCTTCGTCGATCGATACGCGCTCAACGCGCGGCGTCTCCTCGGCAAGAATCGCCATGACCTGCGCGCTCACCTCGCGGTAGCGATCAAAGTGCCCGTGCGTCCAAATGGCTTGCGGGCACAAGCGCCGTGCCTCGGCTGAGGGCATGGCGGAGTGCACGCCAAAGCGACGTGCCTCGTAAGAACAGGTGGACACAACGCCGCGGGAATCGGCGTCTCCGCCCACGATGAGCGGCTTTCCGCGCCATTCGGGATGATCGAGCATCTCCACGCTCGCAAAAAACGCATCGAGGTCCATCAGGCCCACCGCCGGACCCGTCCAGGGAGGCGGCGTGACGCCCATGGCATCCTCATAACCGTATGTATGTTCGCGTCTTTCCATGTCATGAGTATACCGCGCAGCTCATGTGGGGTGCGTGTATGTGCTTGCAAATCCCGAATTCTTGTCTAAGATATGGATTTGCCCTCGACTACACCGAAGAAGTTGGTCTCACGGACTTCACCTGCCCGCGTCGATGGCGTATTATGTTCAACTGTTTGTTTGTAGTTGCAGCCTAAAGCTGCTTGGTTGGAGGAGTTTCCTTTGGCAGTCAAGATTCGCCTTGCTCGTCACGGCGCTAAGAAGCGTCCGTACTACCGTGTCGTCGTCGCCGATTCCCGCGCCCCGCGTGACGGTCGTATCATCGAGGAGGTTGGCCGCTACAACCCGATGACCGCCCCCAAGACCATCAACCTCGACCTCGAGAAGATCGCCGACTGGCAGTCCAAGGGCGCTCAGCTCACCGACG
>JAHYYN010000036.1:0-18823 GCA_019424945.1 Collinsella sp. | reverse complement strand
TGATGTAACTAGGGTGTTACGCGGTTCTACGAACCGCGTAACCACTCGACGCTGCAAGCCCGCCAGAGCGGCAATCTGCCTTTCAACTTCGGCGGCATGACCAGAAGGTCAATGCCGCCTTGTTTCAAGGCACCTTGCTCGCTCTGGCGGGCTTTCGCTGTCCGCGCCAAAACATCGGCGTTGTTATGGGTAGTCGTTGGGGACGTTCTTAAATGACTAGTCGTTGGGGAATGTGGCACTTGGGGACGTTCCTTTTCTGCCGGCAGTTTGGGACATTCCTTGCACCATTAGTCGTTGGGGACGTTCTTGTTTGACTGGTCGTTTAAGAACGCCCCGATGACTATTCGGATTGTTAATTTGTGCGCGTTGTGGTTTTGTGACCTGCTGAAATTAAAGATACTGTACAACTGTACGTTAACTCATCTTCGTAGTATATTGCTACCCGCAAAACTCAGCACCATTGTGCCGCGAGGCACTAAAGCGCCTACGTACAATGGTTGTCGATAGTACGATTCGATTCAACGACAGGATGGATGGTCTAAGCGTGAGTCTCGGCAGCAAACTATCCAACGCAAAGGTATCCTTTGCGATCTTTAAGCGTGACATCAAGCGATTGCTCGTGAACCCCGTCGCCTTGGTGGTTACCCTCGGCGTGTGTGTTATTCCCTCGCTGTATGCCTGGTACAACATCGTGGCAAACTGGGATCCGTACGGAAACACCCAGGGCATCAAGATTGCTATCGCCAACAACGACCAGGGAACCCAAAACGACCTAGTGGGCGAGCTCAATGCGGGCGATAAGGTGGTCGACCAGCTCAAGGAAAACGATCAGCTGGGCTGGACCTTCGTCGACTCGGCTGCCGATGCCAAAGAGGGCGTCGAGAGCGGGGAATACTACGCGGCGATCGTAATCCCCAAGAACTTCTCCGACAATCTTGTCTCGATGCTCGATGGCAATTACCATCAGCCGAAGCTCACCTATTACGTCAATGAGAAGAAGAGCGCCATTGCGCCCAAGGTCACCGATACCGGTGCCAACACCATCGAGGAGCAGATCAACTCGGAGTTTGTCTCCACGGTGGGCGAGACCGTAGCGGGCATCGCCAAGGATGCCGGCATCGATTTAAAGGACAAGGCAACCCAGACTCAGGACTCGCTGACAAGTTCGGTGTCCGAGGCATCCGACACCTTGGGTGAGGTGCGCGATTCGATTGGCGATATGAATGCCGCCATCGATAAGACGAGTGGCGCTATCGCCTCGGCTGATGCGGCGCTTGCCGGCTTGCAAGGTCAGGCACCGTCGCTGACGCAGGCAATCTCCCAGGGCAACGACCTGCTGGGCGAGGCTCGCGCCACGGCGGGCAACTCTATCACCTCGCTCTCCAAGGCACTCTCGGAAGGTAGCCTTGCACTCACCAAGACGTCAGCCTCCGCGAACGCTGCGATTGGCAAGCTAACGGGTACGGTCACATCTACGACCACCCGCATCGACAACTCGCTCGAGTCTCTCCAGGCGACGATCGATCACAATAAGGTCGTCATCGGACACTTGGAGATTCTCGTTAATGACGCGTCGACAGGTTCCGAGGAAATTGACGCGCGCATTGTATCGACCATCGATTCGCTTCGCGAGCAAAACCAGAAGCTGCAGAGCATCAAGGATGGCCTTTCTGCACAGTCGAGCGCCATGGCAAACAACGCTACGGCAATCTCGAACGCGAGCAACGCACTCAACGCGGCAATTCAGACCGGTACGGCTAACCTCGGTCAGGCTCAGACCGATCTGGGTCAGAACGCACTTCCGAAGGCTTCGAGCGCGCTTGATTCCTTTGCCGCCGTTTCGGGCGATTTGACCGGCATTGTGTCGGGTATGACCCCCACGATAGCGAGCGCGCGCGGCACGCTGGCGCAGCTCGACGCCACGCTCAAGCAGGCAAAGACCACGCTATCCCAAACCGACGCCTCCCTTGCCAAGGTTCAGGACAAGCTCGCGACCGCCGCCAATGACATCGCGGCGCTGCGGACCTCTGAGTCTATGGGCGAGTTAGCCGACCTCATGGACGTCGACGTCAATGACGTGGCAGATTTCATGGCATCTCCGGTTGAGCTGACGTCCAAGTCAATCTATCCGGTCAAGAGCTTTGGCTCGGGCATCGCGCCCTTCTACACCAATCTGGCGCTGTGGGTAGGCGGCTATGTGCTCATCGCTATCTATAAACTCGAGGTCGACCGCGAGGGCATCGGTAGCTTTACGGCGCGTCAGGGCTACTTTGGCCGCTGGCTGCTGCTGGTGATCCTGGGCGCGTTCCAGGCCATTATCGTTACGGTGGGCGACCTGGTCATTGGCGTTCAGTGCGTCAATCCGCTGCTCTTTGTACTGGGCGGCATCGCTATTTCGTTCACCTACGTCAACATCATCTATGCGCTGTCCACCACGTTTAAGCATATCGGTAAAGCCATTGGCGTCATCCTCGTCATTGTGCAGATCCCCGGCTCGTCGGGCATGTATCCCATCGAGATGATGCCCGGCTTCTTCCAATGGCTGCATCCGCTGCTGCCCTTCACTTATGGCATCAACCTGCTGCGCGAGACCGTCGGTGGCATGTATTCGTTCAACTACCTGTTCAACCTGTGCATCCTGGGCGTGTTCCTTGCCATCGCGCTCTTTATCGGTCTGCAGCTGCGCCCGTTGCTGCTCAACCTCAATCTGCTCTTTGATAAGCAGCTTTCCACGACGGGCCTCATGATCTGCGAGTCCAACGACCTACCGCGCCAGCGCTATTCGCTGCGCACGGCCATGCGCGTCATGCTCGATTCGGATTCGTACCGTCGCGAGCTGCTCGATCATGCCGTGGCGTTTGAGCATCGCTACCCGTACTACATCAAGGGCGGTTTTGCCGCCGTGGTAGGCGTGCAGGTTCTGCTCTTTGTGCTTTCGACGGTGCTCGATATCGACAATAACGGCAAGATCATCCTGCTCGTTATCTGGATTATCTCGGTCATTGCCATCTGCGGCTGGCTCATCAACATCGAGTACATCCGTGCAAGCCTCAACACCCAGATGCGCATCTCGGCGCTTTCGGACGAGGACTTGCGCCGCGAGATGCGCGAGCACACGGCTGCCATCCCTGCCGCCCGTCGCATGTTTGGTCTCAACGCCAGCGAGCGGGGCACCAAGGACAGCGAACAGCCCACGAGCCGTCTGCCGCATATTGGTGCGCATCGTAAATCTCAGGGCAGCGACAGCACAGCTACAAATGATGGAGATACCACCCTGCTTGGCAAGCACTCTAAAGGAGGTGAGGCATAAATGAAGAACATCCTGCACCTGTTTAAGCGTGATGTCCAAAACGTGTCTCGCTCCGTGATCGGCATGGTCGTCGTGATGGGCCTGATCATCGTGCCATGTCTCTATGCATGGTTTAACATCGCCGGAAGCTGGGATCCCTACGGCAATACTGGCAACCTTAAGATTGCAGTGGTCAACACCGATGAGGGTTACGAGAGCGATCTGATTCCCGTCGAGGTCAACGTGGGCGAAAACGTAACCGCCACCCTGCGCGGCAACGAGAACTTCGACTGGGTTGTGCTCAACGATCGCGATAAGGCCATCGATGGCGTCAAGTCGGGCGCGTACTACGCTGCCGTCGTTATCCCTAAAACGTTTAGCGCCGACATGATGACGCTTTTCTCGACCGAGGTGAAGCACGCCGATATCGAGTTCTACGAGAACCAGAAGGCTAACGCCATCGCACAGATCGTGACTGAAAAGGGCTCGAGCGCCGTCCAGAGTCAGGTCAACGAGACCTTTACCAAGACCATCACGACCATCGGCCTTAAGACCGTGTCCAGCCTGCTCGACTATATGAGTACCGACCAGGTGAGCAACTTTATCGCCAATCTGTCCTCGACGCTGGGCGATTCGGTCGAGGACCTGCAGGACGTTCAGGCGAGTGCGACGTCGCTCGCGGGCATTTTGAGCTCCACGTCCGATTCACTGACATCGGCGGGCGGCATGCTCAAGCAGACGGGCACCGTTGATGAGTCGACGAAGCAGCTGATGGAGCACGCCAAGAGCGGCATCAATGATTCCAAGGAAGCGCTCAAGGCCGCCAACGATGCCGTTGACGCGGCGATTGACGGAAGCGCGGGCTCGTTCGACAACGTGTCCGCCGAGCTTGCGAAGGCATTCGATGCCGCGAATCAGCATGTTCACCTTACGGTGTCTCAGCTCAACGATGCCGCGGCGGCACTCAACACGCGTGCCGACGATATCGACGCCACGGCCGACCAGCTCCGCAGCTTTGCCGATCAGGTGACTGACGAAAAGCTCCAGGACAGTCTTAAGTCTGTGGCGACATCGCTGGGCAGGATCGCGACGGAGTATCGCAACAACGCCAAGGACCTGAAGGCAACCGCAAAGTCCCTCTCGGACAGCATGGCAGAGGTTAACAAGTCGCGTGCCGAGGTCGATCAGGCAATCGCGGATGCCAAGGCTGGTATCTCGGGCGCCAAGACTGACTACGACTCTACGTTTTCGGTTAAGGCCAAGGAGCTCAAGAAGACCATTTCGGGCGTTTTGGATTCGCTGAACAGCATCTCGGGCGACCTGGATAGCGCCGTAGACGGCTTGACCGACGCATCTGGTTCGCTGGCAAAGGGTCTCTCTAAGGCCGCAGAGCTGGTCAACAAGGCTTCCGATCAGCTAGGTGAGGCATCGGACAAGATTAGCGCCTTTAAGGACGAGCTCGACGGTGCCCTTATGTCGGACGATCTGGCCGCGATCAAGACGATGATCGGCAACGATCCCGAGGGTTTGGCCGTGTCGCTTTCCGGCCCCGTCGCGCTCGACCGCAAGCCGGTCTATCCGATCCGCAACTACGGTTCGGCCATGGCGCCGTTCTACACGATTCTGTCGCTCTGGGTCGGCTCGATCGTGCTGGCGGCCATGATGAAGGTCTCGGTTGACGATGAGCTCATCAACGAGCTCATCCCCGTGCGCCTGCACGAAATCTACCTGGGCCGTTACCTGTTCTTTGGCGGTCTGGCTCTGCTGCAGGCAACGCTCGTGTGCGCGGGCGACATCCTGTTCTTTGGCATCCAGTGCGACAACCCGCTGCAATTTGTGCTGGCGGGTTGGATCGCGAGTCTCGTGTTCTCCAATATCGTCTACACGCTTACGGTGTCGTTTGGCGATATCGGTAAGGCACTCGCCGTCGTGTTGCTGGTCATGCAGGTCGGCGGTTCGGGCGGCACGTTCCCCATCGAGATGACCGGCCCCGTGTTCCAGGCGATCTACCCGTTCCTGCCGTTTACCCACGGCATCAACGCCATGCATGCCGCCATGGCCGGCGCCTACCATATGGAGTACTGGATTGAGTTGGGTATCTTGGCGAGTTACCTGATTCCGTCGCTGGCCCTTGGCGTCGTCTTCCGCCGCCCGGTCATCAAAGCCAACGACTGGATTATCGAAAAGCTGGAGTCGACCAAATTGATTTAATACAGCAACGTAAACGCCGTCGGAACATCGAGGTTTTCTGTTCCGACGCTTTAGTTGAGTGAATTGCATGGGCTGCTTGGTTGTTGCTACAGTAGCGGGGCGTGCCGGGGGTCCGGTGCGCCCTGTTTTTATTTGACCATGAGGCGGCATGCGGTCACGCGCGTGCGGACACCACGCCCAGATTGAGCGCGAGGATGCCCTATGCCCCAGCATGTCACTGACAATATCGAAATGATGCCCGATGGCCCTGTGGCTCGCGAGGACCTGGGTGCGGGCGGCACCTCCCGTGGTGCCGGTGCTCGTTCGCCGTTGTTCTGGAAAGTTCTACTGCTTTCGGTGGCGATTATCTGGGGTTACTCCTTTACCACTATGAAGGACGCGCTCGACACCATTCCGGTGTTTGAACTGCTCTGCGTGCGCTTTCTGCCTGCGGCGTTGGTCATGTTTGTCATCTTCCACAAGCGCATCATCGCGCACCTCAACGCCCGCAATCTTATCGTCGGACTTGGAATGGGCACACTTATGTGGGCCGCCTACGTCCTGCAGACGGTCGGCCTGGCGCACACCACGGCGGGCAAGAACGCGTTTTTGACGGGTACGTACTGCATCCTCGTGCCCTTTGCGAGCTATTTTCTGAGCGGCGAAAAACTCACCCGCTATAATCTGGGCGCGGCACTGCTGTGCTTGGCGGGCATTGGCCTGGTGGCGCTCGATAGCGTCGAGTTCAACATCGGCGATGCCATTACGCTGGGCGGCGCGGTCTTCTTCGCCATCCAGATGGCGGTGACCGCCAAGTACGGTCGCAAAATGGACATCAACGTCATCACGTTTTGGATGTTTGTGGGCAATGGCGTGCTGAGCCTGATCTCGTCGCTGCTATTCGAGACCCAGGCGCCTCTGTCCGTGTGGACGCCGAATTTTATCTGTGTGATGGCGTTTCTCTCGGTGGGCTGCACATGCGTGGCTCTGCTCATCCAAAACGTCGGCCTGGCGCATGTCCCGGCTTCGACGGGCTCGCTGCTCCTTTCGATGGAGTCGCCTTCGGGCGTGTTGTTTTCGGTGCTGCTGATGGGGGAGGCGCTCACCTCGCGCCTGCTCGCCGGCTTTGTGCTTATCTTCCTGTCGATTATCTTGAGCGAGACTCACTTCGATTTTTTGCGTCGAAAGCCGCGCCCGCAATTGTAAACAACTTGTTGCGCCGCCCTCCTGGGGCGGCATTTTTTATGCCTCGCCCTTAAAGTTGTACCTTGCGCTTTACGCTATCAAAGTGCTTACTGCAAAAACGTTACTGGAGGGCATTTATGGCACCAGCTTTGTCCGATCTTCAACCGCAATCAACGCCCAAGGCCACCGCCGCGGCGCAGACCGCTATCGGTGACGGTCTTGTTGCAGAAGCTCAGGCTTTTGCAGACGAGCTCGCTGCGTGGCGACACGATCTCCACCAGATGCCCGAGCTGGGTAATAGCCTCCCACAGACCTCTGCGTATATCCAGGCACGTCTGACCGAGATGGACATCCCGTTTGCCACGCTCGTCGACGGCTCCTGTGTTGTGGGCCTTGTCGGCTCCGGTGCCGCCGCGGCCCAAGGCAATGGCGTCTGCACGAATGAGCAGGCTGGTACGGTCATCATGCTTCGTGGCGACATGGACGCCCTGCCCGTTGCCGAGGAATCCGGCGAGCCCTTTGCATCCACCAACGGCTGCATGCACGCTTGCGGTCACGATATGCACGCGACGGCGCTGCTTGGCGCGGCTCGTATGCTCAAAGCGCGCGAGACTGAGCTTGTTGATGCCAACGCCACGGTTAAGCTGCTGTTCCAGCCGGGCGAGGAAACCTTTGAGGGTGCCCGCGCCGCCATCGCCGACGGTCTGCTGCAGAACCCGCGCCCTCAGGTCGCCTTTGCCATGCATGTCAATAGCCAGTCGCCGCTTGGCCTGGTGCTTTACGGCAGTCCGGCGCTCTCGGGCGTGTACGGTTTCCGCATCACGCTGCAGGGCAAGGGCGGTCATGGCTCGAGCCCCGAGATCTGCATCGACCCCATTACGGCGGGCGTGCACGTGCATCTGGCACTTCAGGAGCTTATCGCTCGCGAAGTGCCGGCGGCCAAGGAGGTCGCGCTTACCGTTGGCAAGTTCGCCGGCGGTCAGGCCGCAAATGTCATCCCTGATACTTGTGTGCTCGAGGGAACGCTGCGTGGCTTCGATGTCGAGCTCATGGAGCACCTCAAGGCCCGCATCGCGGAGGTCGTCAAAGGCGTTGCCACGACCTATCGTACGCCGGCGACTATTGAGACGCTCTCGGATGTTCCCCCGCTCGTACTCGATGACGATATGACGCAGGCGTCGCTTGGCTACGTGGGCGCGGTGCTGCCCAAGTCCGCCTTCCTGCCGCTGTTCCACGCCATGGCGAGCGAGGACTTCGCGTTGATCTCGAGCGAGATCCCGAGTGCGTACTTTACCGTGGGCGCTGCCGTGACTGATACGGACGAGCATTTTGCTCAGCATCATCCCAAGGCGCGCTTTAACGATGCCGAACTGCCGCTCGGTGCCGCGGCCTATACCGCCGTCGCTTTGGGCTATATCGCCGACCACCGGTAGCACCCAACCTTGCCTTTCAAGCCTGCGGGCATGGCCGTAAGGCCTATGCCCTTGTCTTTCAAGGCAATCTTGGGCACTACCGGCGCCCGGCGCCGGCTATTCGTTTGTTAAATAAGGAGCAGTATGTCCCAGCAGCGTAAGTTTTTCCCCGGCTGGCTCGTGGTGGCCTCTGGCTTCGTGATCATGGCCACGTGCTACACGATTTTCGTCAACTGCATGAGCCTGTTCCAGCCGCTCATCGTCAGCGACCTGGGCATTTCCCTTGCGCAGTACAACATCTCCAATGCCCACGATCGCTGCGTCTAAGCAGTTTGGCATGGCCGACCTGGGTAAGGTCACGGGCACCATTACCTCGCTCGAGATGGTCGGCGGCACCGTGGGCGCCATTGTCTCGGGCGTGCTGTTCGATGTCACGGGCTCCTTTGCGAGCACCTGGATTGTGTGCCTGGCGTGCTCCGTGGTCATGCTTGTGTTCCTGCTAGCATCCGAGCCTATCGCCGCCAAGTTGCGCGCGAGCGTGGCGGGGGAGTAGATAGGCCAAAGCGCATTGCCGCTTGTCCGCTTCGTCCGTGGCTACCGCGGCGGCGCATCTGGCCGAACGAGCCCCCATACCCTCGTTCGGTCAGACGCGCCGCCGCTGTATGTGTTTGTGCCGTATAATGACCACTACCTATGACGCGATACAAAAGAAAGGTGTTTGCCCATGCAGGCACAGAAGGCGGAGGGAACCCGCGACCTTATCGGCGCTGAGATGCGCGCCTGGCAAAAGATGCAGCAGATCGCTGCCGGCGTGTTCGAGCCGTTTGGCTTTAAGCCCATCGAGACGCCCGCCATCGAGCAGGTGGACGTGTTTGTCCACGGCATCGGCCAGTCGACCGACGTCGTGCGCAAGGAGATGTTCCGCGTCTTTAGCGGCGCCAACCTGGAGCGCGTCTTTGCTGAGGGCACCGATAGCAAGCTCAAGCCCAAGCAGCGCCTGGCGCTTCGTCCCGAGGGCACGGCCGGTGTGGTGCGCGCCGTCGTGGAGAACAACCTGGTGCCCCAGGGCTCCACGCCGTTTAAGGCGTACTACGCCGAGGCCATGTTCCGTGGCGAGCGTCCCCAGAAGGGTCGCCTGCGCCAGTTCCACCAGGTGGGCATCGAGTGGCTCGGCGCTCCCGATCCGGCGGCAGACGCCGAGTGCATCATCATGCTCATGGAGTTCTACAAGCGCCTTGGTTTCGATCTTTCCAAGCTCCGTCTGCTCATTAACTCGATGGGCGATGCCCAATGCCGTCCGGCCTATCGCGAGCAGGTCAAGCAGTTTATCCTCGATCACGCCGACGAGATGTGCGACGAGTGCCGCGAGCGCGCCGAGCTCAATCCGCTGCGTGCCTTCGACTGCAAGAACGACCACTGCCGCGAGATCATGGCCGACGCACCGCTGATGGGCGACAACTTGTGCGATGAGTGCCGCGAGCACTACGAGCAGGTCAAGCGCTATTTGGATGCGGCGGGTATCGAGTATGTCGAGGATCCCACCTTGGTGCGTGGCTTGGACTACTACACCCGTACCGTCTTTGAGGTCGAGGCTCCCGGCGCCGGCGTCGGTTCCATCGGTGGCGGCGGTCGCTATGACGGCTTGGTCGAGCTCGAGGGTGGCAAGCCCACGGCAGGCGTCGGCTTTGCCGTCGGTTTTGAGCGTGCGCTGCTGGCCCTGCAGGCCTTTGGCAGCGACCTGGGTGCCGAGGAGGCCCCGTGCGTCTACGTCGCCAATGCCGGCAAGGAGCTGCGCCAGAACGTCTTTGCCATCACGCAGGAGCTTCGTGCCGCTGGCATCGTGACCGAGGCCGACTACCAGGGTCGTTCGCTCAAAGCTCAGTTTAAGCAGGCCGACAAGGTTGGCGCCAAGCTCATTTTGGTCCTGGGTGGCGACGAGCTTGCCGCCGGCAAGGTCAAGGTGCGCGACATGGAGAGCCATGACGAGGCCCTCGTCGATCTGGCCAACGTGGTCGAGGCGGTTCGCGAGCGCCTGTAGCGCATGATTTTTGAGCTGTAGTGCCGCTGAGGTGCCCAGCTCATTGCGAGCGATTGTTACGGGGGTGTTTCGCTTTTATGCGGAATGCCTTTTTAATGATACGGCGACCACCGAGAAATACGACCATTTAGGGCAAAAACCCTTGCAATGCAGAAAATACTTTTGTGTGGTAAAGCGCAATCAGTGTCGAAAGTATTTCGCAAGCGCCTATAATGAATACCGCATGTTACGTGCATAGAAGGAGGAATGGGAGGAAACGTGGCTGAGAACCTAAGCAACCAGTCTGTACCCGAAGCCGCGGCGCGCGTCGCTGCCGTGGTCAACCGCCTCGTTAACCGAATCGGCTCGAATGCCGAGTCCAGGGAGCGTCTCGCCGAGATCGAGATCCCCGAGGAGCTGCGCGACAACTTGGCGCTGTTCCTGCGCCTGGAGCGCCGTGTGCTTAGCGAGTATGATCCCGAGATCGCGGACCTGTTCGACAAGATCCTGACGGCCGAGATTGTGGCCAATGCCGGAAATCCCGGCGCCCGTGCTGCCGACGAGTCCGTCGACGAGCAGGGCGTGCCCACCGCCGACGAGCCTACTGCTGTGGCGTTTCGTGAGGTCGTCGATCTGATTGACAGCCTGCCGCTCGATAAGCAGCAGGTTATTGTCCGCGCCTTTACGAGCTTCTTCCATCTGGCAAACCTGTCGGAGGAGAACTACCGCGTGGCGCAGCTGCGCGAGCGCGAGGCAGGTGCGTCGACCGATACCGAGGTCGATCCCGCCAACGAACTCACCGTCGCCTATCACCAGTTGGTAAACGAGATGGGTGTCGAGGGCGCCAACGAGCTGCTCGACAAGCTCGAGTTCCACCCCGTCTTTACCGCACATCCCACCGAGGCCCGTCGTAAGGCCGTCGAGGGCAAGATTCGCCGTATCTCCAACCTGCTGGAGGAGCGTCCGCGTCTGGGCGGCTCCGACCTGGTGGAGAACGAGCGCCATATGCTGCAGGAGATTGACGCCCTGGTGCGTACGAGCCCCATCGCGCTCAAGAAGCCCACGCCGGTCGAGGAAGCCGATACCATCATCGACATCTTCGATAACACACTGTTCGATGTGATCCCCGTCATCTACCGTCGTTTTGACGACTGGGTGCTGGGCGACAAGGCCGGCACCGTGCCGCCGCTGTGCCCGGCGTTCTTCCATCCCGGCAGCTGGATCGGTTCCGACCGCGACGGTAACCCCAACGTCACCGCCAAGGTGAGCCGCGAGGTCGCCGCCAAGTACTTCACCCACATGGTGCTCAAGCTCGAGGACAAGTGCCGCCGCATCGGCCGCAACCTTACGCTCGAGGCCGCCTACAGCAAGCCGTCGGCAGAGCTCATGAACCTGTGGAACCATCAGGTCGAGATGAGCGCTCAGTACACGGCTCGCGCCGAGCTGATTTCCGAGCACGAGCCGCATCGCGCCGTCATGCTCGTCATGGCCGACCGTCTGAACGCCACCGTGCGCCGTATCACCGATACCATGTACCACAGCGCCGATGAGTTCCTGGAGGACCTGCGTGTCGTCCAGCGCTCGCTGGCCGCTTGCGGTGCCGTCCGTGCTGCCTACGGCCCGGTCCAGACCATCATCTGGCAGGTCGAGTCCTTCGGCTTCCATATGGTCGAGATGGAGTTCCGTCAGCACTCCGTGGTGCATGCCCGCGCCCTCAAGGATATCCACGAGAACGGTATCCATGGCGACCTGCAGCCCATGACGCGTGAGGTCATCGATACCTTCCGTGCTATCGGTTCCATCCAAAAGCGCTACGGCAAGAAGATGGCGCACCGCTACATCATCTCGTTCACCAAGAGCGCCCAGCATGTGGCCGACGTCTTTGAGCTTGCCCACCTGTCCTTTGCACACGAGGAGGATGTCCCCGAGCTCGACGTGATCCCGCTGTTTGAGCAGCTCGAGGACCTCGAGGGCTGCGTCGACGTGCTCGACCAGATGCTTACGCTGCCCGTGGTGCAAAAGCGCCTTGCCCAGACCAACCGCCGCATGGAGGTCATGCTGGGCTACTCCGACTCCTCCAAGGATGCCGGTCCTACCACGGCCATGCTCGCGCTGCACTCCGCGCAGGAGCGCATTGCCAAGTGGGCCGAGAAAAACGATATCGATCTGGTGCTCATGCACGGTCGCGGCGGTGCCGTGGGCCGTGGCGGCGGTCCGGCCAACAAGGCCGTGCTGGCGCAGCCCAAGGGTTCGGTCAACTGCTTCTTTAAGCTCACCGAGCAGGGCGAGGTCATCTTTGCCCGTTACGGCAACCGCACGCTGGCTCAGCGCCATGTTGAGTCCGTTGCCGCCGCAACGCTTTTGCAGTCGGCTCCGAGCGTCGAGAAGACCAACACCGAGACCACGCAGAAGTTCTGGGATATGGCCGAGAAGCTCAACGCAGTAAGCCACGAGCGCTATCTGGACCTGCTGAACACCGAGGACTTTACACCGTGGTTCTCGACCGTGACGCCGCTGACCGAGGTCGGTCTGCTGCCGATTGGCTCGCGCCCGGCCAAGCGCGGTCTGGGTGCCAAGTCGCTCGACGACCTGCGTACCATTCCGTGGATCTTCAGCTGGAGCCAGGCGCGCATTAACCTGGCCGCTTGGTACGGCCTGGGCACCGCCTGCGAGCAGTTTGGCGACCTTGACCAGCTCAAGGCTGCCTACCAGGAGTGGCCGTTCTTCCGCACCTTTATCGACAACATCGAGATGTCGATCGCCAAGACCGACCAGCGCATCGCCAAGATGTACCTGCACCTGGGCGATCGCCAGGATTTGTCCAAGAAGGTCTTTACCGAGATGCAACTCACCCGTAAGTGGGTCCTTGCCATCGTCGGTGACGAATGGCCGCTGCAGCGCCGCCGTGTGCTCGGCTGCGCCGTCCGTGTGCGTAATCCCTACGTCGACGCCCTGTCCATCGCTCAGGTCCGCGCCCTTCGCGAGGTGCGTATGAACCAGGACGAGATGGCAGAGGAGAAGAAGGCTGAGTACATGAGCCTGATTCTTTCGACTGTGACCGGCGTCTCGGCAGGTTTGCAAAACACGGGGTAATCGATAGCCCTGTAGTCGCTGTCCGGGGCCGCCGTATGTTTGCTTTCCGGCGCGTCCTCGGACATGCAAGAAGCCCTCGCTGCGCACTTCGTGCGGCGAGGGCTTCTTGCGTCCTGCGGAGTGCGCCGGAAAGCAAACATACGGCGGCCCCTGCGATGTCCGGTCTTCGGCGGATTACTGGCTGGGGGAATAATGGTGCGCTTCGCGCGTTTTGGATGGGGTTTGTCCCGGCGGCGCGTTTGGCGCTTCGCGCCACGCGTCTTATCGATCGGGATTGAGATGCATGTGGCGCTTCTCGACTTACGACTGTAGCGGCCGCGGTTCCGTTTGGGATCGCGGTTGTTTTGTTGTGGGTCAAATATGAACGTTGTGTTAATGAGTCGGTGGACGGTGGTGTTTTTCGGTGAGCGGCGTATCCTTCCAACGGTTTAACTAGTGTGTCAGTTGAAAGGAAGAGGGCGCTCGTCAATGTTTGAATGTGAACTACCGTTTGACCACAAGACGTTGCATCTGGAGCTCGAGGACAAGAACTTCGCGGGTGTGATGGAAGGTCATCAAAACGAGTTTAAGACCACGAAATCGCAGGAAGAGCTGGTAGAGGAGTCGCTTGCCAACCCTTATGGCTCGCCTTCGCTCGAGGAGCTTTGTGCTGGCAAGAAGGATATTGTCATCATTAGCTCCGATCATACGCGTCCCGTTCCCTCGCGTGTGACGATGCCTATTCTGCTGCATCACATCCACTCCGCTGCGCCTGAGGCGCGCGTTCGCATTCTGGTTGCTACGGGTATGCACCGTCCGTCGACGCACGAGGAGCTCGTCAACAAGTATGGCGAGGAGATCGTTGCCAACGAGGAAATCGTTATGCACGTCGCGACTGACGACAGCATGATGAAAAAGATCGGCACCCTGCCTTCTGGTGGCGAGTGCATCATCAACAAGATTGCTGCCGATTGCGATCTGCTGCTTGCCGAGGGCTTCATTGAGCCGCACTTCTTTGCCGGTTTCTCTGGTAGCCGCAAGTCCGTCCTGCCTGGCATCGCCAGCTACAAGACCATCATGTACAACCACAACGGTCAGTTTGTGAACGATTCCCATTCGCGTGCCGGCAACCTGTGCCACAACCACGTGAGCGAGGATATGTTTGCCGCTGCTGAGATGGCTCACCTTGCCTTTGTGCTCAACGTGGTGCTCAACGGCAAGCACGAGGTCATTGGCTCCTTTGCCGGCGATATCCACAAGGCGCACGAGGCTGGCTGCGAGTTCGTGAAGAGCCTTGCCGGCGTTGAGCCCGTCGAGTGCGAGATCGCCATCACCACCAACGGCGGCTACCCGCTCGATCAGAACATCTACCAGGCCGTGAAGGGCATGTGCGCTGCCGAGGCCACGCTTCCCGAGGGCGGCGTGATCATCGATGTCGCCGGTTGTGCCGACGGTCACGGTGGCGAGGGCTTCTATCACAACATCGCCGACAACGATCCGGCGGAGTTTGAGCGCGCCTGCATCGACCGTCCCAAGGACGAGACCCTGCCCGACCAGTGGACGAGCCAGATCTTTGCCCGCATCCTGGCGCATCACCCCGTGATCATGGTCACCGACCTGTGCGATCACCAGATGCTCAAGGATATGCACATGACGCCGGTCAACACCCTCGAGGAGGCGCTCAAGCTCGCCTTTGAGATGAAGGGTGCCGATGCCAAGGTCGCCGTCATTCCCGATGGCCTGGGCGTTGTCGTCGCGCAGCACTAGTGCGTGGCCCAAACGAATCGTTTGTAACCGACAAGAAAGATAAGGTTTTATGCTTACCAAACTCCTCTGCGAATTCGGCGCGACGGCCCTCATGATCGTCTTTGGCGTGGGCGTGCACTGCGATACCGTGCTCAAAGGCACCAAGTATCAGGGCTCCGGTCACATGTTTGCCATCACCACTTGGTCTTTTGGCATCTCGGTCTGCCTGTTTGTCTTTGGCGGCGCCGTGTGCATGAACCCGGCTATGGTGCTTGCCCAGTGCATCGTCGGCTTGGTGCCGTGGGGCAACTGCATCCCCTTTATGCTTGCCGATATGCTCGGCGGCTTTGTGGGTGCCGTAATCGCTTGGTTTATGTATGCCGATGAGTTCAAGGCTTCCGAGGGCGTCGTCGACCCCATTGCCCAGCGCAACATCTTCTCGACCAACCCCACCACCGAGGGTACGAACTATGCCCGCAACTTCTTCTGCGAGGCTATCTGCACCTTTGTGTTCATCAGCGCCATCCTTGCTGCCGCTAGCCGCGCCGGCGAGAACGTTCTGATGCTCGCCATCTGCGTCGGTCTGATTGTTTGGGCTGTTGGCATGGGCATGGGCGGCATCACCGGCTTCGCCATGAACCAGGCTCGTGACCTTGGTCCTCGCATGGCCTATCAGGTGCTGCCGATCAAGAACAAGGCTGACAACAACTGGAAGTATGGCCTGCTTGTTCCTGGCATCGCGCCGTTTGTCGGTGCTATTGTGGCCGCGCTGTTTGTGCATGGCTTCTTGGGCATGTTCTAGTCGAAGGCTACATAGTTGTCCGCTGGCCGCATGGGGTAACTTCCCAGCGCGTCCTCGGACATGCAAAAAGGCTCGCTGTGCACTTCGTGCGGCGAGCCTTTTTGCGTCCTGCGGAATGCGCTGGGAAGTTACCCCATGCGGCCAGCTGCGGGATCTTTGCTGCGCTCGAGCAAGCAACCCAACATATATCTGTATTTGGATGGGAGGGGCTTGTTGCTGATAGGGGCGTTGAGCTGTTGTTGACACTTTGGGATGCGTGGCGCCTTGGGGTGGGGCGGTGCTTTGGGATGAGCTTCTTACTTAGTTGAAGAGGGGCTTAATGGCTGATAGGTAGTCTTTGGCTACGTCGGTCTTATCTGCCTCGAAGTTGTGCCAGGTCCACCATTGGACCATTCCTACGAAGCTTGAGGCTATGTGGTGTAGTAGGAAGCTGCGGTCCATAGTGCCAGCGGGACCTGTGGGGTCGGTAGGGACGGTTTCGGCTGCTCGTGACATGATGGTCTTGCGTAAGCAGTCAGCGAAGACGCGTGAGCCGGCGCCGGCTACGAGGGCTCGGACGCCCTGGCGGCGCTCCCAGAGGTTGTTGAGGATATGCTCGACCTGCACGAGTGGGTCGTCGAGCGGTGTGCCATCGTCGTCGAGGGCGTGGGTGCAGATGTCGCTCACGAGTTCGGACAGTAGGTCATCCTTGCTCTTGAAGAGACCGTAGAACGTGGCTCGACCCACATGGGCGTGAGCGATGATGTCGCCGACGGTGATCTTGCCGTAGTCCTCTTCGCGCAGCAGTTCGGAGAACGCCGCGACGATGGCGGCGCGGCTTTTTGCCTTGCGGGCATCCATGGCTATGCGTCCGCGTGAACGAGCAGACAGCGGAGCGTGCCGGAGCAGCCCTCGTAGGGGCGCTTACCGGCGCCGTAGCCGACGGCCTCGATGCGGTAGCGGGCCGGCAGGTGCTCGGACGTGCGCAGTGCGGCGACGATGGCGGCGCCCGTGGGCGTCACAAGCTCGCCGGCGACTGGTGCGGGCGTGAGGACGATATTGCCCGCCTGGCACAGGTTGACGACAGCGGGGACGGGAATGGGCATGAGACCGTGGGCACAGCGGATGGTACCGTGACCCTCGGAGAGCGACTCGACCACGATGTCCTCAATACCCAGGTCATCGAGGCAGATGGCAACAGAGCAGACGTCGATGATGGAGTCGACGGCGCCCACCTCGTGGAACATGACGGTCTTGGGCGTTTTGCCGTGGGCCTTGGCCTCGGCGGCGGCGAGCGCGGTAAAAATGGCGAGCGCGCGACGCTTGGCGCCATCGCTTAGCTGCGAGCCATCGATGATGGCGGTGACGTCCGCCAAAGAACGGTGGTGATGGTGGTGGGCGTGATGGTGGCCCTCGTGGTCGTGGTCGTGGCCGTGGTCGTGGTCATGCTCGTGGTCGTGGTCATGCTCGTGGTCGTGGTCATGCTCGTGGCAGTGCTCGTGTTCGTGCTCGCCATGATTATGATGGTGGTGCTCATGCTCGTGCGTGTGCTCGGCAGCTGCTTCGTTGCCGTAGAGCCAGGCCATGTCGTGGTCGTGGTTCTCGAGCTCCTCTGCAAGCTGGACGTCGAAATCGCAGGCGTCGATGCCATGCTTGTTTACGCGCGTCACGGAGATCGAAAAGCCGTCGACCGGCAGCGTGGCGAGCTGTTCGCGCAGGTGCTCCTCGCTGGCGCCCAGGTCGAGCAGGGCCGCGACGGTCATATCGCCGCTGATGCCCGAGGTGCCGTCGATGATAAGCGTATGCTGATGGTTGGACATGGAATGCTCCTTAACGGGCGCGGGATGTACCGGCGCTCAGATGATTGATAAGACTTGCCTGGTAGGCGGCACCAAAGCCGTTGTCGATATTGACGACCGAAACGCCACTGGCGCAGGAGTTGAGCATGGCGAGCAGCGCGGCTACGCCACCAAAGCTCGCGCCGTAGCCCACGCTGGTGGGAACGGCAATGACCGGACAGCTCACCAGGCCGCCGATAACGCTCGCCAGGGCGCCTTCCATGCCGGCGATGGCGATGACCACCTGCGCCTGGGCAAGTTCCTCGGCATGAGCGAGCAGGCGGTGCAGGCCGGCGACACCCACGTCGTAGAGGCGGTCGACCTCGTTGCCGTAGAACTCGGCCGTCAGTGCCGCCTCTTCGGCGACGGGCAGGTCGCTCGTGCCGGCGCAGGCGACGACAACGCGTCCGTTACCGGTGGGGGAGGGCTTGCCACCCACCAGGGCGAGCTGGGCGTTCGGGGCATATCCCAGGTCGATGCCGTTGCCGAGAAGCTCCGAGGTACGGGCTGCTTTTTCGCTGTCCAGGCGCGTGACCAGGATGCGCTCCTGACCGGCATCGCGCAGCGCTTCGATAATGGCGGCAATTTGCTCGGCGGTTTTACCGGCGCCGTAGACAACCTCGCCGGCTCCCTGACGCACCCCGCGCGAAAGATCGAGCTGCGCAAAACCCAGATCGGCGGTTGGCGCCGTCTGGAGGCGCGTGAGGGCGACTGCCGGGGTGACTACTCCGTCGGCAACATCGCTCAGCAATTGCTCAAGATCTCGCTTATCCATATATGTTCCCTTCGACGGCGCAAAGTCTAGCACTCAAAGGGTATGTTTCCGAACACTAAGACAAAATTGTTCGGAAACTATAGGACAGACTGATTCTATTGTTAGAAGGATCGACTAGTCGCGCAGGATGATATCCATGGCGAGTATCAGGTTGCGCTCGTCGATGGCAAACGGGGCGGCTTCGCGCGTCTTGGGCTTGGCGCAAAACGCGATGCCCGTGCCCGCGGCCTGAATCATGGGGATGTCGTTGGCGCCGTCGCCGATCGCGACGGTGTGGGCCATGTCGACACCGCACTCAACTGCCCAATCTAGCAGCTGAATGAGCTTGGATTCCTTGGTCACAATGTCTGCCGCCAGCTTACCCGTGAGCTTGCCGTCCACGACTTCCAGACGGTTGGCCAGGCAAAAATCGATGCCCGCGGCGGCCACGATCTTGTCGGCGACCTCGTGGAAGCCGCCGCTCACCACGCCGACCTTCCAGCCCTTGCTGTGCGCCGAGCGCACAAGCTCCAGCGCGC
>JAHYYN010000035.1:0-4879 GCA_019424945.1 Collinsella sp. | reverse complement strand
AACAAATCCAAGTTAGACCATTTCAAATGGTTCGATGTCTGCCCGGATGCGACACAACTGGTGTGTCCATCCTCGCAGTATCCGGTTCTCAAGGTGCACGCCTGCGCTGGTTCCCGGTTCCACCGGGCCGCGCGGCAAGGAGATATATTGCCAGACCGGAGGGGTCCCGGGGGCGGGAATCTGGGCGTACACATTTCCTACACATCTTGTGATCCGACTAACGTTTGCCAGCCGTTAACTACCGCTCGCCGAGCATCTCTTTATATAAGGCAGTCTCATGGTTAAAGCGGATACGTCCCCCTAGCTAAAGCACAGCCAGCATCGAGCAACTCATCGCGTTCTTCCACCGAGAACCCCTCGGCGTAGACGCGCACCACTGGTTCGGTCCCGCTAGGACGGACCAGCAGCCACGTGTCATCCTCAAATGACAGACGCAAGCCGTCCATATGACTAACGTTTTGCGGCACCTTGCCACAAATCGACTTGGGGTTTACGCCCGGCAGCAGGGTTCGTAACGTTTCGGCATCTTCGGCCTCAAGGCGCAAATCGCGTCGACCGTAACTCGTCTTACCAAAACTGTCCTCGAGTTGGTCGACCAGAACGCCCAAAGGCGCGTCCGTCTTTGCCATAAGCTCACACAGAATCAGACAGGCGAGGATTCCATCGCGCTCGGGCATATGCGCGGCGATGCCGATACCACCGGCTTCTTCGCCGCCCATGAGGACGCCGCCCTTCTTCATCTCTGCCGCTATATATTTGAAACCGACTGGTTTGACGGTCACGCGGCAGCCAAGCGCATCGGCAATGCGGCGCACGAGCGTCGAGCATGAAAGATTGACGACGACGCGCCCCTTCAAATTACGAAATTGAACCAAGTCGCCCAAAACGAGCGCCATGATCTGATACGGATGTATATATCTGCCGCGCTCGTCAACCGCGCCGATACGGTCGGCGTCGCCGTCGGTCACCAGGCCAGCGCAAGCTCCGTCCTCGATAACCGTGCGCTCGCAAGCGTCCACCCACGGCTCAACGGGGTCGGGGCAGATATCTTCTTGGTCAGACGCCTGCCCGGCGTGAATCTCGTGCACCTCAACGCCAAGCTCGCGCAGCAAGTCGGCTAGATAGCCCTGGGCTGCGCCGCCCATGGGATCGACAACCACGCGCAGGTGCGCGGCGCGGATGGCTTCGGCATCGACAAACGATGCCACCGTCTGCATATAGTCAGGAATGATATCCGCGGTGCGATATTGCCCCTCGATCCCCGTTGGCTCGGGAGCCATGGTCTCTTCGAGCTCTTCGATGACATCCTGGTTGGCGGTCGAGCCGTCACCCATGCGAATCTTGAGGCACAGATAGCCCTGCGGATGATGGGACCCCGTCACCATGAGCGCGCCGCACGCCTCACCGTCATAAGCCGCCGCCCACGTAAGGGCAGGGGTCGGGACAGGTCGCGAAGCGAGCACGGCGTCCAGCCCGTGCGCCGCTAGCACGCCCGCCGCAAGCTCAGCGAACTCGCGCGCCAGGGGCCGGGTATCGAACCCTATATATACCGTTTTGCCCGGATTGGTCTTTTGCCACAACTCGCCGACGGCATCGGCGATACGGGCAACGTTATCGGCAGTGAAGTCCTCATCGACGCGAGCGCGCCAACCGTCAGTTCCAAAATGAATTATCGCGCACACGCGCAGACACCTCGCAGTGTTTGGATCATGGTACGCATGGGGTATACCCGCAACATGCACTCGGCAACCTGCCGGCACCAGCATTCACCATTTGGGCAAATGCTGCCGAGGACATGCAGGCAATAAAAAAACCGCCCCGTATGGAGCGGTTTTGCCCTTTATATATCGAGCGCCTCGGCCATCGCTGCCGTAGTGATTGCCGTGGTTCCACAGCAACTGCCCACCATTGCGGCACCGGCATGCCTCCATTCGATGCATGCGCGCGCGAAAGCTTCGGGGTTCTCGTGCCATACGGGGCCATCCTGAGTCTGGACCGGATCGCCCACGTTGGGACGCACCGTGACGGGAGTAGTCGCCGATGCAACCATCCTGGGCACCGCCGCGTTCGCGGCCGCAAGCGAACAGCAATTAACACCAACCGAGTTTGCGCCGTGTTTTTCGGCGTACAAAACGGCTGCCTCGATGTTGAGGCCATCGCCCAACAGGTCGCCTTTGTCATCAACGACAAAACTCACCAGAACAGGCATGCCGTCGGCAGCGTCTCGGGCGCCGGCAAGCATGGGCTGCAAATTACGGATAGACGTCACCGTCTCGATCAGCAGACCGTCAACACCAGCATTGAGCAAGGCGTGCGCCTGTTCGCGCGCAATGCCTCGGATTTCACGATACTCGGCAGAGTCCTCGGCAAACCACTCAATACCGATCGGGCCCATCGAGCCCAGCAGTAGCTGAGGGTGCGCCTGGCGGGCATCGTCGACGGCCCCGCGATTGACCTCCGCCACGGACGGCGCAATCTGGTCGTGCTTGAGGGCATAGCTCGATGCCTGAAAGGTGTTGGTAATGAGCACCTGCGCGCCGGCGGCGACATACAAGCGATGGATACGAGAAACGGTCTGCGGCTCTGCCAGATTCCAAAACGCCGGTGGAATGTCGGCGGCATCGTACTCACTCAACAGAACACTGCCCATGGGACCCTGCGCCAACAAGGTCTCGCTCGACAAGCGGCGCGTAAGTTCCTCGGCACCAAAGCGGTTGTAATAACTCGTATCCATATATATCCCGCTATTCCTCGACGCTGATTCCCTGCTTTTCGAAATAGGCGAGCCAGCGGTTCATCGTGTCCTCGGAAAGCGCATGCTCCATCATGCAGGCCTCGGAATCGGCTCGCTCAAATTCGACACCGAGCTCCTGAACCAAAAACGTGCGGATAAGGCGATGACGGTACCAGATAGCCGTACCAACCTCGCGGCCGCGATCGGTCAGGACTACCTTGCCGTAGTGCGATTGCTCGACAAGTTCGGATGCCTTGAGCGCCGAAACCGCTTTATTGACCGATGCCTTGGAGACGCCAAGGCGCTGCGCGATGTCGACCGATCGCACGCCGTTGGTTTCCCCCTCTTCGCTTTCAATGCGAACCATGCACTCCAAGTAGTCTTCGTTCGCCACCGTCAGATGTAGTTCGCGCGAGCTATTTGTCGTATCCATGATCTTCCGTCCCTTCTGCATTCAATGGCTGATTCTACCCCATCCAAGCGTCGTGGTATGCCGTGGCATACCGTGCTAGAGTTCTTGTTGCACACGACGACCAAGATTGGAGCGGTCTTTATGGAAAACACCACCACGAGCCCCGATGTCCTCGAACGCTTTTTGCGCTACGTCCAGATCAACACGCAGTCCGAGGATGCAAACTGCGACCAGGTACCCTCGAGCGCCGTTCAGTTTGACCTTGCCAACGTGCTGGCTGAAGAGCTGCGCGAGCTTGGTGCGGAAGATGCCCACGTGACCGAGCACGCCTATGTCTGCGCGCATATCCCCGCAAGTGCGGGCGCTGAAGACAAGCCCGCCCTGGGCCTGATCGCCCATCTCGACACCACCGAAGTTGCACCGGGCGCCGGCGTGAAGCCGCACATCGTGCACTACGAAGGCGGCAACCTGGTCTGCGGCACGGTTGACGGTAAACCCGTTGCCATGAGTACCGCCAAGCTTCCCGCCCTGAATGACCTCGCGGGTGAGGACCTGGTCTGCAGCGACGGCACCACGCTGCTGGGCGCAGACGACAAGGCAGGCGTCGCCGAGATCATGTCGCTTGTCGCGCGTATCGCTCAGGACCCTTCTCTGCCCCATCCCGCACTCGGCATTTGCTTCTGCCCTGACGAGGAGATCGGCCACGGAGCCGAGCTGTTGGATATCGATACCTTTGGCTGCAAGTACGCCTACACGGTCGACGGCGGCCCCATCGGCGAGCTGGAGTGGGAGTGCTTTAACGCCGCCGAGGCGACCGTCCGCTTTGAGGGCCAGTCCATCCACCCGGGCGACGCTAAGGGTCGTATGGTCAACGCAGGCAATCTGTTCTGCGACTTCAACGCGTTGCTCCCCTACGTGCAGCGCCCGGAGTATACGGAAGGCTACGAGGGCTTTTATCACCTTGAGGGTGTATCTGCGACCGTCGATCACGCCACAGCGCGCTATATCGTCCGCGACCATGACGCCGCCAAGTTCCAGCAGAAACTCGACCTTATTGATGCCGCCGCCTCGATGCTCAACCAGCGTCTGGGTGAGGAGCGTGTGACGGTCGAGATTAAGCAGCAGTATCGAAATATGGCCGAGATCGTTCGTGACTATCCCGAGCTTATTGATGTTGCCAAGGAAGCCTACCTTGCCTGCGGCGTTGAGCCCCAAGTGCTGCCGATTCGCGGCGGCACCGACGGCGCGCAGCTGTCGTTCCGCGGTCTGCCCTGCCCCAACCTTTCCACCGGCGGCTATTGCTACCACGGCGTCAACGAGTTCGTCCCGGTCAGTTCGCTCGTCAAGATGACCGATGTGCTCCAGGAGCTCGTCGCCCGCTTTGCATAAGCCTGGCTGCACAAGTCCGAAAGACGAATCGCCCCGTCCTCAACCGAGAACGGGGCGATTTTTTGCTGCAACGAGAACAGGTTGACGCACGCCAGCCTCTTAACGCAAGGAGTGTCCCAAACTGCCGGCACATAAGGAACGTCCCCAAGTGCCAAGTGCATCAAGAGTGTCCCCTTTGACCAGTCGTTTAAGAACGTCCCCAATGACTAACGTCGCAGGTTGAGGACGGCCCGCGTAGCGTCAAGCGGTTACGCGGTTTGGTAAAACCGCGTAACTCTAGTAGTTGGCTTCGTAGCCGTTGCCGTCGCCGGTGGGCTCTTCGTAGTAGTCCGAATCGCTCGAAT
>JAHYYN010000034.1:0-7603 GCA_019424945.1 Collinsella sp. | reverse complement strand
TCGCAAAGCGCCTTGGGATCGGTCACGCCCAACGGAATACTTCGCAGCTTGTCTTGCGCTTGAGAGAGACCGGCAATGTCAGACCCCGGGCTCTTAATGACGTTGGCGGAATCAGTCAGCACCGGCTTTCGCAGGCGCAAGTCGCACGGCTCCAGATCCAACGCCGCCACGGACGCCGAAACGGTATCGCCGAGCCACGATGCGATGGAGCCCAACGCGCCGCTGCCCCCTCCTAGGCCTTTAATCATCTCGTCCATAAGTTCGTCGGCCGAACCTTGGATGTCTCCGTATCCCACAAGCAGCCGTCCCCAGACATCCATGACGCCATCGAGTACGCCGGCAACGCCACCCGAGCGTTCCTTCAATGTCGAGAAAAATCGCGAAAGCACGTTGTTTTGCGCCGTCGCCTCATCGGGCGCCAGCACCGCGGCAGAGATGGCACCGCGATCGCCAAGCCTGACTGCCGTGTTAAACGAAGAGTTGAGCTCATCGGGGCTCGAGATGGCACCCGAAACCGCAAAGGCAACCACGCCGTTGCGACCGGGAGGAGCGATACGCGGACGCTCGCCCGAAAGCGCTTTGATGGCCTGGTCAAACGCATTGCTCGCACGGTCGGTCTCGTCTTCGGTCTGACGTTCGAGCTCGAGCTCTTTGTTGCGGCATTCGACGTAGCCTTCCAGGGCGTCTTTAAACTTGTCAAAGTGATACTCGAAGCCGTTTTCGATAGAGGTTGAAGGCGCCGCAACAGCACCAAGCGACGAAACGCCAAAATGGCATTTGCTGCATTTATCCTGTCCATCGTAATCGGCAACCGAAGCAAATCCGCTCGGCGTCCCTTTCTTATAGTTAGGGCAGGTCGTCCCGTAATGCAGATACGCCTTGTCATCGTTCACGCTCGTCGGCCACACCGCATCGGTATAGAGCTCCGTCGCCCGAACCTCATCAGAGTTGCGCGGCAGCAGCGGAATATAGGAGGAAACCCTGTCTCCGTTCTCGGTTATATGTGCCCGATCGACCTCCGCGCTCGCATAGGTATAAAACGCCTTACGCGCCGCAGACTCTGCCTTCATCTCGACACTCGAGCCGTGGGGCTTCTCATTTGTCAGACGCCAATGGTAGTAGTCCTTCGCGCGATCAAGGGCAACTTGGGGCTCCCACGTAACGCTCGATGAGTAATGCGGATTTTGAACACCGGAGAGATCCGTTAGGCTTTTCGCACGCTCCCACATGCAAGAACAGCTGCCGACCGAGCCCTTGTCAGACCCACCACAATCCGCCAGCCAAGCACGCTCTTTAGCCTTCGCCGTGTCCTCAGAAGCCTTCCGCAGCTCCTCGGCCGCACCCTCTAAATCATCTGATGTGTCTTTAATGGTATCGGTCGAGATCTCTGACCCTTTGAGCGCAGCGAAGTCAGACTCGGATGTCCTGGGCACGGCAAGCGCCGTACCGGTATAGGTCACACTATCGGTATCCTGCGCCGACACCGCCTGCGTGGCACGCGCGGCGATCAGATACGGCAGGGCCGTCTCGATTTTCTGTAAGCCTTCCGATGCGCTTTTGGCAAACTTGTTGCGCGTTTTAATGATCTCGATCCCGGTGTCGACCATATTGCCGGCAACCGGCTCGGCACCCGGGATGAGGATGGCGACCAGGCCCGTCCCGATCGTGGCAAACCCCGCCAGCCCCAGACTCAAGATGCTCGCATCAACCACCGTGGCAGCCGTGTGATAGGACGACACTACGTTGGCACCCGCCAGCGCGCCACTATCAGCCGCCACCTGGGTATCCCCGGCACGCGACATGCTCCATATCGCCGCGGTCGACGAAAACAACAATGTGAGCACCACTAGGATGACCACGGCAGAAGAAAGCGTGGTATAGGCGCCGTCTTCGATAAACAGATCGACACCGGCTCGACCCATAAAGCCGCCTCGCTTGCGATGGCAGCTCGGACGGTGCGTCAAAACGCGTCTAGACCAGAAACGCTTAATCCCATGCAGCAATCCACGAATCATAA
This sequence comes from Collinsella sp., assembly GCA_019424945.1. Classification (GTDB taxonomy): domain Bacteria; phylum Actinomycetota; class Coriobacteriia; order Coriobacteriales; family Coriobacteriaceae; genus Collinsella. The sequence continues at coordinate 5,586 of JAHYYN010000034.1, read as the reverse complement.
TCTCCCTCCAGCCATTCGGGACGCGATTGATACGAGACATCGACCTTGAGCTCAACGTAGCCGCCCTCGGCGGTACCACCCATAGCCTGCGCAAACGCACCGATCACAGGCAACGGCTTGACCTCGCCGGAAACGGACACGGACGAGACGCCACCCGCACCGGCCCGGCCAAGCTCGATATCCCACGACAACGGCCCGCCGGCATGAAAGATCGAAACGTTGGGCACTGCGGCAAGTCGGCGGCGGGCGAACTCCTTAAGATCGTCGTCCTCCGCCGTCGTCGTGGTCATGAGCCGCGCGGTCTCGGCGGCGGCAGACTCCATGACCGCGCGCGTATAGAGCAGGCACACCGGTTGCAGCGCGAGAAGGATGAGTGTCAGAAACGTCGGCAGCAAAAAAGCGGCCTCGACCGTAGACTGCGCCCGGTCCTCGCGCGCGGCATCAATACAACGCGATGTCCTTAGCGGCCGCAGCGGCGTCGATAACCGACGTCGAGGCAACGCCATGAGATGCCGCCCGCTCAACCAGCGCCGCCAAGCGCCCATCGGTGCCGGCACGCCAAAGTCCCGCGATCGCCAGCACGATCGATAACAGCGCCACCGTGACGATGGCGTATTCGACCGTCGCCTGGGCAGATTCCTCACGCAGGACATCATGCATTTCACGATCCCTCCTTTGAGTCCGTTGCCTGCGGGCTCAGGCGCACGGCGCGCAGACGACACGAAGCATCGCCAGCATCCGCGGCAATTGTCACCATATCGACCCAGCCGCGTCCGTCGCGCACGATGGCGCCCCACACGTTTCCCTTGATGTCGAGATAGCCGCTCAGAGCAAGTTGCGCCGTGGGTACCTCGCGATAGGCACGCAGCATATCCGCCGCCGCTTCGGTCATCGGTCGGTCCTCGGACCATGCAAGCCGGACCGCAATCGCGTTGCCCTCAGGCGAATCCGTCGCAGTGCCAGACCGCTTGTCGAGCGTCCGCAGAAAGGTTTGCGCCGTGACAGCGACATCCGAATCGTCCGCATCTCGCATCTCATCTTTTTGAGACGCCACCGCCGAATCTGAGCCCAAATCGGAGGCGGTCCCAGGACGCTGCTGCCGCGCGGCGTTAAGCCCCCAAAGCACCGCCGCTATCGCCACGGTCAGGCAAGCAAACACCAGCAGCACCCCGATGGGGCGCTCGCCCTCTACAGGCTGTTGATGCCCTCGCTGATCGCATCCCATAGCTCTTTAACCTTGCCTTTAAATGCAACGATGGCAATAATCGCGATCACCACAAGTACGCCCACTAAAATGGCGTACTCGGTGGTACCCTGCGCGCTCTCCTCCTGCAACAGTTCCTTGGCATGCTGGCGAGTGTGAATCGCCCGGCAAAAAGCCCAGCTCCAAGCCTTGTCAGCAACTTCGACCATCGTGTTCATGTATTCCTCCCTACATCATCCCGCCTGCTCCCAGCAGCGGGCCCAATATGGACAGAAGCAACGCCGGCAAGATGAGCGTGCCGGTGGGAATCAACAGCTTGACGGGTGCACGCTCGATCTCGCGCTCGACCGCGGCGCGATGAGCCGCACGGATCTCGCGACTTTGAGCGGCCAGCGTCTCGGCAAGTGGGGCACCCAGGGCGAGCGCCTGCCCCACCGTGATGGCAAAGGTCTCGAGCGCTCGCACGTCCAGGTCGCGCGCGGCGGCCAACAACTCGTCCTCACGCGTGCCCACGCCCACCTGCCACGCCATGCAGGCGCGCTCAAGGCGAAGAGCCAGCACTGACCGGCGGTTGGCGCAGAAAATCTCAAGCGCCGCATCAAACGAAAGACCGGCCGAAAGACCCAAGCGCACAACATCGATCATCTCGGACACTTCGCCGAGCGACACTCGCGCCGGGCCGCCCGCTCCAACCGCGCCCTTCACTCGCGCGGTCAGAGCATCGACCACCGAGCGACCCGCGGCAGCGACCAGCACCGCCTCGCGCTTGCAGGCCCCTGCGATCTTGCGTGCATCCGCCCGATCAAAACCCGTCGCGACAAATACACTCAGGGCGCACAGGCAAGCCGCAACTGCAACCGAGGCGCTCATAGCTCCACCCGCATAATGCGCCGGATAACCACCAGGGCAACGGCGTTGAGGGCAAGACCCAGCACCACAGCGCCCGCGCCGGCAGGCGTCGCAAGACCGCGACGAAAATCTGCCGAAAGCAGCGCCAACACCGCGCACATGCCCGCCGGCATCGCCGCGACCATATGCGCAGACATGCGAGCCTGCGACGTCTTAACATCCAGGCGGCGCTTGAGCTCAATGCGCTCCCCCACCATGCTCGACGCCTCGGACAGTAAGTCGGCAAGCGGAGCGCCGGTGCGCTGAGACACCTTAAGCGCCAAGGTCACAAGCGAAAGACCGGGGGCGTCGATACGTACGAGCAAGTCATCGAGCGCGTCGGTCGCCGAGATGCCGCAATCGATCGCCGCCGCCACCCGCAAAAACTCGGTATGCACTGGCTCTTGCGCATGAGCGCCCACAAAGCGCATGCCCTGGGCCAGCGAATGTCCCGAGGCAAGCGACATGGAAAGTGCGGTAAACGCCTCGGGCATCGCCTCTTCTGCATCGTGTTGCTCGCGCCGGCTCTCAAAGCCATCCCGGGCGGCACCAACGGCAAACGGAGCAACAAGTCCCAAGGCAAATCCGAGGGGCGATAACGACACCATCGTTAGTAAAACGCAGCAGACACCGCTCGATAGCAGCAGAAACGCCAAACGTCCCGAAGCATCTTCGATCACGAGGCCAAGGCGATGCGCCGGAGCCAGCGATGCCCACGAACGGGCGATCTTTTTCAGCAGATCGTTTTCCACCAGCTCACGCGGCAGCTTCTCTGCCACCGTCTCGAGCGCCTGACGTGCCAGCTCCGCCGGCGGTACCTGCGGCACACGAGGTTCCGCCCCGCACGCCGTCGCGACAGAAAGCCCTGCCAAGCCCCCTACGACGAGGGGCACAGTGATCTCCATTCGTCCACCTCCTCTTGTGTGAGCGTCCCCGACCGCAGGCCTTCTGCGATAAACGGCGGCTCGCGGTCAAGCGTCCAGGTGCGCTCGGCGGCATCGAACGTCACATAGCGCTCGAGCTCTACGCCGCCCGATGCGGCGCGTCGCACCCCCGAATACGAGGAGACGAAGCGCCTGCCATCGGCGTGGCGCTCGGACATCACGATACCGTCGAGTGCCATGGCAATCTGCTCCTCGATGAGCTCGCTCGGCAGATCGATGCCATAACGTGCAAGCAACGTCAGACGCACCACGGTCTCCTGTTCTGAACCCGCATGAAGCGTGGTGAGCGACCCGTCGTGGCCCGTGTTCATGGCCTGCAACATGTCGCAGCACTCGGCACCGCGCACCTCGCCCACCACGATGCGGTCGGGGCGCATGCGCAGGGCATTAGTCACCAGGTCGCGGATCGTCACCGCGCCCTCGCCCTCAATTGAAGCCTCGCGCGCCTCTAGGCGCACCACGTGCGGATGATGCGCAAACTTGAGCTCGGCAGAGTCCTCGATCGTCACGATGCGCTCGCCGGTGGAAATCTCACATGACAACGCGTTGAGCAGGGTGGTCTTACCAGATCCCGTGCCTCCCGCAACCGCCAAGTCCTGTCGCAGCGACACCGCACACGACAGCAGCTGCGCATACCAAAGCGGCAGCGATCCCAACCCCACGAGCTCGTCCAGCGAGCAGATACGGTCCGAGAACTTTCGGATGGTGAGAATCGGTCCGTCAATCGCCACAGGCGGAATCACCGCGTTGACGCGATAGCCCGTTTTAAGGCGGGCGTTGACGATGGGGCTGCGCTCGTCGATACGGCGGCCAAGTGGCGAGATAATGCGGTCGATAAGCACACGGATCTGCTCATCATCCTCAAACGCATGCTCGATGGGGTACAAGACGCCGCCGCGTTCAAAGAAAGCCGAGCGGCAGCCGTTGATCATGATCTCGGTAACGGTGTCGTCCTCGATGAGCGGCTGCAACGGCCCCAAGCCCACCACGTCATCCAAAATCTCGTCGATGATGGCCTCGCGCTCGGGCGTCGCGAGATCGGTCGGCTCCTCAACATTGAGCGCCGCCTCCACCGCAGGACGCAATTCCGAGCGGGCAAGTGCCGGGTCGATATAGGCGCTGATACGCGCCACTTCGTCGTAACCCATGCGGTCCATCACGGCGCGCTTGGTGCGTCGTTTCACGGCGCGGCGACGCCCCGCATCTACAGGCGCTGCCGCCGCCGCAGCGCCGGCAGCCTTAATCCTCGTTTGCAGGCTCATCGCTGATCACCCTCGTGCGACCAGGGAAGGCGGATACGCGGGCGTTCGGTGCGCATTGCACGGTCGGCGACCATATCGCTCCAAGGGCCGACGGCGCACCCCAGTTCCACGAGCATCTCGCGCGTGGCCTCGCGCACGCTGGTCGCAAAAGCGCTGGTCTGCCCCACTGCCTCGTCAGCACGCCCAAACGCCATGAGCGCGGCGAGATCCTGCCCGCCATCGGCGATACGAATCTTGGAGCTCAACGCACAGGCAATCTCAAAGCGCATAGCGACGTCCTCGTCTGCCCCGCGCGCACCGAACCGGTTGAACACGGCGCTCATACGCGTGCGCGGCACACCTACTCGACTTGCCAGTTCAATGACGCGCGACGCCGATGCCGCGGACGACACCGCCGCATCGCCAACGACCAGGCAACGGTCGCTCGCCGCCACCGCAGCCGCCACGGCGTCGCCCCAAAAGACCGAGGTATCGATAAAGACCACGTCGGATTCGCGACGCAGGACATCAAGCAGTAGCTCCACCGGACGTGCCATGAGCTCGGCTTGCTCGGGCGCCGCGACGGGACCCCAGAGCGTAACGCCCGGCGCCACGCGCATCGATGTGGCTACGATATCCGGCTCGGTGAGCGCGCCCGCCGCCGATGGCTCGATAAGTGCCGCCATATCGCGCGGAGCATCGACGCCTAACAAGTCGTAAAGGTTTCCAAACATCAGGTCCAGGTCGAGCACGGCGGCACGCAAGCCCAACAGCGACGATGTGTGTGCCATGGCGGCAACGATCGTCGACTTGCCGCAACCGCCCGAACCCGAAATAGCGCAGATGACTGGAGCTCGATGCGGCGGAGCGGTAGCGTCTGCCGGCGGCATCGGAGGCGGCGGGGCGGGCGTCGGTGACAGCGTCCCCGTCTCCCCCGCCGCAACCACGTGCTGCGTCCAAGCCGGCATGGCTGCTTGTTCGGTCTGCGAGGCAGGCTCGTTCTGCGCAATCTGCTCATGCTGCATCAGCGACAACTCGCCGCACCCGGCAAGGCCCTCAACTTCGTCGAGTTCATCCGCCAGATTCACGCCGTGCACGTATCCCATATCTACTGCCGGGGAGTCGCCAGCATGCTGCGCCGGCCCTCCAGCGTCATCGTATACAAGGGGGTTCCGGGGGCGCCGACCATGCTCGGCTTCCGCTTTTCCATAATCATCAACACGCGGGCCTCTTGTAGCGCGAGGCGCCCCGGGTTCCCTATCAACAAAAGCATCGGGCTCAATCGTCATGCGCCGATCGGAATCAACCG
>JAHYYN010000033.1:0-2478 GCA_019424945.1 Collinsella sp. | reverse complement strand
ATGAGCTTGTCCAGGTTCTTCCACACGTCGAGCGTGGGGCACTCGTCCGAACGCGAGCAGCCCTTGCAGTCGCCGTCCAGGCATGCGACCGGCGCCAGGCTGCCCTCGGTCAGGCGCAAGATCTCGCCCACCGTGTACTGCTCGGGCGGGCGCGTGAGCACATAGCCGCCGCCCTTGCCGCGCATGCCCGAGAGCATGTTGGCGCGCACGAGCGTAGCCAGAATATTCTCGAGGTACTTCTCCGAAATCCCCTGGCGCGCCGCGATCTCTTTGAGGGGAATGCGGCCTGCCGCCTGGTGCTCGGCCAGGTCGACCATAACGCGCAGGGCATATCTGCCCTTTGTGGAAACCAACATATATATAGCTGCCTTTCGGTCTTTTAATTCGTAGAAATTCTAGCCGAAAAATTGGTTTTGAAAATACCTATTCCCGTCAAGATGGTTAATCGACTCGTAATAATCTTCTATTTCCTATTGCGTTACTAGGCTTTGGTGTCTACTATGCTTGCCAACAGCAAAACGAACAACCTATAAGGTTTGTGGGTTTCGCTGCCACACACACCGTAAAACCACACGGTATCCAGTCATTTGAACACTTTGGAGGTTCACCATGAGCAATGTTTACACGTCCATCGATCAGCTTATCGGCCACACCCCGCTTCTGGAGCTCACCCACTTTGAGGCCGACGAGGACCTCAAGGCCCGCGTGCTCGTCAAGCTGGAATACTTCAACCCCGCCGGGTCCGTCAAAGACCGCGTCGCCAAGAACATGATTGACGAGGCCGAGAAGGCCGGCAAGCTCGTGCGCGGTGGCGACTACACCATCATCGAGCCCACGAGTGGCAACACCGGCGTCGGCATCGCCTCGGTGGCGGCGGCTCGCGGCTACAAGGTGATCATCACCATGCCCGAGACCATGTCCGTCGAGCGCCGCAAACTTATGCAGGCATACGGCGCACAGCTCGTGCTCACCGACGGCTCCAAAGGCATGAAGGGCGCCATCGCCAAGGCCGAGGAGCTGCAGAAGGAGACCCCCAACAGCATCATCGCCGGCCAGTTTGTGAACCCCGCCAACCCCGCCATCCACAAGGCCACGACCGGCCCCGAGATCTGGGACGACACCGACGGCAAGGTCGACATCTTCGTCGCCGGCGTTGGCACCGGCGGCACCGTGACCGGCGTGGGCGAGTTCCTCAAGGAGCAGAACCCCGAGATTCAGGTCGTCGCCGTCGAGCCCGCCACCTCCCCGGTGCTCTCTAAGGGCCAGGCCGGCCCGCACAAGATCCAGGGCATCGGCGCCGGCTTTGTGCCCGACGTCCTCGATACCCAGGTCTATGACGAGATCATCCCCGTCGAGAACGACGACGCCTTTGCCACCGGCCGCGCCGTGGGCCACAAGGAGGGCGTGCTCGTGGGCATTTCGTCCGGCGCCGCCGTGTGGGCCGCACTGCAGCTGGCCAAGCGCCCCGAGAACGAGGGCAAGACCATCGTGGCGCTGCTCGCCGACACCGGCGAGCGCTACCTGTCTACGGCGCTCTTCCAGGACTAGAGCTTCTCGTTCTTAGAACGAGTCCAAGGCACGCCGGTCTCCCCTCTCTTCTGGCAGCCTGAGCCCATCTCGTTCGGATGTCCCACGAGACGTCCGAACTTGCTACAATGTCTGCGGCGCGGAACCAGCCTCCCGCGCCGCTTTTCTTTTTTGGCCATATGCCACCAAGGAGAACCTCCCCATGCACAACAAGCGCGTGCTCGTCGCCATGAGCGGCGGCGTCGATTCCAGCGTGACCGCGTATCTGCTAAAAAGTCAGGGCTACGAATGTGTCGGCGCTACCATGCGCCTCACCTGCCCCGCACCCGACCCCACCACGGGCATGAGTAAGGTCGACCGCGACATCGCCGATGCAAAGGCCGTCGCCGAGCGCCTGGGGATACCCCATCACGTGCTCGACTTGCAGCAAACCTTCGACCGCAACGTGATCGAACGCTTTGTGAACGCCTACCAGGAGGGGCTGACGCCTAACCCGTGCATCATCTGCAACCGCCATATTAAGTTTGGCGCGCTGCTCGATGCGGCACTCAATATGGGCTGCGATTACATCGCCACGGGCCATTACGCCAAAACAAGCCAAGCGGCAGACGGCACCCGGCAGCTGCATCGCGGCGAGGACCCTAAAAAGGACCAAAGCTACTTTTTATATTCGCTTACGCAGGAGCGCCTGGCGCACACGATCTTTCCGCTGGCAGGCCTGGACAAGGAGCACGACGTGCGCCGCATTGCCGCCGAGCAGGGCTTTGCCAACGCCAAGAAGGCCGAAAGCGAGGACATCTGCTTTATCGCGGATGGCGACTATGCGGGCTATATCGAGCGTCGGTGCGGACATCCCGCTACACCGGGCGATATCGTATGGCGCGACGGCAGCGTGGTCGGGCGCCACAACGGCGCGCTGCGCTACACCATCGGCCAGCGCAAGGGCCTGGG
>JAHYYN010000032.1:0-2895 GCA_019424945.1 Collinsella sp. | reverse complement strand
TGGTCCGTGTTCATTATCCTGTTCCGTGAGCTTCTGGTGAGCGCCCTTCGCATGGTCGCGAGTGCCGCCGGCGTGGTCGTTGCCGCCGATAAGCTTGGCAAGTACAAGACGGCGACCACGATGGTCTCCATCTGCGGTTACCTGTGCGTCTTTGCGATGGCCGGCTTGCACCTTGGCCCGCTGGCGCTGACGCTCGGCATCTACTCGGTGTCGCGCTTCCTGTACGCCGTTGCCGTTGTCCTGACCGTTATCTCGGGCGCCCAGTACTTCTGGAACTGCCGCAAGATCGTCTTTTCGGTCTAGGTCCTGGTGGGTATGACGGACTCTTTTGAGCAGATTTCCGCACATAACGAGGAGCTGGCGCGTCATATTGTCGAGCGCGCGAGCGCTCGGGGCGTGACGGTTTCGACGGCTGAGTCGCTGACGGCAGGTATGATCGCCTCGACGATTGCCGATATCCCGGGCGCCTCGGCGGTGCTGCGTGGCGGTGCGGTGACCTACTGCGATGAGATCAAGCATCGCGTTTTGGGCGTTGATCAGGAGACGCTCGACCGCTATACCGCGGTTTCGCATCAGACCGCGCGCGAGATGGCGGCGGGTTCGCTGGAGCTGTACCAGAGCGATATTGCAGTGAGCGCAACGGGTTATGCCGGCCCCGGCGGCGGCACTGAGGACGATCCGGCTGGCACTTTCTATATTGGCTGGGCGTATCGCGCGGCTGATGGGGAAGTGCCGGTCGTGGACTCTGTGCGCTGCCACTATGAGGGCGACCGTTCGCGTGTTCGTGCCCATGCGGTCGCGGAGGCATTGGGACGCATTGCCCTTGTGCTTAACTCTATGGAATAGACGTGTTTTAAGGGGCCTTCGGGCCCCTTAATTGTGGAGATAGGGACCCCTGACGAATTTAGCGTTTGCGCTGGTCATAGGTGTATTTTTGCCTTTCTTGTTCTTATTTGCCCCTTTGTGGTCAAGCATTTGGTCAGTGTTAGGTCGGCGTTTGGTTGGGTTTTGGAAAGACTGCCTGCATATGATTTATCTGAACGGTTGACCACGAACAGCCGTTCGTTTATTATCGATGCAGGTTGTTAAGAGGAGGGCTTTTCATGGCCAAGAATTCAGGTCCCGTACGTACCGTTCATGCTCGCACGACGGGTAAAGAGCGCGATGAGATGATCGCCACCACCAAGGCCGAGATCGAGAAGAAATTCGGCCAGGGTTCCATCATGAGGTACGGCGACGGTGGCCCCGAGCTCGAGGTCGAGGCCATCCCCACGGGCGCTCTGGCACTCGATGCCGCTCTGGGTATCGGCGGTGTGCCGCGCGGCCGAATCGTCGAGATCTACGGTCCCGAGTCCTCCGGTAAGACGACGCTTTCGCTCGAGATCCTGGCCGAGGCCCAGGCAATGGGTGGCGTGGTGGCATTTATCGATGCCGAGCACGCGCTCGATCCCACGTATGCCGCGCGCATTGGCGTGGATATCGACGAGGTACTGATTTCCCAGCCTGATACGGGTGAGCAGGCGCTCGAGATTGTTGACATGCTCGTGCGTTCCGGCGCCATCGATGCCATCGTCGTCGACTCCGTCGCCGCGCTGACCCCGCGTGCCGAGATCGAGGGAGAGATCGGCGATACCACGGTCGGTTTGCAAGCTCGCCTGATGAGTCAGGCGCTCCGCAAGCTCGCCGGCTCGCTGTCCAAGTCCAACACGACATGCATCTTCATTAACCAGCTGCGAGAGAAGATCGGCGTCATGTTCGGCAACCCCGAGACCACGACGGGCGGCCGCGCCCTTAAGTTCTTCTCTTCGGTGCGTATCGACATTCGCCGCATCGATAGCATTAAGCTCAAGGATGAGGTTATCGGTAACCGCGTGCGTGCCAAGGTCGTTAAGAACAAGGTGGCAGCTCCGTTCCGTTCTGCTGAGTTCGACATCATGTACGGTACGGGCATCTCTAAGGAGGGCTCGATTCTGGACATGGCTGTCGAGTGCGGCATTTGCAAGAAGATGGGCTCCTGGTTTGCCTATGGCGAGGACAAGCTCGGCAACGGTCGCGAGGCCGCCAAGGCGTTCCTGCGCGAACACCCCGATTGCGCCGACGAGATTGAGCATAAGGTCCGCCTTGCCTGCGGGCTTGAGTTTGATGACGATGCTCCGTCCGAGGTCGAGCTGACCGATCAGCCTGCGCCTGAGGAGTTTGACGAGCTTTACGCCATCGATGGTTCCGCCATGCTCGATGATGACGACGAGTAGCGGTTACGCTCATGTCGTATACGGTGACCGAGGCCACGGTCGTCTTTCCCGATAAGAAGGCGGCCTCCTCGTTCTCGAGCGGGTATGCGTCCAAAAAGCCTTGCGCACATATCGATTGTGAGCTTGAGGGCGGTTTTGAGCGGTCCATTTGGATTCCCGTGCGGGTCGCGCGCCTGTATGTCAAAAATCGCCCCGATCTTCCCTGTGATTGGGATAACTTTCGTGAAGCGGTGCAGCTCATCGAGCGTAAATGTGCACTTACCATGGTGACCGAGATGCTATCGCGACGCGACCATGCGACGGGTGAGGTCTGTGACAAGTTGGCACGCTACGGCTTTCGCCAGCCCGCGATCGATTTCGCCGTCGAGCGCGCCACCGAGTATCGCTTTTTAGACGAGAACCGCTTTTGCTCGTACTTTATCGAGGAACGCAAGCGGCGCGGTTGGGGACAGCGTAAAATCGAGACCGAGCTCAAGCGCCGTCATGTCGTGCTCGATGACATTCCCGGTTATCCGGAGGATTATTTTGCCGTCGAAGACGATTTGGCGCGTGCGTCAGCCCTGCTCGCCAAGCGGCGTGTTCCAGAGACGCGCGGATTCGAAAAACTGGTTCGGTTTTTGATGGGCAAGGGCTTCTCGTATCA
>JAHYYN010000031.1:0-12694 GCA_019424945.1 Collinsella sp. | reverse complement strand
GCGCAACGCGTTGCGCTGAGTCCTGAGGCTGTTGCAATGAAAATGAGAATCAAGGGATATCTTGCGCGCTGCGCTCGTTTTGCTTCATTCGGCGGAAGAGGATTATTTTCGTAATATACTCATTCATTGGTATCCCATAAAGGCTGATTCGAAAGCCTTGAGCGAAGTCTCGCTAGCTGGCAGTGATGGAAGAACATCCAAGTACAGCTTTGATAGATTTGCTTCCTTTTCTGGCAAAACCGTCGATGAAGTAATTTCCGAATCTGTGCGTGAGCATTTTTCGCGAATGAGTTTCAACAGCTATAAAGATATTGATAGTCGCCTTAAAAAGATAGGCTTGTCGCTCGGTGCTTATAAGCGACAAGCTGAAATAGATGCGCTAATTCAGCGAAGGCACAAGGTTGTTCACGAAGTTGATTTAATGCAGGACGAATCAAGTGGAAAGAGCCGAACAAGACCTATTAAATCTGCTCAAGTTCGGATTTGGATGGAATGCTCAATGGGCTTGGTTCAAACAATTGATGAGCAAGTGAGTGCTTGGGAAAAACAGGAAACACAACCGCCGGAAGAAAGCTCCGTCGGCATCGATGAAACCGTTTGCGCTGGAGAAGAGCCGAATGGGGTATAGCCGTGTTTCTTCAATTTCCTGTTGTTGACAACGTCTTATACATTCATTAAGAGGTAACTAATGTCAATCTTACTTTCCGATAAATACGAGGCTCGCAAGGCCGAGGTCAATGCTCGCTTTGAGCAGCTTCGCGCTAACGAGGAAGAGCTCAACCGAATCTTTGCCAAGATTTACAACATGGAGGGGGAGGTGCCCATCGAGGTTGAGGATAAGTACGTTTCGGTGGCGCGCATCTTTGATACCGCCGACGAGATTCCCGAGAGCTATAAGGGCAACAAATACGTGCGTACCAAGCGCGACGAGATCACCTCGCTTATAAGCTATGCCGTGGGCTGCATGTTTGGCCGCTATTCGCTGGATGTGGACGGGCTGATTCTGGCCGATCAGGGTGCCACGGTTGACGACTACTTGGCCAAGATGCCCGATCCCGCGCATGTGACCTTTATGCCCGATAGCGACAACGTGCTGCCCATCACCGACGACGAGTACTTTGACGATGACATCGTGCGTTACTTTATCGACTTTGTGCGCACTGTGTACGGCGAGGAGACACTCGAGCAGAACCTGGCCTTTATTGCCGAAGCGGTCGGCGGCAAGGGTACCTCGCGCGAGGTAATCCGCTCCTACTTTTTGAAGGACTTCTTTAAGGACCACTGCCAGACCTATAAGAAGCGCCCCATCTACTGGTTATTCGACAGCGGCAAAAAGAACGGCTTCAAGTGCCTTGTTTATATGCATCGCTACACGCCCGACTTGCTGGCGCGCATTCGTACCGACTACGTGCATGAGCAGCAAGAGCGCTATCGTTCCCAGATCGGCTATGCCAACGATGCCCTTGCCAGTGCCGAGCGCGGCGAGCGCGTGCGTTTGGATAAGCGCGTCAAAAAGCTCAATGACCAGCTTAAAGAGACCATTGCCTACGAAGAGAAACTGCACCACTTGGCAGACCAGATGATCAAGATCGACCTGGATGACGGCGTCAAGGTCAACTACGCCAAGTTTCAGGATGTGCTGGCAAAGATTAAGTAACTGCAAATACGGTAAGGATATTCATGCCCAAGATCGATGTAGAAGAACAGCTCAAGCTGCGTTTTTTGCAGCCGTTGTCCTCATGTGCGCCGCGCCGTATTGTGGTTTGGCACGATGCGGACGGCGAGTTTGCTCCTGAGTTTGAGCGATTGGCTGCCGAGGGTTTCGACGGCGCGGGGGCCGATGCCGGCGTTATGCCCGCTCACGGTGACTTTGAGCGCCCGGTGCGGTTTGTTGAGGCCTGCGAGGGCCGTATGTTTGCCGTTAAGAAGCTTATCAACCGCGATGACCTTGCGAGCGATATCTTGTTGTATCGCCGTTGCCCGCGCGGCAGGCTTGAGGGTGATTGGCTTGCCGATGTTGAGCTGTATGCCGATCAGTTCCAGGCTGACTATCTTTCGCTTTTGGCCGATCAGCTGGGCATCGAGAATATCGACGCCGTGCGCGAGAGCCTGCGCGAGCACAAGACGTTCTTTGATGCCAAGACCCGCTGTGCTAAGTTTGCCGCGTGTGTTCCGCATGTCTCGGGCGCATCCGATATCGAACTCGGCATCCTTGCGGTGATATTTGGCGGTAAAGAGTTTGTCGACGCGCGGCCCGCGTTTGTACTGCGCGGCTGTATGACCACGCTGCTGCACGAGGGCCCCGAGGCGCTGGCTGCGCTGGTGGATAAGTACAGCTTGCGCGACGTCCTCTCTGCCTTTATGCTGCGCTGCTATGGGTTTGATGGGCCGCTTTACGAGCGTGACTCATTGCTTATGCTTGCATCCCATGTGCTCCTTACGGCGGCATCCACCGCGCTTCCCGAGGGAGCGCTCAAGGGGCTTGAGAGCCATATGGCTCCCGCCTACGGGCCCTATTGCCTTGAGGCGGTGCGTACGTGGGACCAGACCGCCGATACCCAGGCATCGAGCGAGGATTTATTTGAGATTTGCCGTTTGGTCGAAGATGCCCGTGGGCTCTTTGCACGGTTTGAGGCCCTGCCGATCGATGTGCTGGCCTCGCTCGACGTGTTCCCGTGCGTCAATGAGGCCGTGCTCTCGCAGCTGTTCTGCTCGTTTGCCCAGGGCGCGGACCGTGTTGAGGACGCGCGCACCTTTGCGGCGCGTCGTTGCGACCTAAGCTGGTACCGTCGCGTTGAGAGCTACTTTGACCTGCTTGCCGCTGTGGCCGATATGTGCGCATTTAGGCAGGCACACGCTGGCGGGTTCCATCTGGCGCAACCCCAGCAGGTATGGGATGCCTACACGTCCGATTGGTATGCCATGGACGCTGCCTATCGCCATATGTGCACCGCGTATCTGCGGGCGCGCTCCGCCGAGTGCGATGTGCTCGAGGAGCCTGCCCGAGCTGTGGCGGACTGGGCGGAGAATCTCTACAGCAATTGGTTCTTGGCCGACGCCAATGCCTGTTGGGCGGTCGCTGCACAAGGGGAGTGGGCCGATTGCGGCTATATCGAGGGTCCCGAACGGCAGGATGAGTTCTACTGGCATGTGCTGCCCACCTTTGTGGGCTCTGCCAAGACGACGGTCGTTATCGTAAGCGACGCGCTGCGCTATGAGGTGGCCCGTGATGTCGCGGCGCTTCTCGAGCGCGAGCGCGGCGGCAACGTCAGGGTTTCTAGCATGCAGGCGGTCTTTCCCTCCATCACCGAGGTGGGCATGCCCGCGCTGCTGCCGCACCAAGCGCTTGAGCTTGCAGCGGATGGTTCGTTTGTGCTGGTTGACGGCATGCCAACTGCGACGACTCCGCAGCGCGAGGCCGTGCTTGCCCACGTTGAGTCTACGGCCCGCGCTTTGCGCTCGAGCGCATACCTCAACATGGCGGGAACCGAGCGCAAGGCGCTGCTCAAGGACTCCAAGCTCGTTTATCTCTACCACAACAAGATCGATGCTACGGGCGAGAAGGCCGCCACGCAGGATGATGTTTTCGATGCCTGCGCGGACACCGTGGAGGAACTTGCCGCGTTGGCGCGTCGTGTGTGCACCGACGCCCCGGGCGCGCGTGTTGTTATAACGGCGGATCACGGCTTTATCTACACGCGTCGGGAGCTCAGCGAGTGCCAGATGCTCGGTAAACCAGACCTTCCCTTCCTTGACGCTCCCGTCATGCACGGCAAGCGTCATCTGGTGGTGCCCAACGAGGCCGTGGCCAAGCTTTCGGATGAGGTACGCGGGGTGTTTGTTAATGTTGACATGGGACGTATGGGCGCCGGTTTTGAGGGGTTTGCCCCGCGCGAGAACGTGCACTTCAAGCGTCCCGGCGGCACTAACAACTACGTCCACGGCGGCATGAGCCTGCAGGAGCTCTGCGTGCCCGTTATCGGATTTTGGCGTGCGCGCTCGGGTTCCAAGGACTTTGTCGATACGCGCGCAGCGACGCTGCGCGTACTGAGTGAGGGACGTCGAGTGACCAACTCGCTCTTCTCGGTCAACTTGATCCAGGAAGAACCTGCCCAAGGTAAGGTCTTGCCGTGCGAGTACGAGCTGGTGTTTACCGATGCAAGCGGCAACGAGGTAAGCGATACGGTCAAGGCGCATGCCAACAAGACTTCTGTTAACTCGCAGGAGCGCGTGGTGCATGCCAAGTTTGCGTTGCATGCAGCGGATGGATTCTCGGCCAAGGGTCCGTACTATCTGGTCTGCCGCGAGCGCGAGACGGGCAAGATCGTTTGGCGCGAGACGTACACCATCGCTGTTTCGTTTGCCCCTGTTGCTGATTTTGGTTTTTAGGAGTGTGCCCTATGTTTGATAGCCATGACGACGATCTGTGGGAAGTTCCCTCGATTGATGTGAATGCGCCGGCGGAGGCTGCGGTGCCTGCAGGGGAGGCCGTGCCTGCCCCGGAGGCTGAGACTGCCGCAGAGGCCGTGGCTGCCGCGCCTGCCCCGGAGCCGACGGTGGCCGCGGTACCCGATGAGGTTGCGGCGCCCGCCGAGGACGAGTCCTCGACCGATGGCTATGCCCAGGCCGTGGCCGACGCTCCCGAGGACGACGGTTGCGACATGGATGTACTGGACGGCAAGCTGCTCGAGCACTTTGGCGGCAAGATCGTGCGCAAGGACCTCACGGCCCTTATGAAGCGTGGCGCCAACGTGCCTACCTTTGTGCTGGAGTACCTGCTGGGCATGTACTGCTCAACCGACGACGAGGACGCCGTGGCGGAGGGCCTGGGGCGCATCCGCAAGATCCTCACCGATAACTACGTGCGTCCCGACGAGTCCGAGCGCATTAAGTCCAAGATCCGCGAGCTGGGTCGCTTTACCATCATCGATAAGGTGACGGCCAAGCTCGACGAGTACAAAGACATCTACGTGGCGTCGTTTGCCAATCTGACCATTGAGCCGTTTGTGATGCCGGCCGAGTACGTGCGCGACTATTCCAAGATTCTCCAGGGTGGTATTTGGTGCATTATGAGCATCGAGTATCGTCGTCCCATGGAAGAGGAAGACGAGTTTGGCATGGAAGTCTTTGGCGACGATGCGCCGCGCCGCTCCAAGGCCAAGCGCAAAAAGCGCGGGCCCGAGGACTCTCCGTTTAGTGTGGCGTCGCTCACGCCTATCCAGATGCCCAACCTGGACCTGGACGCCATGATCGAGGAGCGTCAGTATTTCTCGCGCGACGAGTGGCTCAACATGCTGCTGCGCTCTGCCGGCTATGAGCCCAGCGAGCTTTCGGAGAAGGAGCGCCTGCACTTTATCGAGCGCATGGTGCCGCTGATCGAGCGCAACTACAATCTGTGCGAGCTTGGTCCCCGCGGCACCGGCAAGAGCCATATCTACAAAGAGGTTTCGCCCTACGCCATTTTGCTTTCGGGCGGGCAGACCACCACGGCCAACCTGTTCGGCCGTATGAACTCCATGCGCGCCGACCGCGTGGGCTTGGTGGGCCATTGGGATTGCGTGACGTTCGACGAGGTCGCCGGCATGCGCTTTAAGGACACCAACGCCGTACAGATCATGAAGGACTATATGGCGAGTGGCAGCTACGCGCGGGGCCGCGACCAGATTAACGCCGATGCCTCCATGGTTTTTGAGGGCAACATCAACGACACCGTGCAAAACGTCCTTAAGACCACGCACCTGTTTGATCCGTTCCCGCCGGAGTTTAACAACGATTCGGCCTTCTTCGACCGTATCCACTATTACCTGCCGGGCTGGGAGATTCCCAAGATGCGTTCGAGCCTGCTGACCGGGCATTACGGCTTAATCACCGACTGTCTGTCGGAGTTTTGCAAGGAGATGCGCCGCAAGGACTTTACGCATCATATCGACCGCTACTTCCGCTTTAACAGCGACTTTAACAAGCGTGACGAGATTGCCGTGCGCAAGTCCTTTAGCGGCCTGGCCAAGCTGCTGTTCCCTGACGAGGCTATGGACAAGGACGACGTTCGTTGGCTGCTGGACTACGCCATCGAGGGCCGTCGCCGCGTAAAGGAGCAGCTCAAGATTATGGCGGGCGTCGAGTTTATCGACGTCAACCTGGGCTATATGGATGCCGACAATCCGCAGGACGTGCACGTGGTGCGCGTGCCCGAGCAGTCCGAGGATACGTTGATTCCCGATGGCCCGCTGCTGTCCGGTCACGTGTTTGGCGTGGGCAGGTCGCAGAGCGGCGAGGTTGCCGTGTACAAGCTGGAGAACAAGGCTGTCGCCGGCGAGTGCAAGTTTAAGCACGAGGGCGTTGCCTTTAACAAGCCGGTGCGCGATACGCTGGAGGCCGCGTTCGACAACTTTGTGAACCTGGCGAACCGTGTGGCGCCGGGCATGCACATTGGCTCAAAGGACTACCTGCTGTTCTATAACGACCTGCAGAGCAAGGGTCTGTCCGAAGAAGTCTCGCTTGCCGAGTTTGTGGGCCTGTGCTCCGCGGCGTGCAACCGCCCGGTGATGTCCGCGCTGGCGGTTCCGGGAATCTTGCGCATGTCGGGCTCTATGGATGAGATCCGCGGGCTCGAGGACATCATGCGCGTGGCCAAAAACGCCGGCGCCAAGCGCGTGATATTGCCGCTGAGCGCCATCGCGGGCCTGCAGAGCGTTTCCTCCGAGATTATCTCGGGGTTGAGCCCGGTGTTCTACATGGATGGCGACCCGGTCGATGCTGCGAAGAAGGCGTTGGATCTATAGGGATGCGAGCGCGCGGGCTTGCGTGCGCGAGGTGTTTGATGCGCACGTGAGCCCGCGGGCATGTTGGCGCGCTGCGCGTGAGGAGGCCTTGCCATGGCGGAAGAACGTTCTGTTGGCGAGCTGCTCGATGAGCTCTTTGGCTTTGAGTCGGTAGCCAAGCGTCAGACGGCGCTTGAGCAGTACGATCGCGGGGAGTTATTGCGCAAGGCGCGCTCCCGCGAGCTGCTGGGCGTGATCGGGGGCGTCGAGGCTGCCGAGCGTGCTGCGCGTGAGTCTGCCGTGCGGGCCGTTGACGGGTATGTACGCCGCGTTGAATTTGATTCTCTTGCGCGCGCTCGCAAACAGGTAGGCGTTGTGGGCCCGTTGCAGATGGAGCGGCGCTACGCTGCCTTTTTGCGTATGGAGGACAAGGCCGAGCTGTTGGCCCGCCTGGAACAGACGCTTGCGTTTATCGAGGTAAAGCTGCGTGCCAATACGGCGGACAGCGTTCGTGCGGCGTACGATGCTGCGGGGGCTTTGGTGCTGCAGGGCGCGGCGCGTCTGAGTAACGTGCACGTTGTGGATGCCGTGCCCCTGGATGCCGATCTGCTGTGCACGCAGTTGGAGCAGCTGCGTTGTGCCGCCGATACAACGGACCTTGCCGGCATGATTACGGCGACGTTTGAGTCCGAGCTGAGTGCGACCGGGCCGCGGGATGCTGGCGGGTTTGCTGGCGATGTTGCCGGCGACGTGGCGCTGGAGCGTGAGCTTACTAATGTGCGCGGTGCTGCGCAGCGAGCGCGCTTGGCGGCCCAAGCGTATCGGGCCGAGCGTGCCGCCCGCGTTGCGGGGAGCACGGTGGAGCCGGTGTCGTTGCCGGGGCCTGTTTGCATTACGTGTGAGACGGGGTGCGATGCCGGAGGGCTTTTCGAGTTGCTCGCTCAGGTTAAGAAGTCGTTTGAGACCTATAGGCGCGTTGTTGCCGACGGCGGGTTGTTCTGTGCCTTTGGTGCCGGTTCGCCGCATGGGATTTGCCGCGGCAGTAGTTATTTCGACTACGATGATCGGTTTGACGAAGACGTGTTGGTGGGCGAGTACGACGGTGCTACCAGGCACAATGTTCGGCGCGAAGTTGCGATTCCCGAGCTTGTGGACGAGGCTTCGGCCGACGGCGGCGACTCACTCGAGTTTGCCGTGGCGCGCATGCGCGAGTTTAACGGACGGCGCTACGATGGTGTGCTGGACGAGGATCCTGCGCGCCATGTGAATGCGTTTTGGTATGGACTCAAAAAGCTCAGCCAGTATTGCGAGGCCGCTGTGCGTGTGGATGAGCGCGCTTGGGATTGCTTTATCGATAAGGTTCAGTTTGCCTATGACGAGCCCGCGGGGCGCTTGGCCACGCAGATGGACGACAAACAGGTTGCGGCTTTCGTTGCAGCCGTGAATGTGCTCGGCGCTGCTGAGTAGGGGCCTGATCCGGTAGGGGGTTTCACCATGAAGATCGATGTTGATGTTGACCAGCTGCGCGAGAGTTTACTCGACCGTGCGGGGAGTGCAGCCGGCGTGGGCTTTCCAGTCGCTATGCTCGACGTAATGGATATCGAGGACGAGTCGCCCCAAGAGCTCCTAGCCCGAGCCGAACGCGAAGGCCTCGACCTCCGCGATTTTGCCGTTGACGATGACTAGGAATGTGACAAGGGTAGCTAATTTGGGACGGGCGTCTGCACCCACAGCTGCTCAAAATGCACGATAAGCCGTCGCAATGGAGTCTAATGAGTTCGCGACAGTTCTATTTTGACTGCACGCTGGCTAAGTGAGTAGGCTTTATTGCAAATCCTGAGCACACGACAAATTCGCTTCAACAAACCCGCAGGTCACAGAGTTGTGCTTTGGTGACGTGGTCGGCGATTCGGCAAAAGTCTACTCACTTAGTTTTGCGAGACGCAAATTGCCCGCAATGTAGCTAATTTGGGACGGGGGTCTTTTAGCTACCTGTACCTCCCCTAGAGGCTAGGTAGGAATTGCGGCAACGTTACGCATAAAAAATGCCGGGGGGATCCCCCGGCCCTTGACTGCCCTCCATAAAGGAACGCAATCCATTTATACCATGGTTGCGATAAGAACGGCTGGCTCACTCGATTCTCTTTTTCCTCAGCTTCTTGACGAAGTTCTTTTTGAATGGGGCAATCGAGCCGAAGAATTCCGTGTCTGTTTTGGTCGCTGTCCCATTCTGGAATTTAAGGAGCGTGAGCTCAATTCCGCAAATATAGTCGGCGACCTGGGAGAGTCGGTATGTCTTGGGCGAAGCGTCGCGATATACCGTGGCCTTTTGGGAAATGGCCTTCTCGATGGCACCATGAAGTGCTCGCGTTACAACGCTTTGGCCTCCGTCGTAGTAGATCTTAACGTGGTCAAAGCTCTGTATATACGCCAAGTGATCTCTGAGAAATATTGTTACGTCGCGCTCGATCTTTGCGGAGAGCTTTTGCGGTTCGTAAAGGCCCTGTTTCTTATCGTAGATGAAGGGCTGATAGGTGATGGGGGAGCGGTCTACAAACTGGCGGAATAGGCTGAGCTGTTTCTTTCTGTTGCGAATGTTGACCCATTGATAATCATCGTGACCAGTGAGAAGAGGCCCAAAATGAAATGGCATAATATCGAGCTCGCAGTCTTTAACGTTGCGCTCGTATGCGGCGATATTTGCATTTAGCTCTATTGCCTGCTCATGAAAAACAAGGGTAACGATGTAGTAGCGAGATACGGGACCCGCGTCACCAGATTCGTCGATAAAGATCGACAGTTCCGTCATGAGGTGACCTCCAATTACGCAAAAAAAATGCCGGGGGGAAGCCCCCGGCTCTTGGAGGTCCCTCTATTCGAGGGTACCAACCCTTTTATACCACGAGACGAGGAGTCTATTCAAGTAGAAATTATAATAAGCAAACACATGTTCGTCAATCTACCTGCGGGTATAGGAATACAAGGAGGGGCTGGGGTAGCTGTGCCTCTGGCCCCTATGACGCCAGTGTGGCGATGACAGCTTCGTCGCCGGCGTGGACTTGGGTGTTGCCGTCGGGGATGATCGTTTGGCCTTCGCGCTTGAGCATCACCACGATAAACGGGTGCTTGCCCTGCGGCACGTCGCGCAGGCGCTGACCGGCCAGGCGACCGTGGGGCGTCACGGTGACCTCGCGCAGCGTAACCTCGGCACGCTCTTCAAACGTTGGCGCGGCCATAACCAGAAGGTCGCCTTCTTCAATTACGGTGTCGCCGTTGGGCAGCACGGGGTGTGCGCCGTCACGCAGCACCAGGACCACGAGCATGTCGGTGGCGCTGCCAATATCGGCGAGCGGGCGTCCTGCAAACGGATGTCCAGCGCCCACCTTGAGCTTTACAAACGACATGCCGTCTTCGTCGCGATAGTCGTTAAAGGTGCGGCGTACGTCGCCGGTCGCATCGATCATATCGAGCTTCTTCGCCACCGCCGGCAGCAGCGAGCCCTGCACCACAATGCTCGACACGGCAATCACAAACACCAGGTCAAATAGGTCGTGTCCGCCGGGAACACCTGCCACCACGGCAAAGAGACTAAAGACGACCGAAGCTGCTCCGCGCAGACCCGCCCAGCTTACGAGCGCGACCTGGCGGGGGTTCGTCTTAAAGGGCGCCAGGAGCATGCCGACGGCGATGGGACGGCTCGCAAAGAGCATAAACGCCATGAGCGCCAGGCCCGGCAGCAGCATTTGCGGCAGGCGGGCGGGCGTCACGAGCAGGCCGAGCAAGAAGAAGATCGTCATCTCGGCCATCTCGGTGAGGGTGTCAAAGAAGTGCGCCAGCTCGACCTTGCCGGTGATGTCGCTCGCGCCCAGCACAATGCCGGCCAGGTACACGGCCAAAAAGCCGTTGCCGCCCAGGTAGCTCGGCAGCGCGTAGGCGACGATTGCCACGGCGAACAAAAAGATGGTCTGCGCGCCCTCGGCTGTTGCGCGTGCGCGTTCAATCAGGTGGCCCGCCGCCCAGCCGATGGCAAGGCCCAGGCCCACGCCCAGGATAATCTGCTTGGCCAGCAGTGTGGGAATGTTGATGTCGCCGCCGGCTGCGAGTGTGGCGAGCACGGCGGTGAGCATGTAGGCGACGGGGTCGTTGGAGCCCGATTCGACCTCGAGCAGCGAGTCGGTGCCGCCCCTCAGCGAAAGGCTGTGCTCGCGCAGAACGCTAAAGACGCTGGCCGCGTCGGTGGACGCCACAACCGATCCCAGCAGCAGGCCGCCGATCCAGTCGAAGCCCAGTACAAAGTGCGCGAACACGCCGGTAATGCCGGCAGTGATGACGACGCCGAGCGTGCTCAGCAGCACCGCAGGCGCGGCGACGGGCTTGGCACGGTCGATGTTGGTGTTAAAACCGCCGTAGAACATGATGAACAGCAGCGCCGTGCTGCAGACGGTTTCGGTGAGCGCGTAGTCGCTAAAGTCGATGTGAGCCGGGCCGTTGACGCCCAACAGCATGCCGAGCGCGATAAAGATGAGCAGGGTGGGGAAGGGGAGTTTTTTGCCGACGGGCTTGATGGTCAGGCACAGAATAATAACGAGGCCGATAAAGAGAAGGATCTGGTTCATGGATGGTGTCCGCTCCTGGGTGGTTGGCGTGGCACGGTCAGTTGTCTGCGGTTATTTGTACCCAAAGGTGGTGGGTTTATGGGGTCGGATTACGGGCGTGCGCGATATCGTCATAGACGGCTGCCGTCTTTGCCTCTGCTTGGAAACCCTTTCCAGCTTTATTGCAACGGAGTACAATGGGTAACGTTTAAGTTCAACTTGAAGTTTTAGTTGCGGCGCCGGGCTTCGGCCGCAATGCAAGGAGAGGCGTACCATGGCGATCTATGTGACATCTGATGCTCACGGGCACGTGCGTGCGCTTGACGAGGCCCTGTCTAAGATCTCGTTGACGTCCGACGACAC
The DNA here is from genome assembly GCA_019424945.1 of Collinsella sp. Classification (GTDB taxonomy): domain Bacteria; phylum Actinomycetota; class Coriobacteriia; order Coriobacteriales; family Coriobacteriaceae; genus Collinsella. The sequence continues at coordinate 975 of JAHYYN010000031.1, read as the reverse complement.
GCTGTACGTGCTGGGCGACATGATCGATCGCGGGCCCGATCCGGTCGGCGTTATTAAGCTCGTGCGCTCGCTGCCCAACGCCCGCGTGCTCAAGGGTAATCACGAGCAGATCATGCTCGATGCCATCATTGGCCAGGATCCGCTCGATGCCGAGACCTGGGATATCAACGGTGGCTGGACGACGCGCGAGCAGCTCAACGACATGGAATTTGAGGCATACGAGGAGCTCGTGCGATGGATGGCCGCGCTGCCGCTCTACGCGGTGGCCGAGACCGAGGAGCGCCCGTATCTGCTGGTACATGCTGGAATCGAGATGAAGGCGGCGCGCGCGTTTTTGCTTGAGCATGGCGTCGATTGTGCCGATGGCGTCGGAGCGGTGGGTGCCGATCGCGAGCTGCTGCAGCAGATGCTCGCGGTGCAGTCGTCCGATGACCTGCTGTGGATTCGTCACGGCTATTGGGATGCGCCGACGGGACTGCTTTCTGCCGAGGGCGAGGGCCCGGTCGTGGTGAGCGGCCACACGCCCACGGTGTCGCTTGGGCGCTATTGCGTGGTGGATGGCCTGGCGGGGCTCGATGAGGAATCGGGCCGGGGGCGTTTTGTGCGCCTGGGCGGCGAGGATACCGCCGGCGTGCCCGATCGCATCGATATCGACTGCGCCGCCGCCACCGGCTCCGAGTTCGGCCGCGTCGGCATCCTGCGCCTGGATGACGGGGCCGAGTTCTATGCGAACATCAACCCGGGCGAATAATCGGTGCAAAGGGTAGCTAATTTGGGACGGGGCTTTTTTGACTACTTTCGAAGAGTAGCGCCTTCTTGCTCGGTAAGCGCTAGAAATGAGGAGCGTCTGCGTCCTCGGCAGCGCGAAAATGCTCGAAAAACCGTCGCAACGGAGTCAAACGACGTCGCGACGGTTCTTTTTTGGCTGCCCGCTGGCTAAGTGAGTAGACTTTTTTGGAAATGCCGAGCACCCAA
>JAHYYN010000030.1:0-46184 GCA_019424945.1 Collinsella sp. | reverse complement strand
CGGCAAGGGTCACGCGGCGGAAGAGCGCGTTGCGCACCAACAGCGTGCAGCCGCGGCGGTCCGCCACGACCTCGTCGATGCCCTGCGGCGGCGCAGCATCGAGGGCTGCCGGGTTGCCGGCGTTCTCCCACTCGTCCACCAGGCTCGAGTCCACCGAGCGCACCACAAAGCCGAGCCACGAGATAATGTCGCGCAGACGCTCGTCGCGCTTCTCGATGGGCACGGTGCGGTCGAGCGAACGGTAGGCCTCTGCCAGGTAACGCAGCAAAATGCCCTCGGAACGGGCGATGCCGAGCTTTTGAATGTAACCCTTAAAATCGCTCGCGCTTTCCAGCATATCGCGCAGGACGCTTTTGGGAGAGAGCTGGTAGTCGTTTGCCCAGGGCACTTCCTGGCAGTACTTGTCGAAGGCGGCGTCGAGCAAGTCCTCGAGCGGTTTTTCGTAGGTGACATCCTGGATGCGCTCCAGGCGTTCCTCATATTCGACGCCGTCAGCCTTCATTTCGGCCATCGCGCGGTCGCGCGCTGCGCGCTCCTGAGCGCGCAGCACCTGCTTGGGATCCTCGAGCGTTGCCTCGACCATCGAGATCAGGTCCATGGTATAGGTCTCGCTCTCGGGATCGAGCAGCTCCAACGCGGCAAGCAAAAACGGCGAGAGCGGCTGGTCGAGCGCAAAGTCCTCGGGCAGGTCGACCGTCAGTGCGTAGTCGATGTCCGGCGCGGCGTCAGCCGGAGCGTCGGGTGCGGGCGGCACCTCGGTGCGCACGACGACGCCGGAATCGATGAGCGTGGCGAAGATCTCGTCGGCACGAACCTCGAGCTTAGCCTTTTCCTCGGGGGTCTGCAGGCTCGTCTCGATGAGGTCGTGTACGCGGGCTCGGGCATCGCCACCCTGCTCGACCACGCTAATCACCATGGAGTGCGTGATGCGCAGGCGCGGCTTGAGTGTCTCGGGCTGCGTCTCGATCAGGCGCTCGAACGTCTGCTTGTTCCAGGTGACAAAGCCCTCGGGGGCCTTCTTTTTTTTAATCTTGCGGAGCTTTTTGGGGTCGTCGCCCGCCTTGGCCATAAGCTTGGCATTCTCGATCTCGTGCTCGGGTGCCTCGGCGATGACCATGCCCTCGGTATCGAAGCCCGAGCGGCCGGCACGACCGGCAATCTGATGGAACTCGCGGGCGCGCAGACGACGCATCTTATAGCCATCGAACTTGGTGAGCGCGGTGAGCACCACGGTGTGGATGGGCACGTTGATACCGACGCCGAGCGTATCGGTGCCGCAGATGACGGGTAGCAGGCCCTGCTGCGCCAAGCGCTCGACCAGCAGGCGGTAGCGCGGCAACATGCCAGCATGGTGCACGCCGACGCCGCATCCGAGCAAGCGCTTGAGGATTTTGCCGAAGGCCGTCGAGAAGCTCGTGCCCTTGGCCGCCTCCTTGATGGCCTCGCGCTGCTCCTTGTTGGCAATGCCAAAATTGGCGAGCGACTGTGCCGTCGCAAGTGCGGCATCCTGGCTAAAGTGCACGATATAGAGTGGGGCCTCGTCGCGGCGCATGGCGAGCTCGACCGTGCCCTCGAGGGAGGTCGTCACATAGTCGTAACTCAGCGGAACAGGACGCGGGGCGTCGACGACCAAGTCGCAAGCAGCGCCGGTGTGCTCCTCGAGTGAGGCGGCGATGGCAGTGACATCGCCGAGCGTGGCGCTCATGAGCATGAATTGCGTGTGAGGCAGGGTGAGCAGCGGCACCTGCCAGGCCCAACCGCGATCGGGGTCGGCAAAGTAGTGGAACTCGTCCATGGCGACGCAGCCAACATCGGCATCTTCGCCCTCGCGTAGTGCGTCGTTGGCGAGGATTTCTGCCGTACAGCAGATGACGGGCGCCTTGGTGTTGATATGCGTGTCGCCGGTGATCATACCGACGTTATCGCGGCCGAGCACCTGCACAAGGTCGAAAAACTTCTCGCTGACCAGAGCCTTGATGGGGGCCGTGTAATAGCAGCGTTTGCCCTGTGCCATGCCCATAAAGAGCATGCCCAGCGCGACAAGCGACTTGCCCGATCCGGTCGGCGTGCCCAGAATGACGTGATCGCCGGCGGCTAGATCCATGAGGGCCTCTTCCTGGTGGTCCCACAGCTCAATACCGCGATCGCTCGTCCATTCAAAGAAGCGCTCGAAGGCCTGGTCGGGCGTGAGCCACGGTTCGGGCTCGCTGCCGTCCTCGGGCTCCCACCAGGTGGGGGAGAGCGCACCGAGCGAGCCGAATTCGGCTTCGGTTCCCGTGCCGCCCGAGAATGAGCTGGCGGCTCCGGCGCCGGAGACGGTGCTGGCGGCGGTATCTGTCGTGGTCTGTGCCATGTGTTTGCTTTCTCTCGCGATTGTCCGCCAACTATTATGGCGTAGCGTCGCATCGATGCGTTCGCAGGCAAGAAAATGCAGGAAATGGGCGTTCTGCCCAGCCGTTTAGTGTAGTCGCTAGCCAAGTGAGTAGACTTTTTGCGATATTGCGAGCACATGACTTTTGCGCAAGGGTTCTACCTGCGGTTTTATGTTTCGCTATGCGGGCTGTGCCTGGCTATTGCAAAAAAGTCTACTCACTTAGGTTTGAGGGCCGTTCGCTGGCGCCAATTTGCGCTTGTTTGCCGACGCCGCGACCATCAGAAGCCCCTAGGACTCTTGCGGCAGGCGCTTCTTGCCTTTGCGGGCGCGGTTTCTAAAGTTCTCGACGGCCTCTTCCATGCCCAGAGGTACATAGGTGAGCTCATCGAGGTTTTCGGGCAGGTAACAGGCAAGGCTTTGCTCCTGCGCGCGGCCCGCCGCGAGCTGTTCATTGCTGGGCTGCGCGCCGGGTGTGGCGCAAATGCCATAGACGACGGCACCCATCTCGCGCGTGCGGCATTCGTACTCGGTCTCGGGATGCTCGGGATGGTCGCGGCGGACGTCGTCGCTTACCCAAAGCGTGTCGTAGCCGGCCGCGGCAAACTGCCCCAGGGCGTAGTCGCGCAATGGCTTACTGTCGGTTCGCAGTGTGACGGTGGCGCCGGCTGAAAAGAGCGGGCGGTAGAGCATCAGATGGTCGACATGGACGAGTCGTTTTTTGGCGTACTTGGCCTTGGGCTGCGGCGTGGGAAAGTTAATGGTAATGGCATCGAGCTCGCCTGCGGCAAACAGCTGCGGCAGCGATGCGGCGCCTCGGGGCAGGACGAGTGCGTTGGACAGCTCCTGCTCGCAGATTTTCTGTGCGGCATAGGCGATGCAGATGGGCTCCTGGTCCATACCGATAAAGAGGGTGTTTGGCTCGTGGGCCGCGCGCTCTACAAGGTACGTTCCCTTGCCACAGCCAAGATCCAGGTGAAGGCGTTCGAAGGGCTTGCTGCTAACTGGCGCGCAAGCCTCGCGCCAATTTCCGGCATAGGCCTCGGGGTTCGTCTCAATCGCATCGGCGTAGCGCTCCAGGCGTTCCTCGAGCACAAAGTTCTTAGGCGTGCGAACGTGGACGGCTCCCATGAGGCTCCTTAGTCATACGTATGGAACGCGTGGCTGCACGTTCCGGTGATGGGTTAGAAGGGGGCGATTTGCCCGAAAGTTGCGGTGTGGCTCGGCGGCGAGTCGTCGGTGCCTACAGGCGCTTGAGAATCACATAGCGGTTGAGCTCGCCGCTACGACCGTCGGCATGGAAACGCTCAAGCTCGCGCACGGGGACCTCGCCGCTCTTGTAGAACGTACGGACGCCGCGCACCAGGTCGGTGATCTGCTGATCGTCAAAGTGATGGCAATAGCGGTAGGCGTGGCGGTCGTTTTGCCAGCCAATGAGGTGGTCGCCGGCTTCAAACTGCGCGGAATCGTAACCCTCAAACGGCGGGGTGAGCTCGGCGCGGGCTTCGGCTCGAACGGCCTTGCGCGCCATGCGCTCGTCGTTCATAAACTCCCAAAAGCTGATGGCGATGATGCCGCCCGGGCGCGTCTGGCGTACCAGGGCGTCGAGCACGCGTACGCGGTACTCGCACGACGGCACGTGGTGCATAAAGCCAAAGCAGACCGAGATATCGGCGAGCGGGGCATCGAAAAGCACATCGGGCGTCTCGGCGGGATTGAGCTTCATGAGGGCGTCGAGCACGTCGAGTTCCTGGAAGTGCAGGTTGGGAATGCGCAGGGCGTGGCCATGTGCATCGATGGCCAAATCTTGGCACGAGTCGACACCATAGAACTCAAACGGGCAGCTGGCATCTGCCGAGGGGTTTGCGCCGTCGACGCCCTTGGCGGCAAGTGCCCCGCCGGCGGCAAAGTTCTCGAATCGCATATTGCCGCAGGCAAGGTCGAAGACGCGGACGGGATGCTCGATCGTGGCCACATCGAGCTGCTCGAGCGCGATGTCCATGGTGCGCACCCAGCCGGGCCACGGGGCTTGGCGCGTATCGGAAAAGGAAGCGGAGTGCTCGCGATAGAACGTATTGTTGAGCTGGATGAGCGATGATGCGAAATCGCGGTTCACGGCGCGGAACTCCCTCCGATGGCGGTGCGGAATAAACGGTACGACCATACTACCGTTAACGCCGCAACGGGGACAACCGAGCTGTGGGTCATTGCTTTGTTTGGACACATTTCCGCAGCTCATATGTGCCCGCAACCGCCGGTTGTCAAAAATCTCACTAGAATAGGTGGCATGATTTTGGCGGTGGCGGATAGATTTTTAACTGTGCAAGGCGCCTTAAGAACAAAAACGGTCCGGCGGCACGGCTGGCATCGCATAGGAGGAACCATGAATGTAGAAACTGCTCAGCGGCTCGCCGACCTTCGCCGCAGCAAAGGCTTTAGCCAAGAAGGATTGGCGCGAAAGCTGGGACTGTCACGCCAAGCGGTCAGTAAATGGGAGCGCGCGGAGAGCTCGCCCGATACCGAGAACCTGATTTCGCTCGCAAAACTCTATGGTGTGAGTCTGGATGAGCTGCTCAATCCGAGCGATGAGATCGAGGACGATATCGAGTTTGAGAACGAGGACCGCGCCCGTCAGCGCGAGGCCGAGGCGGCGGAGCGTGCCCGTACCCACGAGGCGGCGGCACGCGCTACCGAGGCGGCAACGCAGGCGAGTGATGCTGCGGCCAAGGCGGCGCAAGCGGCAAGCTGGAGTGCACAGGCCGCCAATGCCGCTACGGCGCAGGCGACGAGTGGCGGTGCGGTTGGCTCGACTCCGGTGAAGGGCCCGTTCCAGTCGTTCCCGTATTGGGCTGTGTGTTGGCTGCTGTTCTTTTTGCTGATGTTCCCGTTTGGTGCCGGCCCCTTTGCCGCGCTGATCTTCTTTACGATTCCCATCTATCACTGGGTGGCGCGTGCACTCGATGGTGATTGGGCGCGCGGGGATATTCAGGTTGGTCCGGCGCCGGAGGCGGCTAAGGCTCAGGATGTTTCCGCTGCGGTTGATACTGACGTGGCTACCGCGACTACCGCTGAGCCGAGTGTCAAAGAGGGTGATGAATGATGAAGCTCTCGCGTGAGTCTAAGGTGCGCCTGGGTGTCGGCGTCGGGGCGTTTGTGCTCATTATTGGGCTTGTCTTTGGCGCTTCGCGGATATTGATTCATTTTGATGGACCGTGGGACCTTAGCGATCTTACATCCGACTTGTCTGATATGGACGATGTGGACGACGAGGATAATCGCTTGGATGGCAGTAACTATTCCGCTCAGCCTCAGCAGCTTTCGAGCGTGACCTTTGATGCCGGCTCATTCCAGTCCCTTGACCTGGATGTGACATCGGGGAAGGTCGAGATCAAGTGCGTTTCCGACGGGCCGGTACGTGTCATCGAGAGTGGTCGTGTTGCAAAGGGGGTATCTGCTTTCTATGGCGCCACTCGGCATCTGGCCGAGGTTGAGGGCTCTACGCTCAAGATTGGCCAGTCCGACTGCGATGACGAGCGAGCCATCGATCGTACGGTCACCATCGAGCTGCCGCGCGAGCTTGCCGATAACATGATGGACATTTCGGCGAATGTGGGGTCGGGAGACCTGACGATCACGGACATTGCGTGCCACGACTTCGATTTGACGTTGGACTCGGGAGACGTTGAGTTTGCGGGTACCGTGACCGACACCCTGAATGCCGAGGTCGGTTCGGGCGATGTGACGTTCGAGCTCTACCAGGCCCCCGCGAAGTCGATGGATGTAAGCGTGGGCTCGGGCGATGTGGAGATAACGGTTCCGAACTCTACGGGCTTTAAGGCGCGCCTCACCGTGGGCAGCGGTGACTTCGAGAGTGATTTCCTTCCGCTTGGCTACGATGGCGAGACCACTTTGAATCATGAATTCGACAACGGTGATAAGTCTGCCACGTATCGCTTTAAGGTCGGTTCGGGCGACATGTCGTTCGAATCGGTGTGACATGCGGTTTTCGGAGATCGGTGCATATAGGCATGCTCTTTGATGGAGGCGTCGGGGCCGTGACGGGCTCCGGCGCCTTTGCCTTTACAATGGGGGCATGGAACAGATTATTTTGAACATACTCGAGGCTCTGCGTCGCGGCGAGACCGTGGACGACAAGGCGCTCGTCAAACTGATACATGCCGAGGCACGCCGTGAGGGTGCCGACAAACGCGATTTGGCCAAGCGCCGTCTGCTGCCGTTCTACCAGCGGGTGAAACGTGAGGAGCCGGCTCGTTGGGCTGGGTGGAATGTCGATGCCGAGCTGGAACGTCGACTGCTGCAGGTGCTGCGCATGAAGCCGCGTCGCACGGCTTCGGGCGTGGCGACCATTACCGTCATCACCAAGCCCTGGCCATGTTCGGGCGATTGCCTGTTTTGCCCCAACGATCTGCGCATGCCTAAAAGCTATCTGCACGCCGAGCCGGCGTGCGCCCGTGCAGAGCAAAACTGCTTTGATCCATATCTGCAGGTGAGTGCCCGTTTGACGGCACTTTCGCAGATGGGTCATGCGACCGACAAGATTGAGCTCATCGTACTCGGCGGTACCTGGAGCGACTATCCGCAAGGGTATCAGGCATGGTTTATGTCGGAACTTTTCCGTGCGCTCAATGACGATGCCGTGGCCGGCGTGGCGGCCAACCCCATGTTGGCGCGTCCGGGCATCAGTCGTGCCGAGGCGGGGCACCTGCTCGATGACGCTCCCGCCGATGCCCTGCCGCCGGTAGTGGTGGAGCGTCGCGAGCGTTATAGGGCTGCCGGCATTGCGACCGATGAGGCAGAGCTTGCTGCCGGCGTTGCCGACGAGCAAGGGCGCGTGGATGCCGCCGTGGGTGGTTATAATCGCGCGGTGCGTCGACTATACGGCTCCGGCACGCCCTGGGGCGGGGTCGCCGAGTGGCAGACGGCAACGATGGAGGAGCTTGAGCATCAGCAGCGCATCAACGAGACGGCGAAGCATCGCGTGGTGGGGCTCGTTATCGAGACGCGTCCCGACGCTGTGACACCGCAGGCGCTCACGCTCATTCGTCGCCTGGGCTGCACCAAGATTCAGATGGGCATCCAGAGTCTCGACCAGCATCTGCTCGATATCAACGAGCGCCGCATTTCGGTGGCGCAGATCGAGCGGGCGTTTTCGCTCGCGCGCCTGTTTGGCTTTAAGATTCACGCGCACTTTATGCTCAACTTGCTGGGCGCCACGCCCGAGGGGGACAAGCGCGACTACGAGCGCTTTATGACCGAGGGGGCCTTTATGCCCGACGAGGTCAAGGTCTACCCGTGTGCGCTCATCGAGGGTTCGCGTCTGGTGGGCTGCTATGAGCGTGGCGAGTGGCGCCCCTATACCGAGGAAGAGCTGCTCGATGTATTGGCCGACGACATCGTGGTGACGCCGGCGTTCTGCCGCATTAGCCGCATGATTCGCGACTTTAGTTCCGACGACATCATGGTGGGCAACAAGAAGCCCAACCTGCGTCAGCTCGTTGAGAACCGCCTGGCTGCTCGGGGTGACGGTGCGACGGTGCGTGAGATTCGCTATCGCGAGATCAGCACGGCGGGTGCCGACCTGGATGAACTGTTTCTTGATGAAGTCGCTTACGAGACGCCGGTGACGCGTGAACGCTTTTTGCAGTGGGTGACGCCCGAAGGCAAGATCGCCGGCTTTTTGCGCCTGTCGCTGCCCGACCGTTCGTTTGTTGCCGCGCACGCGGACGAGCTGCCGACGGGGCCGGAGGAGGCGATGATTCGCGAGGTGCACGTTTATGGTATGGCGGCACGTGTGGGCGATCAGGGCCAGGCGGCTCAGCATCACGGTCTGGGGCGTCTGCTCGTGGAGCGCGCGTGCCAGATTGCTCGGGATGCGGGGTATACGCACATCAACGTGATCAGCGCGATCGGTACGCGCGAGTACTATCGTCACCTGGGTTTTTGCGACCATGGTCTCTATCTGCAAAAGGAGCTCTAGATGAACAAGCCGAGTGTTTCCGCTGGCGTTGTTGCCGGCGTTGCCCTGGGAGCTGCGGCGCTGGGTGCGGCTGCCGTTGCTGTTCGCGCTGCCTGCCTGCAGGTCGCGCGAACCCGCAACGGGTTGGCGCGCGTGAAGCGCATGCACGTTAAGAGCGGTGACGAGGTCCGCGTGCTCGTGCAGGGCGGCGTCTACCAAAGCGCGAGCTATGTTGGCGATCGTTGGGCGGAGCCGGTTTTTGCGTACTATCGTGCATTTGACGATGTGTTTGAGGCCGAGGGCGTAATGCGTGATGCTTACGGGCATGGTATCGACCGTTTGCTCATGCTGGGCGGCGGCGGGTTTGCCTATCCCAAGTTTGCACTGTTGTCGCACGAGGGTTTGCGCATGGACGTCATCGAGTATGACGCAGAGATTACGCGTCTGGCACGTCGCTGGTTCTACCTTGACGAGCTGGAGCGCACGGTGGGCGATCGCCTGCGGGTGATTACTGCCGAGGCGCGTTCGTACCTGGGCGTGACGAGCGTGGGGCATCGTCGCTACGACGTGATCGTGAGCGATTGCTTTGGCGGTGCCGAGCCCGTGCGCGAGCTGGCGACCGTTGAGGCGCTGCGCCTGGTGCGGGGCAGCCTGAATGCCGGCGGCATCTACGTTGCCAATATCGTGAGCGCAAACGAGGGAGGCGATGTGACGTTCCTGCGTGATTGCGCTGCTACGGCGCTCGAGGTGTTCATCCACGCCTGGGTGGTCCCATGTGGCGATGCGAAGTTCGGCGGCGAGGAAAACTACCTGCTCATCGCCAGCGACGGCGACTACGCCTTTGCCGAAGCCGTGCCCTTCGACACCGACTTCCTCGGCACCGTCCTTCACGACAAATAGGTCTCCCCGTCCCAAAAAGACTGGTCTTAGGCGTGGTCACGCCAGCTGAAGGCGCGCTGCTTCATACCCTCGATGTCGAGCACGCCTTCGGCAAAGCCCTTGCGCACGAGCTCTTCGGGAACGAACTCATCGTAACGATCAAAGTAAGGCACCTCGCCGGGATAGACGAGCTCGATGGGATCGAAGTCCTTCTCGGCCTCGGCGGCGAGCACTTCAAAGAACGTCTCCTCGTCGGCCTTCATCTTAAACTGCATAAAGTACGGGCGTGACGGGTCGAGTCCGCGAAGGCCTAACTCAGCAGCGCATTTGATTTTAAGCATGCGCTCAAGTGCTAGGAAGGCGTAGCTGCCCAACCAGGGGAAGAGCACCCAGGTGTCGCCACCCAGGTTGATGAGCGGCTTAGTTCCCGCACCCGAAATCTCGGCGGTATGACGAGCCTGTGCAAGACGTGCCCGTGCGTTGCCCATGAGATACGGATATGCCGCATGCTCGTTGAGCGCCTTGCGCATGCGTTCGAGTACGTGTGTATTGATGTCACCGGGGCAGTCGCCAAAGTAGGCCGGCACACGGCCCTTGACCTGCGTGGCAAAGACGGTATGACGCTTCCAGTCCACTTCCTCGACAATCCAGCAATGGCCTGCGATGGCGATGCGCTCACCGGGCGGTGGGGGATTGACGATCGTGCCCAACTCGGCCGACTCGCTGCGAACAGTGAACTCCTCGTTTTCCTGGAACACGGCGTAGAACTTAAAGTTGTTGATGATGCGCTCGCCCGCGAGACCCACGATGAGCCCGCCGCCTTCGGTGACCTGGATATGGTCGATCTTAATGAGGTGACGCAGCAGCACGCGATAGTCATCGGCCGAGATGCGATGGAAATAGCTCAGTGTGAGCACGCGCTGGGCAAGTTCGGCCGGCGTGAGCTCTCCGGTGCTGGCGAGGGTCGACATGGTCTGGTGATAGAGCAGACTGTAGGGGAGTCGATCGAGCTCGGGCGGTTCGACCCACTTTTCCTCGCGATAGAGTTGTACAAGCGCGATGCCTTGCAGGAGCTTCCACGGAATGGTCTCGGGCATCATCGTGCGCGGCTCGGGTTCTTCCTCGCGCATGACAAACCACATCTCGGGCGGAAGGTCGCGACGGCCTGTGCGCCCCATGCGCTGCAAAAAGGAGCTGACGGTAAACGGCGCGTCAATCTGGAAGGCGCGCTCCAGGCGGCCGATATCGATACCGAGCTCCAGCGTGGAGGTGGTGACGGTTGTCTGCGCCTGCTCCTCGTCGCGCATGAGCTCCTCGGCCGTCTCGCGCAGCGATGCCGAAAGGTTGCCGTGGTGGATAAGGAAGCGGTCGGGCTCGTGTCGACTTTCGCAGTAGCTGCGCAGCATGGAGCACACGGCCTCTGCCTCCTCGCGCGAGTTGGCAAAGACCAGGCACTTGCGCCCGCGCGTATGCTCAAAGATATAGCCCATACCGGGGTCGGCGTTGTCGGGTGCCGTGTCGGTGGGGTTGAGAAGCGCCTGCTCGGTTGCTCGTGGGATGTCGACTTCGCCCTCGGGGGCCGAGGAAGTGCGACGGTCTTTGGGAGCGGCCTTGCCCCGCGCCTGCTCGCGACGTTGACGGCGCTCCTCTTGTGTGAGCTGTCCGCTGTGACGCATGTCTTGGACGCCGGCGGGCAGTGCCGCGGATGCCGCCGCCTCGATACGCTCGCACGCAAGCACTTCGGCCTCTTGAGGACCCGTGCTCTCGAATCCCCGCTGCTGTGCCTGGGGGCCAGAGTTGTAGAAGTGCTCCATGGAGATGCGCCACATGCGGCGCGGTTCCTCAAAGCGGGGGATAACGCAGTCGCGCCCCGTTCCCTGTGAGAGAAAAGCGCCCGTGCGCTCGGGGTCGCCGATGGTGGCCGAAAGGCCAATGCGGCGAGGCTGCACGCCGGCCATGCGCGAGAGTCGCTCGATAAGGCAGAGTGTTTGCCCGCCACGGTCGCCGCGCATGAGCGAGTGGACCTCATCGATGACCACGTAGCGCAGGTCGCAAAACATGCGCGGGATCGCCATGTGCTTATGGATTAAGAGCGCCTCGAGCGATTCGGGCGTAATCTGCAAGATGCCGCTCGGCTTTTTAATGAGCTTTGCCTTGTGCGACTGCGAGACGTCGCCATGCCAGTGCCAGACGGGGATATCTGCCTCTTCGCACAGGTCGTTGAGGCGGACGAACTGATCATTGATGAGTGCCTTGAGGGGGCCAATGTAGAGGGCGCCCACGCTTGCGGGCGGGTTCTCCCAAAACTCGGTCAGGATGGGAAAGAAGGCCGCCTCTGTTTTGCCGGAAGCCGTGGATGCCGGCAGGAGCACATTGTCTTGCGTGTTAAAGATGGCGTCTGCCGCCGCAACCTGGATAGAGCGCAAGCTCTCCCAATCGTGGGAGTAGATGAAGTCTTGGATAAACGGGGCATATCGGTCAAAGGCGTTCACGGGGCCTCCTCTCAAATAAGAACCTCTCAACGCGGCGGACAACGGTTTACTGCATTGCTGCCTCAACGTTTGCCCAGATAAAACCTGCCAAAATAAACCTGTCCCTTTTTGGCAGGTTAGATGGTGAATTCGGCGAAGTTGCGGTTGCCGTCTGCGGTGCCGGTGTCGCCTGTTGCAGCTGGCGGCGCCAGTGTGACGCCGCCGACGCTTTGCAGCAACTCAGCCACGTTTGCATCGGGATTCTGACACAGGATATCGAGCAGCTCGATAAAGTCACGGATGACCTCACGCGGCGTCAGATGCGTGTCTGCTCCCACACGACCGAACTCGATCTTGAGGAAGTCTACCAAGTCGTTCTCGGCAAGCGTGGGCGTCCAGCCAAAGTAGCCGGCATGGATCTGCATGAGTTTTTCGATGAGCACCAGTAGCTCCTCGTAGGTGAGTGGCTGCAGGCGGATGATGGGCGCGAGCATGTCCTTAAGGTCTTCGCGCGCAAAGCGGCCCTGAGCGAGTCGGCTGCGCAGGGCCTCGTAGGAGAACACGCCACGGCGGCGGTCTTCGATGGAGGTTGGCGTGCCGCCCATGATCATGCCCAGGTACTGCGCTTTGCCCTGGAGCGTGTCGTTGTACATGGTCAGGATCTTCTCGTAGTTGTATTGGCGTGTGATGGCGTTGGGAATCTTATACAGATTCACGAGCTCGTCGATGAGCACCAGCATGCCCTTGTAGCCGCTGCAGACCAAAAAGCGCGCAATGAGTTTGACGTAGTCGTACCAGTCATCGTCGCTGATGATGGTTGAGGACCCCAGTTCGGCGCGAGCCTCGCTCTTGGTGCGGTATTCGCCGCGGATCCATTTGGTCACGCGGCTCATAGCTTCTTCGTCGCCCTCGGATACGGCCGCGCGGTAGCGGCGGAGCATGCGGGTGAAGTCGAAGCCGTGGACCATCTCCTCGAGCGGGGCCAGTTGGGCATTGACGACCGACTCGTCGACGTCGGCACACGAGGCGACCCAGCGATCCAGGATCAGGTTGAGCGCACCGCCCTCGGGGCGCGTCTTGGTCGATATATTGCGGATGAGCTCGCGGTAGGTGGCAAGGCCCTGTCCCTGACCGCCCTGCAGGCGGCGCTCGGGCGACAGGTCGGCATCAGCGACGACGAATCCCTCGCCCATGGCGTGCGTGCGGATGGTCTGGAGCAAAAAGCTCTTGCCGGCACCGTAACGACCGACTAAAAAGCGGAAGCTCGCGCCACCGTCGGCGATGAGACTCAGATCGGTGAGCAGGGCGCGGATCTCGACCTCGCGCCCTACGGTGATGTAAGGAAGGCCGATGCGCGGGACCACGCCGCCCTTGAGCGAGTTGAGAATGACGGCAGCGACGCGCTTGGGCACGCGAGGTGTTGCGGATGCGGTATCACTCATGGTCTAGGTATCCTCTCACGTCTGCTTCGTAGTCCTCGATAATCTGCGGCCCTGCCGCGCCAAATTCAATTACGGTGTCTCCCACCAGGTCAAAGAGCGCCTCGTTGATGGTATCGACAAGCATGTCCTCACTCTTGCCCGACTGCGCCACCGCCGATGCCGTCTGCGCTGCGTTTTGCTCGAGTAGTGCTCGAAGATAGGCGTCTGCGGCGGGATCGAGTGCGGACGCGGTGTCAGCGGACGTGGGTGCTGGTGCGAGGAGCGGGGCCACGACGCCAAACTGCTCGGTGGAGATGGTCGGCTCGCTAGCCTCGTCCTGCTGCATGGTCGTCGCGACTGGTTCGGCGATCGTGCCGGCCACGGGCTTGGCTTCCCGTCGTTCGGCAACTGTCACCTCGGCATCCGCAAGCGTGCCGTCCTCGCGTTCCTCATCGATCAAAAGCGCTTCGCGCGTTTGTGCGGCGGCGTTCCGAATGTGCCCCAGCTGACTCAGATCGATATCGATCTTGACGGGCTGGTGTGCGGCGTCCCACGAAAGCCATGCCACAATCTCGTCATCGATAGTCTTGGCCAGATATTTGGGGACCTTTTCTTCCTTAAGGGGATGAGCGGGGTCCAACGCCAGGCGCAGGCGTTGGTCGCAGGCGCGCATCATTTCACCGAGCTTGCTGCTCTTTTGCCTACTACCGTGGATACGCATGCATTCCCAAAAGCCGTTTTGGCAACGGTAGATATGGATAGGATCCAGGCGGTATTCACAGTCCTCGTGGCGCTCGGGCGCAAAGAATACGGCCGAGGCAAACATGGTGTAGGGCATGGCCGTCTCCTCCCCAAATAAGCTCGCCACGATGCCGGTCTTTCGGTGCGTGTCATAGTAGCGCGTCATGCGGACATACACGGCGCACGCCACGTGGCGCAGATCGCGGTGGTGGCTGCGGTCGAGCCGCGAGTTACTTAGGTTGTACGTGGAGAGGGCGTTGATGGCGGCCATGAGTCGCTCCTCGCGCACCTCATCGGGCGGAAGGGGGAGCGTGGGCTCGGAGGTTTTGCGACGCTTAGGGGTCTGGCCGGACGGTGCCGGCGCTGGCACAAGGTCTCGTGCCGCGTGCCGCAGCTCGATAAGGGCATTATCGAACATGACGGTTTTAGAGTCACGAAGCAGCTTGGGGTCGAGCGCGTGGAACACGGCGTAATCCTGCAGCCACACGCGCGCAAACCGGTCGATGCCGGGCTCAAAGGCGCGGTAGGCATCCCAAAAGGCCTTGATCTTGTTAAAACCTTCGAGCGGATTATCTACGCCAATGCCGCAAATCAGCTCATAGAGATACAGAAAGGCAAAGGATGTAGACGTTTCCTCGACGGTTCCGCGGCGCACTTGGGCACGCCAGGTAAAGTAGCCGCGCAACTGTCGATCGCTCATGGCATTGTAGGTGGGAAAGTACGACTTAAAGGTGCCGTTGTAGGGACAGTCGTCCTCAAAGTCGGCCATCAGCAGGCCCTGGCGGTAAAAAAGCTCGGCTTCCGAAAGCCAGCGGCCCGCACCGCCCTTGGGGTCATCCTGCCAGCGCGATATCTCGCGCATTTTACGGTACTGGTCGGGGAGGAAATTCTGCATCTGTCGGCCGGTTTTGAGAATCGGCTCGTCTGCGTAGACTTCGTTTGAGAAGCGGGCGGACTGATGGGTCCGGGCCTCGGCCATAATGCGCTCGATGAGCATCTTGACGTCCTGGTCGGCCACCGCCCTCTCCTCTCCCTATACGGTGTCGGTGACCTCATATCATAGCACAGCATCAAACAGATGTTCGAGATACCGCTGTGTAGATAGATTTAGACCAGGAGGGCGTAGATGACGGCGATGACGACGGAAGGGAGCATGTTGGCCGTGCGGAAGGTCTGAGGACGGATGAGGTTGACGCCGACGCAGAAGATGAGCATGGAGCCTACGAGCGAAAGGCTGTCGAGGGCTGCCGTAGTCATGATGGGGGAGAGTGCGCCGGCAAACAGCGTGATCGTCCCCTGGAACACGGCGACGGGCAGGGCGGAGAAAATGCAGCCGCGGCCAAGGGACGCCGTCATGGTGCAGACGATGATGCAGTCCAGTGCGCCCTTGAGGGCAAGCGTTGACCAGTCGCCGAGCAGGCCGTCCTGGATCGATCCCACAATGGCCATGGCGCCGATGCACACGGTGAGTGAAGTCGAGACAAAAGCGTTGGTGAACTCGTTATCGCCCTCACTGCCAGTCTTGCGCTTGAGCCATTCGCCAAGGTTCTCGATGGCGGCCTCCAAGTTGATGGCCTCGCCGATGAGCGAACCGAGCGCAAATGAGACGATGAGCATGGTGGTACCGGTGGTCGTTAGCGCCTTTCCATCGATGATGAGCATCTTTTGCATGGTGCCGCCCAGGCCGATAAACAGGACGCACAGCCCCGATGCTTTCATGAGCGTGTCTTGGATGCGCGGTGTAATGAAGCGGCCGCCCGCTAATCCCAAAAGACCGCCCGCAACTAAAAGCGCAACGTTGATGATTGTTCCCAAGCCCGGCATGAGCCCTCCTGTATTGATGCCAACGTGGCAATCGTAGCAGAACGAAATGCGAGGCACATCGCGACTCATCTAATACGTTATATAAGTGGTATTAGGAATGATGCGCAGCATTTAAGCCTCAGGTGGTTGTCGGGACATAGGGATAGTAGTCAAAGCGCAGTGTCATAAGCCGCTGTGGGGATTCAATAGCCGCGGCGATGATATTGGCATCGCGGGCACGATCAAACCCTTCGAGTTCGATCTGATACGAGACGTCTTGCATAATGTCCAGACGTCGCCAGGCTAGGAGTGTGTCGCCATCGAATTCCAAGGTTTTGCCTCCGTCTGGGGCAACGGCGTATAGACGCAGTTTAGCGGTGGTTGCAGGGTCGACAACCGTGACCTTTTTAATTTCGTTTCGAGTATTCTTGGCGCCCAACAGGGTGAGCAGTGTTGGGGCCACGACCTCGCCCGATGGCAAAAAGACGACTTCGATGGATTCGGGAAATGCGATGATGGCCGACTTGCGGACGGGCTGATTGGCGGTGGCAACTTCGATGCTCGCAGCGTCGATGACCTCTGTGTGGTCGAGCGCGGCAAGCACGCAGCAGTTGCCTTCATCGATTTCTTGAGGATCAGCAAGCCCCAGACTGTCCGCGAGCTCGGGATCGTTTGGATCGGTAGCGGGCTCATTCGGTGCTTCGAAAGAAGCTGGGACGCTGTTTGTCGGCGACGGCGTGTCGCCCGCACCTGCTTCTTTGTCCGCGCTCTCTTCTTGTGTGGTTGCGTTGATGGGTTCGTCGTTTGAGGGGAGCGTCTTGGCGTCAAGCGCGGAGGGGAGAATTCCGATGGCTCCGGATCCGTTCCACTCCATTTCGAGAAGCGCCGGGTCGGCAAGAATGCGTTGCCTGCTTTGCGCGTGGGCATCGATTTCAATAGGGCCTGCCTCTATCCCTCGTGTAAGGCTGAGTGATCCGGATGACTTCTCGAAATGAGCGTCTGTGTCTTTGGTGCTGACGGCGTAGAACAGCAGGGATGCTTCTCCCGCCGCGATGGCATCGGTGCCCGCCTTGGTCAGCCGCAGCGATGCCGTGAATGAGAGGGTGGGCTGCACATCGTCTGCATTCGCGGCGGCGCAGCCCAGACATATACCGCCTCCTTTCTCGAAAAACGCACCGTCGAAGGCGACCTTCGCTCCGTTCGCCGAGTCATCGACCGAAGCGATATCGATGCGCAACCCCAAATCGCACGGATCGCCATCTGCATCGAGCACAATCGAGCGCCACGTGCAGACGGCGCACCCCGCCTGGGAGCCGTTTGCCTTGTTCGAACGATTGATATCCACGACTATCGAGCCGTCCGTATTACGACGAAGGCATCCCGAGGTTGAGATTGCGGCCTGTGCGAACGAAAAACGCTTGCACGCAATGGCGCTCGACGGATTTGGTGCGGAGCTTAGGGCTGCTGGTAAGGAGTCTGCCATGACGGGAGTCGCCCAAGCGGCGACAGGCGTTCCGGTTGCGAGCGCGCCGCAGAGTGCGACGACGGGCAAAAGGTTCTTCGATGCCATGGGGTCTCCTTAGCTAATTTAGTGCGGCCTGTCCGTGTTTCGTTTCTGGCTGCGTTTGATGTGCAGACCGAGGCCGGCGGTTCCCGCGCCTGCTGTCGTGGCGCCTGCTGCCAAGAGCCATCGTCTGTCGTCTGTCTGTGCCAACGGTTCCTTGCAGTTGCCGCGGTCGAGCTCCGAGAGGTCGACCGTCACCTGCGTGGCGGCCTGCGCCTGTTCTTGCTGGGCAAAGGCCATGGCTGGCCCAAACGCTAGGATACTGACGGCGGTGGCCAGGGCGACGGCCTTATGCCGTGTGCGCACCGGGCTCGACCGTCCAGGTGATCGTTGCAACTTGATCGCCTTCGCCGGTTACGCGGAAGATGTCGCGCGTGACGCGGGCGACGTTCCCGCTTGTCTTGAGCTTAATTTTGTCCGTGCCGCCGGCAATGCCCTGGTAGCCCATGTCGAAGGCTGCATTCTTGGAAAGATCGAGGCCCGTCTCCTGCATTGCGGCGCTGGCGTTCTGGAGTGCGCCGTTGGGGCCGACCTTAAAGTCGATGGAATTCTGCGCGGTTCCGGCCTTGGCGTCGGCGGCAATGGTCCAGGTGTTCATGGCGTCGATCTTCATGTTGGTGACATGGATGCCGTAGGCCGAATGATTGTCGATGGTGGTCGCGTCTTCTGAGGGGCCCTGAAGCGTGCCGTCGGCCTTGGCGACGAAGGGAATAACCGTCGGAACTTTGAACTCTACGTTGTCGATCTCGGTCCTGACCATTACTTTTGTGGTTCCAACGCGCCCGGCTGCCAGAGCTGGCGTCGGGGCGGCGCCCATTGCGAGCGAGAGCGCGAGCCCTGCGCCCACGACGAGCGCTCTGGCTCCGTTCATGTTCCTGGTGATGTCCATGGTCGTTCCTTTCTATTCGCCGCGGGCCGTCCCCGCGATGATTGGACGAATGCTGGTGGATTGCGTGCGGTGCCGCGTCGGTCGAAAAAGCTAGTTCTCGGCTTGCTCAACCCGTACCTTGACACGTGTCGGATTGCCGTGGCTGTCGAGGGTCTTGGCATCGAGTGCCTGGATCTCGATGTATGCCTCGCCTTCTTTGATGTCGCCGGCGGGGCACGTCTCGATTGTCTTGCCGGTCTCGACCACACCGGATTCGTACATGGTCTCGTCGTTTTGGATGACGCGGAATCGCTGGGGAAATTTATTGTCTTGGACGTTTTGCACGTTGACGCGCAGCTTGCCGTCCTCCTGTAGCTGAGCGACCGGCGCGACCGAAATCGTCATCATGTTGTCGCGGACGATGGCATCGAGCTCATCTTGGATTTCTTGTCGCGATTTACCCTCTGCCGTCGTGACTGAGGCGCCCGCTTCGGGCACGGGCTGCGACTGCCAGGCGTATAGTCCTACGGCGACAAGGGCGCAGACGATAGCCAGACAGACAACGACGAGTTTCTTGCGACGCCCCAGTCCTGCGAGGCGGGGCGGCTTCTTCGCACTCATGCGGCGTCCTTGGTGGTGTAGACACGTGCGAACGTGGACGGGTCCGCTCCAAAGAGCATGTGAAGCATCAGGCGGCGCGAGTAGATGAGCTCGTCAAAGTCGTGAGGGAGCTCGATGTCGTGGATACGCGCGATGTGGTGGGCGAGCGCCGAGAACGACTCGGGGTCGCAGATAACATCGGTGGTGACGTGGTAGACCGCCGTTTCGGGGAACGCCTCTTCGTCGAAAGGCAGGAGATAGGGATCGTCGTCGACCTCGATGGCGACGCCGTACTGGGGCCAGTAATATGCCATGGGAACCTCCCTGCTTCTGGGGCCAAAACTTCTATCGGTTTTGGCTGTCGACGCCGACCGTATCAGCCGCTACTTGACCAATTTCTGACCAAATGCTTGACGGATTGACATCTCCGCAGGTAAAAGATGGAAATAATTACTTCAACTTTTTTCGAGCGACAATCGAGCGGTCGGCGACGGCGGGGCGATATTTGTCAAAAGCATCGTCTGCCGAGGAAGCCTTGCCGTTCGCCGAATTGCACAAACGTAAAAATCGCCAATTATGGAGACGGTTTCGAACACGTCGACGAAACGATGCGGTAACATCTCCCTGCAAACACTGTAGTTAGATAAAGGGGGAGTTCGCGTGTCTGCAACCATCAAACCCTTCACCGACGAGTTCGAAGAGTATGGCCGCGACGAATCTCGCGCATCGGGCGAAGCATCGAGCATCTCGTTTCCGACAACGGAAGACGAGGTCCGTGCCATTTTGGAAACGCTCCATGCCGAGCGTGTCCCGGTAACGGTTCAGGGCGCCCGAACCGGCCTTGCCGCCGGTGCCGTGCCCCACGGTGGGCATATCCTCAATACTTCCCGTATGAATCGCTACTTGGGCCTTCGCCGCGATGAACAAGGCCAATTTCTGCTGCGCGTGGAGCCGGGCGTTGTGCTCTCGGAGCTGCGTAAGCAGCTGAGCAAGAAGGTACTGCCGACCGCTGGTTGGGACCAGGCATCGCTTGAGGCCTACGAGGAGTTCCAAGAGTCCCCCGAGCAGTTCTTTCCCACCGATCCCACCGAGGCATCTGCCTGTCTGGGCGGCATGGCGGCATGCAACGCCTCCGGCGCCCGCAGCTACGCTTACGGTCCCATGCGCCCGCATATCACGGGACTCCACGTCGCGCTGGCTGATGGCGATTTGCTTGAGCTTCAGCGCGGCGAGGCTTTTGCCCAGGACCGCCACCTGTCGCTCGTGACGGCAGCGGGCCGTACGCTCGAGCTCGATCTTCCCGGCTATACCATGCCCGAGACAAAAAATGCCTCAGGCTATTTCGTTGCGGACGATATGGACGCCATCGACCTCTTTATCGGCGCGTGCGGCACGCTCGGCGTTATCACCGAGCTCGAGATTGCCCTGCAGGCGGCGCCTGCGGTCGTATGGGGTGTGAGTTGCTTTTTCGATAGCGAGGACAAGGCGGTGTCCTTTACCGATTCCGTGCGCCCTGTCCTGTCCCATGCGGCTGCCATCGAGTACTTCGATGCTGGCGCCCTGGATATTCTACGTCGCCAGCGCGAGCAGTCGACGGCGTTTGCCTCGCTGCCGGCGCTCGACGACGAGGCAAAGGTCTGTGTCTACGTGGAGCTCGACTGCGACGACGAGGCGCAGGCGACCGAGGAGCTGTACCACCTGGGATGGGTGCTGGAGCTTGCGGGCGGCCGCGACGATGCGACATGGGTCGCCCGCACCGAAGTCGATCGCGAGTGCCAGCGGTTCTTCCGCCACGCGGTGCCTGAGAGCGTCAACATGCTTATCGACGAGCGCCGCCGCACGGATCCCACTATCACCAAGTTGGGCTCGGACATGTCGGTGCCCAATGCATGCCTTGCCGATGTCATGGCCCTCTATCGCCGCACGCTGGCCGAAAGCGGGCTTGAGTCTGCTGCCTGGGGACACATCGGGAACAACCATCTGCATGTGAACATCCTGCCGCGCGATGCGCAAGACTACCGTCGTGGTGGAGAACTCTTTGCCCAGTGGGCTTCCGAGGTCACGGCCATGGGCGGTGCCGTTTCTGCCGAACACGGCGTCGGCAAGATCAAGGCGGGCTTCTTGGAGACGATGTACGGCCACGAGGCCATGGTCGAGTCGGCGCGTCTCAAACTCCAGCTCGATCCTGCCGGCCAGCTGGGTCGCGGCAACCTGTTTACGGAGAAGCTCTTGGATGAACTCGTTCAGAAAGGGGGCGCGTGAAGATGAGTGATTTCCATATGGTGGTGTGCGTCAAGGCGGTGCCCGGAAGCACCGAGGTCAAGATGGACCCCAAGACCAATACTATCGTGCGTGATGGCAAGCAGGCGGTCATTAATCCCTTCGATGCAAGTGCCCTCGAATGTGCGCTAGCGCTGAAGGACGACTTTATCGGCTTTGGCATGGACGTGCGTGTGACGGTGGTGTCGATGGGCATCCCCGCGACCGAATCGCTGCTGCGCGACTGCATCGCCCGCGGTGCCGACGACGCGCTGCTGCTGACCGACCGAGCCTTTGCGGGCGCCGATACCCTAGCCACCACCTATGCCCTCAAATGCGGCATCGAGGCACTCGATGAGGATTTTGACCTGCTCATCTGCGGCAAGATGGCAGTGGACGGCGATACGGCCCAGATCGGCCCCGAGCTGGCCGGCGCCTTTGGGGTCCCCTGCGTGACCGACGTGAGCTGTGTGCAGAGCGCGGGATTTACGACGTGTGGCTCGCTGGCGCTCGTTCACGGCTGCGATGCCGGCGAGGAGACGGTGTACCTGGAGATGCCGTGTGCGATGACGACTGCCAAGGAGATTGGCCAGCTGCGCATGCCGAGTATTGCCGGTATTCGCGCGGCCGAGGATGCAGACGTGCGCGTGGCCAGCGCTGCCGACGTAAACGCCGACCCCTCGCGTTGCGGCCTTGCCGGATCACCGACGCAGGTCGTGCGCTCGTTTGTGCCCGACCGTGACCAAACGTGCGAGGCCGTCGAGGGAACGGCGTCCGGGCAGGCGGTAAAACTTGCCAAGATTATTGAGGGGATGGCATAGATGAGCGGGCTGATTATCGATAGCGAAGCCTGTATCGGCTGCGGTCGCTGCGTTCGCGCCTGCGCCTCGGGCGGCATTGTGGTGGAGGGCGAGCGCCCCAATCGCTGTGCCCGCGTAACCGACGGCTGTATCCTGTGCGGCGGGTGCGTCGACGCCTGCCCCGTCAACGCCATCTCGATCGAGCGCGACGAGGCCGCCGGCGCGGTAGACCTTGACGCATATCGAGACATTTGGGTCTTCGTGCAAACTGACAAGCACGATGCCGTGGCATCCGTGGCCTTCGAGCTCATGGGCAAGGGACGCGAGCTTGCTGATGCCCGCGGCTGTCGCCTGGTGGCACTGGTCGGCATGAGCCCCGAGGGCTCGCTCGAGGACCTCGAACACCTGGTTTGTGCCGGCGCGGACGAAGTTCTGGTCTGTCGTGACGAGCGCCTGCGTCAGAACGACGCGGAGGTCTATGCTCGCCTGATCTACGATTTGGTGGCCGAGCGCAAGCCAGAGGCCATTCTGTACGGCGCGACCGCGTTTGGCCGCGAACTGGCACCCGGCGTTGCCGTGCGCCTGCAGACGGGCCTTACGGCTGATTGCACGGTGCTTTCGGTGGATACGGAGACGGGTCTGCTGCAGCAGACGCGCCCGGCGTTTGGCGGCAACCTGATGGCCACCATTATCTGCCCCAACCACCGTCCTCAGATGGCAACGGTGCGCCCCGGCATCTTTAAGGCGCCCGAGTTTGACTATAGCCGCTCCGGCACGATTACCCAGGTAGTGCTTGCGGATGACGTTAAGGCCCGCGTCGAGATCTCGATTCCCGCCGAGGAGTGGGGACAGCAGGCCTCAATTGCCGATGCCGAGCGTCTGGTCGTGGTGGGCCGCGGCATCGGCTCCAAGAAGAATCTGCCCCTGATGCGAAAGCTCGCCGATGCCCTGGGTGCCGAGCTTGGTTGCACGCGTCCCATTGTGGAGGCAGGCTGGTTGGAGTATCGCCACCAAATTGGCCAGACGGGTGTATCGGTCTCGCCCAAGCTCCTCGTGAGCATCGGTGTCTCGGGTGCTATCCAGCATCTCGCCGGCATCGGTGGGGCGGAGTGCATTGTTGCCATCAATGAGGACCCGGATGCCCCCATCTTCGGTGCCGCCCAGTACAAGGTCGTCGGCGATGCCGTTGAGATCGTTGAGGAACTGCTGGCTCAGCTCGAGTGCTAAGCGCTTGCCAGCCAGCGGCGCAGCTCGTCCTTAAGGCGGCTCCAGGTTGCCTGCGCGGCGGGGTCGGTAAAGGGTCGCGTAATGCCAAAGGGCGCGTCGAGCAGGCGATAGATATCGCCTTGCTCGCGCGCCAGTGCACGGCTTGCCGGATGGACGAGCTCAAACATAAAGCAGATGAGCCCCACCAGGTAGTCCGCCGGCTCGTTGCGCTCGTCACGCGCGACGCAGCGATGCTCGTCAAAGGCGGTAAGCGCCGGTGTCGAGAAGTGGCTGGCGAGAAACGTGTCCTCATCCACCTTGAGGATGGTGTCGACGGTGCTGTCGGCGATGGTGCGCATAATGTCAATCTTGTCGCCATCGCGCACGATCTCGCAGAAGCTCCGTGTACGGGTGTCGAGTTCCGTGGGCAGGCGAAAATCACTGTGGTGGGCGATGCTCGCGCGGATCAGTTCGTCCTCTGCCGGGTCATCGATAAAGTCGCGGATGCTCGTTACGGCGGGTGCATCGGCGGGATTCTCGCCAAAGAGGACCTCGATGCCCAGCGCTGCATGGCTCATGCTCTCGGCGTCCTTAAAGGTGTCCCAGCGCCGCAACTGCTCAAAGCGGCCCATATCGTGTAGCAGGCCGCAAAGCCATGCCAGGTCAATATCTTCTGACGACCAGCCCTGCTCGCGCGCTACGGCATCGCATGCCTCGGCCACGTGGTACGTATGCTCGATTTTGAGCGCGATGCGTGGGTTGGTGGCGTCGTAGGCATCGGTGTAGCTTTTGAAGGCCGCGCGCGCCCGGTCTCGATCGATAACTGTCATAATGACTTCCTAAAAAGTTGTGTCTTTCGATCCGGTGGCAATTGTAGGTGAACTTTATTGCCACCGGTTGATATTTCTGCTGCGTTGCAAGGCGCGCTGCAGACGACTTACCAGAATGGGAGTGGCATGGTCCTTAGGATCTTTAAAATCGTCTGGCCAGTGATGCTTACCTATGTTGCAATAGGCGCGCCGTGCGGAATGATCATGGGGCAGACGGGAATGGAGCCCTGGATGGTCTTTGCTCTGAGCAGCACGTTTGTGACGGGCAGCGGCCAGTTTATGATCTGCAACCTTTGGCTGGCGGGCGTGCCTGCAGCATCGATCGTCGCGAGCGTTGCTGCCATCTCCTCGCGCTTTGCGCTTTACTCGGCATCGATCGCACCGCATCTGACGGGTGCCTCGAAGCGTCAGACGCTGGCTGTTGCCGCGACACTTACCGAGGAGGCATATGGCATCTCGCTTGCCAAGTTGGTTGAAGGGGAGGATTGGGGCCCGCGCGAGTCCTTTGTGCTCAACGTGATCCTTATCGCAACATGGGGCGTATCGTGTACGACGGGCGCCATCGTCGGCGCCGTTGTCGATGTTCCCACCGCTATTGCGAGTTTCGTCTGCACGTCGCTCTTTATCTGTCTACTCTTTTCGCAGCGGTTGTCGCGCGGCAACGTTGTCGCGGCGGTTTCGGGCGCGGTGTCCGTCGCCGTATGCAAGTTCTTGGGCCTCATGAATATTACCGTGCCGGCAAGCGTCGTGGTCGGCATTGCCATTGCGCTGGCGTGCGATGCTGTATTTGACGGAAGAGGTGCCCGCGATGCCCGTTAACGAGTTCTTGGTTCTGTGGCTGTCGTCGTGGGCTGCTATCGCGTTCTTTCGCATCGCGCCGGCGTTCGCCTTGCGCGGGCGGACCCTGTCGCCCCGTATTACCGAGGCCCTGGGCTATATCCCGCCCGCCGCCTTTGCCGCGCTGGTCGCCAACGACTTGGTGAGTCCCGGCGCGTTCGACGCGGGGCTCTGGCCTGCCTTGGTTCCCTGGATTGCGGCCGCCGGCGTCGTGGTCGTGGCGGTCAAGACAAAATCGATGCTGTGGTGCTGCGTCTCGGGCATCGTACTCTATATCGTCTTGAGCCTTATATAGGGGTGGCGTCGCGGGCGCCGAATCTCGTTCCATCCCAACTTGTCGAGTTTTTCACCGAGCTGGTCTATTTCTTCTGGTACCATGGTCAAACTTTACTGTAGCAAAGCGTGACGTGGGCTTTTGTATCCCGTCAGCGGAAATGGGGGTTTCATGGCACAGGAAGCAACCACCAACGAGCAAAAGAAATTCAAGGTCCCGCGCATCCCGGGCGACATCATGATTTATCCGATGATCGTCGGTCTTTTGCTCAACACCTTCTGCCCGCAGGTTTTTGAGATCGGCGGATTCTTTACGGCTGCCTGCCGCGGTGGCTCCAATACCATTGTCGCCGCGATCCTGCTGTTTGTGGGCGCCGGCATCAGCTTTAAGTCCACGCCGGGTGCCATCAAGACCGGTATCGTCGTGCTGATCCCCAAGCTGGTCGTCGCAGCGGCTCTCGGCCTGGGCGTGGCATATTTCTTTAACGACAACTTCCTGGGTCTGAGCTCCGTGTCTATCATCGGCGGCATCACGTTTTGCAACATGGCGCTCTATACGGGCATCATGGGCGAGTTCGGCGATGAGTCCGAGCAGGGCGCCGTCGGTATCCTGTTCTTTACGGCTGGCCCCGCCGTCACGATGATCATCCTCGGTGTTTCCGGCCTCGCCAACATTCCCATTGGCACCATTATCGGCTCCATCTTGCCACTCGTTATTGGCATGGTTCTGGGCAACCTGTTCCCGTTTATCAAGAACCTGCTGGTTCCCGGTGCCAATCCCGCGATTGCCGTCATCGGATTTCAGCTCGGTGCGTCCATGAGCCTGTCGAGCTTTATCACCGGCGGTATTTCCGGCATTCTGTTGGGCCTCATCACCCTCTTTATCGTTGGCCCCATCACCTTTGCCTTCGAGCGCTTGTGCGGCGGCAACGGCAAGGCCGCCGTTGCTTGCTCCACCATCGCCGGCACGGCTATGACCACGCCGGTTGCTCTTGCTGAGGTCGCGCCGCGCTATGCCGAGCTTGCGCCCACCGCGTATGCGCAGATCGCCACCGCCGTCATCATCACGGCCATCATGGCCCCGATTCTGACCGGCTGGGTCGATAAGAAGTTCTGCCACGGCGAAGAGGATCTGTCGGTCGAAGGCGTCGAGGCTATTGAGGAGGCCGTCGCGACCGACATCGACGGCGAGTAATCGTCGACGCGAGTCAATCAAGCCGGCGTGTGCAATTCGCGCCGTATGGGCGCCCGAACGAGAGCTGTCTTGCAGTGACGTTCGGGCGCTCTGCTATTATTCCCTATACCCCTGCGGAGTAGGGGTGTTTATTGCCCAGGCACGAATCGGGCGATTCTGACCACTTGGATATTGAAGGGATGGCGTCTAGTGGTTAAGGCACTCAAGATCGAGATATTCCTGCTATGCATGATTGTTCTTATCGGGCTTGCCGCGCGAAGTCGCCACTCCTTGTTCTCGAGTACCCAGCAGTTATTGTTTAGTACGCTCGGCTACACCTCTGCCGCGTACATGTTATTCGATATAATCTGGACGCTTTCGGACGGTGTGGGCGGCACGCTGGGCATTGCTGCCAACTGGATTTCCAACGCGGTTTCGTTTTCGCTCTTTGCCGCCGCGTGCCTTATTTGGTTTATCTATTCCAAGACGGTGCAGGGTTCTCGCCTTTTGACCGCGCGCTCTAGAGTGGCGCTTGTAACGCTGCCTGCGGCGCTGGTAGTCGTACTGGCGTTTTCGAGCTACTGGACGCATGCCCTGTTCTATATCGATGCGCAGGGCGCGTATCGTCGTGGTTTTGTCTATATGATCCAGCCCATCGTCAGCTACTGCTACGTTATATATACGTCCCTGCATGCGTTTATACAATCTTGCAAGGTCGAGAGCCTACAAAAGAAGGCCATCTATCAAACCTTGGCATTTTTCGCCATTCCGGCCCTGGTAGCTGGTGTCTTTCAGGTCTTTTATTCGGGTCCTTGCCTTAGTGTCGGCATCATGTTAAGTATGTTGCAGCTCTACATTGTTTGCCAGGAGCAGATGATCTCGACCGACCCGTTGACCGGTCTCAACAATCGCAACCGCTTTGAGACCTATATGCTGTCGCTCTTCTCGAATATGGATCAGGCCGAAGATGTGTATCTGCTCATGATGGACGCTGACGGCTTTAAGCAGATTAACGATCGCTATGGACATGTGGAGGGCGACCATGCCCTCCAGGTCGTATCTGCTACGCTCAAAGAGGTCTGCTCAGCGTCTGGTGGCTTTATCGCACGTTATGGCGGCGATGAGTTCGTGGTGCTTCAAAAGGCAGCGGCGGAGCAGGACATCATGGACCTGTGTTCGGCGATTAACGACGAGCTCGCTCGTGCCGAGGTGCCGTATGCATTGCGGATGTCCATTGGTTACGCGCGGGTCAGCGATAGTGTTGATACCTGGCAAGACTTACTTCGCGCTGCCGATGCGGAGCTCTACCGCGTCAAGGCCGAGAAAAAGAAAGCCGGCGTTCAGATACGCTAGAAAAAGGGGCGCACGCTTGCGTGCGTGGCGGCCCTCAGCTCACCGATGTACTCCAATAAGCTAAAGTGTGCGAACAACCTCTCAAAAAAGTGAGCTCGCTAGGCCTTTTTGGGTTTGTTGACGATGATGATGCCGCCGCAGACCAACAGCAGGGCAACGATGACGGTAACGGGGCTCGTGCCAGCGCCCTCGCCGAGCAGCAGCGCGCTCAGCAGCACGCCAAAGACTGGGTTCATAAAGCCAAAGACCGAAACGCGGCTTACGGGGTTGACGGCAAGCAGGCGCGACCACAGCGAGTACGCGACCGCGGAGATAAGCGCCATGTAGATGATGAGCGCGATGGCGGGGGCAATCGCTGTGGGGGAGAGCGTGCCGCCCATCAAAAAGCCGATGGCGGTGAGGACCAGGCCGCCGACCAAGAACTGCCACCCGGCAAGCAAGACGCCGTCGTGCTCGCGCGAGAAGATGCCGATCAGGCAGGTCGAAAGGGCACCCGCGACGGTGGAGGCCAGGATAAAGCCCTCGCCGTCGAGCGTAAAGCCAAAGGTACCGTCCGCGCCCGAAAGGTTGACGAGCGCGACGCCGGCAAAGCCCAGTACGCAGCCGAGCACCTTGGCCGCATCGAGCTTTTCGGTGTGAAACGCCAGGGCGGCAAAGAGGATGGCCAAGAAGTTGGCGCTGGCCTCGATGATGGAGCTCGACATGGCGCTGGCGCGCGAGAGTCCCAGGTAGAAAAAGAAGTACTGCCCGATAGTCTGGAAGAGCGACAACGTGAGGATAGACTTGATATCGCGCGCTTGCGGAACGAGCGGGCGGCGCTGGGCCACGCTCATGCCGACAATGACCAGCATGCCGGCAAGGGTGAAGCGCAGACCCGCGAAGAGCAGCTGCGAGGCGCTGTCGTGCGCGGGAATGCCAAAGAGGCCGTAGCCGATCTTGATGCAGGGAAAAGCCGACCCCCAGAGCGCGCAGCAGACGAGGCAGCCCAGGATGAGCCCGGGCAGGGTGGCGAGATACGGCTTGCGGCTTTCCATGATGTCCTTCCTGTATGCGCGAAGCAAAAAAGAACCCGCCACCGGGCGTGCCGGTGGCGGGTGTTGTTACCCGAGGGGATTGTACCCGATGGGATAGCTTTAAGCGAAGTAGGCCACGCCGCTCTCAAAGATCGGCATGAACTTATCGCCGGGGACATGCTCGGGCACGTTGCGGTACAGGTTGTCGCCGCGGCGCTCGGCATGACCCATCTTGCCCAAGACGCGGCCGTCGGGGCTCGTGATGCCCTCGATGGCGAGTGCGGAGCCGTTGGGGTTGACGGAAAGGTCCATGCTCGGCTTGCCGTCCTCGCCCACGTACTGCGTGGCGACCTGGCCGTTGGCGATCAGCTGGGCGAGCACCTCGTCGTTGGCGACAAAGCGGCCCTCGCCGTGGCTGATGGCGACGGTGTAGGGGTCGTCGAGGCTGCACTGCGACAGCCACGGGGACAGGTTGGACGAGATGCGGGTGCGCACCAGGCGGCTCTGATGGCGACCGATGGTGTTGAACGTCAGCGTGGGTGCATCCGGCGTGGCGTCGACGATGTCACCGTAGGGCACCAGGCCGAGCTTGATCAGGGCCTGGAAGCCGTTGCAGATGCCCAGCATCAGGCCGTCACGGGCCTTGAGCAGGTCGCGGACTGCCTCGGTGACCTCGGGAGCGCGGAAGAACGCCGTGATGAACTTGGCAGAGCCGTCGGGCTCGTCACCGCCCGAGAAGCCGCCGGGGATCATGACAATCTGGCTTGCACGGATGCGGCGGGCAAGCTCGTGGGTGCTCTCGGCGACGGCCTCGGGCGTGAGGTTGTTGATCACGAAGGTGTCGGCCTCGGCACCGGCTGCGCGGAAGGCACGGGCGCTATCGTACTCGCAGTTGTTGCCGGGGAACACGGGGATAACCACGCGCGGGCGGGCGATTTTGGCGCCGCCGTACACGTGGATGTCCTTGGCGCGGAAGTCGATGGTCTCGACCTCGGGGGTCTCGCCGGCGCTGCGGTAGGCGAAGACGCCCTCGATGCCGCTCTCCCAGGCCTCCTGGAGCTCGGAGAGCTCGATGACCTCGGAGCCGGTGTCGATGACATAGCCCTCGACGGTGGTACCCAGGGGCTCCACGACAACGCCGTCGGCGACCTCGGGCAGCTCGGCGTCCTCGGCGAGCTCGACGATAAAGCTGCCGTAGAGCGGGGTGAAGAGGCTCTCCACGTCCACGTCCTCGGCAAGTTCGATGCCAATCTGGTTGCCGACACACATCTTAAAGAGGCTCTCGGCGCCGCAGCCGTAGCCGGGCGTAGAGACGGCCAGGGCGTCACCGGTGGCGGTGAGCGCCTCGACGGCGTCAAACGCGGCGAGCAGCTGCTGGGCGTCGGGGCGGTAGTCCTCGCCATAGGTGGCGGGGGTGATGCGGACGACGCGGTGCGTGAGGCCCTTGAACTCGGGCGAGACGGCGCGGGCCGCCTTGCCCACGGCGACAGCGAAGCTGATCAGGGTCGGAGGAACGTTGAGCTCGCCGGCTTCGTCCTCAAAAGAGCCGCTCATGGAGTCCTTGCCGCCGATGGCGCCGGCACCCAGGTCGACCTGGGCCATAAGGGCGCCCAGGACGGCTGCCATGGGCTTGCCCCAACGCTCGGCCTCGGTACGCAGGCGCTCGAAGTACTCCTGGAAGGAGAGGTAGGCGCGCTTGTGCTCAAAGCCGGCGGCCACGAGCTTGGCGATGGACTCGACCACGGATAGGTAGGCGCCGGCAAACTGGTCGGCCTCCATCAGGTAGGGGTTGAAGCCCCATGCCATGGCGCTTGCCGTGGTGGTCTCGCCGTCCACGGGGAACTTGGCGACCATGGCAGAGCTCGGAGTGAGCTGCGTCTTGCCGCCAAAGGGCATGAGCACGGTCGCGGCACCGATGGTGGAGTCGAAGCGCTCGGAAAGGCCCTTGTTGGAGGCGACGTTGAGGTCAGTGACAAGCGAGGTCATGCGCTCGGCAAGCGTGGCGCCGGCCCAGCTGGGCTGCCACACGCTGCGGGCACAGACGTGGGCGACCTGGTGCTTGGGCGCGCCGTTGGAGTTGAGGAACTCACGGGACAGGTCGACGATGGCGACACCGTTCCAGGCCATGCGCATGCGCGGCTCGGCGGTAACCTCGGCGATAACGGTCGCCTCGAGGTTCTCCTCGGCGGCGTAGCCCATGAACTCCTCGACGTCACCGTCGGCGACGGCGCAGGCCATGCGCTCCTGGGACTCGGAGATAGCGAGCTCGGTGCCGTCCAGGCCGTCGTACTTCTTGGTCACGGTGTCCAGGTCGACGTACAGGCCGTCGGCAAGCTCGCCTACGGCGACCGAGACGCCGCCGGCGCCAAAGTCGTTGCAGCGCTTGATCAGACGGCAGGCGTCGCCGCGGCGGAACAGACGCTGCAGCTTGCGCTCGACCGGGGCGTTGCCCTTCTGGACCTCGGCGCCCGAGGTCTCGATGGACTCGGTGTTCTGGGTCTTGGAGGAGCCAGTGGCACCGCCGATGCCGTCACGGCCGGTGCGGCCGCCCAGCAGGATGATTTTGTCGGTGGGGGCGGGGCACTCGCGACGCACGTGGTTTGCCGGGGTAGCGCCCACGACGGCGCCGACCTCCATGCGCTTGGCCACGTAGCCGGGGTGATAGAGTTCGTTGACCTGACCGGTGGCAAGGCCGATCTGGTTGCCGTAGCTGGAGTAGCCGGCGGCAGCAGTGGTCACAAGCTTGCGCTGCGGCAGCTTGCCCTCGAGCGTCTCGGAAACCGGGACGGTGGGGTCGCCGGCGCCGGTGACGCGCATGGCCTGGTACACATAGCTGCGGCCCGAGAGCGGGTCGCGGATGGCGCCGCCCACGCAGGTGGCGGCACCGCCGAAGGGCTCGATCTCGGTTGGGTGGTTGTGGGTCTCGTTCTTAAAGAGGAACAGCCAGTCCTGGTCCTCGCCGTCGACATCGACCTTCACCTTGACGGTGCAGGCGTTGATCTCCTCGGACTCGTCGACATCGGTCATGACGCCGGTCTTCTTGAGGTACTTGGCGCCGATGGTGCCCATGTCCATGAGGCAGACGGGCTTGGCGTCGCGACCGAGTTCGTGGCGCATCTCCATGTAGCGGTCGAAGGCCTGCTGCACCACGGCGTCATCGATCGTCACATCATCCAGGACGGTGCCGAAGGTGGTGTGGCGGCAGTGGTCGGACCAATAGGTGTCGATTACGCGGATCTCGGTGATGGTGGGGTCGCGATCTTCATCGCGGAAGTACTGCTGGCAGAAGGCAATGTCCGCCTCGTCCATGGCAAGACCGCGCTCGGAGATAAAGGCGGCAAGGCCGGCCTCGTCGAGCTCGCGGAAGCCGTCAAGCACCTCGACAGGCGCAGGCTCGGGGGTCTCCATGTGCAGCGTCTCGGGTAGGTCGAGCGAGGCGATGCGGGCCTCGACGGGGTTCACCACGTAGTGCTTGATGGCCTCGATGGCGGCCTCGTCCAGGGCGCCCGAGATTATATAGACCTTGGCGGAACGCACGACAGGGCGCTCGCCCTGGCTGATGAGCTGCACGCACTCGCTGGCGGAGTCGGCGCGCTGGTCAAACTGGCCAGGCAGGAATTCGACGGCAAAGACGGCGCCATCGCTTGCGGGGAGCTCGTCGTAGGTCACATCGACCTGGGGCTCGCTAAAGACGGTCGGCACGCAGGAGCGGAACAGCTCCTCATCGATGCCCTCGACGTCGTAGCGGTTGATGATCCTCAGGGCCTCGATGCCCTTGATGCCGAGAATCTCGGTCAGCTCGCCCTTGAGCTGCTGAGCCTCGACGTCGAACCCGGGTTTCTTCTCCACGTAGATACGAGAGACCATTGGTTCCTGCCTTCCTGATCGGTTGGGCGTACGGTACGGTATGCGGCAGCGGTCGGTTTGCGGGGCAAGCCTCGCGGTCGCCTTGAGCCACATGTTTGTAAACCTCACTATGATACGACAGCTCGCGGCGCGTAGAGGACGGCGAGGGTGCTACAGTGAAACGCAAACAAGAGAAAGGCATCACATGGCATTCGTTTCGCTCGCCATCATCGCACTCGTGGCCTTTGCAAGCCCCTTCATCGCTTCGGCGATTCCTGGAAAACCCGTTCCCGAAACGGTTTTTTTGCTCGTGTTCGGCGCGGTGCTGGGCCCACATATGCTCGGCGTTATCCATGTAGATGCCGAGGTCTCGCTCGTGTCAGAGCTCGGTCTGGCATTTTTGTTCCTGCTTGCCGGCTTTGAGATCGATCCCAAGAACATCACAGGCGTCGAGGGGCGTTACGGCATGGCGACGTGGGTCGTCACGTTTGGCATCGCCTGGCTTGCCGTGCGCTTTACCCCGTGGTTTTCGGTCAGTCATTTTGATGGCATCGCCGTGACGCTGGCGTTGACCTCGACGGCGCTTGGGGCGCTTATGCCCATCTTGCGCGAGCGGTCGCTTGCCGGGACGCGCGTCGGCGATTCGATTCTTGCCTATGGTACGTGGGGCGAGCTCGGGCCCGTGCTCGCCATGTCGGTGCTGCTGTCCGCCCGTACGGGTGTCGAGACGCTGTTGATCTTGGGACTGTTCGCCGTGGTGTGCGTGCTGCTTGCCGTGGTCCCCAGCCGCTCCAAGCGTATCGGCAGCCGCTTCTTTGCCTTTATTCAGGAGCGCGCCGATACGACTTCTCAGACGTTCGTGCGCCTCACAGTGCTCATCCTGGTCACGCTCGTGGCGTTTTCCGCCATTTTTAGCCTCGATATCGTATTGGGCGCTTTTGCCGCCGGCTTTGTCCTGCGCTATATCATCCCCGAGGGCAACCATACGCTCGAGCTTAAACTCGATGGCCTTGCCTATGGCTTTTTAATCCCGGTGTTCTTTACCGTGTCGGGTGCCAAGATCGACCTGACGGCTGTAGCATCGCGCCCTGGCCTGCTCGTGGGCTTTATCGTGGCGTTGCTGGTTATCCGCGCCGTGCCCATTGTCGTCTCCATGAGCATCTGCCCTAAGACGCGCGATGTTTCTGCCCACGGCCGCATTACCGTAGCGCTCTACTGCACCACGGCGCTGCCGATTATCGTCGCCGTGACGAGCGTCGCTGTCAACGCCGGCGCATTATCGCAGGGCGTCGCTTCGGTTATGGTGGCAGCCGGCGCCATCACGGTGTTCCTGATGCCACTGCTCGCGCAGCTCTTCTACCGCGTGGTCGATGCCGCGCCGGTCGCCGCCGTGGCGGAGGTTGCCGAGCATCCTTCCGATGCGCTCAATATCCTGCGCGCCCATCACGACCTTGCAAGTCTTCTCGCCCGCGAGCACGAGCTATTGACGTCGCATGGGCATGGTCGTGTATTCGAGGGCCTGCCTACGCTCGATACGATTGCCGAGCGTCTTTCCGCCGAGGCGGCGAGCGGCCACATCGATGCCCGCATCGTGGACGCGGCGCATCTTCTTGCCGATAAGACCTATGGCGACGAGATAGATCCGTCCGAGCTCACCCCGCGTGAGCGTCGCCGCCTAGAGCGCGCCAAGCTCGCCGTGCATGAGTACCGCCGTCGCATGCTGGAGCTTTATGCGCATGAAGAAGCCGACGAGGACGACGGCAAATAGCCGACGCTGGTGCGGAGGTGACATTCCCGTTTGAGGACGGACGCGAAACGGGACGCAGTTTCCCTTCAAACAGAAGAAGGCGCGCTGCCTGCGGTTGATGCAGACAGCGCGCCTTTTTTGGTTGAGCTATGTTGGGGCCAGGGGCCAAAGCTTGTGGCCTCTTAGGAGCGGGCGGCTCCGTCGACGGGGAGCACGGCACCCGTAACATAGGAGGACATGTCGCTCGCCAGGAAAACAAAGGCATTGGCGACATCCTCGGGCTCGCCCATGCGACCCAGCGGAATGGTGGCGATGATGGGCTTAATAACCTCTTCGGGCAGGTTGGCGACCATATCGGTCTTGGTTACACCAGGTGCTACGGCATTGACGCGAATACCCATAGGGGCGAGCTCGCGTGAAAGCGACTGGACCATGCCGTTGACGGCAAACTTGGACGTGGGATAGCCGACGCCGGAGGGCTGTCCGTACTTGGCGACCATCGAGCTCGTGGTGGTGATGGTGCCGCCGTGGCCGGCCTCGGTCATGATCTTGGCGGCAGCCTGGTGGCCATTAAAGACGGCGACGACGTTGAGGTCCATGACCTTTGCAAACTCCTCGGCCGTGTAGTCCAAAAGGGGAGAACGCTGGGAGATGCCGGCATTGTTGACGACCGTGTCCAGGCCGCCCATATCGGCGGCAGCCTGGGTAAAGGCCTCGGTTACGGCCTCGAGCGAGGTGAGGTCGCAGGAGCGGCCCCAGACCTTGGCCTCGGGATAAACGGTCGTCAGTTTCTCAACGGCAGCGTCGGCAGTCTCCTGGCGCGAGCCAAAGACGGTGACGGCAGCACCTTCCTCGATAAAACGGCAGGCGATGGCATAGCCGATACCGCGCGTGCCTCCGGTGATGATCGCTTTCTTGTCCTCGAGCAACATGGTGCTTCCTCTCTTTGCGGGCGGATATACGCAGCACAGCATAGCGGCGGTCATAATCGGTTTCGGTTGCACGTCGGCGAACGGTACCCCCCGGCTGTCAGGAGCGGCCAAGTCGTTCAAATGCGGATTGCGCCAATACGTCCCGTGTGCGCAAGCAAAGGGGCTCTCGTCCACTGCTGGACGAGAGCCCCTCACGCAATATGCCGTAAAGCGAAGACCGAATTAGTTGGCCATGACGCCTTCGGTCCAAGCCTCGACGTCCTCGATGCGCAGGACGTTGGCGACCTCGGCCACGCAGTCGACGCTGGCAAGCTCGGCGGCGGCAGCCTGGACGTCCTTCTCGAGCGCGCGGTGCGTCAGGAAGATGACCGAGCAGGCATCGCTGACGCCCGACTTGCCATCCTCGACCTGGTTGATGAGCGAGATCGAGATGTTGTGCTTGGCAAAGATATCGACCGTCTCGGACAGGGCGCCCACGCGGTCGGCGACCTTCAGGCGCACATAGTACTTGGTCTGGAGCTCGTCCATGGGCTTAAAGGCGAGGTTGTGGCCATAGGGCTCAATCTCGGGCAGCGGGGCCACGCCGCGGCTGATCTGCTCGGAGAGCGACAGGATATCGCCCACGACGGCGCTCGCGGTGGGGAAGGAGCCTGCGCCGGCACCGTAGAACATGGTCTCGCCCACGGCGTCGCCTACCACGTAGACAGCGTTCATGGCGCCGTTGACCTTGGCAAGCATGTGGTCGGCGGGGATCAGCGTGGGATGCACGCGGACGTCGACGCCGGCGTCGGTGTTGCGGGCGATGCCCAGCAGCTTAATGGTGTAGCCGAGCTCGCGGGCCTGGGCGATGTCCTCGGCGCCGATGGTGCGGATGCCCTGCTGGTACACATCGTCGGTGGTCACGCGGGTGCCAAAGCCGATGGAGGCGAGGATTGCCGTCTTGCTGGCGGCGTCGAAGCCGTCGACATCGGCGGACGGGTCGGCCTCGGCATAGCCCTTGGCCTGTGCGTCGCCGAGCACATCGGCGTAATCGACGCCCTCGGCGTCCATGCGCGACAGGATGTAGTTGGTGGTGCCGTTGAGGATGCCGGCGATGGTCAGGATCTTGTTGCCCACCAGGTCGTGCTCAAGCGTGCTGACGATGGGGATGCCGCCGCCGCAGCTGGCCTCGCACTTAATCTGCACGCCGCACGCGCGCGCCTTTTCGGCAAGCGTTTCGACGTGACGGCCCAGCAGGGCCTTGTTGGCAGAGACGACATGCTTGCCGTGCTCAAAGGCGGTGGTGAAGATCTCGGTTGCGGGGTGCTCGCCGCCGATCAGCTCGACGACGATGTCGATGGCGGGGTCGGTGACGATGTCGTGCCAGTCGCTCGTAAAGGCCTCGCGCTCAATGCCGGCTGCCTCGGCCTGCTCCCAAGCAAGCGCGCAGGCGCGGGTCAGCTTAAGGTCGATGCCGTAGGCTGCCAGGTACTCATCGTGGTGGCTCTTGATCAGACGGGCCACGCCGCCGCCGACGGTTCCCAGACCGATCAGACCGACGTTCACGGTGCGCAGGGGTTCGCTCATAGATAGCTCCTTCGTGCATCTTATGGATGGATTAACCGCTTATAGGTTGAGTGCATTCTAGCGTGAAGTGCGGGCGCGTGCTTGCCAGGCAGCCGGAGCTGTGCAAAACGCTACCCCCGAAACGCTGCGGAAATATCGGAAACACGCTCGCTACAAACGAACTCCCGTAACAAACTGTCAACGTTTGCGCCATAAGGTTTGCCCTGTACCGCAAGACGGACGCGTCGCGGCCAGCGAAAAAAGGGGGACACCATGTTTATTGAGAGCGGGAACGCTTGTAACAGAATGGAAACATTACTTTTTCATAATAAAGTGGCATTACTGCATAAACTGACAGGAATACGCAGAATTATGGATAAATGGGCAAAACAAAAGAAAAGCTGAAATAATCGCCACTTTTCTCAACTAAAGCGTCTACTATTTTGCGAACGCCGAACACGGCGAAGGATGGCCTGTCGGGTAACCGAAACCCGACGAGATTTGAGAGGAGAGCCGCATGTCGAGCCTCACCGGTAAGTCATTGAACCCTGTTATGAATCGCAGGAGCGTTATCGCGAGCGCAGCAGGTCTGGGGGCGATGTCCATTCTAGCTGGCTGCTCCTCCAACGGCGGCGACAGCGGTTCCGCGTCGGGCGACGCTTCGTTTAAGATCGGCACCATCGGCCCGCTGACCGGCGCCAACGCGTCCTACGGCAAGTCCGTTACACAGGCTGTCGAGCTTGGCTGCAAGGATTTCTCGACTAAGGAGCTGCCGCTTGTCAGCAAGGCCGAGGACGACCAGGCCGATGGCGAGAAGGCCGTCAACGCCTTCAACACCCTGCTCGACTGGGGCATGCAGGCCCTCGTCGGTCCGACCACCACGGGTGCGTCGGTCGCCGTTGCCGCAGAGTGCGGTAACGACCCCGAGACGTTCATGATCACCCCGTCCGCGTCCTCCGAGGACGTTACCAAGGGCAAGGATTGCGTCTTCCAGGTTTGCTTTACCGACCCCAACCAGGGTGTCAACGCTGCCAAGTTCCTGGCGCAGAAGTATGCGGACGAGAAGTTCGTGCTGTTCTATAACTCCGGCGACGCCTATTCTTCGGGCATCGCAGACTCCTTTAAGGCCCAGGCCGCTAAGTCCAAGCTCGAGATTGTCGACGAGGAGACCTTTAAGGACGACTCCGCCACGAGCTTTACCAACCAGCTGACCAAGGCCAAGCAGGCAGGCGCCACCATGATCTT
This sequence comes from Collinsella sp., assembly GCA_019424945.1. Classification (GTDB taxonomy): domain Bacteria; phylum Actinomycetota; class Coriobacteriia; order Coriobacteriales; family Coriobacteriaceae; genus Collinsella. Next base: position 8,429 of record JAHYYN010000030.1, on the reverse strand, counting down.
TGCGCCGATCTACTACACGCCGGCGTCCGTCCTGCTCAAGAACGCCAAGGACATGGGCTACGACGTCAAGATGATGGGCTGCGACGGCATGGACGGCATCCTGGGCGTTGAGGGCTTCGACACCTCTCTTGCCGAGGGTCTGCTGCTCATGACCCCGTTCTCCGCCGACGACGAGAAGAACGCCGACTTCGTCAACGCTTACAAAGATAAGTACGGCGATACCCCCGACCAGTTTGCCGCCGACGCCTACGACGGCGTGCATGCGGTGGTCGAGGCTCTCAAGGAGGCCGGCCTGGGTGTCGACGCCGACCCCACCGAGGTTGCCGAGAAGCTTCCCGAGGCTATGCGCAACATTACTGTTGACGGTCTGACTGGCAAGCTCTCCTGGAACGACAAGGGCCAGGTCCAGAAGGACCCGACGGCGTACGTCATTACCGACGGCAAGTACGTACAGGCCTAATAGGCCGCCTTACATAGAGCGGTTTTGATCCCAAGCAGGGGAGGTTTTGGCCTTCCCTGCTTGCTTGGTATCTAGGGACGATGTAACGTCCCTGTTTCATACATCAACTGGAAACCTATTCGAAAGGGGGATGTGGAACATGACGGTCTTTATCCAATACCTGGTCAACGGCCTGTCCATGGGCAGCGTCTACGCCATCATCGCGTTGGGCTACACCATGGTCTACGGTATCGCCAAGATGCTCAACTTCGCTCACGGCGACGTCATCATGGTCGGTGCCTATGTCTCGTTCTGCGCCACGTCGTATCTCGGCCTCCCGGGCTGGGCATCTGTAGTTCTCTCTTGTGTGGTCTGCACGGTTCTCGGTGTTCTCATCGAGGGTCTGGCCTATAAGCCGCTGCGCCAAGCAGGCCCTCTGGCCGTTCTGATCACGGCCATCGGCGTGTCTTACTTCCTGCAGAACGCCGCGCAGCTTCTGTGGGGCGCCACGCCCAAGAACTTCACTTCGCTCGTCACCTTCCAGGTGCCGGAGTTCTTGGCCAAGTTCAACGTAAGCGCCGTCTCGCTCGTCACCATCGTCGCCTGCCTGGTTATCATGGCCGGCCTGATGTTCTTTACAGGTAAGACCAAGATGGGCAAAGCCATGCGCGCCGTGTCCGAGGACAAAGCCGCCGCTCAGCTCATGGGCATCAACGTCAACCGCACCATCTCGATGACGTTTGCCATCGGCTCCGCCCTTGCCGCCATCGCCGGCGTGCTGCTGTGCTCCTACTCGCCGGTCCTGCAGCCCACCACGGGCGCCATGCCTGGCATCAAGGCCTTCGACGCTGCCGTTTTCGGCGGCATCGGCTCCATCCCCGGTGCCTTTGTCGGTGGCATTCTCATCGGCATCATCGAAGCAATGGCGCAGGCATACATTTCCACGAGCCTTGCCAACTCCATCGTCTTTGGTGTTTTGATCATCGTCCTGCTCGTCAAGCCTGCCGGCCTCTTGGGCAAGTACGTCCCCGAGAAGGTGTAGGTGAGCGTTATGAAGTTTCTTAAAGACAAGCAGACGCGTCACGACTTTGTCACGTACGCCATGTGCCTTGTGGCATTCGCCGTCGTGTTCTTTATGCAGTCCAACCATATGATCCCGCGCATGATCGCCGGTCAGTTGGTTCCCATTACGGCCTACATCGTCATGGCCATTTCCCTCAACCTCGTCGTCGGCATCGCGGGCGACTTGTCACTGGGCCACGCGGGCTTTATGAGCGTCGGTGCCTATACGGGCATCGTTACCGCCGTCGCCCTCGAGAGCGCCGTTCCCTCCGATCCGGTGCGCCTTATCATCAGCATCGTGGTCGGCGCCATCGCTGCCGCCATCCTGGGCTTCTTGATCGGCATCCCGGTCCTTCGCCTGAGCGGCGATTACCTGGCTATCGTGACGCTGGCCTTTGGCGAGATCATCAAAGAGATCGTCACCTGCCTCATTGTGGGTGTCGACTCTCGCGGCCTGCACGTGATCTTTAACATCACGGGTAACTCCACGATCGACGATCTGCACCTGCTCGAGGACGGCACCGCCATCATCAAGGGCGCCCAGGGCGCCTCGGGCGTGTCGACCTATTCGACCTTCCTCGCCGGTGCCATCCTGGTTATGGTCGCGCTCGTGATCGTGCTCAACCTGGTTCGCAGCCGTACCGGTCGTGCCATTATGGCCGTGCGCGACAACAAGATCGCTGCCGAGTCCGTGGGCATCTCCGTCACCCAGTACCGCATGATCGCCTTCGTGGTTTCCGCTGCCCTCGCCGGTGCTGCCGGAGCCCTGTTCGGCGGTAACTTCTCACAGCTTTCCGCCACTAAGTTCGACTTCAACACGTCCATCCTCATTCTGGTGTTCGTGGTCCTGGGTGGCCTGGGCAATATGCGCGGTTCCGTTATCGCGGCGGCGCTGCTCACGGTGCTTCCCGAGCTGCTCCGTCAGTTCTCGGACTATCGCATGCTCATCTACGCCATCGTGTTGATCCTGGTCATGGTCTTTACGAACAATCCTCAGCTCAAGGCATTCTTCGCACGCGTTAAGGACCGTTTTGCTCCCAAGAAGGAGGTGGCAGCCGATGCCCAGTAAGTTTGAGTTCAACAAGGGCAAGATGGTCCCGTATCCTTCTGGCGCCATCGTTCCCGATCGCGACCTGGGCCATCGCCCGGCTCTCGAGTGTATCCACCTGGGTATTGAGTTCGGCGGCCTCAAGGCGGTCGACGACTTTAGCCTGACCATCGGCAAGACCGAGATCGCCGGTCTGATTGGCCCCAACGGCGCCGGCAAGACCACGGTCTTCAACCTGCTTACCAAGGTGTACCAGCCCACGCACGGCACCATCCTGCTCGACGGCGAGGACACCTCGGGCAAGTCCGTCTACCAGGTTAACCGTATGGGTATCGCCCGTACCTTCCAAAACATCCGCCTGTTTAACACCATGACGGTGGAGGACAACGTAAAGGTCGGCCTGCACAACCAGGAGCGCTACTCCGGTTTTGAGGGCGTGCTGCGTCTGCCGACGTACTGGAAGCACGAGAAGGCCGCCCATGAGCGCGCCATGGAACTGCTCTCCATCTTTGATATGGAGCATCTGGCAAACGAGCAGGCCGGCTCGCTGCCTTACGGCGCCCAACGTCGTCTGGAGATCGTCCGTGCGCTTGCCACCAACCCCAAGCTGCTGCTGCTCGACGAGCCTGCCGCCGGCATGAACCCGTCCGAGACCGCGGAGCTCATGGCGAACATCGTTAAGATTCGCGACACCTTTGGCATCGCCATCATGCTTATCGAGCACGACATGTCGCTCGTCATGAATATTTGCGAGGGTATCTGCGTGCTCAACTTTGGTAAGGTCATCGCCAAGGGCACGGCAGAGGAAATCCAGAACAACGACGCCGTTATCGAGGCGTATCTGGGCAAGCAGGATAAGGGGGAGAACTAAATGGCAGAGCCGATGCTTTCCGTCTACAACATCAACGTCTGGTACGGCGCCATCCACGCCATCAAGGACATCTCCTTTAACGTTAACGAGGGCGAGATCGTGGCCCTGATCGGTGCGAACGGTGCCGGCAAGTCCACAACGCTCAAGACGGTCTCGGGCCTGCTGCGCTCCAAGACCGGCTCCATCAAGTTTATGGGTGAGGACATTACTCATACGCCCGCCGATAAGCTGGTTGGTAAGGGCCTGGCTCAGGTCCCCGAGGGCCGTCGCGCCTTTTTGCAGATGACGGTCGAGGAGAACCTGGAGATGGGCGCCTACACGCAGCCCAAGTCCACGGTTGCTCCGGGCCTTGAGCGCGTCTACGAGCAGTTCCCGCGCCTGAAGGAGCGCCGTCGCCAGGTCGCCGGCACCCTTTCGGGCGGCGAGCAGCAGATGCTCGTTATGGGGCGCGCCCTTATGAGTAACCCCAAACTGCTTATGCTCGACGAACCTTCCATGGGTCTGGCGCCGATTCTGATCGAGCAGATCTTCCAGATTGTCGAGGACCTGCACAAAGCCGGCACCACGGTGCTTCTGGTCGAGCAGAACGCCCAGATGGCGCTTTCGATCGCCACGCGCGGCTACGTGCTCGAGACCGGCAAGATCACCATGACCGGCACCGGCCAAGAGCTCCTGCACGACGATAACGTCCGCAAGGCCTATCTCGGTGGCTAGGAGGTTCCGCCGTTCTACCGAACGGCGGACCGGCCGACGCTGCGCGGGCACCAGAGCGACAACTTGTCATTCAAAGAGGGCGGCATGACCAGAAGGTCTATGCCGTCCTCTTTTCATGCCAATTTGTTCGCTCTGGTGCCCGCTCGCTGTCCGTCCTTTGCTTGCGGCGTTGCTTTGGTTCTGGCATTTGACCTAGTCGCTGGGGACGTTCTTGAATGACTAGTCGTTTAAGAACGTCCCCAGCGACTAGGTCAAAAGGCTCCGAGCGCGGCGTGCTCACGCCCGTCGTGGTGCGCCCGAAGGGGGATGGCTGCTACGAGCTCGATCATTTGCGAGGAGAAGACGAACCAGCCGTTGCAGATCCAATATGGATCTCGCCGACCTCGGCAAGCTGCTCGATGAGCGGAAGCCCTGTCGGGTCGTCTATTTCAACACCACCCAGAATGATGGTGTCATCGCGCAGGTCGATCTGTGTGTTGAACACAGCGAGGTTAAAGCCGGAGGCCACAAATCCGATAGCAGCCAGGACGAGCCCCGTGGCAACAAGCCCACCCGCTACGGCAAGGTAAATCTTTTTTACGCTGGACATGTTTGCACTCCTTCCTATGCCGTAAGCGGCGCCGCTTCAGCGCCCCTGCGGCTCTTACTGCCTCGATCTTTCCAGAAGGGCGAAACGGCTTTCTTCGCCCAAAGGGCAGAGAGGCGCGCGATCTGCTTGGACGCCGTCCAGGCACCGGCTCCCGCGAGGAGCGCCACACCGATGGAAGCGAATCCCATTCCCATCGAGGTTAAAACGTACGGAACATGCCCGATAATGATGCCGTCCACGGTGAACAGGAGCCCCACCACGCCCGCGCCCCCGAATGCCGCGGCCACGATCCACACGCAGAGCGCAAGAACCCAAATGCAGATGTAGACTGTAGCGGCAACGGCGACGAACGCGAACAGCAGCGGAATCCATACCGGAGAGCCCACGATGGCGAGCGCCCATAGAAGCGCCGTGCTCTTGCGCTTGGTCCTCGCAATTGCGCGCGGCACGGCGGGCAGTTCGTCGAGCGTTGCCTCGGCGACCTCACCGAGCGTGCCCATGGCGGCCACAGCCTCGGCCTCCGTCATGCCGTCCTCCATACGGTCGGCGATGGCCTCCGCGTAGAACTCCTGCGTTTCCTTTACCTGATCTGCCGGCAGGCAGGCCAGAAGCTCGCCCAGCCGGTTCAAGAACTCATCGCGCGTCATGGTGCGCCCCCTCCACGTAACGGTAGATCTCCTGCACGGATGGCCATTCGGCGAGGAACTCGGCGATACGCTCGCGCCCGGCGTCCGTGATGCGGTAGTACCTCCGCAGCCGCCCGTTGTGTTCGGCGGAGCGCGCGGTGATGCAGCCCGCCTTCTCCAGGCGCTTGAGCAACGGATAGAGCGTGGATTCCGTGAGTCCCATACTCGCGGGCACGTCCTTCACGATCTGATAGCCGTAGGATTCCTCGCCCGAGACGGCCGCGAGCACGCAGGCCTCGAGGAAGCCGCGCTTCATCTGTGCCTCCATCCGCACACCTCCTTTCGTAGTATACTGTGTAACACCTACTATATGACACATAGTATATGATGTCAACAGTTGTCGTATAGGGAGTCTGGTCTGTCTGTCCCCTGCGGGTACTCATTGGGGACGTACTTAAATGAGTGCCCATCGCTCAAGGTGGCACCTGGGGACGTTCCTTATGTGCCGGCACTTTGGGACACTCCTTGTCAAGGTTTTGTTCCATCGTGCGGGTTGCTATTTAACGTGCGACAATGCCGTGTGGAAATAGAAATGTCTTCTGGGGGCTATCTATGCTGTACGAATTTTGCGCCGAGAACTTTGAGCGAGTGCCGGCGGCCATCGAGGCTGGTGCGGGGCGCATTGAGCTGTGTGACAACCTCGCCGTCGGTGGCACCACGCCTTCCGCCGGCGTTATAAGCGCTACAGTCAGCTACGCTCACGAGCATGACGCGCGAGTGATGTGCATGATTCGTCCGCGTGGTGGCGACTTTCATTACAACCAGGACGAGCTGCGCATGATGGAGATGGACTTGGGCCTTGCTGTGAGCGCCGGTGTTGACGGCCTGGTCTTTGGCTGCTGCAAGCCCTGTGCCGGCGGCTGGGCGCTCGACGAGCTCACCCTCGGCGCTCTCGTTATGGCTGCGGGCTGCGCGACCGAGGAATGCAAGCGCGAGTCCCTTGACATCACCTTCCACATGGCGTTTGACCAGCTCTCGCCCGAGGCTCAGCTCGACGCCATTGACACGCTCGCCGACTGCGGCGTCACGCGCGTCCTAACGCACGGCGGCGCTGCCGGCACGCCGATCGAGAGCAACCTGGAGCACCTGTCACGCCTTGTCGAGTACGCGGGCGACCGCCTGACCATCCTTCCCGGCGGCGGCATCTCCACGGCCAACCGCGATACCGTGGCTGCGGCACTGGGCGTCTCCGAGCTCCATGGCACCAAGATCGTGCCGCTGGAGGCGTAGCCCGCGCTGGCTGCGTGTTCATCCCATGGCGCTTGAGTAACAAGGGGAGCCCTCGAACAAAGCGGACAAACTAGCGTGCCATGGCGTTGCGACCGGCCTCGACCCGCTTGCGCTGGGCGGCGCGCTCCTCGCCGGTCAGTCGCTCAAAGAGATGTCCGATAACCGAGGCGAGCACCTGCTGAAACAGCGTTCCGCACATGACGGGAAACACGACCTCGCCGGGAAAATACTGCGTGGCGATGACGGCGCCCGAAGAGATATTGCGCATGCCGCAGGTAAAGCACATGGTGGTCGTCTCGCTATACGGCAGATGCAGGGCACGTGCGACCAGAAAACCGACGACAAAGCCGCTGATGGCGAAGGTCAAAATAAAGAGGGCGACTTCTAGGCGCACCGCGTTCATGTGCAGCACGTACTCGCTCATGGCGGTGGAGTTGGACGCGATAACGCCCATCATCATGAACTTGCAGGCGGGCGAGAGCGCGAGGGAGAGCTTCTCGTGTCCCCATCCACGTGTGAGCTCGTTGATCACGATGCCGAGCACGGCGGGGATGGCGATCATAAAGGCCATGTCCTGCATCATGCTCGGCATATCGATCGAGACGGTGGCACCCAGCAAGAGCTTCAGCGTGAGCGGAATCGTCACAGGCGAGATAACCGAGGACGTCAGGATGATGGTGAGCGCGAGCGGGCCGTTGCCGCCGAACATGCTAATCCACATAAAGGCAGTGACTGCCACGGGTACGCTGTACTCGAGCACGATGCCGCAGACAAGGTTGGGGTTGGAGCCAAAGAACAGCGATCCCATGGCATAAGCTGCTATGGGAATAAGCACCGCCGAGACGAGCAGCGCCAAAATCAGGCGCAGGGGACGGCGGAACACCTCAGCTACCTGGTGGAAGGTGTTGCTGAGCGCACCTTGGAACGTCATAAAGGCGAAGAGGGCGGGAACGATGGGCTTGAGAACGCCGATCTGCTGAGGAAAGAGCACGCCGAGCGCCACGCAAATCGGAACGATGATCTGCATATGCCCTGCGAGGAACTTTCCCAGTCCAGCCCATTGCTTCATATGCGCTTGCGACTCCCTTTGCTCGTGAATCCGTTTTGAATGGATATACTAGACGCTCGCATGCGTCCGTGCGTCAGAAACGCTCGAATATTTCGAGGCTATTACCGGCATCGTTTACCGAAACCGCGGCGTGCCGCGGCGATTGGCGTCCGCGCTGCACGGTATAATAAATCCGTTCAACAGATCTGCCTGCCGAAGCGGGCATACACAGAGGACTCATCGCTATGAACCGTGAGAGGTATCGCGGCGACCTGCCCCTATCGGGGGTGGGCGCCTATGTCATCGCTTAAGACGACGCATCGCTGGGCGGTCGCTCAGCAAAATCCCGAGCTCGAAAAGGAGCTTTCGGCTGGCCTGGGCATACCCGGGCTGGTGGCGCGCATTATGGTTGCGCACGGCATTGCCTCGATTGAGGAAGGACAGCTATTTTTGACGCCTTCGCTCGATCGCGACTGGGCCGACCCACTCATTATCCCGGGCATGTCGGTCGTTGCCGACCGCGTCGAGCGTGCTATTCGCAACCACGAGCACATCGCGGTCTTTGGCGATTTTGACGTTGACGGTATTACGTCGACCTGCCTGTTGACCGAGGCGCTGCGCACGTTTGGTGCCGATGTCACGCCGTTTATTCCACATCGCTTTGACGAGGGCTACGGTCTTTCGCGCGCGGCGCTCGACCGCGTCAACGAGCTCGCCCAACCCAACCTGATCGTGACCGTCG
>JAHYYN010000003.1:0-5078 GCA_019424945.1 Collinsella sp. | reverse complement strand
GTGCACTGGCAGCCGAGCTCGAGGAAATCAACCGTCAGCGCCGCGAGATCGAGGCCGAGCTTACGCGCGATGCCATGGCGAAGGTCGAGGAGACTTATGACGGCGGGCGCGCAATCGTCGTGGGCGGCGAGGGCTGGCACGAGGGCGTCAAGGGCATCGTGGCGAGCCGCCTGACCAATCGCTATCACGTGCCGGCGCTGCTCTTCTCGATCGAGGACGGCGTTGCACGCGGATCGGGTCGCTCGGTGGGCAAGGTCAACCTGTTCGATGCCGTCGAGCGTTGCTCCGATCTGCTGATTCGCCGCGGCGGGCATGCCGGTGCGGTGGGTGTAACCATCGAGGCATCCAAGCTCGATGAGTTCCGCCGTCGCCTTTCGGCCGTGCTATCGGAGCTTCCCGCCGATGACTTTGAGGACACTGACGAGGTTGCCGCCACCGTTGACCTCTCCGAGCTGAATATTGAGACTATCGAGCAGATTTCTCGTCTTGAGCCGTTTGGCCAGGGCAATAAGGTGCCGCTTCTGGCTGCCGAGGGCGTGACGATGTGCGATCGCGCCGTGGTGGGCAAAACCGGCGAGCACATGCGCTTTGTGGCGACCGATGGCGCCGCGAGTGTGCCGGCCATCATGTTCCGCGTGCCGCAGATCGATAGGCTCATCAATTGCGACAGCGCCGTCGACTTGGTGTTCGAGGCCGTGGCCGAGCATTGGCAGGGACGCGTGAAGCCCAAGCTCATGATCAAAGATGTTTTGGTGCGCGATACCGCGGCGTCCAATATCGACGATCCGGCATGCGAGCTTCGCCGCGGCGTGCAGCCGGCGGATTCTGGCCTGCGCCTGGAGTCGCGTAAACGCGAGACGCTCGCCCAGCTTTCTTATACCGAGCTTACGCGCTCGCTTATCCATAGCTTTATCGGCTCGAACCAGCCACATCGCGCGCAGGTCGAGGCACTCGACGCGCTCGCCGACCACCAGAGCGTTTTGGCCGTTATGGGGACGGGACGTGGTAAGTCGCTCATCTTCCATGTGCACGCCGCGCGCGAGGCGGTCCTTCGAGGGCGTGCGAGCATCTTTGTCTATCCGCTGCGCGCACTCGTTGCCGACCAGGCCTATCATCTTTCATCGACGATGGCTGCGCTCGGCATTGGCGTCGGCGTGCTGACCGGCGAGACCGTGGAAGCAGCGCGCGATGACGTGTTTGCCGGCCTGGCTTCGGGCCGCACCGGCATCGTGCTCACGACGCCTGAGTTCCTGTCTATTCACCGCGACCGCTTTGCGCGCTCGGGGCGTATCGGATTTGTCGTTATTGACGAGGCGCACCATGCCGGTCTTGCCAAGGGCGGCGACCGAAGCGCATACCTCGACATGCCCGATATCCTCAAGGCCCTGGGCGATCCGGTCGTTCTGGCCACGACTGCCACCGCAACGGCTCCGGTCGTGGCGGAGCTTGCCCGCGTGCTGCCGATTACCCGTACGGTGGTCGACGAGACCGTGCGCGAGAACTTGCGGCTCGAGGACGACCGCGATCTTGCGAGCCGCGAGAACCGCCTGGTGTCCATCGTCGCGACGGGGGAGAAGACCGTCATCTACGTCAACTCGCGTGATCAGTCCGTGGCGCTTGCCAAGACGCTACGCAAACGCGTTCCCGACTACGCGTCGCATATCGCCTTTTACAACGCGGGCCTTACGCGCACCGACCGCCATCGCGTAGAGGAGGCGTTTCGTGACGGATGCCTCAGCTGCATCGTCTCGACCTCTGCCTTTGGCGAGGGCGTCAACCTTCCCGATATTCGCCATGTCGTGCTCTATCACATGCCGTTTGGCGCGATTGAGTTTAACCAGATGAGTGGCCGCGCCGGTCGCGATGGACAGCCCGCCGTGATTCACCTGCTCTATTCGTCGCGCGACGCCCGCATTAACGAGCGCCTACTCGACTGCTATGCGCCCGAGCGCGACGAGCTCGTCACGCTCTATCGCGCGCTGCAAACCATGTGGCGCTCCAACCGCGGCAAGACCGGGGACGATTCCTTTAGCGCGAGCGATATCGACATCGCGCAGATGTGCCTTGCCATCGATGCTCGCACGCCGGTCGACGAGCGCTCGGTGGAAAGCGGCCTGGGAATCTTCGAAGAGCTTGGCTTCTGTCGCGTTTCGGGGTTTGACGACACCCGTCGCATCGCGATGGCCGAAAACCCCGGCCGTGTGCAATTGAGCAGGTCAATTCGCTATTTGGAGGGCTTGCGCTCGCGCATGGAGTTCTCGGCTTTCCGGAGTTGGGCGCTCGATTCGTGCGCTTCTGATATGCTAGCCAAAGTTAACCGCCCGATCGTACCGCGGGCCTAGGGGAAGGGGACCTCGATGGATGCCGCAGCCCGTACCGCCCATGATTCCGCCCTCCAGCCGTTCTCGGAGATGGAGCACTATAAGCATGCCGATGAGCTGCCGCCCGAGATTATGGCGGACAGCTACGACAAGCTGGAGCGCCTGTGCCTCAAATATATGAATGAGGACGACTTTTCTAAGGTGGAGCAGGCCTATTGCTTTGCTGCCGAGAAGCACTGCAACCAAAAGCGCCGCTCGGGTGAGATGTACATCAACCATCCCGTCGAGGTGGCCATCATTTTGGCCGATCTCAAGATGGACTGCGATGTGGTGTGCGCCGCGCTGCTGCACGATACCGTCGAGGATACCGAGACCTCGCTTGCCGATGTTTCCGGCCTGTTTGGCGATACGGTGGCCGAGCTCGTCGATGGCGTGACCAAGCTCACCAACATCGAAGTCGACAGCATGGACGAGAAACAGGCGCTCACGCTGCGAAAGATGTTCCTCGCCATGTCCAAGGACATCCGCGTCATCATCGTTAAGCTTGCCGACCGTCTGCACAACATGCGCACCCTTGCGGCCCTGCGTGAGGACCGTCGCCTGTTTAAGGCCCGCGAGACCATGGACGTGTATGCGCCCCTGGCCGACCGTCTGGGCATGAGCTCCATTAAATGGGAGCTCGAGGACCTGTCCTTCTTCTATCTTGAGCCCGACGCCTACCAACGCATCGCGCGCATGGTGGCGGAGTCGCGCGAGGTCCGTGAACGCTATCTGGCCGAGACCATCAAGACGCTCACCGACGAGCTCAACCGCATTGGCCTGGAGGACTTCCAGATCAACGGCCGTTCCAAGCACTATTGGTCCATCTACCAAAAGATGAAGCGCAAGGGCAAGGAATTTTCCGAGATCTACGACCTGGTGGCACTGCGCGTCATCACGCATTCGGTGCGCGATTGCTACTCCACGCTCGGTGCGGTGCATACGCTGTGGCACCCGATGCCCGGGCGCTTTAAAGACTATATCGCCATGCCCAAGGTCAATAACTACCAGTCGCTCCACACGACGGTCATCGGTCCCACGGCTCGCCCGCTCGAGATTCAGATTCGAACCTACGAGATGCACGAGCAGGCCGAGTACGGCATTGCCGCCCACTGGCTCTATAAGAAGTCGGGCGGATCGTCTGCGTCTAAGACCAATGATGCCCAGCGCTTGGACGACCAGATTAACTGGCTCAAACATTCGCTCGATTGGGCTGCGTCTGATGAGATCACCGACGCCAAGGAATACCTGCATTCGCTGAAGGTTGACCTCTTCGATCAAGAGATCTTCGTCTTTACGCCCAAGGGCGAGGTCATGGCGCTTCGTGCCGGCTCCACGCCGCTCGACTTTGCCTACGCCGTTCACACCGAGGTGGGCAACCACTGCGTCGGCGCTAAGATCAACGGTGCGGTGGCCCCGCTCACGCACGAGATCAAGACGGGCGACCGTGTCGAGATTCTGACCAACAAGAGTTCCAAGCCGTCGCGTGATTGGCTCAAGATCGTTAAGACACCTTCCGCCAAGTCAAAGATCCGCCGTTACTTCGCCGCCGCGACCAAGGACGACGACGCTGCCGCCGGCCGCGATATACTGGCTAAGGACCTGCGCAAGCGCGGATATGGCATCTCTACGCCACGATCCACGCGTGCGCTCAACGCCGTGGCGGAGCAGTTTAACTATAAGCAGCTCGAGGACCTGTTTGCCGCCGTTGGTGCGGGCAAAGTCGCCCCACGTGCCGTTGGCAATAAGGTCGAGCAAATCTTGGACCCCAAACCCGAGGAACAGCTCACCAAGGCCGAAGCCATTGCCGAGGTCGTCAAGCAGCCTGCCCGCGGCTCCAACCGCAAGCCGCAAAAGCGCGGCAAGAGCGCCAGCAACGGCATTATCGTCAAGGGCGAGAGCAACAGCGGCCTGCTGGTCCGTCTGGCCCATTGCTGCAACCCCGTGACGGGCGACGACATCGTCGGCTTCATCACGCGCGGTCGTGGCGTTTCGGTGCATCGCGCCAACTGCCCCAACGTCAAGGGTCTTATGGAGCATCCCGAGCGCATGATCGAAGTGGAGTGGGACGGCGCTGCTGACACCCTCTTCCAGGTCGAGATCGTGGTCGAGTGCCTGGACCGCATGGGCCTGCTCAAGGATGTCACCATTGCCATTGGCGATGCGGGTGGCAATATCCTTTCTGCCGCCACGTCGACCAACCGCGAGGGTATTGCAACCCTGCGCTTTATGGTCGAGATCTCGGACGCGAGTGGTCTGGATCCGCTGCTGGCCTCTATCAGCAGCGTTGACTCGGTCTACGACGCGCGCCGCCTGATGCCCGGCGAGGGTGGAGCCCAGCTTAAGCGCCGCGTTTAGCCGCGACGAACGTGCCACATTATTGATATTCGCTACGCTCGAGGCATCGTTTGATGCCTCGACGTTTATAGAAGGAGAACGCACGCATGGACATTACAGCTTTGGATTTAACTCCTCGGGGCTCGGCTTTGATAGAGACGCTGGTATGTGGCCCCATCCAGACCAACAGCTACGCCGTGATCTCGAGTGGTGAATGCATCTTTGTCGATCCCGCCTGGGAGGGCGAGAGTCTCGTCGAGCATATTCGAGCCGAACACCCTGATGTGCGTGTGCTCGGTGCCGTTTGCACGCACGGTCATGCCGATCATGTTGGCGGTGTCGCTGGAGTTCGGGCCGCCGTTGGCGCTGACGCGCTGTACG
>JAHYYN010000029.1:0-1418 GCA_019424945.1 Collinsella sp. | reverse complement strand
CGGTTAACATCGTCGATGATCAGCTTGTCGAGCTGATAGCGCGTATCAATCGACGGGTTCATGGTAACGGTCAGAATCATGTTGGACTCCTGTTTAGAAAACCGGCCCGCGCCCCTCACAGAAACGCGAGCCGTCAATTAAAAAGCTGCAGAATGCCGGGTACCGCCAAAACGACGCACACGAGCTCAGCAAGCAAAAGTTTTATCAGAGTAGCTCGCCCGCCAGATGGCTTCGCAGCGTCGACTGGTCTGGCGTTCGGTAGAACGCCGGAACCTCCTTAGTCGTGGTATTCGCCGCGGTCCCACTTCTCCAGGAACTCGTCAAAGAAGTGCGGGTCGGCCTGAGCCTCGGCGTCGGCCTTATTGCAGGCATCGATCTTGGCGATCAAGGCATCGTGCTCGGGAGTCTTGTCGTAGGGCTCCTCCAGGAAGGCAAGCATGATGTCGGCCATCAGGAACTCGCCGGTGATCTTGCCGCCAAAGCCCACGATGTTGGCGTTGAGCTCGCGACGGGCATACAGGGCAGAGGTCATGTCGCGAACCAGGGCGCAGCGGGCGCCGGGAACCTTGTTGACGGCGTTGGTGATGCCGATGCCGGTGCCGCACAGGGCCACGCCAAAGTCAGCCTTGCCGCTGGCAACAGCCTCGCCCACGGCCTTGCCGTAGATGGGGTAGTGCGTACGGGTGTGGCTGTAGGTGCCGCAGTCGAGCACCTTGTAGCCAGCCTGCTCCAGGCGGTCGGCCAGATAGATCTTCTCGTCCGTAACGATATGGTCGCAACCGATTGCGATGGTCTTCTTCATCAGAACGTCCTTTCGTCTGAATTCACAAGTTGAGGTAGAAGTTCGAGTTCTCGGTGGCTCTCGTTAGGCCATCTTGTTGAGCATGTCGACACGGATCTGGTGACGGCCGCCAGCATACTGGGCGCGCAGGAACTCGCGGGCGATCTTCTTTGCGACCTCGGTGCCCACAACGCCCGGGCCCATGGTGACCATGCGCGAGCCGTTGTGCTCGCGGGTCATGTAAGCGGAACGCTCGTCGGAAATGTTGGCGACGACCATGCCCTTGATCTTGACGGCGGCCATATAGGAGCCGACACCGTACTTATCGAATGCGAAGCCCTGGGAATCCTTGTGCTCCAGCAGGTCCTTGGCAACGGCGGTCGCGGAATCGACAAAGTCCGCGGCAGGGGTCTCGGAATAGTCGACGACCTCGTGACCGTCGGCGATGAGCATCTCCTTGATGGACTCCTTCATCGACATACCGTCGGCATCGGAAGCGATTACAACTCTCATGACATCCTCCTTGAGAGATACGCAGGTGCGTAGTTTCTGTTTGGAAGTGTTGAATCGCGTTCAGGTCCGGGCATCTGAATGTGCGGTTCTTCACTGTTCATGTTTATTTGAACACATTCGAACA
>JAHYYN010000028.1:0-7091 GCA_019424945.1 Collinsella sp. | reverse complement strand
AACAGGAGGCCACTTAATGTGGCCTCCGTCGTGAGCAGGACTGTAGAGCAGGAAAGTTCATATGCGGCCGCTGGCGCCCGGGCAGCGCCGGGGACCGCGCCGTACCAGCTACAGCGTCATGTTTGGATCGGCGTCGACGTCGAACGGTGAGATTTCACCTCGGTCGAATTTACGGCGGGCGACCTCCGCGATCATGGCGGCGTTATCGGTGCAGGCAGACAAGGGCGGCACCGTCACGCGGATCCCCTGACGACCGAGCTTCTTGATCATCATCTCGCGCAGATGCGGATTAGCCGAGACACCGCCGCCGATGCAATACTCCTTGCATCCGGTGGCATGCAGCGCGTTCTTGGCCTTCTTGTACTGCACGTCAAAGACTGCCGCCTCGAATGAAGCCGCCAGGTCGGGCAGATGGATCGTTCGGCCGGCTTTGGTCTCCTGCTCGATGTAGAGCGTCACAGCGGTTTTAAGACCCGAAAGCGAGAAACGATAATCTCCCCTGCTGTTAAGCGCGCGAGGAAAATCGATCGCGCGGGGATTGCCCGTCTCGGCCAGCTTGGAGATGATGGGGCCACCGGGATAGCCCAGACCCAACGCCTTGGCTACCTTGTCGAAGGCCTCGCCCACAGCATCGTCGAGTGTCTCACCAAGTACCTCGTAGTCGCCCCATGCCTTCACGTGCACGAGCATGGTGTGCCCGCCCGAGACAAGCGTGAAGATGAACGGCGGCTTGAGGTCGGGCTGTGCCAGCAAGTTGGCAAACAGGTGCCCCTCCAGATGGTTGACGCATACGAGCGGCTTACCGGCAGCGTAGGCAAAGCCTTTGGCAAAGGCAACGCCCACCACGAGGGCGCCCACCAGGCCCGGACCCTGTGTCACGCCCACGGCGGCAAGCTCGCTGGGGGCAATGGCTCCGCCCTCAAGACCAAGCGATGCTGCGGCATCCTCGAGCGCCGCATCCACGACACTCACAATCACCTCAACGTGTTTGCGCGAGGCGATCTCGGGCACCACGCCGCCAAAGCGGGCGTGAAAATCAATCTGTGTCGACACCTGGTTGGCCAGCATATTGCCATCCGCATCGATAATCGCCACGGCCGTCTCATCGCACGAACTCTCGATAGCGAGCACCAGGCGACGGCGCTCGATTTCGGCACGCTCCTCAGCAGTGCGTTCGGGCGCGGGCAGCGGCCATACACGCTGCTCTGCCGCCGTCGGCTCGGGCGAAGCATTGTCGACCGGAAGCACCAGGGGCAGCGGAGCCGTCATGACGATGGCATCCTTGCCGGCACCATAGTAGCCGCGGCGCCGTCCTGCCTCGGTAAAGCCCAGAGCGTTATAGAGCGCAATCGCTCCCTCGTTGCCGTCCTCGACCTCGAGCGAAGCCGTGGTGCAGCCGAGCATCTGGGCATCATAGCTCACATGCGACAGCAGCTTGCGGGCAATGCCCTCACGGCGATGTGCCGGGTCGACGGCGACATCCAGAATCTGCACATCACCGTCCACGACCATACCGCCGGCAAGGCCCAGCAGCTTGCCGTCGTCGTGTGCCACCCACCAACTACGCGGCGCAGCGACGTCCTCGCCCAGTTCGGACAGGAACATGCCCGGCGTCCACGCCTCGTGTCCGGCACCTTCAAAGCAGGCAGCCTCTAGCGCGCTCGCGCCCTCGGCATCCGCCGCGCCCATGGGACGGAACTGCAGATGACGACCGGCGAGCTCATCGGCAACGCCCGTAATTTCGCTCTGCGCACTCTCGGCAAGACCAAGACGCTTGCGCTCGTTTTCCTCGGCATCCGAAAGGCGCGTGTAAATCGGCAGGACGCGAGCCGGATCGCCGTCACCCGCAGCGTGCGCGAGCAGCAAGCCCTCGCCCGAAGGCCACCACAGGTCGCGCTCAACGCAGC
Organism: Collinsella sp.; assembly: GCA_019424945.1. Taxonomy (GTDB): domain Bacteria; phylum Actinomycetota; class Coriobacteriia; order Coriobacteriales; family Coriobacteriaceae; genus Collinsella. The sequence continues at coordinate 5,184 of JAHYYN010000028.1, read as the reverse complement.
GAGCGGTCTCGTCCTCACCCAACAGCTTGCCATAGCGCACGAGACCGTCACCAGTCAGCTGAACCTGGTCCCAGTCCGCTGCTTGGCGCCACTCATCGAGCGCCACGGCGACCTTGACCACGTGCTCGCGCTCAAATTGACGCTCGGGACCCTCATCGACCAGCATATACAGCGCCGGATATACCTCACTGCGCATAGCATCGGCCAAGATACCAAGCTTGCCGCGCACGCCAGCCTTCCACGCCGTCCAAGCGCAAGCGTCAAGCGTCGACACGCCCAGCAGCGGAACATTGGCACCGCGCGCGAGGCCCTTGGCAGTGGAGATGCCGATGCGCACACCCGTAAAGGACCCCGGGCCGCGACCGACCACGTAGCAACCAACATCGCTGCGATCCAGACCGGCTTGAGCCAGCACGCCATCAACGGTATTCACGAGCTCAACGTTGGCGTGACGGCGACACATGTGGTCGCCACTCGCGAGCTTCGTCTCGCCCGTCTGCCCATCAATCCAACTTGCCGCGCAGGCAAGCATATCGGTCGAGGTATCGAGCGCCACCACCAGCGCGTTGTCGTTATGCAAGCTCATCTTGTACAGCCTTATCAATCAAATGGGAAAGCTCCATTGCACGGTCACCGTGCGCCTCAAGCGTTATCGTTCGCACATCGCTGTCGCCCTCATCACGCTTGAGCGTCACCGAAAGATACTCATCCGTCAGCTCGTCCTGGAATTGTTCGCCCCATTCCAGCAGGCAAGCACCCTCGTAGCCCAGCACATCGAAAATGCCCGTATCCTCGAGCTCGTAGGCATGCTCCAGGCGGTATAGATCAAAGTGAAACAGCGGAATACGACCTTGATCGTGAACGGCCATGAGCGCAAACGTAGGACTCGTAACCATATGCCCATCGCCCAGCCCGCGCGAGACGCCCTTGGTAAAGTGAGTTTTGCCCACTCCCAGGCCACCGGTCAGGATGAGCACATCGCCGTCCTCAAGGCACGGTGCAATTAGCTCGCCAAAGTACTCCGTATCGGCAGCGCAAGTCGTTTTGTAAGTACCTACCCCCAGGCGCTCCAGGGACATATATGCTCCTTATTATTCCGAGGCGTCCTCTGGTGCGGGATGTCGCTCCAGATAGTCGCCCAGCATCTTAAAGTCTTCCTCCAGCAGCTCCTGCCACGCCGGATTGCGCAGCGCTGCTGCCGGATGAAAAGTAGGCATTACTACAAAATGCCCCATCTGGTGGAACCTACCGCGCAGCTTAGTAATGCCAATCTCGGTCTTAAGCACAAAGTGCGTCGCGGGGTTGCCGAGCGTCACGATAATATCGGGCCAGATGCTTCGAATCTGCTCACGCAAAAACGGCGAGCAAGCCAGCACTTCCTCGGGACGCGGATTGCGGTTTCCCGGCGGGCGGCACTTAAGCACGTTGGCAATGTAGACGTCTTCGCGTTTGAGCCCCGCCAGCGACAAAATGCCGTTGAGGTCTTCTCCCGCCGCCCCCACAAACGGTTCGCCCTGCAAATCCTCGTTGCGACCCGGCGCCTCACCGATAAACATGACGCGGGCGCGGGGGTTTCCCACGCCAAACACGATATTGTGACGCGACTGGTAGAGCTGGCAGAGGTGACAATCGCCCAGAACGGCCTCGATCTCCTCGAGTGCGACCTCACGTGGTGCCTGATGGGTATGGCCGGGGATGTGCATGACGCCCATGGCGGCTCCTACACGTAGACCTTGTCGAGACGCATGCCAAAGCCGCAGGCGACCTCGTAGTTAATCGTTCCGCGCAGTCGGGCCATCTCGTCCATAGTGATCTCGGCATCGCCATCGCGGCCGACAATAATCATCTCGTCACCATACTCGGCCTCGGGAATCTCGTGTGCCGGGTTGGACTGAATGGCGACCATAAACTGGTCCATGCAGATATTGCCAACCTGATGCACGCGCTCGCCGCGATACAGCACATCCATACGATTGGAAAGCGTACGCGATAGGCCGTCGGCATAACCGATCGGCAGCGTGCAGATCTGAACGCGCGTGCGCGGTACGCGGTAGGTAAAACCGTAGCCCACGCCCTCGCCCATCGCAGGGTGTGCCACGCGCGTCACGCGCGCATGGACGCTCATAACGGGATCAAGCTGCATCACGCGGCCACTCAGCTCGCACGGCTGCATGCCATACAAGCCAACGCCGGCGCGAATCATATCAAAATGCATCGAGGGGTCGAGCATCGAGGACGGCGTGTTGGCGCAGTGCACGATACCGCACTCAAAGCCCGCATCCTTAATGGCCTGAACGGCCTCGGTAAAGCGCTGACACTGCAGTTTGTAGTCCCAGCCCGAAGGTTCATCGGCCGTGGCGAAGTGCGTAAATACGCCGTCGCACTGAATACCGCGATGGAAATTAATACCGCGCACAAAGTCGAGCACCTGCGTGTAGTGTACGCCGATACGATTCATACCTGTCTCGATGGCGAGATGATACTTGCCCACCTTGCCCGCCGCGACGGCGCATTCGCCATACGCAAGAGCAAAGTCAGACGTATAGACCGAGGGCATGATATCAAACTCGAGCAACGTCGGAATGGCCTCGATAGGCGGCTCGCTTAGGATGAGGATGGGCTTCGTAATCCCGCCCTGTCGGAGCTCAATGCCCTCGTTAACCGTCGCCACGGCAAACATGTCGGCACCGGCCGAATACATGATCTTGGCGCACTCAACAGCTCCATGACCATAAGCATCGGCCTTGACCACGCAGCACAGGCGCTGACGTGGATTCAGCAAGTTCTTATAGGCCCTCGTGTTGCGACGGAGCGCCCCACGGTCGATCTCGACCCAGGACCAGCGCGTCAAATCGGCTTTATTCATGATTAGTCATCCGACCCTTCGTCCATGATTCCCAGATCTTCGAGCGCATCCTTTGCCGCCAGCTCCATGGCAGGACCAATCAAGTCGATAAGATCGGTCGCGATAACGCTCTTCTCACCATACTCCGTCGCCGCGGCAAAACCGGCGTAGCTGTGAAGTGCGACGGCGTACGAATACAGCAACTCCCAACGATCCATCTCGTCGCGCATGGTGGCAAGCGTGCCGGCCAAAATACCCGCGAGAACATCACCCGAACCGGCAGTTGCCAGAGAAGCCGGACCCGAAAGTGGCAGCAGCACACGCTCAACGCCACAGATAGCCGTCGTCGGCCCCTTGGCAATGACCACCAGATTGTCGGAGCCTGCAGCCCAGACAACCTTCTGCGCGGCTGCAATCGCGGTACCAAGGTCGTTCACCTCGTCACCGGCAACCAGACGCGAAAGCTCACGATAGTGCGGCGTCATAACCAACGGCTGCTCGCGACGATACATCTCGGGGTTACTATCAATACCGTCAATGGCAATCTTAGCAAGGCAGTTGAGTGCATCGGCATCCAAAATAAGCGGTACATCAAGCTCGAGCAAGCCCGAAACCACCTGCATAGCGCCGGCAGACGTCGTCATACCGGGACCGCACAGTACGCAGCTGTACTTCTTTGCAATCTCGCACACCGTCATGCGCGCAGCGGCGCCAAAGGAGCCGCGGGAATCAGACGGAATAGCAAAGACGGGAATCGAAGGAAGTGCAATGCGAATAAGATTAGCGCAGGCGTCAGGAGCCGCGACTGCCACGTAACCAGCACCCGCGCGAGCTGCAGACTTGGCCGCCATAATGGCAGCACCAGGATATTGCGCAGATCCGGCGACAATAAGCACAGAGCCACGGGAATACTTATCGATATTCGTAGGTAGTGGGGCAAAGTAATCAACTAAGTCACCGGGCTCGACAATCTCGGCGGCGTGGTCGACATCATCGATGACCTCGTCAAGACGGTCGTAAAGATTGCCGCAGATCAAATCGCCAGCATACTCAGGGCCATCAGCGCTATACAGACCAATCTTGGGCGCAATCATCGTCACCGTATGTTCGGCACGAATGCAGTCGTCATCAACAACGCCCGTCTCGGCATTCAGGCCCGAGGGGACATCAATGGATACGACACAATCGGCGCATTCATTGACCGTAGGAATCCAGATGGAGAACGGCGCACGCAGATTCCCATGGAAACCGGTACCAAAAATGGCATCGACAACAACATCGGCCTTATCGATCAAAACCTCGAGTTCGTCACGCGAGGGGCCAACGCAAACGTGCACATCGCGGCCGGCAGTACGACGAGCAACATGACGTGCCAGAGCAGCAGGAATCTCATCCGGCTCAACCGGAGAAACGATATCGACGTCCACGCCCTTATGGCTCAGGATATCGGCGGCAACCCAACCGTCGCCGCCATTATTACCAAAACCGACCAGAACGAGAACCCGATCGGGATTGAGCTTCAAGACCTCGTTGGCGGCAAACTCACCCGCTAGCTCCATAAGCTCGGCCTTCGAAGTCCCTTCGCGTTCGATGATATCCTCGAGACGAACGACTTCTTCGGTACTCAAAACCGGTTTCATCTATGCTCCTAGCGTATCTTGCGAAGCATCGCCCAGGTGCTCCGTCAATGCTGAATTCTGCAGCTGCTCAAGCTCATCTAAAACAGAGCGAGCCTCTTTAAATGTCTGCGCTACGCGTTTCTTGGTGCTCACCTTTTCATCTTTTGGCTTAGGCCGAGCATCTTCGGTAATCGCGATGGCATTCGCAACGGCTAAGTCTCCTGTAAGCGTAATGGAAAGAGCGACCTCAACAACACCCAGCTCATAAGCGATCTCGAGTGCACGGCCCGAAAGCAGCGCCTTCGGTTTGCCGAGTTTATCACGCGTTACCGAAACATCCTTGCGACCCACGCCTTGACTAAAACCCGTGCCGAGAGCTTTAAGCACCGCCTCGCGCGAAGCAAAGCGGCTCGCATAGTGAGCAGCGGGACGCGATGATACATCGCAATACGCACGCTCTTCTTCGGTAAACACACGCCGAGCAAACGACGGCGTCTTTTCAAGAATTGATTTCATCCGGGAAATCTCGACGATATCAACGCCGATACCAGCTTCAGCCATGTTCACCTCCATATCGCACAGACTAAGTTATTGTAGCCCGTTCACAGAAGATGCGACAAACGAGGGTTATAAAACACAGCTACTATGTGAGACAAAAGCCCGTAAACGCAAAAAAGGGGAGGCCGCGAGGCCTCCCCCTTCCAAGTTCAAGCGTACGGC
>JAHYYN010000027.1:0-10358 GCA_019424945.1 Collinsella sp. | reverse complement strand
ATTCCTATCGCGCATGCACGCAATACCTTACCTACATCTATCAACAGGGCTGCACCCTGGGACAACTTGTCCAGGCAACCCGATAGAGCATACAAAACGCGGCCACACGCCGCACAACCGAAAGGAAAACATATGAGCAAGATCGCCGTCGTCTACTGGAGCGGCACGGGCAACACCGAGGCCATGGCAAACCTCGTCGCCGAAGGCGCCACGTCCGTGGGCGCCGAGACTGAGGTCATCCCCTGCGCCGACTTCTCTGCCGACAAGGCCGCCGAATATGATGCCTTCGCCTTCGGCTGCCCAGCCATGGGCTCCGAGGAACTCGAGTACGATGAGTTCCAGCCGATGTGGGATGAGGTCAAGGAGACTCTCGGCGACAAGAAGGTCGTCCTCTTTGGCTCCTATTCGTGGGCCGAGGGCGAGTGGATGGACAACTGGAAGGCCGACGCCGACGAGGCCGGCGTCAACGTCGTGGACTCCACCATCTGCTACGACGCGCCCGACGACGAGGGCGAGACCGCTTGCAAGGCCCTCGGAGCCGAGCTCGCGTAACGAACCCAGGGCCTCCAAGAGAGCCTGCATCAAAGCGCATCCCCATCCCTACAAAAGAGCGGGGCTGGATTCAAGTCCAGCCCCGCTCTTTTGTAACGGCAGTTACATCAACCGGCTACGAGATATTACCCAAGAACGCCTTGGTGCGCTCGCTCTTAGGATGGTCGAAGACCTCGCTCGGCGTGCCATCCTCCACGATAACGCCGCCGTCCATAAAGACGACGCGGTCGGCGACGTCGCGGGCAAAGCCCATCTCGTGCGTCACCACGATCATGGTCATACCGTCATGCGCAAGATCGCGCATGACGCCCAATACATCGCGGACAAGCTCAGGATCGAGCGCCGACGTGGCCTCGTCAAAGAGCATCACGTGCGGATTCATCGACAGGGCGCGGGCGATGGCCACGCGCTGCTGCTGACCGCCCGAAAGCTGACTCGGCATAAAATCGATGCGCTCGGCCAGGCCGACCTTGGTCAGCTCCTCGATGGCAATCTTCTCGGCCTCTTCCTTGCTGCGCTTGAGCACCTTTTGCTGCGCAAGCATGACGTTCTTTTTGACCGACAGGTGCGGGAACAAGTTGAACTGCTGAAACACCATGCCCAAGTGCGTACGCACCTTATTGAGGTCAACGCCCTTGGCGCACACATCCACGCCCTCGACGACAATCGAACCACTCGTGGGCTCCTCGAGACGGTTAATGCAGCGAAGCATCGTCGACTTGCCCGAACCCGAAGGGCCCAGGACTACGACGACCTCGCCCTTGTGCACATCAAGGTCGATGTCGCGCAGGACCACGTTATCGCCAAAGGCCTTCTGGAGATTCTTGATGCTGACGACGACCTCGTTCGAGTTATTGGTTTCGCTCATAATAGAACCTCCTTACAGACCAGCGATATGGTCGGCGGGCGTCGCGACAACCTGTCCGGCGCTCTTGGTGGGACGCTTCTTTTTGGTTTCGGCCGTACCCAGCAGCCTCGCCTCAAGACCGCTCACCAAGCGCGCAAGCGGCAGGGTAATGACCAGATAGAACAGGGCGGCAACCACATACGGCGTAATGGAGCCCGTCGTTGCCACGATGGTGCGGGCGTTCATGACGATCTCGACCACGCCCACGGCGGCGAGCAGCGACGTATCCTTGTAGAGCAGGATAAACTCGCTGGTCAGCGTAGGCAGGACATTGCGGAACGTCTGCGGAATCATAACGTAGAGCAGCGTCTGGAAGGCATTCATACCCAGCGAACGAGCGGCCTCGTTCTGGCCCTTGGGGATCGATTGAATACCGGCACGGAAAATCTCGCACAGATACGCAGACGAGTTCATGGCCATGACGATAACGCCCAAGACATAGTCGTCCACCTTGACGCCGGCAAGCGGCAGGCCAAAGAATGCAATATAGATCTGCAGGAACGCCGGCGTACCGCGGATGACATTCACGTAGATGCCGGCAAGGCAACGCAGGATGCGCGATTTGGATATGCGCATAAGCGACAGGGCAAAGCCAAAGGGGATCGCCAGCGGAAACGCCACGAGCACGATCGAGAGCGACATAAGGAAGCCCTTGAAGACGATCGGCAGGCTCTGGACCAAAATGACCGGGTTCAGGAACAGGCGAAGGAACATGTTGGAATTCCATGCCTCGACCCACGGCTGTTCCTTAAGGTCGGCCAGGAAGTTATCGAACGCCGTCACGCCCTTAATCTCGACGGAAGGAATCTTGGAAATCTTCTTGGTCGAACCGTCGGCGAGCGTATAGGTTCCGCTAAAGGCCTCATCGCCGCCCTCGACGGGGAACGTCACGCCGTAAACCTCGACACGGAAAAAGCCGCCGGCAGGCGCCGTCTCGCCAAAGTCAATCTTGAGCGTCTGGCCGTCAGCCTTGCACGTGGGCTTCATGGGCGTACGATCCATGAGGTCCTCGCCCGAGAGCATCGTCAATCGCGTGTCATCGGTACCAAACGTTGTGCCGTCGACAAACGTCAGAGAAAGACCGCTCAGCTCCTCGTCGGCATCGGCCTGAACTTCCCAGGTAATGCGCGTCTCGGTGCCGCCGACCACAGCGCTGCCCGAACCGGTGTTGGGTCGGGCGGTAATCTTTGCGGTCTCAAGCGCCTGGGCGGTCGTGGGCGCATATGCCCCCACGCACACCAGCGCGAGCGCCACGGCCATGGCGCAGGCTAGCTTTTGGAGCAAGGCGGGCAGTGGAAAACGCTGCTCCGCAGCCCCTTTGTTCAGTCGAGACAAGGTGGCTCCTATCGTAGAAGTTGCCGGCAAAACGAGACGGAAACACTCTCCGTCAAGAGAAGCGCAAAGGCCCTCTCCGCCAAAACGGAAAGGGCCCGCGCGCAATCAAGTAGCTATTTTACTTGATGTTGTACTTAGCCATGAGGGCGTCGACGGTACCGTCGTCAGTCAGGTCCTTGATGGCCTGGTTGATGTCGTCCTTGAGCTTGGTGTTGCCCTGGTTGATGGCGATGGCGTACTCCTCGCCGGTGCTGACCTGCTTGATGGTCTGGCAGGTGTTGAACTGCTCGGCGGTCAGCTGGCTGGCAACGGAGCGGTTGGTGACTACGGCGTCGCCCTTATCGGACTGCAGGGCGCTGAAGCACTCGGTGGCGTCCTTGTAGGGGACAATCTTGGCCTTGGGGAAGTTCTCCTGGGCAAAGGCCTCGGCGGTCGAGCCAGACTGGACGATGATGGTAGCGTCGGCGTTGTTGAGCTTCTCGCTGAAGTTGTCGGCCGTGATATCGGTGTTATCGACCTTGGTCACGATAGCCTGATCGTCCATGTAGTAGGAATCGGAGAAAGTGACTTCCTTCTCACGCTCGGGCGTGTCGGTGATAGCCGCGATGGCGACGTCGTACTTGGCGCCCGAAGCAACGCCGGGGACGAGCGTGTCAAAATCATTGTTGACATACTCGACATCCAGACCCAGCTTATCGCCGATAGCCTTAATGAGTTCAAGGTCAAAGCCCTGGTAGTCGCCATTGTCATCCTTGTACTCAAACGGAGCGTACTCGGCAGAGGTGCCGACGGTCAGCGTACCGTCCTTGACGAGCGCGTACTCCTTGGAACCGTCGACCTTCTCGACCTTAGCGTCGTCAGAGCTGCTGGAACTGGCATCAGAACCAGAGGTGGCGTTGGACGAGCCGCAGCCCGTCAGAGCAAGGGCGAGCGCCATAGCACCCGTGGCGGCAAATGCGCCAAGCTTCTTCAGCTTCATAATCAGTCTCCTTCCAATGACCCCACGTGATTCAGGGGTCTGCAAAAACTGAGGGTTATTATGCACCCGCTTGGAAGAATCCGCAATTAGAAAACTGATTGAAACAAACCCATAACGTGAATGGAGCACTCCACTTTATGACAGTCATCACTGCTGCAATGACCTTAACAATTTGATTTCAGCCGCATAACCTGCAAGTTCGTTCGGTGTCTCCAAAATGAATGGCAATGCGCGCAAGCGGCCATTCGATACAATATTCTGCATAACCTGCATACCGCCGCCAAACTCTTCGCTACCCAGGTAGCCCTTACCGATGCATTCGTGGCGGTCCTTATGGGCGCCGCAGGGGTTCTTGGAGTCATTGATATGCACGGCGCGCAGGCGCTCGATACCCACCACACGATCGAACTCGTCGAGCACGCCTTCAAGATCGTGGACGATGTCGTAGCCGGCGTCATTCACATGGCAGGTGTCCAAGCAAACGCCCAACTTGGCCGACAGCTCGGGGCACTTGTCGGCAACGCCCTGGATGATGAGTGCCAGTTCCTCAAAGCTGCGGCCCACCTCGGTGCCCTTGCCGGCCATGGTCTCGAGCAGCACCGTCGTCTGTTGGCCCTCAAACATCACCTGGCACAGGGTGTCGACGATCATCTGAATGCCGGCGTCGGAGCCCTGCCCCACATGCGCACCGGGATGGAAGTTGTAGTAGTTGCCGGGCAGCGCTTCCATGCGCCGCAGGTCCTCCGCCATGGCCTCCAAGGCAAACTCGCGCGCCCGCTCTTTGGCCGAGCAAGGGTTATAGGTATACGGGGCATGAGCCACAAGCGGGCCAAAATCGTTCTGTTCCATAAGCTCGCGCAGGGCGGCCACGTCATCCATGTCAAGGTCTTTCGCCTTGCCGCCGCGCGGGTTGCGTGTAAAGAATGCAAAGGTATTGGCGCCAATTGACAACGCCGTCTCCCCCATCGCCCGATAGCCCTTCGTCGTGGATAGATGACACCCGATCGTCAGCATCCCCAGCTCCCCCTCATCAGTTGCGGTGAAATAGTTCCTGTCGATGCCTTATTCTGCCGCAAACAGGAACTATTCCACCGCAAGTTATAAAAGGGGCATCAGAGATGCGGGGCACCAAGCACTACGGCTACGGGCGCCGGCGTCATGATCCCTCACGCGTCAGCGCCAGGTCCTAGAGGGCTAGACGGATTGCATCGATAATGCGCGCGCAGCGCTGTGTGGCGGCAAGGGGCATGACGGGACTCTCGAGTTTCCCCGCCCGGATGAGCTGGGTCGCATGCTGGATTTCGCCGTAGAAATCATCGACCTCAAACGGGGCATTTACTTCGAGCATTCGTCCGTCGGAGTACCTCACATGGGCGAGCTCGGGGCGATGGAGGCGCTCGATTTCCAACGAGCCCCGCTCGCAGGCAATCATTAAGCGGCTTTCATATGCTGCTTTGCCGTCACACGCCATATGAATGGGTATACCGCCGACACTCATATGGATCTCATCGGCCCAATCCACGCGGCCGCCCGATACGTCACGCCAGCGAACTTCACGAGACGAAACATCGCACGCGCCCGCAAGCAGATCCTCAAACCACCCGACTGCATAGCAGCCCATGTCATATAGACAGCCACCCTGCAACGGATCGAGTAGATAACTCGAAGGGGACTCACCATAATCGAGTTTTTGCACGCTTTCGATCGAAACGATACGGCCGAGCTCGCCCGACGCAAGCAAGCCCTTCACGCGAGTACGCATCGGACAAAACCGATTTTTCATCGCCTCCATAAACGGCACACCGCACTCACGGGAAACGGAGGCGATCGCATGGGCCTCTTCTTCATTCAAAACGGCCGGCTTTTCGCACAGTACGGCCTTTCCCGCGCGCAGTGCCCGACAGACCCAATGCGCATGCATGCCATGCGGAAGAGCCAAGTAGATTGCGTCGACATCGGGGTCGGCAATCAGCGCATCATAAGCCGCATCGCCGTTATCGTCGACCGAGGCATGGCCATGCGCAACATCAATCGAAAACGCTCGGCAAAATTCCTCGACATGTGCAGGAGTGCGGCCGGCCGCAGCCACCAGCCGTGCCCCGTCGACCTTCTTGAGCGACGATGCAAATCGATGCGAAATGTGTCCAGCGCCCAAAACGCCCCAACGAACCTCACGCAAATCATCACATGAATCCCGATGGCCCACGACAGCCCCCTTCAGTTGCGGTGAAATAGTTCCTGTCGATGCCTTATTCTGCCGCAAGCAGGAACTATTCCACCGCAAGTTATAAAAGGGTCACGAGGAGCGCGTTTTGCCGAAGGCCTTAAGCACCGCCGTCACGGGGCCAGGCTGAAAACGGCGGCGTACGTCGTCCAAGCGCCCGGGGATATCGATATGCTGTGGGCAATGCCGCGCGCATTTGCCGCACTTGACGCAATTGCTCACCAGCTTGGGCTCGTTCGTCCGCACCGCGCTCGCCGTAAAGTATTGAGACAGCCCCGTAAACCAGCTGTGCGCATAGCTTGCGTTGTAGGCAGCAAAACACCCAGGGATATTGATGCCTTTAGGACACGGCATGCAATAGCCGCATCCCGTGCAGGGCACGCGATTCGATTTTTCAAACTCCCTCAGCACGCGTGCGATGGCATCGAGCTGAGCAGCCGTCATCGAATCCGGCAGGGCCCGATCGGCCAACGCCGCGTTCTCATCCACTTGCGCGGTATCGGTCATACCCGAAAGCAGCATCGTCACCTGAGGATGGTTCCACACCCACGAAAGCCCCCAGGCGGCCGGAGTGCGCAAATGCGGGTCACGGGCGCCATCGAGCACAGCGCGTGCCCGCGGCGGCAGCTTGCCCGCCAAACGCCCGCCCAACAGCGGCTCCATCACAAACACCGCGAGCCCGCGATCCGCAGCCTCCATGAGCCCCGCCGTTCCCGCCTGATATCGCTCTCCAGCGTAGTTGTACTGGATCTGGCAAAAATCCCAGTCATACGCGTCAAGCATCGTGAGGAAGTCCGCCGCACTGCCGTGGTACGAAAAACCTATCTGGCGAATACGCCCCGCAGCCTTTTGACGCGCGATCCAGTCCTCGATGCCCAACGCCACCACACGTTCCCACTGGGCGGGCGAGGTAATGTTGTGCATGAGGTAATAGTCGATATGGTCGGTCCGCAGGCGACGCAGCTGCTCGTCAAAGAAACGGTCGAAATCCCCTGTGCATGTACACGAAGCGTGCGGCAACTTAGTCGCCAGCAACACCCGGTCGCGCAGTCCCAGGCGCTCAAGCGAAGCGCCCACGCAAGCCTCGTTGCCGGGATAGAGATAGGCTGTGTCCAGGTAGTTAATCCCCTGCTCCACCGCACGGGAGATGATGGCGTCGGCCGTCTTCGCATCGGGGTGTCCCGGCGCACCGGGAAACCTCATGCAACCCAGCCCCAGCGCCGAGATACGGTTGTCGCTTTTGGGGTCAACGCGATATTGCACTGCCCCTCCTCTCCCCTCGAAGCCCTAATGAGGCGAAACACAATGGTCACGCGACCGAAACATCGTGGAATCGCAATCGAGAACGTATCGTAACGCAGCAGAAATCGAGCTGTCACGGCACCGCTTTAACATCAGCAAAAAGCCCGATGAAAGGAGACGAACGTGACCACGCGCGAGGGCGCCTGCCCCTACCCCGGCGAGCAGTACATCCTCTCGGTCGACCGCTATCAGATCGAGGTCATGGACCATCTGGACGAGCTTCCCGCCACAGGCGCCGTCATCTTCTGCACCTTCCCCAAGGTGCGCGATGACGTTGGATATCCCGCACGCGTTTTTGCCATCTGCCCCGCGGCATAAGTTCCCATGCGTTTGTTCTTCTAAATATCGCCTCCGGTGCACGCTACATGCCCCAGCGGCATACAATCCATCAGACGCCCCTTACGCGGGCGTCTTTTTGTGAGGAGATGATTCACATGCAGATCAACAAGGTCGCCTTTATCGGCAAGGGCGGCGTGGGCCTGCTCTACGGCAGCATGATTGCCAAGGCCCTCGGTAACGAAGCCGTCGAATACGTCATGGATGACGCCCGTTTTGAGCGTCACGCGGGCGATGCGCTCACCGTCAACGGCGAGCCCTGTGCGGTCAAGTCCGTCCGCGCCAGCGAGGCAACGCCCGCCGATCTGGTCATTCTCACGGTCAAGACGACGGGACTCAACCAAGCACTCAAGACTATGGAGCGCGTCGTGGGACCCAACACGCTCATCGCCTCATTGTGCAACGGCATCACGAGCGAGCAAAAGATTGCCGAACGCTTTGGCTGGAAGCATACCGTTCTTGGTATTTTCCAGGGCATGGATGCCGTGTTCCTCAACGGAGAGCTCACCTTTACCAACACTGGCGAAATCCGTTTTGGCGCGGCGGCCGGCACCAACCCCGCAACCATCACCGCAATCGACGAGCTCTACACGCGCTGCGGCATCGCCCATACCGTCGAGAGCGACATTGCGCATCGCATGTGGGCCAAACTCATGCTCAACGACGGCATCAACCAGACCTGTATGGCCTACGGCGGGACCTACGGAAGCGCCACGGAGCCGGGCTCCGAGCAGCGTCGCTGCTTTGTTTCCGCCATGCGCGAAACGCTTGCGGTCGCCAACGCCGAGGGCATTGAGCTGACCGAGGCAGACCTGACGCAGATGGTGCACCTCATCGAGGGAATCGACCCCGCCGGTATGCCCTCGATGGCGCAGGACCGCATCGCACAACGAAAAACCGAAGTCGAGGAGTTCGCGGGCACCATTTGCCGCCTGGCCGCCAAACACGATATCCAAGTGCCGCAAAACGATTGGCTCTACCAGAGGATTCGCGAAATAGAAAGCAGCTGGTAGCCTCGGCCGCATCGCGACGTGCGCAATACAAGCAGACAGGCCTTCGCGAGGATTCCGTCATTCGCGAAGGCCTGTTGCATTTAGCTCGAGGCTAAAACTGAGGCTTATTTTGCGATTCCGGAACCTCGTCCTCGTCATCGCGGCAAAGTAGCACGCCGGCGCTTCCCAGCAACGCCGCTGCAATCAAGGCGCCCACAATCACAGGAGCGGCGCCCGTAGCGGACTGCAAGCCGGCAGTTAACGCCGCCGTCGGACCAAGGCATCCGATCAAAAGGGCAACGACGGCAATAGCGACATCTCGAGCGTTCATGGAACCACTTCCTCCACGAGAAAGACTTTGTTTCTCGTGACTTAGTGTGCCCCGCGCCCATATGCGCGGCGTACTGCCACGGTAAGCGCTCTGTTAACTCAAATGCATACATAGAACGGGCGCCCTTACGTTGCCCTAAAGCTCGGTAAAGACGCCCGTCCGCCAAATATTCGTGATGCAGAAAAATTACCAGCCAGTGTAGTAGTCGGTGGTTCCGGCTGCGCAGCCGGAGTCATAGACCTTGCACTCGCCCTTGGAACCGGTAAACGTGGAGCCCTGAGCCTTATCGCCCGCGGCAACGACGTAGTAACCATCGGAATCGCGCCAAAAGCCCTCGGAATCCTGAGTCCACTCGCCCGTGCGGTGATGGTAGAGCACGTTGCTGCTGTAATAGGTCTCACGACGACCGTTATAGTTATTGACGCCGCTCGAGCGCGTCAGGCCCGAGCCGTTCGCGTAATACGCAGCAGACGCGTAAGACGAGCCGGAGCCGGCGTTGTAATACAAAGCCTGAACGGCCTCAGCGGCCTCGGCTTCGGCGGCCGCAGCCTCGAGCGCCTCACGCTTGGCATCCTCAAGCGTCGTGCGCAGCTCATCGAGCTCGGTCGATTTGGCGTCGACCTCCTCCATCGTCAAAAGACCGCCCGCACCATCGATACAACCTTGCAGTACAGCGCGCTCGTCATCGGTGGCATAGTCACCGTACATGTTCATGATGATCTGGGCGCGGACCTCCAGGGAATCGCGCTTGGCCCCCATAGAGGCATTCCACTCCTGCATGGAGCCAAAGCCGTCGCCGCGATAGTCGACGGGCTGCATCAGCGTCGCCTCGGACGGCGTGGATCCGACCGTGTCGGACAGTGTTGCCGCGTGGGCATCGGTTGCGCCGGCGCCCGCTAAAAGTGCCACGGTCAGAGCGGCGGAAAGGGCGGCGGCTTTCGGTTTTCGTGAATCAATCCTCATGTAGCTGGAAACCTCCGTAGTGCGTTTTTGCTGCGTTTGAGCTGCGCGTGATTCGATCGCGCTGCATAGTACTCCGAGCAAATCGCGACCTGCGGTTTTTCTCAAAAGGTGCACGTCATTTGCGTAAAACTCACATCCTCTCAACAGGAGTTTTCCACATCTCGATTGCATAAAGCATGTCAAAAACCCTGTAATAGCGCCCTTCCTATGCAAAAAAGGCGCCTGCGCAACCATTGCTTGCGCAGGCGCCTTGAGCAGGCATTTTATGCAGCTATACCTATCGAGTCGCAAGGGGTCCTTGCACAAGTCGCCCTACTCGTCCAGTGCGGCAAAGGCCTGCTTCAGGTCCCAAATGATATCCTCGGCGTTCTCGGTACCGATGGAAAGACGGATCGTGGAGGGCGTGATGTTCTGCTCGGCGAGCTCCTCGGCAGAGA
>JAHYYN010000026.1:0-9069 GCA_019424945.1 Collinsella sp. | reverse complement strand
ATTACCCTGGGCTACGTTTGTGTTGCAGGCGTCGTCTCGCTTGCTGTAACTTTTGGTCTTGCCTTCGTCTTTAAGATGCCCGAGGTCTCGGCGCTGCTTCGTCGCGAGTAGGTACGCGTGGCAGGTCACGACAACATTCCAACGCTTGCCGAGCAGGTTTCGCGCGTTCCCACGCAGCCCGGCTGCTACCTTTGGAAAGACGCCAAGGGCGATGTCATCTACGTGGGCAAGGCGAAAAACCTGCGCGCCCGTATGCGTCAGTACGTGACGCTGCAGGACGAGCGCCAGAAGATCCCGCTGATGATGCAGCTGGTGGCGAGCTTTGACTATATCGTGGTGGAGACCGAGCACGAGGCGTTGGTGCTCGAGCGCAATTTGATTGGTCAGTACCATCCGTACTTTAACGTCGACCTCAAGGATGACAAGAGCTACCCCTATATCGCCATTACAAAGGGCGACCTGTATCCCGCTATCAAATACACGCGTGAGCGTCATAAGCCGGGAACGCGCTATTTTGGACCTTATACCGATAGCCGCGCGGCACGTGAGACGATAGATACGCTGCGCAAGGTTATCCCCATCTGCTCCGCATCCTGTGCGGAGTGGCGTCGTTGTCGCCGTATCGTCGAGTCCCACAAGGGCGAGGAAGACATCGTCAATATGATTTGCGCGCAAAACGGGCGCCCCTGCTTTGACTACCATGTCGGGCGCGGCCCGGGTGCGTGTGTCGGCGCGATTTCCCCGGCAGACTATGCCAAGAACGTCAAGCGTGTCGAGCACTTTTTGTCGGGCCATCGCAAGGATGTCGTCGATGAGCTGACCTCCGAGATGACGGATGCCGCCGAGGCGCTCGACTTTGAGCGCGCGGCACGCGTCAAACGTCGTTTGGAGGTCATCAGGGGTCTGGACGATCGTCAGCAAGTCGTTTTTCCCTCCAGTGTCGATATAGATGTCATCGGTTTCTATCGCGAGGAGACCATCTCCGCCGCTTGCGTCTTCGTCGTTCGCGAGGGCCGAACAGTTCGCACCTGCGAGTTCATTCTCGACAAGGGTCTTGATGTTGACGAGGAAGAGCTCCAGTCGGGCTTTCTTAAGCGCTATTACGACGAGACGGCTGATATTCCAGCTGAGGTCAACCTTTCCGTCGAGCTTGAGGATGCGGAGGCGCTGGGGGAGTGGCTTGCGGGCAAGCGCGAGCGCTCTTGCCATCTCCATAGGCCGCAGCGCGGCGAAAAGCACCGCCTGCTCGATATGGCTTCCAAAAATGCGCGCCATGCCCTCATGCGCTACATGATGCGCACGGGGTATGCTGACGATCGCACCAATCAAGCGCTCCTGGAGCTCGAAAGTGCACTGGCGCTGCCTGCGCCGCCGTTGCGCATCGAGTGCTTCGATATCTCGACGTTGCATGGCACCTTCACGGTCGCCTCGATGGTGGTGTTTACCAACGGGCGCGCCGACAAGAGTCAGTATCGTCGTTTTAAAATTCAGGCCGAATTGGACGAGGCAAACGACTTCGTGTCGATGTCCGAGGTTTTGGGACGACGCTATGCTCCCGAGCGCATGGCCGACGAGCGCTTTGGCTCGCGCCCCGATTTGCTCGTTGTCGATGGCGGTAAGCCGCAATTAACCGCTGCGATCAAGCAACTTGAGGCTCTTGGGCTCGATATACCAGTTTGTGGTTTGGCAAAGGCCGATGAGGAGGTTTTCGTGCCTTGGGACGAGACTCCCGTCGTGCTGCCGACCGGGTCCGCGTCGCTCTATCTAATTAAACAGGTGCGCGATGAATCACACCGTTTTGCCATCACGTTCCATCGCGAATTGCGCGATAAAGCCATGACGGTTTCGGTACTCGATGACGTTCCAGGCGTGGGACCCACCAGAAAACGTGCCCTTATGCGCCATTTTGGCTCGATGAAGCGTTTGCGCGCGGCGAGCGAGCAAGAGATCGCGGAAGTTCGAGGCATTCCTGCCGATGTCGCCAAAGCGGTTTACGAGGCGCTCGTTGCATGGAATGCCGAGCGCGCCGAAGCGGCGGCAAAGCAATCCGAAAACTAAACACGCCTCTAAACAACTGATATACATGATTGCGTGATTTTCAATCATTAATTTCACGGCGATTACCAGCCGATTTCGGGTTTTATTAACGCTAAAACGTTTGACTAGCCATGGTGAACAACCCTGCTATCCTGCGGGTTGACGAAGACTGATATCTCACCTCGTCGATACATACTGTCTGGCGAATCGTTTGTCAATGAATTCGGTGAACGGTAGTAAATACCGTTCAAGCGTATGTATGTATCGGTCGCCGAGCGCGGCACCTCAGTTGGGCTCGTCGGTAGGTAAGGTATATATCGTCCGCAAGTTGCGCGGGGGCACGTCTAGGTGCTCCCGGGTAAGATTCTCTATTGATAGGAGAAGACATGGCCATCATCAACAAGGGTATGTCCAGGCGTTCGTTCCTCGGCCTCACCGGCAGCGTCGCTGCTGTCGCGGGGCTTGGTCTCACCGGCTGCGGTGGCAGCTCCAGCGACGAGGGTTCCGCTTCCGGTTCCACCGATTCCGCCAACCGTGGCGGCGGCGTGATCACCGCTGGTTCCGCTTACGCTCCGTCCAGCTTCGATCCCGCCAGCACCGGCTCCGCTGTGGGCCTGGGTGCTAACTGGCACGTCGTCGAGGGCCTCTACGGCATCGATTACCACGACTACAGCACCTTCAACGAGCTCGCCACCGACGATCCCAAGTCTGTGGACGACACCACTTTCGAGGTCACCATCCGCAAGGGTGCCAAGTTCTCCGATGGCACCGAGGTCACCGCTGACGATGTCGTTGCCTCCTACACCGCTTGCGCCGCTTCCGCTACCTATGCTCCGTTCTTCCAGCCCTTCGAGTCCATCGAGGCCAAGGACGCCAGCACCGTGACGGTCAAGACCAAGGTCCCCAACTTCTCCCTGCTCAAGGATCGTCTGGCCATCGTCCGCGTTACCCCGGCCACCCAGACCGAGGAGGATCGCGCCAAGCAGCCGATCGGCTCCGGCCCCTGGATGTACGACTCTATCTCCGATACCGAGATCACCCTGGTTCCCAACCCCGAGTACAACGGTGAGTATGCTGCCGAGGATAAGAAGATCCAGTACAGCATCCTGACCGACCCCACCGCTCGCGTTACCGCTCAGCAGGAGGGCTCCACGCTCGTTATGGAGCTCGTTACCGCTGACGCCGTCGACCAGCTCGAGAGCGCCGGCTGCAAGATCGATAACGTTCAGGGTTTCGGCACCCGCTTCATCATGTTCAACGTCGCCAAGGAGCCTTGGAACAACGTCAAGGTCCGTCAGGCTGTCATGTATGCGCTCGACACCGAGAAGATGGTCAGCAACACCTTCGCCGGCCTTGCCACCGCTGCCAGCTGCTACCTGCCCAAGAGCTTCACCAACTATCATGAGGCTTCCACGGTGTACAAGACCGACGCCAAGAAGGCTAAGAAGCTCATCGAGGAGTCTGGCATCACCCCGGGTGCCATCACCCTGCGCACCACCGACAACGAGCAGATTAAGGGCATGGCCGCCCAGGTCAAGAACGACCTCGACGCTCTCGGCTTCGATGTGACCATCCAGACCGATACCTCGCCGGCCACCTACGCTGCCATCGACGGCGGCGAGGCCTACGATATCCTCCTTGCCCCTGGCGATCCTTCCTGCTTCGGCGCCGACCCCGACCTGCTGCTCAACTGGTGGTACGGCGACAACGTCTGGATGCAGACCCGTTGCCCGTGGAAGGAGTCCGCTGAGTGGCAGAAGCTCCACAGTCTCATGGACGAGGCTCTTGCCGCCGAGGGCGACGAGCAGCAGAAGAAGTGGAACGAGTGCTTCGACATCATTGCCGACAACGCCGTTCTGTACCCCGTTGTCCACGTCAAGACCGTCTCCGCTTCCTGGGACGATCCGTCCACTGCGCCCAACGGCGAGGCCCTCGATGGCTTCAAGGGCATCGGCACGACGAGCATGTCCTTCAGGGGCGTTGCGACCGTCAAGGCGTAAGACTCGCTTGAGTCTGTATGCAGGATGTCGGTCGTTGGGACCGTATCCTCATAGTTGAAACAAAGACCCGGGCGACCTCGATGTCGCTCGGGTCTTGTAATGAGTATCCGTACTCATATACCAGTTGGTCCTACCGACAAAAGAAAGGGGAGAGAACGTGAACAACTTGCTACGTTTGATTGGAAGGCGTCTTGTGGCGCTGCCGATCATGGCATTGGGCGTCACCGTCCTGGTGTTCTTCCTTATGTCGTTCTCCAAGACCGACCCCGCCTACACGGCGTTGGGTGACGGTGCCTCGCCCGAGGCGGTTGCCGAGTACCATGAGAAGTATGGTCTGGACGACCCCTGGCCTGTGCGCTACGTGCGCTATATGGGCGATTTGATCCATGGCGACATGGGCACCTATGGTGCTGCTCGCAACTCCGTTGCCAAGCGCATCTCCACGGCCCTGCCCGTCACGATGCAGCTGACCTTCATCGGCCTTGCCATCGGTGCGGTCGTTTCGTTTTTACTCGGCGTCATCGCGGCACTGTATCGCGACAAATGGCCGGACCAAGTGATCCGCGTCTTTTCCATCGCCGGCTTGGCAACCCCGTCGTTCTGGCTTGCCGTTCTGTTGATCCTGCTGTTCTCTTCCTACCTTAAGGTGCTTCCGGCATCGGGTGCTCTGCCTCACTTCACCACGAATCCGGCTGGCTATCTGGGACGTATGATCATGCCCGCTATCGCCTTGGCATTTCCGCTGACGGGCCAGATGACTCGTATCGTGCGTACCGCCATGGTCGAGGAGCTCGATAAGGATTATGTCCGTATGGCTCGCGGCGCCGGCGTTCCCGAGAAGGTCGTCGTCGGCATCAACGTTCTTCGCAATGCGCTGATCACCCCGGTCACCACCCTCGGTCTTAAGATCGGTTACCTCATGGGCGGCGCCGTCGTCATCGAGGTTATCTTCAACCTCCCCGGCATGGGCACCGCGATTCTGCAGGGCGTTCAGGGCAACGAGGCGAACCTGGTTCAGGGCGTCGTTATCGTCGTTGCTCTCGCCTTCATCATCATCAACATCGTGGTTGACATGCTCTACCTGCTCATCAACCCGCGCATCAGGACGGTGTAGATTATGGTAAAGATTCGAGAGAAGCAAACCGAGCAGCTCGAGAAGGCTGCCTCCAAGGGGCTCAAGCTCGGTGGCTGGAAGAAGATGACGCTGTCTTCTAAGATTGCCGCCGTCGTGTTGGTGCTGGTCGCCCTGACTGCGATTCTGGCGCCCCTTCTTGCCCCCTATAGCCCGGTCGAGATTTTTACGGCTCGCCAGGCTCCCGGCAACGGATTTATCTTCGGTACCGACGATAAGGGTCGCGACATTCTGTCGCGCATGCTCTACGGTGGTCGTTACTCGCTGATTATCGGCTTTGGCGCCACTGCCATGGCTCTGGTCTGCGGCTCGGTCGTGGGCGCCCTTGCGGCGGTTTCGCGCAAGGCCGTTTCCGAGACGATCATGCGTATCCTGGACATCATCATGTCCATCCCGGGCATCGCCCTCGCGGCCGTCTTCGTCTCCATCCTGGGCAACTCCGTGCCGTCGATCATCTTCGCCATCGGCTTTATGTACACTCCGCAGATTGCCCGTATCGTGCGCGCCAACATCGTGTCCGAGTACGGCGAGGACTATGTCCGCGCGGTCATCGTTTCCGGCGCCAAGGCTCCGTGGATTTTGATCAAGCATGTTCTGCGTAACTGCATCGCCCCGATCATGGTCTTCACCGTTACCCTGGTCGCCGACGCCATCATCTTCGAGGCCTCGCTGACCTTCATCGGCGCTGGTATCCAGGAGCCCACCGCTACCTGGGGCAACATCCTCGCCGACGCCCGCGGCGGCGTGCTCGCCGGCCGTTGGTGGCAGGCGCTGTTCCCGGGCCTGGCCATCATGATCACCTGCCTGGCGCTCAACATCCTCTCCGAGGGCATTACCGACGCCATGGCCGCTGCTCCCTCCGCCGCCCTGGATCCGACCGATTCCTCCAAGCGTCGCGAGGCCGACCTGCTGGTCTCCGACCCCGTTCGCGCCTACAAGGAGCAGGCCCAGTCCCTCTCCGCTCGCCTTGGCGCCCTGCGCGATGTCGAGCTCAAGCGTGACGATCGCCATGTGCCCGACGAGTCTGTCGAACCGATTCTCTCGGTCCGTGACTTCTGCATTCAGTTTGAGCATCACGGCGATATCAACGTCGTCGACCATGTCAACTTTGACGTCCGTCCTGGTCAGACCATGGGCCTGGTGGGCGAGTCCGGTTGCGGTAAGTCCATCACCACGCTGGCCATCATGGGCCTGACCGACGATGACGAGCACCTTTCCGGCGAGGTCCTCTGGGAGGGCCGCGACCTGCTCAAGATGAGTAAGAAGGAGTGGTTCGGCCTGCGCGGTACCGATATCGCTATGGTCTATCAGGACGCCCTGTCCTCGCTCAACCCCTCCATGCTCATCTCTGCCCAGATGAAGCAGCTCACCAAGCGTGGCGGCACCCGTAGCGCCGAGGAGCTCCTGGAGCTCGTGGGCCTCGACCCCAAGCGTACGCTCGAGAGCTATCCGCACGAGCTTTCCGGTGGTCAGCGTCAGCGTGTCCTGATCGCTATGGCCCTTACCCGCGACCCCAAGCTGGTCATCTGCGACGAGCCCACGACCGCCCTGGACGTTACCGTCCAGAAGCAGGTCATCAAGCTGCTCAACGACCTTCAGGCCAAGCTCGGCTTTGCCATGATCTTCGTCTCGCATGACTTGGCGCTGGTCGCCGAGGTCGCCCATAACATCACGGTTATGTACGCCGGTCAGGTTATCGAGCAGGCGCCCACCAAGGAGCTGCTCACTAACCCGATCCACGAGTACACCCGCGGTCTTCTGGGCTCCGTTCTGTCCATCGAGAGCGGTTCGGGCCGTCTGCACCAGGTGCCCGGCGCCGTTCCGAGCCCGCGCGATTTCCCCAAGGGCGATCGCTTCGCGCCCCGCTCGAGCCATCCGCGCATTGGCCTGGACACCCGTCCGGTCTTCAAGCGCGTGCCCGGCACCGAGCACTTCTATTCCGAGCTCCCCGACGAGGTGCTCAAGGCAAATGGTTTGACCCCTCACGCGGAGGTGATGTAGATGAGCGAGACCGCAGTCAACGGCGTCGAGCCGATCATCTTCCTTGATGACGTCCACGTCACCTTTAGGACCCGTACCGGCTCGATTCTGCACCCCAACCTGGTTCACGCCGTCCAGGGTGTAACGATTAGGCTCATGCCCGGTCAGACGATCGGCATCGTCGGCGAGTCCGGTTGCGGTAAGTCCACCACCGCCAACGTCATGTGCGGCCTGCAGGCCCCCACGAGCGGCAAGGTCTACTTTAAGGGCAAGGACGTAACCAAGCGTACCGCCGAGGACCGTCGCCACATGGGTCGCGTCATCTCGGTCGTGTTCCAGAACCCGGCCACGGCGCTCAACCCCCGCATGGTCGTTCGCGAGCAGCTGCTCGATCCCATGCGCGTCCACAATCTGGGCACCGAGGCCGAACAGGAGAAGCGCGTCAAGGAACTCCTGGAGCTCACTGGCCTGCCCAGCTCCGCCGCCGAGGTTCTTCCCGGCCAGCTTTCGGGCGGCCAGCGCCAGCGCGTCGCAATTGCCCGTGCCCTGTCGCTGAACCCCGATGCCATCATCGCCGACGAGCCCACCTCGGCTCTGGACGTTTCGGTCCGCGCGCAGATTCTGAACCTGCTGACCGACCTTAAGAAGGAGCTCGGCCTGGCCATGGTGTTCATCAGCCATGACATCCAGACGGTCCGCTATATCTCTGACGACATCATCGTTATGAATGGCGGCAAGATCGTCGAGCAGGGCGAGGCCAAGCAGGTCTTCCAGCACCCTCAGGACCCCTACACCAAGATGCTGCTCGGCGCTGCGCCGTCGCTGCTGCATCCCAAGCTCGGCGAGTAGCCTCGCTTTCCCTCCCGTGCGCCCGGTTCCCTTGCCGGGCGCACCTCCGTTGCGATTTCGAAAGGTTGGGTTCACGAGCCATGCCAAGTGCTCAGGAGCTACAACAGCAATTTGGTGGGTATCGGGGCGCCATGCCCCGTCCATCGGATTTCGATCTCTTTTGGAAGGACCGCATGGCCGAGGCCGACGCCGTCGGACTTGACTATGCGATCGAGACGGCATCGGTCACCGATGCCGTGACCTGCCAGCTTTTCGACCTCTGGTATACCGGCATGTGTGGCGCTCGCCTGCATGCCAAGTACCTTAAACCCGTCTCGGACGAGCCCGTGCCATTGGTACTTCAGTTCCATGGGTATCCGGGTGCAAGCCGCAGCTGGTTTGAGCAGGCGTCGTTTGCGGGCATGGGCATGGCACTCATCGCCCTCGACTGCCCCGGCCAAGGAGGTCCCTCCGAGGACATTGGTGGATTTGAGGGCACAACGGTCGCGGGCCATATCGTCGCCGGTATCGACGGCGATCCGGCCAACCTCTACTATGTCCGCTTGCACCAAGATATTCGCATCCTGTGCCGCATCGTTCGCGAGCTCGAGGGCATCGATCTTGCCCGTGTGTTTGTGAACGGCGCGTCGCAGGGCGGCGGTTTGGGCATTGCGACCTGTGCACTTAACAGCGAGCTTATCAATCGCGCCGCCATCCTCTATCCCTTCCTGTCGGATTTCCGCCTGGTCTGGGATTTGGATGCCGACGACATTGCCTACGAGGGCCTGCGCTATTGGTCTCGCTGGTTTGACGAGGACTCGACTCGTATCGACGAAGCCTATGCCAAGCTGGCGTACTTCGATTCCAAGAACTTTGCCCCTACGGTCAAATGCCCCGTGCTGTTTGGCACCGGCACAGCCGATACCGTCTGTCCGCCAGCGACGCAGTTTGCGGTCTATAACAACCTGACCTGTGAAAAGCGTCATGAGTTCTTTGAAGGCTTTGGCCACGAGGAGATTCAGGATTTTGACGATCTGATCATTCCGTTTTTCTGCAAGGGAGGGGAGGCTCATGTCTAAGTGCGAGAGCAAT